>NZ_JBHWKR010000015.1:125806-198667 GCF_042730855.1 Kribbella sp. NPDC059898
CGGCCCGCCCCTAACACACCCTTGCTCCCCCCCCTGTCCCCCCCGTTGGGCCCCCCCCCCCCCGGCCGGCGGTGGCCGGCGGGGCCGCGGTTGGCCGCCGCCCACGGCTTCAACATCGGCATGAACCAGGGCGAGATCGCCGGCGCCGGCATCGCCGCTCACCTGCACCAGCACGTCGTACCGCGCTGGTCCGGCGACATGAACTTCATGCCGGTCATCGCCGGTACGAAGGTCCTCCCGCAGCTCCTCTCCGACACCCGGGCACTACTGGCCAAGTCCTGGCCGTGATCAGTCCCCGGCGAGCAGCGGATCGCCGAACGCGGCCCAGCGGAAGTAGACCGGGTCCTTGAACGTCGCGGGCACCTTGCCGAGGCCCTGGACGGTCGTCGCCAGTCCGTTGGCGTGCCCAACGGAGTACAGGTAGCCGTTGCCGGTGTCCCGGTCGATGCCGAGCAGGATCGAGCCCTTCCCGCACGGTGCCGCGACCAGGGTCTCGAACACCTGCCAGGTCGACGTACGGACAGGCTTCACCTCGGTCCGCAGGGGCTTCCCGCGGACCGCCGAGAACCGTACCGTGGTCAGCTTCCCGTCGCTGCGTGACATCAGGAACGTGTCGTACGTCGCCGTCTGGCTGATCTGCGCGATCCCCTTGGTGTACGGGAAGTTCCCAAGCACGCCGTCGTAGTGGTAGTACTGCCGGCCCTCGACGGTCTCGATGGTCCGGCGTTCCATGTTGCCGTTGTTGTTCAGCGACCAGGCCGTGTCCCGCAAGCCGAACCCGGTCAGGTCGTAGCTGCGGTAGTTCTGCCAGCCCGGCCCGATCCGCGTGAGGTACTTCTCCAGTAGCGCACCGCCGCCGGCCGGTGTCCGGTAGGAGACGTTGTACAGGATGGAGCCCAGTACGGCGTTCCCGATGTGCAGCTCCGAGCCTTCCCCCATGCCGTACCGGAGCTGGGAACTGATCCTCGCCTGCCCCGGCGCGTAGACGCCCTTCGCGACGACCTTGTCGGTGACCTTCGTGACCGGCGCCGTCGCGGTGAACGTCTGCATCCGATGATCCCCGGCGGCCGTCACCGAACCGACCGAGATCCTGCACGGCGCCGTCGTCCCGCTCTGCTCAGCCGTCGCCGTGTCCGGCGTGAGCAGCCCCATGGTGAGTACTCCGGCCGTCAGCAGCCCGCCGTACCCGAGAAACCTGCGCATTCTCCACCACCCCCATTGATGATCGATGATGGTTGGATGCCGGTCTGGACCGGAAAGTTGGTCAACGCAGGAACAGCGGGAGCATTGGGTCGACCAACGTGGTCAGGGTGTCGAGGCTGACCGGCTGCGGCGGGTCGGTGAGGGCGGTGACCCGGACGACGCGGCGGCCTTGGCGGAAAACGAGTTCGGGGGTCTGGGGGAGGTAGTAGCCGGGATCGCCCAGCGGGGCGAAGCCCGGCGGCGGGATCTGCTCGGCTTCCGGGATCGTCTTCTGGTCGAAGGCCTCGACGATCGAGACCGTGGCGTCGGCGGTTCCCCAGATGCAGGTGAGCGCGCCCTTCACCCGGTAGTCGCGGCGCAGCCGGACCTGGGCGCGGACGAACCGCTCGGCGGCGGCGTTGGACAGCTGGCACGTCTCGTCGACCTGTCGTGCGGGCCGCAGACTGCGTGGTGCGGCGTCCCGCGCGGCCTCGGCGATCGCGACGGCCGTGGCCCGGCTGATGCCGTCCGGTGTACCGAGGTCGATGCCGCCGGCGGGGGTGACCCGGACCGCGTGGCCGTCGGCGTGGAAGACCAGGCGGGACTCGCCGATCAGGGCCTCCGGGCCGAGCTCGGGCAGCGACTCGACGCCGCCGGCGTCCCGCATCAGCCGGACGAGCGAGTCCGGGCGGCTCGGCAGCGCGCTGACGCCGATCGTGACCGGTCGCCCGTCGACGAGCAGCGTGCACAGGTCCATCGAGGGCAGGCCGCCGTCGTTCCAGGCGTTCGGCTTCGCGGTCACCGGGTGTTCCAGACGGGTGGTCAGGGCTCGTGTGATCGCCGTACACACCTGCGGCCCGGGGGCTCCCGCCGTACCGTCGAGGCCCTCGGGCTGGGCGGGAGCGACCGCGGTCGGGAGCACCGTCGTCGGCTCGACCGGTGCCGGGGCCGTGCCGTTCGCGCGCTGGGCGACCGCACAGCCGCTGGTCAGCAGCAGGAGAGTGAGCGCGCCGGCCAGCTGTCGTCGCATGCGTCACCTCCTCCAGCACCCAGCATCGCCCCTGAAAGGCTCGGTCGCAGGCTGAAAGTCGTGCCTCGTCATCGGATGGTGACCCGGGTGAACTACGATCGCGCTGCCATGCTTAACAGATTCCGTCAGTTCTGGACCAAGGTGATCACGCCGATCGCCACCCTCCTGCTCAAGCTCGGCGTGAGCGCCGACATGGTCACGCTCGTCGGCACCATCGGGGTGTCCGCCGGTGCGCTGATCTTCTTCCCGCGCGGGCAGCTGTGGATCGGCGTCCTGGTGATCACGCTGTTCGTGTTCTCCGACCTGATCGACGGCTACATGGCCCGGACCTCGGGGACGTCCTCGAAATGGGGCTCGTTCCTGGACTCGACGCTGGACCGGATCGCCGACGGCGCGATCTACGGCGGCCTCGTGATGTACTACGCCAACTCGAAGGCCGGCGACTCCACGCTGATGGCCGCGGTGACGCTGTGGGCGCTGGTGATGGGCGCGGTCACGTCGTACGCGCGGGCCAAGGCGGAGAGCCTCGGCCTGAAGGCCAGCGGCGGGCTCGCCGAGCGCGCCGACCGGCTGGTGTTCACGCTGATCCTGGCGTTCTTCTCGGACCTGTTCGACCTGCCGATCCTGCTCGAGCTCGTGATCTGGTACGTCGCCGTGGCGAGCACGATCACGGTGGTCCAGCGGTCGCTCTCGGTCCGCAAGCAGGTCATGTCCGACCCGGCGAAGAACGACCTCGAGTCCTGATGGAGGCCGCCCGGCAGCGGGCCGTCGACCTGGCGTTCGCGCTCGCCTGGGCCCTGGTACGGCGGTTGCCCGAGCGGACCGTGACCTGGCTGTTCGCGAAGGTGGCCGACCGGACGTACGCGCGGAACGGCCGCGGCGTACGGCGCCTGCGCTCGAACCTGGCCGCCGTACGGCCGGACGCCACCGATGCCGAGCTGGACGCGCTGACCCACGCCGGGATGCGGTCGTACCTGCGCTACTGGCAGGAGGCGTTCCGGCTGCCGGAATGGTCGGACGAGCAGATCGTCGGCCGGGTCCGGACCGTCAACGAGAAGCTGCTGCGGGACGCGTACGCCGCCGGGCAGGGCGTCATCTGCGCGCTGCCGCACCTGGCGAACTACGACCACGCCGGCGCCTGGGCCGGGCTGACCGGGATGCCGGTGTCGACGGTCGCGGAGCGCCTGCGGCCGGAGTCGCTGTTCGACCGGTTCATCGCGTACCGCAAGCGGCTCGGCATGGAGGTGCTGCCGCTGACCGGCGGCGACGAGGACGTGACCGCCGTACTCGCGGACCGGTTGCGGGCGGGTGGATTCGTCTGCCTGGTGGCCGACCGGGACCTGTCCGAGCGCGGCGTACCGGTGACGTTCTTCGGCCGGCCGTCGCGGATGCCGGTCGGGCCGGCCGCACTGAGCCTGAAGACGGGCGCGCCGCTGATTCCGGCGACGCTGCACTACGACGGGCCGGACCTGGTGATCACGTTCCACGACACGATCGAGCCGGACACGGCGGCCGGCATGACCCAGCGTTGCGCGGACGCCTTCGCCCGAGGGATCGCCGAGCACCCGGGGGACTGGCACATGCTGCAGCGCATCTTCCTCGACCAGTAACAATCTAAGGGTGAGGATCGGCGTGGTGTGCCCGTACTCGCTGGGTACGCCCGGCGGGGTGCAGAACCACGTCCGCGACCTCGCCGAGGCGCTGCTCGGGCTCGGACACGAGGTGTCGGTGCTCGCCCCGGTCGACGACGCCGACAACGTGCCGCCGTACGTCGTCTCGTCCGGCCGCGCGGTCGGCGTCCCGTACAACGGGTCGGTCGCCCGGGTGACGTTCGGCCCGCGGACGGCGGCCCGCGTGAAGAACTGGCTCGCCGACGGCGACTTCGACGTCGTCCACGTGCACGAGCCGACCACGCCGAGCGCGTCGATCATCGCGCTCTGGTCCGCGGACGGGCCGTTCGTCGCCACGTTCCACACCTGGCAGGTGCGGTCCCGGGCGATGAGCGTCGCATCGAGTCTGCTGCGCCCGGCGCTGGAGAAGATCGACGCGCGGATCGCCGTCTCGGAGAACGCCCGCTCGATGATGGTGCAGCACGTCGGCGGCGAGGCCGTGGTGATCCCGAACGGCCTCTACACCGCGCGCTTCAAGGGCAGCCCGCGCGCCGAGTGGATGGGCGCCGACGGCACTATCAGCTTCCTCGGCCGCCTCGACGAACCCCGCAAGGGCCTCAGCGTCCTGCTGGACGCCGTACCGCTGCTGCTGGCCGAGCGCCCGCACCTGAAGATCCTCATCGCCGGCGCCGGGCACGCGGACATCCCGGTACCGCACGAGAACGTGCTGTTCCTGGGCGCGATCGACGACGAGGCGCGGGCCGACATGCTGGCCGGGTCGGACGTGTACGTCGCCCCGCATCTGGGTGGTGAGAGCTTCGGCATCGTCCTGCTGGAGGCGATGGCCGCCGGGGCTCCGGTCCTCGCCAGTGACCTCCCCGCCTTCCGCACCGTCCTGGAGGGCGGGCGCTTGGGGGAGCTGTTCGAGCCCGGCAACGTGACGGAACTGGCCGCCCGAGCCCTCCGGCTCCTCGACAACCCGGTGCGGCGCGAGAGCCTTCGTGCCAATGGGCTGGCCGCAGCACCGGGCTACGACTGGTCCGTCCTGCTCCCGGAGCTCCTGTCGGTCTACGAACTGGTCGCCCGCCGATAGCGCTCCGCCAGCTTCTCCAGGTACGCCGTCAGCTCCGGCGGACCCTCCACCACCACAAAGTCCTCGTCCAGCAAGCTCAAGCGCACCGCCAAGCTCTCCACCCGGTCCGCACCGGTCCGCAGCAGACACCGCCCGTCGTCGATCGGCTCGACCACCCCCACTGCGGGCGTCAACCGCTCAGCCAACACAGACGCCCGTACGGCGACCTCCACCGACGCCTTGTATCGCCAGGCAGCCGCGGCCGCGCCCCGCGACACGTACGCCGCCACGTCCCCGCCCGACGGCAGCTCGCGCGGGACGAATCGCGGACCGGTCGGGATCCGCGGCCGCACCCGGTCCACCCGGAACGTTCGCCAGTCGTCCCGCTCCAGGTCGAACGCGACCAGGTACCAGCGCCGCCCCCAGTTGACCAGCCGGTGCGGCTCCGCCCGCCGCAGGGACGCCGTACCGTCGTGAGACAGGTAGTCGAAACGCAGCTGCTCGCGGTCCCGACAGAGCCCGGCCAGCTGGGTGAGGACCTCCGGGTCGACCTGCGGCCCCGCCTCGTCCGCCGGGACCTGGACCGTGTAGCTGGCGAGCGTGCTGACCCTCCGCCTGAGCCGCGACGGCAGTACCTGCTCCAACTTCGTCAACGCGCGCAGCGACATCTCCTCGACACCGGCAACGCCCGCGGCCTTGCGGAGCCCGATCACCACCGCCACGGCCTCGTCGTCGTCCAGCAACAGCGGAGGCAATGCGGCACCCGCGCCGAGTCGGTAGCCGCCCACCGAACCACGGGTCGCGTCTACCGGATAACCGAGCGACCGCAGTCGCTCCACGTCGCTCCGCACGGTCCGCGGGCTGACCTGCAGCCGCTCCGCCAGCTGGGCACCCGTCCAGTCCCGAGGCGACTGCAGCAGCGTGAGCAGCTTCAGCAACCGCGCCGATGTCTCGATCATGCCGAAAGTCTCGCAGACCATTAGGAAGCTAACTCGCCTAATGGGTTCCTAGATTGACGACATGACGAACAACACCGAGATCCGACCCTTCCGCATCGACATCCCGCAGGCCGACCTGGACGACCTGCGGAGCCGGCTGACCCGGACGCGGTGGGCGAACGAGCTGGACATCGACTACACCGGCGCCGTACAGACCGGTCCGACACCGCCGGAGTGGGAGTACGGCGTACCGCTGTCCTACGTACGGCGGCTGACCGAGCAGTGGTTGACGTCGTACGACTGGCGGGCGTGGGAGCAGCGGCTGAACGCGTACCCGCAGTTCGTGACCGAGATCGACGGGCAGACCGTGCACTTCTTCCACGTCCGCTCGGCCGACCCGGACGCGATCCCGCTGATCCTCACGCACGGCTGGCCGAACACCTCGCTCGAGTACGTCGACCTGATCGAGCCGCTGACGAACCCGCGGAACGGCGAGCAGGCGTACCACCTGGTCATCCCGACCATCCCCGGCTTCGGCTTCTCCGGCCCGACGAAGGACCGCGGCTGGAACAGGTACCGGGTGGCGGCCGCCTGGGCCGAGCTGATGCGCCGCCTCGGCTACGAGCGGTACGGCGCCCACGGCAACGACGCGGGGTCCTACGTCGCGCCGGAGCTCGGCCGGATCGACCCGGAGCACGTGATCGGCGTCCACGTGACGCAGCTGTTCTCGTTCCCGAGCGGGGATCCGGCCGAGCTGGAGAACCTGACCGAGGAGGAGCAGGGCTACCTGAAGTTCCTGCAGTTCTTCAACGAGAACATGGGTGCGTACGCGAAGCTGCAGGAGCAGGCGCCGCAGAACCTCGCGCATGCGCTGGCCGACTCGCCGACCGGGCAGCTCGCGTGGATCGCGCAGCTGCTCAGCAGTTGCGGCGACGAGCACGTGCTGACGAACGCGACCATCTACTGGCTGACGAACACCGGTGCGTCGTCAGCGCGTTTCTACTACGAGGACAAGCACGCGGAGCACCCGCAGGAGCCGACGACCGTACCGACGGCGCTGGCGAGCTTCGCGTTCGACTTCCGGCCGCTCCGCCGGTTCGCGGAGCGGGACCACGCGAACATCGTGTCCTGGCACGAGTTCGACCGCGGCAGCCACTGGGCCACCCAGGACGCGCCGGACCTGCTGGTGCAGGATCTTCGCGGGGTCTTCGTCAGGTGAGCTTCTCGTGCACGGCCTTGATCTCGTCGAGGTTGCCGGACTCCGGCTTCCAGGGGAGGACCATCGGGTCGTCCGGGTAGCGGGGGATGACGTGCAGGTGGGTGTGGAAGACGCTCTGCCAGGCGTCGGCGCCGATGCAGCTCAGCAGGTTCGCGCCGGTCGCGCCGTCGAGGCGGTCGATGACGCGGCCGACCAGGGACTGGGCGAGCAGGGTGGCGGCGGTCAGGTCCTCGGGGGCGGCCTCGCGGAGGTCGGTCGAGTGCACCCGCGGGATCACCAGCAGGTGACCGGGGGTCGCCGGCGCGATGTCCATGAACGCGATCGCCCGCTCCGTCTCCGCCACCCGGGTCGAGGGGATGGTTCCGGCCACGATCCCGCAGAAGATGCAGTTCTCGCTCATCCGCACAGGCTATACACTGCGCGAGCGAACCTGCCCAGCACTAGGAGCCCGATGCCGGACGATCTCCTGCGCCCGACGATCGGCGCCGGCGTGAACATGTCGGCCCGGCCCTGGCGGCTGATGTCGCAGACGTACGTCGCGTTCTTCGGTGGCGTGATCGCGTCCACGGTGGTCGCGTACCTGAACGCGGGCCGGCTCGGGGTGGACGCCGCGAAGCGCCGGCTGATCCTGCTGTCCGGGCTGGCCGGCCTCCTGGTGGTGGTCGCGGTGTTCATGCTGCTGTACTCCGACGCCGGAGTGCTGTCGGGGCTCCGGGTCGGGATCCGGGTGGTGGCGGTGCTGTGCTGCATGGCGCAGATCCGGCTGCAGCGGCCGATGGACCGGGCGTTCCAGTTGCGCGGTGCGGAGTACCGGTCGCTGTGGGGCGTGGGGATCGCGGCGACGATCGGTGGCGCGATCACCGAGGCATTGATCCTCCTTCTGGTGACGGTGATCTGGTGAACGATCCGAGTGAGTCCCGCCTGCAGATGGCCGCGCACTGGTTGCGGATCGCCCGTCCCGAGCGGACGCTGGACGAGCTGCGGGGCCTGTCGGGCGAGGCGGCCGTCGACTACCGCGCGTACCTGTTCCGCGGTGCCGCGCTGCACGCGCTCGAGCGGAACGAGGAGGCGGTCGAGGTACTGCGGGACGGCCTGGCGCACCACGGTCCGTTCCCGGCGATGCTGCACGTGCTCGGGTCCTCGCTGCGGTCGGAGGGCCGGCTGCCCGAGGCCGAGGCGGCGTTCCTGCAGGGTCTGAGCCTCGACCCGAATGATCCGGACCTGCTGCTCGGGTACGCGCACGTGTGCCTCGCGGCTGGGCAGGCCGAGAAGGCGAGCGCGCTCGTCGAGCGGGCGGCGTCGCACGCGCCGGAGAGCGTCGCGGTGTCGGCGGCCCGCGCGCAGGTGGCGTTCGCGCTCGGCAAGGACCGCGACATGCACCGCCACAGCACCGAGGCGCTCGCCTACGACCCGGAGGACCCGAACGCGCGCGCCCTGCACGGTACGGCGTCGATGCTGACCGGTGACTCCCGCGCCGGGTACGACTCGCTCCGCTCGGCCGCCGCCGCGCAGCCCGGAGACGAGGATCTGCGGACAGCGGCCCGCGAGGCGAAGCTGTTCAACCACCCGCTGATGCTGCCGCTGCGGCCGTTCGCGCGGGTGAACCCGTTGATCGTCTGGGTCGGCGCGGTCGCGGTGATCTACGGTCTCCGCGCCGTCGGCGCCGCCCCGCTGTCGTTCGCGTTCGCGATGATCTGGCTCGCGTTCTGCGTGTACTCCTGGGTCGTCCCACCACTCGTCCGCCGCTGGATCAACCGGAGATGGGGCTCCTCATGAGTAGTGACCGGATCGACGCGCTGCGCAAGGCGGTCGAGGCGAACCCGGACGACGTACTGCTCCGGCTGGTGCTCGCGGAGTCGTTGAACGCCGCGGGTGCGACCGAGGAGGCGCTCGACCAGTACGTCGTCCTCCTCGACCACCAGGGGCTGCCCGACGACCAGTTCGTGCCGGTCGGTGAGCTGGCCGCGGCGAACGGGCGGCTCGCCCTGCTGCGGAACCTGCTCGAGGCGGCTCGCCAGCGCGGCGTCGTCGAGGGCACCGGGCGGCTGCAGCAGCTCGTCGACGGGATGATCGCGGAGCGCAGCGGCGTCCGGATCAAGGTCGGCCCCGAGGCGGAGACGGCGTACGAGCAGGAGCTGGTGAAGGAGTCCACCACCTTCGACCAGGTCGGCGGGATGGACGAGATCAAACGGGTCATCCACCGGATGGTGATCCTGCCGCAGAGCCGCCCGGAGCTGTACGAGAAGTACGGGCGGAAGTCCGGCGGCGGCGTGATGCTGTACGGGCCGCCCGGCTGCGGCAAGACGCTGCTCGCGCGGGCGACCGCGGGGGAGTGCGGGCTGCCGTTCGTCAACGTCCGGATCGAGGACGTGATGGACCCCTACCTCGGCGTCTCCGAGCGGAACCTGCACGAGGCGTTCGAGCGGGCCCGGGCGAACGGTCCGTGCGTGCTGTTCCTCGACGAGCTGGACGCGCTCGCGTTCGCGCGGCACAAGCACGGCGGGTCCGAGGCGCGCCGGCTGGTCGACGTACTGCTGCAGGAGCTCGACGCGATCGGCTCCGAGAACGAGGGCCTGCTGGTGCTCGCCGCGAGCAACGCGCCGTGGGACGTGGACGAGGCGATGCTCCGGCCGGGACGGTTCGACCGGGTGATCTTCGTCCCGCCGCCGGACGAGCCGGCCCGCGCCGACATCCTCGGCGTACTCACGAAGGACGTGCCGGCCGACGGGCTCGACCTGAAGGCGCTCGCCGCGCAGACCGCGATGTTCAGCGGCGCGGACCTGCGCGCGCTGATCGAGCGCGGCGTCGACGCGGTGATCGACGAGGCGCTGTCCACCGGCGGCGAGCCGCCGCTCGGCATGCAGCACCTGACCGAGGCCCTCGCCGCGGTGAAGCCGTCGACACTGGACTGGCTGCACCGCGTCCGCTCGTACATCGAGTTCGCCAACCAGAGCGAGCGCTACGACGATGTGGCGGCGTACCTCAAGTCCCGTGACGTACGCCGCCGCCTCAACAAGAGCTGACTACTTGAGCTTGGCGGACACCGAGTCCGGCATTGCCTCGTAGCGGGAGAACTCGCGGCTGAACGACGCCGCGCCGTGGGACAGCGAGCGGAGGTCGATGGTGTAGCGGGTGATCTCCACCTGCGGCACCTCAGCCTTCACCAGCGTCCGGCTCTCGCCGACCTTGTCGGTGCCGAGCAGCCGCCCGCGCCGCCCCGACAGGTCGCTCATCACTGCGCCGACCAGGTCGTCCGGCACCAGCACCGAGACCAGGTCGACCGGCTCGAGCATCGCGACCCGGGACGCGGCCGCCGCCTCCCGCAGCGCCAGCCCGCCGGCCATCTGGAACGCCATGTCGGACGAGTCGACGCTGTGCGCCTTGCCGTCGGTGAGCGTGACCCGGATGTCGACCATCGGGTACCCGGCCCCGACGCCCTTCTCCATCTGCGCCCGGACGCCCTTCTCCACGCTCGGGATGAACTGCCGCGGCACCGCGCCACCGACCACCTTGTCGACGAACTCGAACCCGGTGCCTTCCGGCAGCGGCTCGACCTCGATGTCGCAGACGGCGTACTGCCCGTGGCCGCCCGACTGCTTCACGTGCCGCCCGTGCCCCTTGGCCGGACCGCCGAACGTCTCCCGCAGCGGCACCCGCAGCTCGACGGTGTCCACCGTCACGCCGTACCGGTTCGCGAGCGCGTCCAGGACGACGTCCGAGTGCGCCTCGCCCATGCACCACAGGACGATCTGGTGGGTCTCCGGGTTCTGCTCGATCCGCAGCGTCGGATCCTCCGCGGCGAGCCGTTGCAGGCCGGCGCCGAGCTTGTCCTCGTCGGTCTTGGCGTGCGCCTGGACGGCGATCGGCAGCAGCGGCTCCGGCATCGTCCACGGCTTCAGCAGCAGCGGATCGGACTTGTCGGACAGTGAGTCGCCGGTCTCCGCGCGGGTCAGCCGGCCAATGGCGCACAGGTCGCCGGCGACCACCTCGCCGGCCGGGCGCTGGATCTTGCCCAGTGGGAACGAGAGGGTGCCGATCCGCTCGTCCTCGTCGTGGTCCTCGTGCGAGTTGTGTTCACCGAAGAAGGACGTGAAATGGCCCGACACGTGAACCGTCGCGTCGGGCCTGATGGTGCCGGAGAACACCCGCACCAGGCTGACCCTCCCGACGTACGGGTCGGACGTCGTCTTCACCACCTCGGCGAGCAGCGGCCCGTCCGGGGCGCAGACCAGGCCCTGGCGGGCCACTCCGTGCGGGTTGAAGGCCTCCGGGATGGTGTGCTCGGGCGGCGACGGGAACCCGCTGGTGATCACCTCGAGCAGCTCGAACGTGCCGATCCCGGACGCGCTGCAGACCGGGACCACCGGGAAGAACGACCCGCGGGCGACGGCCCGTTCGAGGTCCTCGATCAGGACCTTCTGGTCGATCTCCTCGCCGCCCAGATACCGGTCCATCAGCGACTCGTCCTCGGACTCCTCGATGATGCCCTCGATCAGCGTGCCGCGGAGCTCCTCGATCTGGTCCGCGTAGATCCGATCCGGGGTCACGATCCTGCGATTGCCCTGCGCGTATTCGTAGTACGACTGGGAGAGCAGCCCGATCAGCCCGTCACCAGCGGGCAGGTAGAGCGGCAGGACCTTGTCGCCGAACGCCGTCTGCGCGCCGGCCAGCGCGTTCTGGTAGTTCGCCCGGGCGTGGTCGAGCTTGGTGATCACCACGGCGCGCGGCATCCCGACCTCCTGGCACTCCTGCCAGACGGCGCGGGTCGGCTCGTCGACGCCCTCGCTCGCCGAGACCACGAACAGCGCACAGTCCGCGGCCCGCAGCCCGGCCCGCAGCTCGCCCACGAAATCGGCGTACCCGGGGGTGTCGATCAGGTTCACCTTCACGCCGTCGTGGGGGAGCGACGCCAGCGACAGCCCGACCGAGCGCTGCTGCCGGATCTCGGCGTCGTCGAAGTCGCACACGGTGGTTCCGTCGACGACGGTGCCGGGTCTGTTCAGGACTCCGGAGGCCACCAGCAAGGCCTCGACGAGGGTGGTCTTGCCGGCGCCCGACGGGCCGACCAGTACCACGTTGCGGATGGCGGCCGGGCTGTCCACAGCGGGCGCGGCCCCGGTGCCTTGGGAAGTGTTCGCCTTGTCTGCCATGACGTTCCTCCTGGTCCACCCACGATTCCCCTATCGGACACTTCGCACAAGTGCCCTCACCGGCCCGGACCCCGCGAATCGATAGGGTCCGGGGTATGCGTAGGGCACTCGGGGTCGTCATCAGCACGTTGTTCGCGGTACTGGCGGTGGCGGGTTTCGCCCTGCCCGCGAGCGCGCGCCCGGTGGAGTACGGCGACAAGGTCACGAACTTCGGCATCGAGTACACGGTCACCACGGACGGCGTCCTGAAGGTCACGGAGACGATCGACTACCAGTTCGCCTCCAGCGGCCGGCACGGCATCTTCCGGAACCTGGTGACCCGGGAGCCGTACGTCGACGACGACTCCAAGGACCAGGAGTATCAGGTCTCGAACATCAAGGTCTCCTCGACGGACGCGCCGGACGAGTTCAGCACGTCGACGTCCTCAAGCAACCATGGACGCTACGAGACGACGCAGATCAAGATCGGTGACGCCAACCAGACCGTCTCCGGTACCGACGCGACGTACAAGATCACCTACGAGGTCAAAGGCGCGCTGCGGCACTTCGCCGACCACAGCGAGCTGTACTGGGACGCCACCGGCAGCGGCTGGGAGGCCGACCTGGAGAACGTGCAGGTCACGGTCAACGTCCCGCAGGGCGTCACGAAGGTCGAGTGCTTCACCGGCTCGCACGGCTCGAAGCAGAACTGCCCGTCCAGCACGGTCGTCGGCGGCGAGGGCAAGTTCGAAGCCACCAACCTGACGAACGACGACCAGCTGACGATCGTCGCCGGCATCACCGCGGGCGCCGTTCAGAACGACACGCCGGTCCTCGTGAAACCGCCGAGCTGGCTGGAGCGCAACGGCCTCTCCTGGCTGCAGGTGATCGGCTCCGGCGTCGTCACCGTGCTCGCCCTGATCGTCGCCGCGCTGTACGCGAAACTCGGCAACAAGGACCAGCGGTACGCCGGGATGCCGCCGGGCACGTTCCCGCCGGACGGGACCAACGCCGAGCCGGTGAAGGACGACCTCCGCGCGGACCAGCTCCCGGTCGCGTTCGCGCCGCCGAAGATCCCGGTCGCCGAGGGCGGTCTGCTGATCGACGCGAAGGCGACCACGGTCGAGACGGCCGCGACGCTGATCGACATGGCGGTCCGCGGCGGTGTCCGGATCGACAACGACGGCGAGACCCGGAAGGCCGTGCTGCTGAACCCGGCGGCCGCGACCGCACCGCACGAGCAGGCGCTGATGCTGGGGCTGTTCCCGTCCCTGCAGCCCGGCGCCGAGGTGGTGCTGGAGCGCGGCGCGGTCGGCGACCACACGATGCGGAACGCGCACGACGCGATGCTCAAGGCGCTCCGCGACCAGGTGCAGGCGCGGCAGTGGTACCTCCGGATGCCGCGCGCGGGCGGCGGCTCGGTGTTCAAGAACGGCTTCGGGTGCGCCTGTATGGCGATGATCGGGATCTGGGTGGTCGGCGGCGGCGCGATAGGGGCGGTGGCCAGCGCGGCGGGCGGCGGCGCCGGGCGCGGAATCGTGATCGCGATTCCGGTGGTCGCGGTGGTCGTTGCCATCGGCACCTGGATCGCGATCCGTGGCCGCGGGCAACGGAATCCGGCCGGCCGGGCGGTGACCGACCAGGTGGCGGGCTTCCAGAAGTACCTGGCTACCGCGGAGGCGCAGCAGCTGCGCTTCGAGGAGGGCGAGGACATCTTCTCGAAGTACTTGCCCTGGGCCATCGCTTTCGGGCTCGCCGACCGCTGGCAGAAGGTCTGCGAGCAGCTCGTCGCGGCGGGCCGCATCCCGCAGGACCCGTACTGGTACTCCGGCCCGTCCTACTACACCTCCGGCTGGACCGCGGGCGCCGTCGGGTCGACGGTCGCGCACAGCTTCGACGCGCCGCCCACGCCGTCCAGCTCCGGCGGAGGCGGCGGCAGCTCGTCCGGCTTCAGCGGCGGCGGGTTCTCCGGCGGCGGTGGCGGCGGTGGTGGCGGCGGCAGCTGGTAGTCGCGACCTCTACGCTCGGTAGTGTCGCGCGCATGCGTCGTGCGCTCGGGGTCGTCGTCAGCCTGCTCGTGATCGCGATCGCCTTGGCCGGGTACGCCGTACCCGCGTCGGCGGCGATCGGCGACCGGGTTCCGTCGATGACGATCGCGTACGACGTGTCCGCGGACGGCGTACTGCACGTCACTGAGACGATCGAGTACCACTTCGGCGACCCCGACCGGCACGGGATCTTCCGTGACCTGGTGATCCGCGAGCCGTACGCCGGCGACCCGTCGAAGGACCAGCGGTACGACGTGTCGAACATCCGGGTGTCGTCGCCGAACGCGCCGTCCGGGTTCAGTACGTCGACGACGAAGACGAACAAGGCCCGCAACCAGGTACTGCGGATCAAGATCGGCTCGTCGGACGAGACGGTGACCGGGCGGGACGCGACCTACCGGCTCAGCTACGACGTCCGCGGCGCACTGCGGCACTTCGCCGACCACAGCGAGCTGTACTGGGACGCGACCGGCAACAGCTGGGAGGCGCCGCTCGACCACGTCGTGGTCACGGTGACGGTCCCGCAGGGCGTGACGAAGGTCGCCTGCAACGAAGGCCCGTCCGGGTCCACGGCGAGCTGCGACGCGAAGGCGATCGTCGGCGGGAAGGCCACGTTCACCCAGGAGACCGACGTGGTCCGCGGCGAGGAGCTGACGATCGTCGCCGGCATCGAAGCCGGTGCCGTCGGCAACGACACGCCGATCGTGGTGGACCCGCCGGGCTTCCTCGCCCGGTACGGCGTCAGTTGGCCGGCCGCGATCGTCTCGGTCGTACTGACCGTCCTCGCGATCGCCGCCGGCAAGCTCACCGTCCGTCGTCGCCGCGACCTCCGGTACGACGGCCTGCCGCCGGGTGCCGTCCCGCCCGCGGGGATCGCGGCCCGTACGGTGCCGGACCGACTGCCGGAGAAGGCGATCCCGGTCGCGTTCGCGCCGCCGGAGATCAGCGCGGCGGAGGGCGGCCTGCTGGTCGACGGGAAGGTGGACACGACCGAGGTCGCGGCGACCCTCGTCGACCTGGCTGTCCGCGGCGCGGTCCGGATCGAGGGCGACGACGACGTACGGACCGCCGTACTGGTGGATGCGCGGCTGGCCACGGCGCCGCACGAGCAGGCGCTGCTGAAGGGTTTGTTCCCGAAGCAGCAGCCGGGCGGGCAGGTTCGGCTGCTGCGGCCGGCGGTGGGGGATACCCGGCCGCAACGGGCCGCCGAGAGCATGGGCGACGCGCTGTGGAAGCAGGCTGCGGACCGGGAGTGGTACGCGCGGCTGCCACGTCGCTCGACCGTCGTGGAGTCGTCCGGGTACGGCTGGGTTCCGCTCGGCTGCGGGGCCTTCCTGGCGGTCCTGGTCGGGCTGTTCTCACTGATCGTCTACGTGATCAAGTTCGACGCCCCGCCGTGGCTCGGGCCGGCGATCGTCGTCGCGCTGCCGGTGCTCGCCGTACTGAACGCGGTCGTCGACCTGATCCTGCAGCGCCGCGCCGGGCGCCGGAGTGCGGTCGGTCGGGCGGTGACCGATCAGGTCGTCGGGTTCCGGCAGTACCTGAGTACGGCGGAGGCGGAGCAGTTGCGGTTCGAGGACGGCGAGGACATCTTCAGCAAGTACCTGCCGTGGGCGATCGTGCTCGGGCTGGCCGACCGCTGGCAGCAGGTGTGCAAGCAGCTGGTTGACACGGGACGGCTGACCGCGATGCCTTCGTGGTACGCCGGTTCCAGCTCGTACTACGACTCCGGCTGGACCGCCGGGAGCATCTCCTCGACGGTCTCCAGCACGTTCGCCGAGCCTCCGTCGCCGTCGACCGGAGGAGGGTCGTCCTCCGGTTTCTCCTCCTCGTCGAGCTCGTCCTCGTCGTCCTCGGGCGGCGGGGGCGGCGGCGGAGGAGGCGGCAGCTGGTAGGTCAGACAGCGCCGCCGGCCGCGGTGGGGGCCGTCGGGTCGGTGCCGGCGTCGCCGACCACCTCGCGGGCCAGGAAGTCCTCGAGGTGGAACAGGTTGTCACCGGCCCGCTTCGCGACGTTGACCAGTGTCTTCATCGCGGCGACCTCCTCGACCTGCTCCTTGAGGAACCACTGCATGAACTGTTCACCGATGTAGTCGCTCTCGTCCCGCGCGGTGCGGGCGAGCGTCTCGATCTGCTTGGTGACGGTGATCTCCTGCGCGAGGGCGAGCTCGAGCGGCGCGATCGCGGACCGGAAGTCCGACTCGACCTCGCCGACCGACGGGATCGCCGGCCGGATGTCCTTGTCCAGCAGGTACCGGACCATCATCATCGCGTGGTTGCGCTCTTCCAGCGACTGCTTGTAGAAGTGCGCGGCCAGCTGGGGCAGATCCTGGTCGTCGTACCAGACAGCGACTGCCACGTACTGCTGCGACGCGGTGAATTCGTTCCGGATCTGGTCCTGCAGGAGTTTTTCGTACGTACTCATTCCGTCAATCTACTCTGTCCCAGCTCGACCACCTCGGAGTCGCCACCGGGCAGCCCGATCCGCGCAGCCGTCCCTTGCACGTCGATATCGATGCCCTCGGCAATCGCCTCGACCCGGAGGGCGTCCCGCGTCAGCACCACGGCGTTCACCAGCACGAGCGGCTCTCCGCGGTGCGCGGCAGTCAGGTACGGCGTGGCCGAGTGCACCCCGAACGGGTTCACCCCCACGGCCCGATGCACCCCGGCAGCGTCGTACCCGTACAACCCGACTACCGCCGACAACAACCCGTCCGCGTTACGGCTGGAAGCGGCAGTAGCCGTGGCGGTTGCCTCGGGCAAGGAGTCGCCGGCCACCGCGAAGCCGGCACTTCGGACGTGTGCGCCCTCCGGTCCCTCGACCAGCGCGCAGCGGATCTCCCAGCCGTTCCACACGAGCGAGGCGACCTCGATCGCCCACGGGCCCTCGTCGCCGAGCCACGCCTTGTGCCACGACGACGCCGTACGGCCGTCCACCCCGAGCCGGCGGATCCGCCCGCGCCCGCTCGCCGTACCGTCCGCCGAAACCAGCGAGATCAGGTTGTCGATCCCCGGCTCCTGGTCCGACAGATCCGGCCCCGCGTGGTTCGCGTACGCCAACCGGTTGTAGTGCGCGTCGCCGGCCGGCTCAACCCCGGCAGGCTCCGCCACCGGCGCATGGTCCGCCCCGTGGTTCACCAGCTGCACCACCTGATCGTGCCGGCTGGCGTGCACGATCCACCCCGGCTCCGGCATCGCCTTGACCTGATCCGCGTCGTCCAACGGGATCGAGTCCTCCGGATCCGACCACACCGGATGCTCCGGCGGCAGGATCAGCCCGACGAACCCCTTCGAAGCCCAGTACGGCGATCCCGGCCCGGAGTACTGCTGCGTCGTCGGCAGGAACGTGTCGTACCACCCGAGCGTCAGCACGCCCCGCTCGTCCGGCACGCCATGCTGCACGAAATGCCGCGCGATCCCGGAGCACAGGCGCCGCGTCTCACCCGGCGTCAACGGTGTCGAGTCGAGCAGCGCCCCCATCCAGTACGGCGCCGCGGCCGCCATCCGGTACGTGAGCGACCGCCCCTGGTACAACGGCGCGCCGTCGTTCCCCACGAAGTACTGCGCGTCCCGCAGGAACAGGTTGATCCGCTCCTGGTAGAGCTTCAGCCGGTCCTCGTACTGCGCTCCCGGCGTCGCGGCGGCCATCCGCGCCCACAGCCCCGGGTAGAGGTGCATCGCCCAGCCGATGTAGTTGTCGAAGTTCTGCCCGTCGCCGTCGGAGTACCACCCGTTGCCGACGTACCAGTCCTCGATCCGGTCGAGGCCGCCGTCGATGTCCTCCTGCCGGTACGGCGCGCCGACCGACGCGAGGAACTGCTCGCTGACGACCTGGAACAGCCGCCAATTGTTGTCGTGCGTCACGGACCCGTTGAATCCGCCGAGCCAGTCCGCGACGTGCTGCTGCGCCTTGTCGTCGAGCCGGTCCCAGATCCACTCGCGGGTCTCGTGCAACGACACCGCGATCGCGGCCGCCTCGACCATCTGCTGCGACCGCGGGGTGAGCCGCAGCCACGCCTCCGGGTGGTCCGGGTTCGCGCCGTTCGCGACGCCGCGCGCGTACCGCTCGATCAGCTGCTCGCAGCCCTTGCCCTGGACGCCGGCGATCCGGAACGCGGCCAGCATGAACGACCGCGCGAACCCTTCGAGCGCGTCGGACGCCGTACCGGATCGACTCGGCCGGCCGGGCAGCTCGACCAGCGACAGACCGGGGGAGAAGTACGGGACGAGCGAGTCGAGCAGGTGGTCGGCAAGCGCCTCCCAGTGCGCCCGCACCCATCCGGTCTGCCGGGACAGCTCACGATCGGTGTCAGGCAGGATCAATCGAGTCACTACGCGAGCCTTCCTAGTTCGGCTGGGCTGATGGCGTGCTGGAGGGGCTGGCCGGCGGTGAGGCGTTCGAGTTCGCCGACGGCGAGTTCGCCGAGCCGGGCGATCTCGTTGCCGACGGCACCGGCGACGTGCGGGGTGACGAACACGTTCGGCAGGTCGAGCAGCGGCGAGTCCGGCGGCAGCGGCTCCGGGTCGGTGACGTCGAGGATCGCGTCGATCCGCCCCGAGGCGCACTCGCGGAGCAGTGCGTCGGAGTCGATGATCTTGCCGCGCGCGGTGTTGATCAGCGAGGCGCCGTCCTTGAGCAGCCCGAGCAGGCGCCCGTCTACCAGGCCGACGGTCTCCGGGAGCAGCGGCGCGTGCACGCTGAGGATGTCACTGCGGCGGAACAGCGTGTCGTTGTCGACCAGTTCCGCGCCCAGGTCGGCGGCCTCGGCCGCGGTCAGGTACGGGTCGCTGATCAGCACGTGCAGGTCGAACGCGCGCAGCCGCTCGGCGACCATCTTCGCGATCCGCGACGCCCCGAGCAACCCGACCGTGGTGCCGTAGTTGCCCGGCATCCCGTGCGCGTCGCCCTTGCGCCGCTCCAGCCGGTACTGCGCCGCGAGCCGGAACGCCCGCTTGCCCGCCATCACGATCGCCGCGACCGTGAACTCGGCGACCGGCTGCGCGTTCGCGGTGGCCGCCGACGAGACCTGGATGCCGCGGTCGAACGCGGCCGGGTCGACGATCGCCTTCACCGAGCCCGCCGCGTGCAGGATCGCCTGCAGCTTCGGCGCCGCCTCCAGCACCTCCGGCCCGATCCGCGGGCAGCCCCAGCCGGTCAGCAGTACGTCGACGTCCGGGAGTGCCGCCCGTACGGCGGGATCGTCCAGGAAGCCGGCGTGGGGGAGGCCCTGGCCGGGGCCGGCCGGCAGCACGGTCGCGACGGCGTCCAGGCGCTGCCGGACGGACGGGACCAGGACCTGTGCCCGGGTGCCGGCGTTCATCGCCAGCATGACGGTCAGGGCGGGGTTCGGTTCGAGGCTCACGACGCTAACCTAGCAAGCGCTTTCCAAGGTTGTCTCGCCGGTGCCGCGTCGTGGACCTTCCGGAATCTTTGCCGATCCCGGAATTTGTCCGCGCGGCCCCGGCGTTGGGAACAATAGACGTGCCCGTTGGTGATGCGAAGGAGACGACGATGCTGCGACCGGACGACCTCTACGAGATCGTCGACGAGTCGGTGGCGACCGGCCCGGCGGCGGCGCCGAAGGTCATGGTGCACTCGCTGGACGGATTCATGGACGCCGGCCAGGCCGGCCGCGTGACCGCCGACCACCTGCTCGAGGTGCTGGACCACCGGTTGCTGGCGCGGTTCGACGTCGACCTCCTGCACGACTACCGGGCTCGCCGGCCCGAGGTGACGTTCGCCGAGGACCGGTTCACCGACTACACGCCGCCGCACCTGTCGCTGCACCTGGTGACCGACGACGCGGGCGTCGAGTTCCTGCTGCTCGAGGGCGCCGAGCCGGACAACCACTGGGACCGGTTCGCCGGCGCCGTCCGGCAGCTGATCGAGCTCTACAACGTGACCCTGACCGTCGGCGTGCACGGCATTCCGATGGGCGTGCCGCACACCCGCCCGCTCGGCCTGACCGCGCACGCGACCCGGCCCGAGCTGGTCACCCGGTCGAACATCTGGGACGGCGAGATGCAGCTGCCCGCGAGCGCCGGCACGATGCTGCAGGTCCGCCTCGGCGAGGCCGGCAAGGACGCGATGGGCTTCGCCGTCCACGTCCCGCACTACCTGGCTGAGAACCGCTTCCCGGGCGCCGCGCTGGCGCTCGTGCACGCGATCTCAGCGGCCACCGGGCTGCTGCTCCCTAGCAAGGCCCTGCTCGACGAGGCCGCGGTCACCGGCCGCCTGGTCGACGAGCAGGTCGACGCCTCCGAGGACGCTAGCGCGGTGGTCAAGGCGCTGGAGACGCAGTACGACGCTGCCGCGGGTTCACTGAGCAGGAAGAGCCTGCTCGCCGACTCGACGCCGTCCGCGGACGAACTGGGCGCCGAGGTGGAGCAGTTCCTCGCTGAGCTCAACCGCGAGGACAACGAATAAGTCACAACGGGTAGGGCGGACGTCGAGGCTGGGGGCCTGTCAGGATGAGGCATGCCTGAGTCGTTGGAGGATCTGGTCGAGCTGCTCGACCTGGAGAAGATCGACGTCGACCTGTTCCGCGGCCGGCAGCCGCAGACGTCGATGCAGCGGGTGTTCGGCGGACAGGTGCTGGGTCAGGCGCTCGCCGCCGCGAGCCGCACGGTCGACGCGGAGCGGCTCGTGCACTCGCTGCACGGGTACTTCCTGCGCGCCGGTGACACGTCCGTACCGATCGTGTACCGCGCGGAGCCGACCCGCGACGGCGGCTCGTTCAGCAGCCGGCGGGTGGTCGCGTCCCAGCACGGGAAGCCGATCTTCTACATGTCCGCGTCGTTCCAGCGCCCGGAGCCCGGCCTCGACCACCAGGACCCGATGCCGGACGACGTCGTACCGCCCGAAGAGGCGCCTCGACTCGCCACGGTCCTGGAAGCACAGAGTGGACGGCCCGCCGCGGACTGGGATCGCGAGTGGGCGTCGCTCGACGTACGGCTGGCAGGTGTGACCGGTCGGCAGTTCTGGATCCGCGCGGCGGGGAAGCTGCCCGACGAGCCGGCGCTGCACGCCTGCGTACTGGCCTACGCGAGCGACCTGACGCTCCTCGGCGCCAGTCTCCTTCCGCACGGCATCGTGATCGGCGACCGCCGCATCCAGCCCGCGTCACTCGACCACGCGCTCTGGTTCCACCGCCCGTTCCGCGCCGACGAGTGGCTGCTGTACGACCAGGCCTCGCCGTCCGCGTCCGGTGCGCGCGGGTTCGCGACGGGCAGGCTCTACACGGTGGACGGCCGGCTGATCGCGTCCGTCGCGCAGGAGGGACTGATCCGTCCCGTCGGGCTGGATTCGGATCTGCTAACTTAGGAGTATGTCGCAGCGCGCTGTAGTCACGACGACGCCGGAGTACGTCCCGGCGCGCTGACACCTGACTGTCTGACGAAGCCCCGGGGCGAGTGCCCCGGGGCTTCGTCGTTCCCGTGGTCCCTCGCCCCATCTCAACGAGGAGACCACCATGTACGACCACCGCAAGCTCGGCCGCGAGCTCGGCCTGTTCGACTCCGACCCGCTGATCGGCGCGGGCCTGCCCTACTGGCTGCCGGCCGGAGCCGCCGTACGCCGGGCACTCGAGAGCTACATCGCCGAAGTGGAACGAAGAGCCGGCTACCAGCAGGTGTACTCGCCGGTGCTGGCGAAGAAGGAGCTGTACGAGATCTCCGGCCACTGGGAGAAGTACCACGACGACATGTACCCGCCGATGGACATCGGCGGCGGCGAGGAGCTGATCCTGCGGCCGAGCATCTGCCCGCACCACGCGCTGATGTACCGCTCCCGCGCGCACAGCTACCGCGAACTGCCGCTGCGGATGTCCGAGCTCGGCGGGCAGTACCGCGCCGAGCTGTCCGGCGCGATCGGCGGGCTCAGCCGGGTCCGCGCGATGCAGCTGAACGACGCGCACATCTTCTGCCGCCTCGACCAGGTCGCCTCCGAAGCGGCGTCGGCGCTGCGGCTGATCAACCAGGCGTACGCGGACATGGGCATCGCCGCGTCGCGCTACGTCCTCGCGTTGCCGTCGCAGGATGCCGAGTTCAACAGCCCGTCGAGCAAGTACGTCGGGGACGCGGCGAGCTGGGCGCACGCGGCCGCATTGCTGCGGGACGTGCTGGAGGACGCGGGCGTCGAGTACTTCGACGCACCCGGCGACGCGGCGTTCTACGGGCCGAAGATCGACATCCAGATGATGGATTCGGCCGGCCGGGAGTTCAGCCTGTCGACCGTCCAGATCGACTTCCACCAGCCGGCCGCGTTCGGGCTCGAGTACATCGGTGCCGACGGCAACAAACACCGGCCGGTGATGGTGCACCGGGCGATCGTCGGCAGCATCGAGCGGGCGATGGCGCAGCTGATCGAGGTGCACGGCGGCGCGTTCCCGGCCTGGCTCGCGCCGGTGCAGGTCGTCGTACTGCCGATCTCGGACGACGAGGAGAAGGCCGCCGCGGGGGTCGCCCGGCGGGCGTCGGACCGCGGTCTGCGGGTGGAGATCGCGCACGCCGACGAGGGCAGCCTCGGGGCACGGATCCGGGAGAACCGGCTGGCGCCGTACCAGGCAGTCATCGGCGCCCGCGAGGCCGAGGCCGGCGCGTTGGCGATCCGCGAACGCGACGGCAGCCGGTGGGACCCGGCTCCGATCGGGCAGGTGCTGGATCGGATCCGGCGAGCGGCGGATCCCCAGGCCATCGCAATCGCCGAGGAGGAGGCGGTGTGAGCGTGACCGCCGGCGGCGGAGCGCGGTTGTGATGGCCTGGCGATTCAGCTCTCCCGGAGCTGACCGATCAGGTGCGTCACGTCGTGCGACTCGTCGTACAGCGCGAAGTCGGTGGTCTTGCCGTTCTGCTGGTAGCCGAACTGGGTGCGGGACGGGAGCAGCAACGGTTTGCGGAAGTCCACGCGGACCGTGAACGCGTCCGGCAGCGCGCCGGCCCGCTGGACGGAGGCGAGCGCGGCGGCCTTGGCCCACATTCCGTGCGCGATCTGGCGCGGGAACCCGAACGCCTGCGCGGTGAGCTTGAACAGGTGGATCGGGTTCCGGTCGCCGGACGCGGCGGCGTACCGGCGGCCGAGGTTGCCGCGCAGGTCCCACCAGGCGGTCGCGCCGAGGACCGGATCCGGCAGCAGGTCCGCGTGCGCGTCCGGCGTACCGGAGGAGCGGCTGAGCAACGTGGTGAGGTCGCTCCACACCAGCTCGTGGTCGACGAAGACCTCGCTGATCACGTCGAACACGGTGCCCTTCGGATGCGGGCGTTCCGGCGTACTGTGCACGCGGATCGAAGGCTCCGCGTGCAGCGGGATCGGCTGCTTCTGGGTGATCGTGTTGGACAGGTGCACGATCCCCATCGGCTTGTACGGGAACGAGGGGTCGGACATCAGGTCCAGGTGCAACGGGAACGCCAGCACATGCGGGTACGTCGGGGGCAGCGCCGGCCCGGCCTGGAACCCGGTGACCTCCCGGTACGCCGTCAGGTGGTCCTGGTCGACCGCCGACCGCGGCAGCTCGAGCGTGAGGCCGTCCTCGGTTGGCTCGTAGTCGGCGCGGCGCAGCGTCGCCTTGACGGTCCGCGCGTACAGCGAGCCGAGGCCGGGGGAGTCGTCGTACCGGCGGGTCGGCATCAGGCCCCCAGCAGGCTCTGGCCGCAGACGCGGACGACGTTGCCGGTCACGCCCGCGGACGCCGGGTCGGCGAACCAGGCGATCGTCTCGGCCACGTCGATCGGCAGCCCGCCCTGCTGCAACGAGTTCAGCCGGCGGCCGACCTCGCGGATCGCGAACGGGATCTTCGCGGTCATCTCGGTCTCGATGAACCCGGGCGCGACCGCGTTGATCCGGATCTGCCGGTCCGCGAGCACCGGCGCGAGTGCCTGCACCAGCCCGATCACGCCGGCCTTGGAGGTCGCGTAGTTCGTCTGGCCGTTGTTGCCGGCGATCCCGGCCATCGACGAGACGCCGACGATCGACCCGCCGTCACGGAGCGCGCCGGACTCGACGAGGTGCTTGGTGATCCGCTCGGGTGCGCGCAGGTTCACGTCGAGGACGGCGTCCCAGGCGTCGGTCCGCATGTTCACCAGCCGCCGGTCGCGGGTGATGCCGGCGTTGTGGACGACGATGTCGAGGCCGCCGTGCTGCTCCTGCGCGTGCGCCGCGATCCGCTGCGCCGCGTCGACCGAGGTCACGTCGAGGAGCAGCTCGGTACCGCCGATCTTCGAGATCACCTTGCGCAGCGGGTCCGCGTTCTGCGGTACGTCGACGCCGATCACGGTCGCGCCGTCGCGGGCCAGGGTGTTCGCGATCGCCGCGCCGATACCACGGGCCGCGCCGGTGACGAGCGCCGTACGTCCGGCCAGCGGGCGCTGCGGATCGTTGCTCACCAGCGGGCCGGTGCCGATCCGGGCGACCTGCCCGTCGACGTACGCCGACTTGGGGGACAGGAAGAAGCGGAGCGTGGAGTCGAGTTGCTCGTGCGCGTCCGGGGCGACGTACACGAGGTTGACCGTGGCGCCGCGCTTCACCTCCTTGCCGAGGCTGCGGGTGAAGCCTTCGAGGGCGCGCTGCGCGATGTGCTGCTCGGTGGTGGGGCTGAGTTCCGGCGTACGGCCGGCGACGATCACCCGGCCCGCCGGGGCGAGCTGGCGGATGACGGGGGAGAAGAACCGCTGCAGGCTGGACAGGTCCGCGGTCGAGGTCGCGCCGGTCGCGTCGAAGACCAGCGCCTTCGGGCGGATCTCGCTGGACGCGACGCCTTCGGTCGCCGTACTGAAGCCGGCGCCGATGTCGCGCAGCAGGGCCTGGATCGCCTTGCCGGCGTCGGACTCGCCGATCGCACCGAAGACGACCGGCCCGTCGATCACCGGCGCGCCGTCGGTCCAGCGCGGCAGCGGCAGCGGGTCGGGCAGACCCAGGTTCTTCACCAGCGTCTTGCCGAGCGGCGTCCGGGTGAAGGTCTGGTAGCGATCCGTCATCTCAGCTCCTACTTCTCGAGGATGGCGACGACACCCTGGCCACCCGCGGCGCAGATCGAGATCAGCCCGCGGCCGCCGCCGTTCTCGTCCAGTTGCTTCGCCAGCGCGGCGACGATCCGCCCGCCGGTCGCCGCGAACGGGTGCCCCGCGGCCAGCGAGCTCCCGTTCACGTTCAGCTTGTCCCGATCGATCTCCCCGAGCGGCGCGTCGAGACCCAGCCGTTCCTTGCAGAAGATCGGGTCCTCCCACGCCTTCAGGGTGGACAGTACCTGGGAGGCGAACGCCTCGTGGATCTCGTAGTAGTCGAAGTCCTGCAGTGTGAGACCGGCACGCTGCAGCATCCGCGGTACGGCGTACGCGGGGGCCATCAGCAGGCCCTCGGCGCCCTTCACGTAGTCGACCGCCGCGGTCTGCGAGTGGGTCAGGTACGCGAGCGGGCGGAGGCCGTGCTGCTCGGCCCACTCGTCGGTGGAGAGCAGGACGGTCGACGCGCCGTCGGTCAGCGGGGTCGAGTTGCCCGCGGTCATCGTCGCGGTCTCGCCGTTGCCGAACACCGGCTTCAGCTTGGCCAGCTTCTCGAGCGTGGTGTCGGGTCTCAGGTTCTGGTCCTTCTCGAGCCCGAGGTACGGCGTGATCAGGTCCTGCTGGAAACCCCGGTCGTACGCCTTCGCCAGGTTGAGGTGGGAGCGGTACGCGAGCTCGTCCTGCGCCTCGCGGGTGATGCCCCACTCCAGCGCGGTCAGCGCGGCGTGGTCACCCATCGACTTCCCGGTCCGCGGCTCGGCGTTCCGCGGGATCTCCGGTACGACGTCCTTCGGGCGGACCCGGGCGAGCACCTTCAGCCGGTCCGGGTACGTCTTCGCGCGGTTCAGGTCGAGCAGGACGTTGCGCAGGTGGTCGTTGACGCTCAGCGGCGCGTCGGACGCGGTGTCGACGCCGCCGGCGATGCCCGCCTCGAGCTGGCCGAGCGCGATCTTGTTGCCGACCAGGATCGCCGCCTCCAGCCCGGTACCGCAGGCCTGCTGGATGTCGTACGCCGGGGTCGTCGGCGCGAGCTTCGACCCGAGCACCACCTCGCGGACCATGTTCCAGTCCCGGGCGTGCTTGAGGACCGCACCGGCGACCACCTCGCCGACCTCCTGCCCGCCGAGGCCGGCCCGGTCGACCAGCCCGTTCAGCGCGGCGGTGAGCATGTCGGAGTTGGAGGCGTGCCGGTACGTCTTGTCCTGCCGGGCGAACGGGATCCGGTTCCCGGCCACCACGGCCACCTTGCGCGGTTCGGTCACGATGTCTCTCCTGCTCTGGCTCTCGCGGAGCGGGTCTTGGTTGTCAGGGCTTTCTGTCCCACCGCGGTTGCCAGCGTCGCGGTGATCGCGGTCGACCGGACGGTGCCGACATCGGCATGATGCACTACGGGATGCCCGGGCCCGCTGCCCGACACGATCAGACCGACCCTTGCCATGTGCAACGATCCGAGGGTCTGCGTGTACAGGTGGTTGGCCAGGTACGCGGTGTCGACCTCGTCGAAGACGCCGGTCCGCTGGCCGGCCTTCAGGATCGCGGCGATCCGGTCCAGCGGCGCGGCCATCGCCGTACCGAGTTTGACCATCACCGGCTCGGTGATCTCGCCGAACAGCTCCTCGCCGGTCCTGCGCAGCAGACTCATCGCGCAGTCGGTGAACGCCGGGTAGCCGAGACAGAAGTCCACGAACGTCTCACTCAGCGCCTTGAGCCGGTTGAGCGGAGTTCTTCTCGGGCTGTCATTTTCTTGCAGGCGCTCTTCGAGTTCCTGGAGGTAGTCGACGAGCGTCAGCGCGAACAGTTCCTCCTTGCCGGCGAAGTGCCGGTAGATGAGAGCCTTGTTGATCCCGACCCGCTTGGCGATATCGTCGATCTGGGCGTCGATCGTGCCGCGCTCGTCGAAGATCTCCCGGGTGGCGCGGATGATGTCCCGCTCGCGGTCGCGCCGACGCTCCGCCGTGGTCCGGCGGCGTCCGATCGCGAGCAGCGCGGAGCTCATGAACCGATCTTAGCCACAGCGGTACCCGTTGGTGCAAACGACAGTTACACTCATCGGTAACATCTCCGCTTTTGTGAGGACCTGATGAGCGACTCTGTTGTGTCCGCAGACGTGATGACGCTGGCCGGTGAACTCGGCGCCGAGCGCTCGAGGCCGGGCTGGAGCCCCTTCTCCCTCGCGCTGAACGAGGAGCAGAAGGAGATCCGCGACTGGGCCCACACCTTCGCCGCCGACGTCATCCGCCCGGCCGCCGCCGAGTGGGACGAGCGCGAGGAGACCCCGTGGCCGGTCATCCAGGAGGCCGCCAAGATCGGTCTGTACGGCCTCGACGCCAACATCAACCTGTTCGTCGACCCGTCCGGCCTGCTGATGCCGCTCGTCCACGAGGAGCTGTTCTGGGGCGACGCCGGCATCGGCATGTCGCTGAAGGGCACCGGCCTCGCCTCGTCGGCGATCTTCTCGAACGGTACGCCGGAACAGTGGAGCCAGTGGATGCCTCGCTGCTACGGCACACCTGACGACGTACGCGTCGCCGCCTTCTGCTCCTCCGAACCCGGCGCCGGCTCCGACGTCTCGGCGATCCGCACCCGCGCCGTTTTCGACGAGGCTTCCGGCGAATGGGTCATCAACGGCCAGAAGGCCTGGGCCACGAACGGCGGCATCGCCGACATCCACGTGGTCGTCGCCACGGTCGACCCGTCGCTCGGTACGAAGGGCCAGGCCGCGTTCGTCGTACCGCGCACCGAGGTCCACGGCCTCCAGCAGGGGACGAAGCTGCGCAAGCACGGCCTGCGCGCGTCACACACCGCGGACGTCTTCTTCGACAACGTCCGCATCCCCGCCGCCAACGTCCTCGGCGGCAAGGAAAAGCTCGACGCACGCCTCGCCCGCGCCCGCGAAGCCGCCGCCGCTCGCGCCTCCTCCGACATCTCCTCCGGCGCCGACGCGGCCCGCTCCGCCGGCCGGAACGCCTCGATGGCCACCTTCGAAATGACCCGCCACATCGTCGGCGCCCAGGCCATCGGCATCGCCCGCGCGGCGTACGAAGTAGCCCTCGAATACGCCAAGACCCGCGAACAGTTCGGCCGCCCGATCATCGACAACCAGGGCATCGCCTTCAAACTCGCCGACATGGCCATGGAGATCGACGCCGCCCGCCTCCTCGTCTGGCGCGCCGCCAACATGTCCGCCGCCCTCATGCGCGGCGAAACCCCCGACTACCGCCACGGCGAAGGCTCCATGGCCAAACTCAAAGCCGGCGAAGTAGCCGTCAAGGTCACCGAAGAAGCCATCCAAATCCTCGGCGGCAACGGCTACACCCGCGAATACCCCGTAGAACGCATGCACCGAGACGCCAAGATCTACACCATCTTCGAAGGCACCAGCGAAATCCAACGCCTGGTCATCGCCCGAGCCATCTCCGGCATGCGCATCAGGTGATGTAGCCCCCCGCGTGCTCCGCAGGGACTCCGGTCGCTCCGCTCCCTCCCGCCCCTGCTACGCGCGCTCCCACCCACCCACCGGCTAGCGCCGGCAACTTCTTCCGGCTCGCGCCGGGCTGTTGCCGGCTCCCGCCGGCGATTTGCCCGCTGCCGCGGGCGTGTTGCGGGCTGCCGCCCGCGGGCGAGTGCTTGGCCGGCGCCCGTGGGTGAACGTACAGGTGGTGACGGGCAACTGGGGTTCATCCCCCCGGCGTGCTCCGCAGGGACTCCGGTCGCTCCGCTCCCTCCCGCCCCTGCTCCGCGCGCTCCCACCCACCCTCCGGCTAGCGCCGGCTTCCTGCCCGCTGCCGTGGGCGAGTTGCGGGCTGCCGCCCGCGAGCGATTGCCGGGCGCTACCGGACGCAGCAGATGACGTCCATCCGAGCTCCGTCCCGCACGCGTCCGACGGATCGTCTCGCCTGCAGGATCGGGCTCGTCCGACAGTTGGTTCGCCTCGCAATCGACATGTCCCCAAGCGGAGCGGCGCCCTTCGTCAACCAGGTGGATCCTGTTGCTCTGACGGGTCATTGACCGGTCCGCGGCGACGCTGCCTGGACCAACCGGCAGGCGAGGTCTATCGCAGGAGCATCTGCCGCACCAATACCGCTACTTCCCGAGGTGTGTGCTGACCGGTGCTGATCCGGACCGCTCGGTAGCCAGCGGCACTGAGACGCTCGTATGCCTCCTTGTAGTAGCGGACCTCGGCTGCCGTGCTGTTGGACTGACGCTGCAATCGATTGTGCGGACCTCTAGCCGCAAGCCGTTTGCCGATCACGCTCGGATCGGCGCTCAAGATGACGGCCAGATGCGGCCGATCAGCCAACGCGTTCACGTTCCACAGGAAATCAGGATCGATCCCGTCGAGTCGCTGCATGACAAGGGCCGACGGGATGTAGCGATCGCAAGGACCAGGCGTCCTGCCTCGAGGCTCGGGCGGACCTCGGACTGCAGGTGGTGGTATCGATCCGCGGCGTACAGGCACGCAAGGGCGGGGCCGGTGACAGTGTCGGTGAGGTCGTGGGCGAGACGGCCGATCGGGCCGCGCGAGGGTTCGGCGGTGAGGTGGACAGGGACGTTGTCGGCTCTGAGGAGCTGAGCGAGGTGGGTGATGGTGGTGGTTTTGCCCACGCCGGACGGGCCGTCGATGGTGATGAAGAGTCCGGCGCGAGGTTCAGAAGAGGGTCGCGGCAGGGTCATCGGCAGCGTCCGTGGTGCTCTTGTTGGGTGCGGTGTTCAGCAGTTCGGCGAGCGTGAGCGGTTCGCGGCCGGGAGGTGTTGCCAGGTGGACGAAGAGCCTCGCGCACACGATGGCGTCGTAGGTTGCGCGGTGCGGCGCGAGGTCGGGGGAGAGGCCCTTGGCTAGATCGAGTGCGTCGACCAGGGCGCCGAGTTTGTACGAGTCGCGGCCGGGCAGCAGCCTCCGGGCGAGCTTTAGCGTGTCCAGAACCTGCTTGGGTTGGTAGCCCTGAAGTTCGCGGCTGACGACGCCGAGGTCAATGCCGGCGTTGTGTGCGACGAACACCATGCTGTCCAGCGCGGTGCGCAGTTCGGCGTCGATGTCGGTGACCGTTGGCGCGTCGGCAACTTGCTCGTCGGTGATCCTGTGGAAGCGTCGGGCCATTGCAGTGATCGGCCGCGGTGGGCGGACCAGCCAGCTCCTCGCTTGGCCGATTGAGCCGTTCTTGATCGCGACGATCGAGATTTCAACAAGGTCAGGGGGTTGCTGTCCGTTGCCTTCAACGTCGACCACGGCGTAGTCGAACGCCGACCATGGGCTGTTTGATTCAGCCATTGGTCGTCGCCTCCCATCCGATGTCTGCGCGGCCGTGCCGGTTGAGGTGGTGCGGGTGCCCGGCATCGTGGACCTGGAATGCGAACGCGTGCTGCAGGAAGTATCGGGGCTGCTCCGATGCCAGCCCGTCGACCTGTACTGCGCGGCCGGTGATGTCGAGCACCTCCAAGTCTGCCGCCTCCGGCAGCTCAGCTGCTGCATCCAGGAACGCGCGCGTCGTCGGGACTTTATGGGCGTCGGCGCATAGCTTCAGTTGGGCCAGGGGGCAGATGTCGCACAATTCGCGGATCCCGTAGTGTCCGTTGTAGTCCGGCAGCCCGTGTGCGTAGGAGACGGCACAAGATGTCTTACGGAACAAGGGTGACGCGCCGTCGGGTCGGGCTGCGAAGGCGTCGATGACGCGGCGATCGAGGGCTTCGGGCACGATCTTGCGTCGCGCGGTTCCCTCGTATGGTTCGGGGATCCCGTTGGCCTTGTAGTACTCGGCGATCTGCTCGCGGTAGAACAGGCCAGTGAACACCGTGGCGTCCGCGGAAGCTGACAGCTCGATGGCCCGCTGCAGGTGGTCGTCGGTGTCATTTAGGCCCGGTACGAGCGGACGCCAGTACAGGATGGTCCGATAGCGACGTGGCTGTTGGGCCGAGCCGTAGGCGGTCGCACGGCGAAGGGAAGCGGCGGCTACGGAGCTCGGATAGGGCTCCACGCGGCGGTCTTCGATGCCGGAGTAGGTGAACAGCAGCGTCAGTTTGAGGTTCTTCAACGCGTTCAGCCGGGCGCAGTCGGAGTCACGAACGACCGCGCGTGTGATGACAAGTACGTGGTTCGTGAGCCCCCGGGCGTCGAGGTCTTCGAGTACTGCGAAGAGGTGGTCGCGTACGCCGGCGAGGAACGGATCGGTGGACCTGTTGAAGATCTGTAGCGGCGTCTTGTGCGGCCTGAAGTACCGGTGCTTGACCAGTTGCTCGACTGCTTCGGCATCGGTCATGAGCGCCGCCGGTGTGTCGGCGTCCCACAGGCCGTAGGTATGACGGATGCAGTAGGCGCACCCGAGCGGGCAGCCCTGCACGTGGTTCAGCGACAGTCCGGACTTGCGGTACTCGACAACCTCTTGAGCGCGCTCGGGTAGTGCGGCAACGGTCTCGGCAGACAGCAGTGGAACGAACGTGGTCATTCGGACCTCCGTAAGGGGCGGCAAGGGTGGAACGGCGGACCGGCGCAGATACAGGGATCGACACGCCGGCCCGCCGGAATTGGGGAGCCTTGGGCCTGCGATCAGTCCGCAGACTCAGCTCGAGGGCAGGCTTGGTGGCGAGGGACGCCGGAACTCCTCGATGGGGCTCCGGGCCTCCGAAGGAGCGGGCGTGAGGCACTCGCGATCGCGGATGGGCGCGCAGAGCAACCGGCGTCCGGGTAGGCCTCGGATGCGCAGCCGGATCACGTTGGCGTACTGCTCAGCCAAGGCAGCAGGTGCGATGTGTTCCTCGATCAGATAGTCGGCGAGCCAGAGTTGCACCCGCCAAATCTCGTGTTTCACCGGCGCTCGGCGATCGGTTCGTCGCTGACTCGCAGGCTCGGAAATCGTCGCCGCATGGCAGCGGCGTACTGGCTGGCCGTGTGTTCGCTGCCATCGAATCTCGTGATGACCGTGTCGCCGAACCACACCCGGATCCGACGTCGAGCGCAGATCTTGGACGGGGTCATCGGTCCATCACATCCCGGACGATGTCGGCAACCATGGCGATGGCTGCCGCACCGGTGACGGCAATCAACATCCACATCTCTGCAATCACTCTGAGTCACATCCTCAGTCGCCTTTGACTATCTGGTGTAGATCAGTAGCTCTGAGTAGCTACGGTGACTGGTGTGCCTCGCTGACAGCTATCCCCTTTGGGGATATGACTTCACAGGACGGCTCGTACGGGCAGTCATGATGTGCGTACTGTCGGATACGATTTCCTCCTGACTCCGGGACTTTGAGCTAGGACTTCTATGCGCGATGAGGCGGCAGAGGCGATCAGGCTTCCCCCGTCGTTCTGGCGCGCGGCAGCCGTGCAACGGTCGCTTCATGAGCGCGACATTGGTGGTCTGTTCCGCGAAGCTGGCGCTAGGGGAATCAGCCAGACGCGAATCGGGACGGCCGCCGGTTTCAGCCAAGGCAGGGTCAGTGAGATAGTCCGGGGTACCCGGAGAGTGTCGCGCCTCAATGTGCTGGAGCGCATCGCTGACGGGCTCTTGATGCCCGAGCGTGAGCGGGAACTTCTCGGCTTGGCACCGCGACATCGGGACGAGGTACCCCGGCACGAGGTGGAGCGCGGGGGTGATGGGACAGGTGATGACGACGTGGAGCGCAAGCAGTTCTTGCGAGTAGCGCTCGGAGCAGGTGCTGGGATCGCTTCAGCGCGGTACATCTCCATTGACGATCACGCCTCCTCAGACCTCCGATCGGCTCTCGCAGGACCAATCGCTCACTATCGGCGAATGGAACACGCAGTTCCGTCGGAACACCTCGCGACGGCCGTCGAGGCTCACTTGTCGCTGGCGCGAGTGACGGTGGATCAGAGCCTTCGAACCAGCGGCGGGTACAGCGTGCTCGCCGAGATTGCAGGCATGACGGCATGGCTTGCGATGGATCGTGGCGAACCTGCCGCCGCTCGAACGCGCTACAACGAGGCGATCCGGCGTGCCGAACAAGCCGGCCACCCGCTGCTGACGGCCTACATGGTCGCGAGCCTCGGCCAGTTCGAAACTGAGTCTGGCAACGCGCGAGTCGGGCTCCAACACGTCGCCCATGCCGAGGCCCTCCTCGACCGCTCGGCCCCTGATGCGGCGCGCGCGTGGCTCTCATCGGTCCGTGCAGTTACCGCTGGAAAGCTGCAGGACCAGAAAGCAACTCTGGCTGCACTGAAGCTCGCGGACACGCTGACGGACCATCCGAAAGGTGAGCCGGTGTGGCCCTGGGTCTTCCAGTTCGATCGCGGCAAGCTCGCCTCAGCTCGTGCCGTCGCTCTCGGCCGACTGGGTGATATCGAAGGCGCCCGGAGCGCGTTCCGGGAGGCAGATCCGCATCTCACCGGCCCGAAACCCCGCGCTCTGGCAGTGATCGACCATGCCCGTGTCCTGGTCGCTGCCGGACGCGTCGACGAGGGCTGTGCCGCTCTCCAAGCCGCACTTCGCACGGGCCAGCGCCTCGGCAGCAGGCGGATCGTGAATCAAGTTGAGATGTTCATCGAGAACCTACCGCCCGGCAGCAGCGAGGTTCGCTCGCTGACTCGGGCGCTGAAAGGGGAGGTTTAGTGCTGCACCTCGCAGTCTCCGGTCATCGTGGGTTGTCCGAATCAACAGAGGCCTGGATCGCAGACCAGCTTCGGCGAACTGTCGAGTCCAAAGGGGCAACCGACCTCGTCGGAATCTCATGTCTCGCGGACGGCGCCGACGCGCTCTTCGCCCGGACAATCCTCGACCTCGGCGGTCGCCTGATCGCGGTCATCCCGGCCACCACTTACCGCGACGGCCTGCCGGCCTCGTATCACCCGACCTACGATGCACTCCTGTCTGCGGCCTCTGAAACAATCGCCTTGGACCGCGCAGTCTCTGACTCTGACGCACACATGGACGCGAGTCTTCGCATGCTCGACCGAGCCGACGAGTTGATCGCCGTCTGGGACGGCCAAGCGGCCCGAGGCTACGGCGGAACCGCCGACGTCGTCCAAGCAGCACGCGACAAAGACCTACCGGTGACAGTCGTCTGGCCGACCGGAGTCACGCGCGACTGACCGGCGGTTCACGTATCCCAGCCTCGGAGGCGGCGCCGCGTCGACGACGCAGGCGAACGTATCAGTACCAAGTCGGGCCTCGACCCGAACACCGGCTCCGCAGCTGACAGCAGGAAACCCGCCGTCTGCTTCCGCGGCCGATACCGCCGTTCATCGCGAGGACCGGTCGAAAAGAGCCCGCCGGCCGGACCTGCTCAGTCCGGCGATCAGGCGCATCCGCGCGCGCGAAAGTGCCCCGCGGAGTGTCGCCTTCGCATGCTGAAGCTCGGCAACTTGATGCTGCAACCGGGCGACCTCTGCCACCAGCACGCCCACGCTTTCGGCTTCGATCGCCTCCGCTGCCCGGACCCGTCGGCGGCTTCTCCAATGGCGGAGACGGCACCGATCTGAGCAGAAGCGTTGATCGGATTTGGCCGCGCTGTAGGTGTCGCTACACTGCTCGCAGACGTGTTGGCGCGCAGTCAAATCACGCCCGAACGGCGCTGAGAAGTCATCCATATATGCTCAACGTCCGCCGCCCGAACATGCCGCATTTCTCGTTGCAGGTAGCCGAAACGCCTCGAATGCAAGAAGTGTGACGGTGGTGCTGTCCTCATTTCGGCGGGTTGAGCGTGCCTTCGAGGCGCGGACCGTCTGGCGAGCTGTTGATGCTTCACCCATAGGTCAGGCGCCCATGACGCGGAGCTTGATGGCAGCAGCGTGGAGGCACCTGGCCCAGCTGGATCACGAGACGCGCCCGTTGCTCCGAGGGGCTATGGACGGAAGAAGGCCGAAGCATCTGCGCTAGGTATCGAGCTGCGCGGGGATGCGTCTATCTTCTCCCCTGATCCGGATGCACTGACGTCTCTCTGGCCGGGTTCAGTGTCGGCGGCTCCACGACGCTGAAGTCCTACACGGCGTACCAAGAGGAGCGGTCCCAGCTCGCCGCAAAAGCCCTCATCATCCGCATGCCTTCTCGGCCGAAGCTGCCAGGGGCCCTGCGTCCAGGGTGCCACGCATGGCTCTTCTCCTGCCTGATGTTGATGCTGCCGATCTGGAACCGTACCGTCGCATCGCTGCCGACCTGCGTGGCGCGATATCCAGCGGCTTCATTGCGCCAGGCATGCCTCCATCGACTACGAGGGCGCTAGCCGAACGCGACGGCGTCGCAGTGAGCACAGCGCACCGCGCCGTGGCGCTCCTGATCGAGGCGGGACTCGTCAAGGCATCCCGCGGGGTACGGGTGACGGGTGCGGTTGCAAAGGATGCGGAATCTCAGCAGGTACGACAGGCGCGTCCTAGTACGACGTTGCGTCCCTAGGAGATGGCGCTTCCGCCTGAAGGCTTATCCGACCCACTTACAAGTCGGAGACCGTAGTCAGCGCTGTCGATGGCTCGGAGAGCTTCGTCTGGATCGACTGGCTCGCCGTGGATCGCCCTATTGGCAACCTTTACGGCGTATCGGAGTGAGCCGGCCGCGTCTTCCGAAAGCGCACCCAGCTGCGCGGCCGCGCCGATCAGTTGGCCTGCACCCATCCGTTCCCCTAGCTCGGGATGCGATGCTCGTATGGTCAGCTCGAGGTGACGCCGCATCAGAGCCAGACCGTTCCAGACCTCACCCCGGAGGATCTGCTCGCGCGCCGTGCTGAGCTCGTCGATCGAGAGCTGTGATGCTGCGGGTGTCGCCGGCGCCTCGCCTGCTTCTGCAGGTGGTTCGGTCCCGATGAACGTTGTTAGCCTCGAAAATGCTCGGAGAGTTCTGCCGCGCACGTCGTCGTTGGTTACAACGTCGCTGACCCGCACTGCTCCGATGTCATCGAAGAGGTACCGTCCCAGTGTCTCGATGTCAGCAGAGTTCACCGCACTCAGCTGGGCAGCATCGGTCAGCCTGGCGCGGTCCTGCCGCCGCCGTCGAGCAGCCACCACTCGACTCGCCGATTGGACGACAATCGACACGAGTCCAGCAGCGGCGGCCGCGGTCGATACTAGAGTCGCCCATTCAGTCATCTGTCGACTGCTCCCTTGCTTCGTACAGCCTAAGGAATGGTTGCACTCGGATTGCCTCGCTAAGCAATTCCTGGGCGATCACATACTCACGATAGATCCGGCGAATCCGTTGATATGTGAAGACGCCGGTGGCTAGCACGAGTACAGCACCGATGGCCCCTCCAATGACCGGCCGCCAGTCCGCGCCGTCTTTGTGCTGGAGAGCTGCAGCCAGGACAGCAACCAGCAGTGAAGCACCAGCGCCGACCACAGCTTTGGCTGCCGTCGCCAGGTATTCGTAGCGCCACAGATATAGCTGCTTGAGGTCGGCCTGAGGATCGGAGAGCTCAGCACGCGCCAGCACCAGGATGTCCCGTACTTCGATGTCCCGCACGCTTGCCCCCCGTCGCTTCTCCCAGCAGAGATATCGTCCGAGCGACGCTGGCGTTACGAGGCGTCGGCGAATCGATTGTGGATGGCAACGCGGATCGCCGCAAAGGAAGTCGCTGATCGGGACCGATGCCAGGGGCGTGGAGCGACCTGACGTCCTCTCCATATGCAAGATCGACCCGCGCCTTCGACAGGCCTTGATGTGCCAGTTCCGCGAAGGCTCGCGGGGGCGCAGAGCAGGCGGGCGTGGCACGCCTGCAGCGATCTCTCGAGTCGCCCAAGCCGATGCCTGATGCAGTAACGCGTAGGGTTCGAGTCGCGATGAGCTCACTGTCGACCCACTGCGACAGTACGGGGGCCAGCGGACGACTGAATTGAGCAGGTCGGGAGCCAACCGACAACCACAGAAGCACGGCGCGCGGACCGCGCAGGACCGCGTCATCGTCGACCGTCGGTTCCAGCCCCAGGCCTCGCCGCTTGTGGATGTGTAGACGACCGGCGGCGTCCGAGCGGCCTTCGGTTTAGGAAACCGCGGGACCCGTCGACACGATCCCTTCAGGCGGGTGAGTGACGCTAGTCGCGCGCCGAGTTGGGTCACTGTGCGCTTCCGACATGGCGGCGGGACGGCCGCATGACTCTCCGCGGTCCTCGACAAACTGCGCAGCACCTGTATCGTTTGAACGAACACGAAGCGTGACGCCGGGGGGCGGAAGTGCAACAACAATTCGAAGCCGACGAGGTATGTCAGGCTCTGGGGGTCGGTGCTGTGATGTACCGCGGCACGGGCAGTTTTGGTGAGACGTGGCGCGCCGATTTCGACGAGCAGGATGCAGCGTACAAGATCATTTACAAGGATGGTTATGACCTACAGCGGCTGAGTCGAGAGGTCGCGAGTTATCGTCGGATCGACCATCCCAACGTTGTCGCATTGCTCGATATTCGCCAGGCTCATATCCGAGGCGTTGATCGCCCAGTCATGGTATTCGAGTACATCGATGGTTGCGATCTCTCGGACGTGGTCGCTGATGTTCGGCCGAGTGCAGCAGAATTGCGCGCGCTTGCGAGCGGCCTTCTTGCTGGCGTTTCGGCGATGCACGCGGCTGATCTATTGCATCGTGATCTGAAACCGGCGAATGTCGCTCTGCGAGGAGGTAACTATGGTAATCCAGTCATCCTAGACCTAGGCCTCGCGAAATTGTTGGATGTCGAGACGATTACCACCTACCCGACGCTGGTGGGGACAACGCTCTACATGGCGCCTGAACAGTTGCGCCAGGAGCGCGCCCTGCGCGCGAGCGACCTGTGGGCTGTTGGGGAGCTTCTGTTTGAAGCGGCCGTCGGAAGCCATCCATTCTTCCGGCCAGGTGAATCCCTAACGATCGGAGAGGCGATGAAGCGGCTGTCCGCACCTCCGGAGATGCCATCGACATTACCGCCGGATGTGGCCATCCTTATAGTTCGGTGCCTCTCCGATCCGCCCTATCGTCGCGGCACGGTTGCGAAAGCTCTAAGTCTGCTGGCTGGAGGATAAGCATGCCCAATGAAGATGACATTCTTGAGCTATTGGTAGATTCTCTCGACCTCGATCCTACGGATGCCACGGCAGTCGATGAGGACCTCGACGAGGACGCTGACGAGGAGCTCGAGGAGGAGTTGACGGCAGGCCTAGAGGAGGAACTGGATGACCCAGTGGAAGCTGCATTGCGCCGTGGGGCTCCGTTGCTCTTACTTCACAAGAGTCACCAGCACTCGAGCGTCTTACCGCAGGTCGCAGACGATATTCTGCGTCGTCATGGGGGAGCGCTCCAACTGGGCACAATCGCCCCAATGCCGCGAATGAGTCCGACGAGCATTGAGGCGTACTTTGATCGGATGTCCACTGCGCCGGTTCGGATTGCCGACCCTGAATGCTTCGCTCGCGACGACTCTTTTGGATCGAGTTTGGCCGCCCAGCGTGACGGAAAGCCATATGTCGGCTCGACGTCGAAACATTGGTCCTACTTTACCGATGTTCAAAAGAACGGCCACACCGAAACTTGGGTGCGTGACGTGCTCGATGCTCAGCGATCGTGCGGTGCAACAGTGCTGTTGACTCCGGGCCTTTGGGGCGATCCAGCGACCGCTAAGTACGCTATCGCAACGATGCGGCAGCATGCCGAGTGGTCACGACGTGCGCTGGACGCCGATGAAAAGCTGGCAGTAAACGTTACAATTCCCGCCAGTTGGCTCACAACTGGCGCGCTGCGGGATCGCTTGCTTGATGAAATCGTGGACATGGACGAACAGGTCTTTTACCTGCGCGTCCGATGGCCGCTGCTGGGGCAGCCCTACGGCCAGTTGATCGATCGCACGATCCTTGACGGCTATCTTGAACTGGCTGCCGTCTTCGATGACAACGACAAGGTACTAATCCTTCCAAATACGGGTCTCACTGGATGGGTGGGCGCCGCTTGCGGTGCACATGGGTTCTCTACTGGCATAGGGTCGGGAGAGCGGGCGTTCGCCGACACCCGAGTGATCAAGATCAATACGAAGCCGCGGCCAGCCCCGACCCGTCGCGTCTTCGCCCACTCACTTCTTCACGTCGTCGACGTGACGACTGCGGAACAAGTTGACTCCCTGACTGCCGATCGGTGTCACTGCCGATTCTGTCGTGCACAGAGACGTCTCCCGGCGGGGCAATGGGACAAGGCGCTGGCCGGTGCGCACTACCTGCGGCGAGTGGGGGATATGACTGCAGGCATTGCCACGAATCCCAGGGGCCGGCGGGTCGCTGCACGCCGTGCCACCCGGGATGCCCGGCGCATCGTCGGCGACGTGAGCGCCAGGTTGCCGTTGGTGGGAGCGAACGAGCCCAAGCACCTGGAGTTATGGGCAGATCTGCTGCGTTAGTGCCCCGAGCGGAACGACGTCCGGGGGTCAACGCCTGAGGACGTCGTCAGATGTCGCCCAAAGACATGGCGGACCTCTCCGGATCGGCGGCCGGCGAGGTCCAGCTCCATCACCCGTTCCGCTACGACGGCGCTCGCAAGGCGTGAGACCCTGCTTCGCCTGCGGGCGGACGATTGCTTCTTCACACCTGGCGAGGCGTGGCTCACGGTTAGGAGCCCGACGCCTGCGAAATCAAAGGCTTGGCGAGCTTTTCGGAGATCGGAGCCGCTATCACGGTCGAGTGCGACGTAGGTCCTCTCGGCGAACTCTGTGTACGCGACGGCTTGAGAGAGTGCCTTTCGCCAATCACGCCTCTTAAGCTCCACGGCCAGCATATCGCTCCCTGGCATTCGGTACGGAGTGGTAGCCATCCACCGACCGTCAACCCGAACGACCCACCCCGCATCGACTAGTCGTGGCAGTACCTGTCCGCGCAGATGCGGTGCTGTAACTGCCGTCCTCTCCGTGATCGCACGTGCAGCGACCGGCGTGTCCGTCTCGCTGCTGGCGCCCATGTCGGTGAGTGCAATCATGGTTGCAACCGCTGTGACGTCAGACAGTGCAGGTAAGTCGGCAGCTACACGCGTCGCTACGACGGATTCGTCTAGCTCGACGTAAAGCAAGTCGACGACGCCTCGCATCGTTTGCACCTCAAAGTACGGCTTTCCCAGCGGCGAGCGCAGGCTTGACTCAATGCCGTCCAGCAGCGGGGCCAGCATGTCGGCCTCGCGGACGAAGCGAGCGGGCTTTGTTACGCCGTGTCCAGCTGTCGGGCCAGACTGAAGAACCGGTGCCATACACGCAGATTAGGGGCTCGAATGCCTGAACGCCTACCCGTCATCGCGCCGCGCGTCCGCAGCCGCGACACCGGGCCGCCAGCCTCACGTCCGGCTGAACCTTCTATCGCCGTGTTGCGCCGCCCGGCGTTACGGAGGCACGAAGTACGCCGGTGCGGTCGATCGGCACCTCGGCTCACTGGGGCACGGCCTACCTGCAATCCGATATCGAGAGTTTGTTCGCCACCGGGCCCGCCTCTGGCTCTACAGTCGAGCCCTCGAAGTACTCATCGAGGCCGACCTGCCGTCAGTGCATGATCGGGCTGCTGCCGGGCCCGGAGACCCGCTCCCTAGCACCGCCCCAGGCACGCCCGAAGTGTTGCTGGGGCAAATTCCTGCTCCGTCACTGCTCCGTGAGACGCTGACAAACACTGGTCACCGTTGATCATCGGTGAAGGACGAAAGTGCAGGTCAGGAGCCAGATGCGCCTGCACCATACGAGATGTCCGCCGGCGGACGCAGATCTACACCATCTTCGAAGGCACCTCCGAAATCCAACGCCTCGTCATCGCCCGAGCCATCTCCGGCATGCGCATCAGATGATGTAGCCCCCCGCGTGCTCCGACCCACCCACCGGCTAGCGCCGGCAACTTCTTCCGGCTAGCGCCGGGTTCTTGCCCGCTGTCGCTCCGCTCGCCTGCGACCGCCCAGTACTACCGGGCCACACGAGACGACCGAACGCCGACGCTCTCCGGGCGGATCAGCAGCGCAGCCGCGGAGCGCTCCGTGAATGGAGCCACTGAACGCCTGCCCCGGACCCTGTGACAGTGCAGCGGTCGCGTACGTACTGCGCCGGCACCCTCGACCATGAAGGCGTGCTGTCTGTGAGCATGTTCGACCCGCTCAATCAACCCTATGGCGCCACCCCGGTTGAGGAGGAGGACAGGCAGCACCTCCTGGTTCCTCATCGAGGCATCGAGACGATGGCTGAGCTCAACGATGTCGAGAGTCGGAACATCGCCGATGCCCGGTTCTGGATTCGCGATGAGGCACTCGATGTGGATGATCTGCTGTCCGTGCAATGCGACATCCATCGACGAATGTTCGACCATGTGTGGGATTGGGCCGGACGCATTCGTACGAGGGAGCTCTCTATCGGGATAGAGCCCGCATCCTGGCGGAGGAGCTCGCACTGGGCCTCGGCTTGGGGGATGACTGCTCCTCCTGGGGAGGGCGCCTGGACCTGACCCAGCCCCCATGCATGCGGGCGGAGTCACGCTTGACGACAGAGGCGCTCAGAAGAGTGTGGCGGTTGTGTCGTCTGTTGAGGACTTTGTCGTGGCGGGTTCCAGCAGTTCGGTGAACGTGAGTGGCTGGCGGTCGGTGGGCGTCGCGAGGTGGGAGAGCAGTCGGGCGCAGACGAGTGCGTCGTACGTCGCACGATGTGGGACCAGGCCGGGCGGGATGGCTTTGGCGAGGCCGAATGCGTCGGCGAGCGCCTCGAGCCTGTAGGAGTGGCGATTCGGGTGTAGTCGTCGTGCGAGTTTGAGTGTGTCTACGACGCGTGTGGGTTGGAATCCGGGCAGTTCGCGGCCTAGTACCGCGAGGTCGACGCCGGCGTTGTGGGCAACGAACACCTTGTTGCTCAGCGCCTGGCGTAGTTCGGCTTCGATGGCGGCGACGGGTGGAGCGGTTGCGATCTGCTCGTCCGTGATCTTGTGGAACTGGCGCACCATTGGAGTGATCGGGCGAGGCGGGCGGACCAGCCAGCTCCTCGGTGGGCCGATCAAGCCGCCCGTGATTGCCACAATCGAGACCTCGACGAGATCCGGCGGCCGCTGCCCGTTGCCCTCGACGTCGACGACGGCGTACTCGCAAGCCGTCCAAGGGTCAGTGGTGCTCTCCATTTGTCGCTATCCGCCTCCGATGGTCGAGTCACCCAAGTCTGCTGCCATCGCCCGCTCGCGCGCTGCATCAGGTCGCGGTGTTTCGGCGATCGTCCACACCCCCCGGCCCGGAGTTGACGAGAGACGATGGCTCAGTGAAGATTGAGGCAATGAATGTTGAGCGGGATTCTCTGGTGGAGCGGGCTCGGGTGCATGCGGCGCTCGGCGATCCTGCTCGGTTGGTGATCGTGGATGCGTTGGTGGTGGGGGATGCGGCGCCGGGGGAGTTGGGGGCGTTGCTGGAGATGCCGACGAATCTGGTGGCGCATCATCTGAAGGTGCTGGAGGAGGCCGGGGTGGTGGTGCGGGGGCGGTCGGAGGGGGATCATCGGCGGACTTATGTGCGGCTGGTGCCGGAGCGGTTGGCGGCGGTGGCGGGGCCTTTGTTGAGTGAGGTGCCGCGGGTGGTGTTCGTGTGTACGCACAACTCGGCGCGGTCGCAGTTGGCGGCGGCGATCTGGGCGCGGCGGAGTCAGGTGCCGGCGGTGTCGGCGGGGACGCGGCCGGCGGGGCGGGTGCATCCGCGGGCCGTGAAGGTGGCGCGGCGGCGTGGGCTGGATCCGGCGAAGTGGCGTACGGCGCAGGTCGGTGATGTGGTGAAACCGAATGATCTGGTGATCGCGGTGTGTGACATCGCGTACGAGCATCTGCCGGCACAGGCGCGGCCGCGGGTGCATTGGTCGGTGCCGGATCCGGCGCCGGCGGACACAGACGCGGCTTTCGAGGCGGCGTACGACGAGATCGCCGGCCGGATCGACCGGCTGGCGCCACTGGTTTCCCGGAAGGGGGCGCGGTCGTGACCGAGCTCGTGTGGCATCACCAGGACCTGTCGATCGATCAGCAATTGGCTTTGCGTACGGCGGCGACGCGGCTGCGGGAGCAGTTCGCGGAGTTCTACGGGGCGGAGACGATCGAGCGGTTTCTGTCGTCGAGTTACGACCAGTTCGCGACCGGCAGTACGGTCCCGAACTTCTTGCCGTTGCTGGCGGAGCGGTTCGCGCGTCAGCGGCTGACCGCGCTGGCGAAGGTCGAGGGGCATCACGACGACGGCCGTCCGGTGGTGCTGTTCCTGTGCGTGCACAATGCGGGGCGCAGTCAGATGGCGCTGGGGTTCTTCGAGCACCTGGCCGGTGACCGGGCGGTGGGTTGGTCGGGTGGTTCGGAGCCGGGGATCGAGGTGAACGTCGCTGCGGTGGCGGTGATGGCCGAGCGCGGCATCGACATCTCGACGGAGTACCCGAAGCCGTGGACCGACGAGGTCGTTCGCGCGGCCGATGCGGTGGTGACGATGGGGTGCGGTGACGCGTGCCCGATCTTTCCCGGAAAGCGCTACGAGAACTGGGATCTGGATGATCCCGACGGTCTGGGGGTGGCGGACATTCGGCCGATCCGGGACGAGATCGAGCGCCGCGTTCGCGGTCTGCTGGGCGAACTCGCCGTGCCTGTGGTGAGCGGCCGGTGACGCCGTTGTGGTGGCGGGCTGTTGCCGAGGGCATCGGTACCGGTCTGCTGGTCGCCGTCGTGATCGGCTCCGGCATCGCCGCTGCGCAGTTGTCGCCCAACGACGTCGGTCTGCAGCTCCTCGAGAACGCCTTCGCGACGGCGCTCGGTCTGGCTGTGCTGATCCTGATGATCGGTCCGGTGTCGGGTGCGCACTTCAACCCGGTGGTGTCGGTGGTGGACTGGTGGCTCGGCCGCGGGCTGTCCATACGGGACGTGGCGGCGTATGTGCCGGCGCAGATCGTCGGCGCGATCCTGGGCGCCGTACTCGCGAACCTGATGTACGGCGAGGCCGCGGTGTCGTGGTCGACGAAGGATCGCAGCGCGGGGCATCTGTGGCTGGGCGAGGTCGTGGCGACGGCCGGGTTGATCGTGCTGATCTTCGCGCTCGCTGCCTCCGGCCGGGCCGCACTCGCGCCGGCTGCGGTCGGTGCGTACATCGGGTCGGCGTACTGGTTCACCTCGTCGACGTCGTTCGCCAATCCTGCGGTGACGATCGGGCGGGCGTTCAGCGACACGTTCGCGGGGATCGCCCCGGCGTCGGTACCTGGTTTCGTGGTCTCGCAGCTTGTCGGAGCTGCCGTCGGAGTGGGGCTGCTGGCCCTGCTCTACCCGAGTGCCCGACGAGCTGCTGACGAAGTTGTCACTCCGCACCTAGATACAACTGGAGCGTCCAAGTGAGCAAGCCAAGTGTTCTCTTCGTCTGTGTGCACAACGCCGGCCGCTCGCAGATGGCCGCGGGCTGGTTGCGGCACCTGGCGGGCGACGCCGTCGAGGTTCGCTCGGCCGGATCGGAACCTAAGGACCAGATCAACCCGGTCGCGGTGGAGGCGATGCGCGAGGTCGGCATCGACATCACCGGTGCGATCCCGCAGAAGCTCGAGTACGACGTCGCGCAGGACAGCGACGTGATCGTGACGATGGGCTGCGGCGACGCGTGCCCGGTGTTCCCCGGCAAGCGATACGAGGACTGGGAACTCACCGATCCGGCGGGTCAGCCGATCGAGGTCGTCCGCCAGGTCCGCGACGAGATCCGCGGCCGCGTCGAGAAGCTCGTCGCCGAACTGCGGACTGCCTGAGCCCAGCTCGCTGTCGACCGGGCGCGGTGGTCAGAGCCCGCGGATGAGCTCGCGCGCGGTGCGGCCGCCACCGATCACCGTCGCCCTCACCGGCAGGTCGTTGGTCAGGTGGTTGCGGGTGCGGAGAGCAGCGTTGACAGCCGGCTCAGGCGTTCGGGGATCGGCCAGTAGTAGACCCAGGTGCCGCGACGTTCGCAGTCGACCAGGCCGGCCTCGCGGAGCACCTTCAGGTGGTGGGAGATGGTCGGGCCGCTGACGTCGAAGTTCGGGGTGATGTCGCAGACGCACACCTCGTCGCCGGCCGAGGCGATGATCGACATCAGCCGGAGCCGGACCGGATCCGCCAGTGCCTTGAACACCACGGCGCCGTCCGCCGCCTGCGCCGGGTCGAGCGCGGCCTCGGAGATCGGCGTGCAGCAGGTGTTCAGCACGGTCAGTTCCTGTTTCGGCATACGTCTATCTTGACTCTTGTCGAAACAGGAGGCAAGCTTCGTGATTAGATGAACGTCTAGACAGCGCGGAGGATGATCGTGACAGAGCCGGTGGTAGTCATCGGAGCGGGGCCGGTAGGACTGGCGGCCGCGGCGCACCTGGCCGAACGCGGCGTCGAGTTCCTGGTCCTCGAGTCGGGGCCTGGCGTCGCGGCGGCGATCGGCGAATGGCGGCACGTGAAGCTGTTCAGCCCGTGGCGCTACGACATCGACAGCGCCGCCCGCCGGCTGCTCGAGGCCTCGGACTGGATCGAGCCCGACCTGGACTCGCTGCCGACCGGCGGCGACCTGATCGACGAGTACCTCGCACCACTGGCCAAGACCCTCGCCGACCGGATTCGGTACGGCGCGGAGGTGGTCGCCGTGACCCGGGTCGGTTACGACCGGATCCGTACGGCGGGCCGCGAGGACGCGCCGTTCCTGGTACGGCTGGCTGACGGCGAGGAGGTCCTGGCGTCGGCCGTGATCGACGCCGCCGGGACCTGGCGCCGGCCGAACGTCCTGGGCGCGTCGGGCATCCCGGCACGTGGCGAGCACGACGTGGCCGAGGCGATCTCACACGCGCTGCCCGACGTCTTCGGGTGCGACCGCGAGCGATTCGTGGGCCGTCGTACGGCGGTCGTCGGCGCCGGTCACTCGGCCGCGACGACGCTGCTGGAGCTGGGTGAACTCGCCGAGCACGAGCCGGGGACCGAGATTGTATGGGTCGTGCGCGGCACGGATCAGGCGCGGACGTACGGCGGCGGGGACGCTGACGAGTTGCCCGCGCGAGGGGCGCTCGGCAGCCTGTTGAGGCAGCTGGTCCAGTCGGGTCGGGTCGAGTTGGTGAGCAGTTTCCGCACCGAGGCGATCGCCCGTACGGCGGACGGCCGCGTCGCGCTGACCGCAGGGGACCAGCAGGTCGTCGTGGATGTGGTCGTGAACTCGACCGGGTTCCGGCCGGACCACGACATGGTCGGTGAGCTGCGCCTCGACCTCGACCCGATCCTCGGCTCGACCCGCGCGCTGGCGCCGCTGATCGACCCGAACCAGCATTCCTGCGGCACGGTCCCGGCTCACGGCGTCGACGAGCTGACGCATCCCGAGCCTGGGTACTACGCGATCGGCGCGAAGTCGTACGGCCGCGCGCCGACGTTCCTGCTGGCGACCGGGTACGAGCAGGCACGTTCGGTCGTCGCCGCGCTCGCCGGTGACTGGGAAGCGGCCCGCGACGTCCAGCTGAACCTGCCGGAGACCGGCGTGTGCTCGTCGAACCTCGCGTACGGCGGCTCCGCGGACGAGACCGGCGGTTGCTGCGGCCCGGCGCCGGTGAGCATCGAGGCCCCGGTGAGCCGCGGTCTCGCCACCGGGATCAGCGGCGGCCTACTGACGGTGATCGAGCCCGAGCCGACCACCCGGTCCGGCTGCTGCAACTGATGACGGCGACTCCTGGACTGCCCGCTCGTCGCCGACCGGCTTGTCGTTGACTCATTGGTCGAGTGTCAATTGGCGGCGGTGGAAGTCGTAATGCTGGGTGGGGAAGCGGTAGATGTCCGCGAGGGTCATGTAGTCCTTGAAGAACGGGTCCCATCGGAATGGGTAGTGCATCCCGCGGTCGAGGTTGTGGTCGGTTTCGGCGTCGAGGCGGCGGTGGAGCTTGTCGACGACGTGGTCGAACATCACCGTCATCCGATCCGGCCCGATGACGTGGCCGGCGACGTACGAACCAAGGAAGTTTGCCGCGTCGAAGGGCCGGGTGGTTGCGTTGAGCAACCATGCGTACGCGCGGCTCGCGGGGCGCGGGAGCCGGCCGAAGACCCGGACCAGCCGGAGCAGCGCGCGGACGATCAGATACCCCAGGAGCATGTGGAACAGCAGTTCACGGTTGCTCCAGCGGGTCCCGTTCGATCGGCGGCGCAGGGTCGCAGGGTCCGACCGCTCGATCAGGCGGCGGAAGTCCAGGCGTGCTCGCTCGAGCTCGTGGTGTGTGGCGTCCCGGTCCATGTGCATCTCGCCCGCCATAACTAGCACTTCTCTCTAGAGGCTACCTGTGGGGGCTGGTTTCCGCTGAGCGCGCCCTGAGCTTGACTCCGGAGTTGGGTACGGGGTTCACGATGGGGGTATGCGTACGGGTGAGCTGGCTGGTCGGGTCGGGGTGAACACCGAGACGCTTCGGTACTACGAGCGTCGCGGGCTGTTGGCGGTGCCGCCGCGGACGGTCGGTGGGTATCGGGATTATCCGATGTCGGCGGTCGGGCTGTTGCGGTTTGTGAAGCGGGCGCAGGAGTTGGGGTTCACGTTGGACGAGGTGGAGGAGTTGCTGCACCTCGATCAGGGTGGGCCGGACAGTTGTGGTGCCGCGCGGGCGTTGGCTGAGCATCGGCAGGATGACTTGGCGGCGCGGATTCGGGATCTGCAGCGGATGCACGACGCGCTGGCGACGCTGGTGGGGCAGTGCGAGCTGCCGCGGGGTGATCGGGCGTGCGGGTTGCTGGAGGCGCTGCGATGAGGCTCGAGGTGCTTCAGGTGCCGGATTGCCCGAACGTGCGGCCTTTGCTGGAGCGGCTCGCGGAGGTGACGGACGTGCCGGTCGTGACACGGGTGGTTGAGAGCGAGGCGGACGCGGAGCGGTTCGGGATGGCGGGTTCGCCGACGTTGCTGATCGACGGGGTGGATCCGTTCGCGACGGCGGGTGGGTGCGGCGGTGTCGCTTGCCGGTTGTACCGGGATCAGGAGGGACGGCTGGTCGCCGTACCGTCGGTGGAAGAGCTCCGGGCCGCGCTCGGCGGAGAGCTGGACGGATCTCGTCGGGCGGCGCACAGTCGGTGGTAGTGGAAGGAGCCGAACCATGAGGATTCACGCGAGCTGTCTCGACCACGTCGTACTGAACGTCTCCGACCTCGACGCGAGCCGTCGGTGGTGGTCCACGCTGACGGGCGTACGTGCCACCAAGGACCACGAAGGCGAGGTGTCGTTCCTCGTCGGAGCGCAGGCGATCCGGCTGCGGCAAGGGGTGCCGGCGCCGCGCGGGTCGATCAGCGTGTGCTTGATGGCCGACGCCTCCATCGACGAACTGCACCAGCGCGCCGTCGAGCTGCACGCGGTCCACGGAGACGTCCATCCGCGTACGGCGGCCACGGCACCGGCGCAGGCCCTGACCATCGCGGACCCCGACGGCTATCAGGTCGAACTGGCCACCTACACGCCCGAGGGCGCTGCGATCCGTTGAGCCGCCAGATTGTGTAGTTTCGGTGGATGACCAAACTGTGCGGGGCGGTTTGCTGATGGACTCGGCTGTGCTCGTGGTGACGACCATGCCGTTGTCCAAGACGGCGCGGGCCGAGCTGAGCGAGATGCTCGGTCCCGGGTACACGGTCGTCGACATCAGGTCGGCGCCCGACAGCGCGAACATCGTGCTCACGCCGGTCGTGAGCGGCAACGCGCTCGGCATTCTGCGCGGCATGTTCCCGAAGGCGCGCATCCTCTACACCGAGCTGCAGGACGACGAGCGTGGCATCAGTTTCGCCGGGCCGCTGGCGCGGATCGTCGCGCTGGAGCCTGATGGGTACTTCGTGGCGCACTCGCTGGACGCGCTCACGCCGATCGTCCAGACCGAGGCAAAGCTGCAACTCACCGGCAGCACCCGCCGTACGCCGCTCACCCTGTCGCTGGACTCGGCACCCGCCGCCCCGCCAGACCTCACGCCCGCCGCCCCGCGCGACTCCGCGTCAGGCGTCCGGCAGGGCTCGGCGTCTTCCGTGACTCGGCAGGAGCGGTCTGTCGAGGACGATGAGTCGGGCGCCTGTACCGTCCGCTGGATCGACCGCGCGACGTCCCCCGCACCGAAGGGCCGCTGGCTGGACCTCGCCCCGATCGACGCGCTGGTCGTGACCCTGGTCGGCACGGACGAGCCCCGTCGCGACATCCTGTGGCCCGCGCTGGTCGCCGAATGCGTCGTCCGCCTGGCCGAATCCGCGCCCGCGGACATCCTCGTCGACGTCGCCGGACTGGACCCGAAGATCCGTGCCGAGCTGCAGATCCGGATCGAGAGCGAGCAGCTCGACCACGCGCCCTGGCCGGAATGATCCGGACCGTGGTCCGATTCTCAACCGGGGCTCAGGGGCTGCCGGGATGCTGTTGGACCAGTTAGTCTCGGTATTTGTAACGCTGGGTAGGAGCACGTCGGCCAGGGGAGGGCCACGAGGTGTGCGCCTCGATCGATCGGGAGCACCGGACAGTCGATCCGCGAACAGCCGGCGGGATTCCACGGCCGCCGGCGACGTTGGTGGTTCGGGAGCGGTTGCATGCCGCGCTCGACGTCGGGGTACGGGCGCCGCTCACGTTGCTGATCGCACCGCCGGGGACCGGGAAGACGGTGCTGCTGTCGGACTGGGTACGGCGCCGGCGCGACGACGGTACGGCGGTGACGTGGATCAGCGGGCATGCCGCGGGACCGTTCGGACGGCTGCTCGAGCAGGCGATGGACAGTGACCAACCGGAGCCGGAGCTGGTTGTGGTCGACGACGGGCACTTGCTGTCGGCAACCGTCCTGGCGGAGTTGGGGTCGGTACTGCGGAAGTCGCCGCACGCGCTGCGGATCGTGCTGGCGAGCCGGTACGACCTGGCGCTGCCGGTGCCGGAGCTCGAACTGCGGGGTCTGGCGCTGACGTTGCGGTCGCGGGATCTGCGGTTCACTGACGCCGAGGCGACCGAGTTGGTACAGGCCCATGCGGGTCGGGCGAGTGCCGAGGACATTCGCTTGTTCCAGGCGAACACGGCGGGCTGGGCGGCGGCGTTGGTGCTCGCGGCGCGGACGTTCGCGGCGTCGGGCGAGGTCCGGTGGTCGCTGGTCAACCAGGGGCCGGTGCTCGACCTGTTCCTCGGGGAGACGGTCAGCACGCTGGACGAGCGGGTTCAGACGATGTTGCTGAGTACGTTCGGCGTGCCGTCGGTGACTGCGGAGCTGGCGGCGGCGTTGAGCGATGACCCGGACGCGGGCGCGATGCTCGCGGAGCTGGCCGGGAACGGGTTGCTGGTCACGGCGTACGTCGACGGGCCGGGCGGAGAGCCGACGTACCGGTATCACCCCTTGCTGGTTGAGCTTCTGCGGCGGCGAGTGGCGGCGAACGCGGACCGTGCGCGGATCGTGGCGGCGGCTCAGCACCGGTCCGCGGTGTACTACGAGAACCGGGGAGACAGCGTCGGCGCGCTGCGGAGTGCGCTGGGTGCGGAGGATCCGGCGTTGGTGGCGCGGATCGTGCTGAGTCGCGGGCCGGAGCTGCTGGCGGCGGGCGAGCTGGAGCTGGTTGCTGTCGCGCTCGGAGTGGTCCCGGTCGAGGACTTCCCGCACTTGACGGGTGTCCGCGGCCTCCTGCGCCGAGCGTCCGGTGATGTGGCCGGCGCCGTCATGGACGCCGCCGCCGCCGACCGGCTGACCGGGGAACGGGAGGCGCGGACGTCGAGCGGTGTGGCCGGGGAACGGGAGGCGCGGACGCCCGGCGAGCCGGCAGGGAGGCCGGAAGGGCGGGCGTCGGATCGGGTTGCGGGGGAGCGGACGCCTGAGGACGATGCGTTGGAGGCTGATGCCGCTTTGCTGCGGCTGTGGAAGTCGCGGTACGGGTGGCATGACGTGCGGGCTGCGATTGACGGGGCGCGCGGACTGCTGGCGCCGGACGGGCGGAGCGGTGACGCCGTGCTCGGGCCCGAGCGGCTGGCCTGGCTGCTGATCGAGTTGGCTGCGGCGGAGACCTGGGCTGACGAGCTGGACAGCGCGTCCGAACACCTCGGCGAGGCGCTCGTATCGGCGCGGATGGCGGCGCATTCCCGGTTGATCGCCGGGGGACTGGTGCATCACGGCGTCGTGCAGTACGCCCTCGGCCAGGTGCGGAACGCGGCGCGGTCGGCGCGCGAGGCGCTCGACATCGGCGGCGACGAGCTGCCGCGGGAGTACGCCGTACGCGCGTATGTCGTGCTGGGGTTCGCGGCGCTCAGCGACCTGCGACGGGACGAGGCGTGGCGCTGGTACGAGCTGGTCGCGATGACCGAGCCGGCCGAGTCGGACACGGTGATCGGCGCGCTCCGGGCGATGCTCCGGGGCGTACTGCTGATCGAGGACGGCCGGCTCGACGAGGCGTTGTCCGAGCTGTCCGTGGATCCCGCCGCGGCCGGTCCGCTGCCGTCGTTCCTCGCCCGCGACCTGGCGCTGCTGCGGTTCCGCCTGGCCGTGCTGATCGGCGACGAGGACGGTGCCGTCGGACAGCTCGCGGAGCTCGACCGGACCGGGAGCTGCCCCGAGGCCGAGCTGCTGCGGGCGATGCTCTCGATCAGCGAGGGCGATCTGCGCGCGACGGTACGGATGATCGACGAGGTCCTCGCGCGGCCAGGCATCTACCCGCCGGTCGCGTCGGCGGCCGCGTCGTTCCGGACCGTACTGCTCGCACGCGCGGCCGATCCGGTCGCGGCCGAGGCCTCCCTGGTGGACACGCTGAACCGCGTCGCCCCGCAGCGCATCGTCCACACGCTGGTCCCGGCCGGCGGCGAGCAGGTGTTCCTCGACCAGCTCCGCGCGTACGTCGTGACGCCGAACCCGCACCCCTTCGCCGCGATCGCGCTCGAGAAGCTGACCGCGTACCAGAGCCCCGGCGGCGTGACCCTGCTCGCCCGGACCAGGCCGGACAAACAGGCCGCGCCGGACCGGCGTCTGAGCGCGGTCGTGAACGGTGCGCAGATCCGCCTCACCGCAAGGGAGGCCGACGTCCTGGACCAGCTCGCGCTCGGGAACTCGTACACCGAGACCGCGAAGGCGCTGTTCATCACCGAGAACACGGTGAAGACGCACCTGATGGCGCTGTACCGAAAACTTGGTGTCGAGAAGCGGTCCGCGGCGCTCCGGGTGGCCCGCGGCGTCGGACTGCTCCGGCCGGCACCTGCGGTAGAGACAGGCCTACCGGCGGCGCAGGGATCCTCGCCGGGGGCATTCGGTGGACAAGGGAGACTGCGATGAATCAGGGCCTGCTGAACTCGCTGACCGAGGCCGAGCGGTTGCTGGTGGCCGAGACCGAGCGGGACGCGTTGCAGCAGTTGGACGAGGACGATCTGCTGGACCTGCATCAACGGGTACGGCGGGCGCGGACGAAGTACGTCAAGAACTATCGCCGCGGGGCGGCCGCCGCCGTGGCGGATGTGGGCGGCCGCGGGCTGTCGTACGCGCGGAACCAGCGCGACCGGGACAAGGCCGAGCTGTTCGAGTCGGTGCTCGCGACGGTGAGCCGGGAGGTTGCGGCGGTGGCGCGGCGGGCGTCGCTGGAGCTCCGCGCCGAGCGGATCGCGGCCGGAAAGGCGGCCAAACCTGCTCTCACCACCCCGAAGCGGCCCGCCGCCAAGCAGCCGGCACCGGCGACCGATCCGCCGCCGCGGGCCACCAAAACCACGGGCGGGTTGAAGAAGGACGCGTCGACGCGGGCGCTCGGCAGTCGACGGCAGGCCAAGCGCGACTCTCGCTGACTCGCCCGATTCGGGTGATCACAAGCGCCGCCGGGTCGGGTCTGCTGGACACCGCGGAGGTGCGATCATGCACGGTGCGCGGTTCAGGTCCCGGCTGAGACTGCCGTTGATCGGTGCTGCGCTGGTCCTCGTAGGTCTGACGTACGCCGTACTCGTCCCGAACGGCGCCGCCGGAGCGGACGGTCCGCAGTCCCAGCAGATCGAACAGGGCCGGAAGCTCTTCGCGGTCGGTTGCTCCAGCTGCCACGGCCTGCACGCCGAGGGCAGTACCAACGGCACCGGTACGTTCACCGCGCCCTCGCTGATCGGGGTCGGAGCGGCCGCCGTCGACTTCCAGGTCAGCACCGGGCGGATGCCCGCGCAGCAGCCGGGTGCGCAGATCCCGCAGAAGACCCCGGTCTACTCGCAGGACGAGATCGCCGCGCTGGCGGCGTACGTCGCCTCGCTCGCGCCCGGTCCCGCGATCCCGCCGGAATCGGCGTACGACGTCAGCAAGGCCACCGACGAGCAGATCACCCGCGGTGGCGAGCTGTTCCGCACGAACTGCACGGCCTGCCACAACTTCGCCGGCAGCGGCGGCGCGCTGCCAAACGGGAAGTACGCGCCGTCACTGATGTCGACGACGCCGCGCAACATCTACCAGGCGATGCTGACCGGCCCGCAGCAGATGCCGGTGTTCTCCGACCAGGTCATGCGGCCCGAGGACAAGCAGGACATCATCGCGTACGTCGTCGCGCTGCAGCAGGCGAAGAACCCCGGCGGGATGGGCCTCGGGCGGCTCGGTCCGGTGTCCGAGGGGCTGTGGGGCTGGGTGATCGGAATCGGTCTGCTGGTCGTCGTCGCGGTGTGGATCGGCGCCCGGGTGCCGAGAGTACGGCGCCAGCCGGAAAGCAACGAAAGGAACTGACATGACCCATCTGGTGGTACTCGGGCTGAGCAGCCGTGAGGACGCCGAGCGCGTCGTACAGCTCACCGACGAGCTGGCCAAGCAGCAGCTGCTGCAGCGGGAGGACGCGGCGATCGCCTACAAGGATGCCAAGGGCAAGGTACGCATCCAGCAGACCATGAACCTGACCGCGGCCGGAGCGGCCGGCGGCGCGCTCTGGGGCACGTTGATCGGGCTGATCTTCCTGAACCCGCTGGCGGGCATGGTCGTTGGTGCGGCCAGCGGTGCGATCAGCGGCAAGCTCACCGACATCGGGGTCAGCGACCAGCTGATCAAGGAGATCGGCCAGGAGCTGCAGGAAGGCCATGCGGCCGTGTTCCTGCTGGCGCGGTCGGCCACCGTGGACCGGGTGATCGAGGCGCTGAAGCCGTACAGCCCGACCATCCTGCAGACCAACCTGACCCGCGAACGCGAGGAAGAACTCGTCCAGGCTCTCCAGTCCTGACGGGCCTCACGCGGACCGCAGCGCGTCCAGCGGCTCACCCGCTTCGGGTGGCCGCTGCGTGGCGCGGTCGAAGTACAGGTAGGCGACGGCCGCCGCGGCGATCGGCATCGCGAGCGCGAACAGGATCGACGACACGACGTTGATCAACGTCGGCGACCAGTCGGTCGCGAGCAGCAGGACGATACCGGCGATCGGCCCGACGGCGAGCCCGGCGCCGACCACCAGCGTCAGCGGTACGGCGGTCCGCCACCAGCGGCGTGCGACCAGGCGCCGGCTCCGCCGCAGCGCCGTACCTCCGGAGCAGTGCTCCGCGACCAGGACCTGTACGACGAACGCCCGGCTGACCGCGTAGTACACCGCCAGCGGGATGGTCGCGACGAAGATGGTCAGCACGACCACCACCACGACGTACTGCGCGGCCGCGCGTGCCAGCGGCCAACGGATCACGTCGCGTAGCGCGGTCGTGGTCGTCACCGGTTCGCCCCGATCGAGTTGATCGAGCGTTCGCATCACGGCCGCGAGGAGGACGACGTACGTCGCGATCGTGAGCAGTGTGACCGCCAGCGCGACGAGCGCTGCCCAGAAGCCGGTCGCGGTCTGAGTCGGGGCGCTGAGGTCGGTGGGGGCGTCCCGCCGGGCCGCCTCGAGCCTGGCCAGGCTGACGGTGACGAGGCTCAGCACGCCCAGCGCGGCGGCGAACCCGGCGAACAGGCCCGGTCGCCGGCGGAACAGCTGGACCGCGGACACCACCGCCTGACCCCACGCCCGCGGCCGCCGGGCCGGCAGCGGATCGGCGTCGGTCCACCGGGTCCGGCTCGCGGCGAACCACACCACGGCGATCAGTAGGGCGAGCAGGAGCGCGAGCAGCCAGGTCCGGTCGAGGGTTTCGCGCAGCAGGTTCGATCCGGTACCGACGGCGGCACAGAACACGCTCGTACTGCTGGGGCCGAGCAGCGCGCCGGCGGGTACGACGGTACTGTCGTCGCGCCAGGTCGACTCGGCGTCCTGGATCGGTGCCGTCCAGGATTCCTTCATGTTCGGCCCGGTCGGACCGTCGAAGAACGAGCGCTGCCGTTCGCCCCACCGGCCTTCGAACCCCAGCCACGGGTACTGCGCGAGGTAGTCGGCCCGGTTCATTGGAACGTACGCGACCTTCGGGGTGATCGCCGGTTCCGGCCGGGTGGTGTCGTCGCAGCCGAGGCCCTCCGATCCGCGGCCGAGGTACAGCCGCTGCCCGTACTTGTTGGCGTGCGACCCCGCCGCCGGGTAGACGACCGGATGGGTGCCGTCGACGAGTTCGAGTTTGGCGTCGCCCCACTTCGCGCGTTCGGCGCCGCCGTGCTGGCTGTACCCGACCGCGGCCGGTTGCGTGGTCAGCGCCGCCTGCGGGGTTGGGGCGTCGAAGATCAGCTGGATCGATTCCCAGTCGCCTTCGTGGGTGTTGTTGTAGTCGTTGAAGATGTAGAAGAACCAGTACTCAAGGGAGAGCTGGTCCGGGTACTTCGGGTCGCCCGCGACGTGCGCGTAGACGGTTGGGGCGTACTGGGAGTTGAGCTGTGCCGACCAGTTGGCGTAGTCGCAGGCGGGGCGCAGAGGGTCGCCTGGGAAGTCGAGGAAATAGCCCGGGTACCGCAGGCCGAGGTCCTTGCCTTGCGGTTGCGTCTTGATGAGGTCGGGCGGCTCCCAGGGTCCGCGCAGGGCGACCTGCTGGTTGCCCAGCACGGACTGTACGTCGATGGGCCGGTAGTGCTCGCCTTCGGAGCAGTTCGCGGCACTGTCCTGGAGCTTGACGACAGGTGCGTAGCGGTCGGCCAACTGCTGGGCGGCCGTGTCCTCTGGTGACGTCGCGGCTGCAGGCTCGATACCGGAGACGAGCAGCGCCGATGACAGGAGAACCACGAGCACGCTACGCCGCATGGTTGGCCGCCCCTCGTTGCACGTGACGCCAACGCGCGAGTACGAGCAGGCCGACCACGACCGGTACGACCTGGACCGCGACCCGCCAGACGAGCAGTCCGGCGACCATGGTCGTCGCCTCGAAGTCGCTGTGCGAGGAGACGAACGCCGCGTAGCTCGCGTCGAACACGCCCGCGCCCATCAGCGGCAGGCCCGTGAACGGGTAGATGACAAGGAAGGTGCACGCGAGCAGCAGGACAGTCGAGGTGCTCATCGGTACGCCGACGAACCCGAGGCACAGGACGAGTACGCCGGCCTCGACGACGACCAGGGCGCACAGACTGACCACGGCCAATCGCCCTTGCGTCTTCAACAGCCCCGCGCTGTGTGCCTGGAAGTCCACCAGCCGCTCGGCCCATTCGTCCGGTCCCTTGGCCGAAGGCCGCACCTTTCGTATCAGCGTGCCGAGCAACCGCCCGAGCGCCGCGGCCGTCCGTTCCGCGCGTACGGCGTACACCAATCCGGCCAGCAACGCCGCGGCACCCGCGCCGAACACGAGCGCCGCCCAGCCGAACGGAGCGTAGAACGTCCGGGTCGCCCAGAACACGACGAACCCGAGGACCGGCGCCGCCAGCCGTGCGACGTAGAACATCACCGTGCTGAGCGTCAGCCCCGACGCGGCCGCCTTCGCGTCGATACCCCACGAGCGCAGCATGGCCAGCCGTACGACGACATCGCCCGGCGACGGCGCGATCGTTGCCACGGAGGCCGCCGCGACGTCGTTGACCATCGCGCGCGGGACCTTGAGGCCGGTGACGAACAGGGCCAGCGGAGCCGCGAGTACGAACCGCCTGATTGGCAGGACGAGCAGGATCACCACGATCTGCCACGGGCTCAGGTGCGTGACCGCGTGCCCGACCTGGCTCCAGTCGATCGCCCGCAGCAACCGGAGCAGCAGCCACGCGACGACGGCAACGACCAGGATCCGGGCAACCCGAACCACGGCGCCCGGTACCCGGCGCCGGGTCGCTGCATGGTCTGCCACCTCACCACCATGCCGTCGTCGCCGTACGGCCGCCTCCCACGATCCGGGGGAGCCGCCGGCTATCGCCCGGGAAGGGTGATGCACCGCCGCCGCGGCTTGGACACAGTGGGTACGAAAGGGGCGTTGTCATGGGCCACTACGTGATCCGGGTGCAGGGCACGCTGTCGCACGAGCTCACCGACGCGTTCCCGGCGCTGGCGGTCGAGTCCGAGCCGGTGCAGACCGTGCTGCACGGCGACCTGGCCGACCAGGCCGCGCTGGCTGGCATCCTGAACCACCTCGACATGCTCGGCGTCAACATCCTGGAAGTGCTGCAGATCCCGCCGTTCGATCCGGCCGACTGAGCCGCGTCGCGACCAGCGCCGCGCCGACCACCAGCGCGCCGACCACGAAGACCACGACCAGCGTCGTCCACAGGGATCGCGTCACGACGTCGAACACCGCCGTCGCCGGGAACCCGTCCGGCAGCCGGTCCGGCGCGACCCGCCGGCCGATCAGCAGGACGATGCCCAGGACAACCATCGACGCGGCGACACCGAGACCGATGCCGATCAGCGTACGGCGACGCCTGGTCGCGACGGCCAGGCCGAGTACGAGCAGCGCACCGGCGACGTACGGCAGGATCGCGCCGTACCGGTCGAGCAGGCGGTACGCCCGTTGTGCTTTGGGCAGATCCGGCGAGGAGAACACGTCGAACGACTGATGGACGTCCGGGATCCGTTGCGCGGCGGTAAACCCCGACGCGACCAGCCGATCCCTCGCCGCCGCCACGAACGGGCCGAGGTCGATGCTGATCGTGTCGCCGTTGACGCTCGCCGGACCGCGCCCGTTGAGCAGCTCGATCAGTTGCCCGTGCGCCACCTGGTTGGCGTTGCGCCAGAGACTCTGGAAGGTGTCGCTCTCGACCAGCTGACCTACCTGGCCGCGGACGACACCGCGGGCGGTGTTCGCGATCCGGTCCGGCAGGTTGCGCAGGATCACCGCCGTGACCTGGTCGGCGACCGCGTTCCGTACGCCGGAATCGGCGGCCAGAGGTGCGACGGTGTCGACGTACCGCTGGGTGTCCGTCACGTGGGTGCGCGCCCAGGCCGCGGTGACCGCGACAGGCGCGAGGAGGCAGCCGGCCACGATCAGGACGACCGCGACCACGGTCCTGACCTTGTGTGTGTCCTCCATGGACTGCCTCCGGCGTCACCAGGAGCGTGACCGGTCGGGGCCGCGGTTTCCTCCTCCAGATCGGGTGAGCAGTTCTGCGTCGTGCCGCCGTACGCTGCGGTGGTGACCGAGCCGACCGTTTTTCGTGAGGTGCGTGTCCTGGACGTACGCCGCGGGAGCCTCGGCGACCCGGTCCAGGTCGTGGTCCAGGACGGCGTCATCTCCGCGATCGCGCCGACGGTCTCCGAGCCGGCCGGCGCACGCGTCGTACCGGGGGAGGGGCGGACGCTGATGCCGGGGCTGATCGACGCGCACTGGCATTCGCTGTTCGCGGCTGTGCCGTTGATGACTGCGATGATGGGCGACGTCGGGTACCTGCACATCGTCGCAGCGGCCACTGCGCGGGAGACGTTGCTGCGTGGCTTCACCACGGTGCGGGATGCCGGCGGTCCTTCGCTGGGGTTGAAGCAGGCGATCGACGCCGGGCTGGTGCCTGGGCCGCGGATCTATCCGTCCGGGGCGATGATCTCGCAGACCGGTGGGCACGGCGATTTCCGCACGCGGCATGAGGTTCCGCGGGGGCGTACCGGGCATTTGAGTCATGCCGAGTTGGTGGGGGCGGTGCGGATCGCTGATGGGGTGAGCGCGGTCTTCGAGGCGGCTCGGGAGCAGTTGATGCTCGGGGCCTCGCAGTTGAAGTTGATGGCCGGCGGGGGTGTGGCTTCGCCGTACGATCCGTTGGACGTCACGCAGTACACGGAGGATGAGCTGCGGGCGGCGGTGGAGGCGGCGGAGAACTGGGGGACGTATGTGATGGTGCATGCGTATACGCCGCGCGCTGTGCAGCAGTCGGTCCGGGCTGGAGTGAAGTGCATCGAGCATGGGCAGTTGCTGGACGACGCGACCGCTTCGTTGATGGCGGAGAACGGGGTTTGGTGGTCGCTGCAGCCGTTCCTGGACGATGAGGACGCACCGCCGGTGCCGCCGGGGAACCAGTCGAAGTTCGATCAGATGGCGCGGGGGACGGACACGGCGTACGAGCTGGCGCGGAAGCACGACGTACGGCTGGCTTGGGGGACGGATACGTTGTTCGACCCCGGGCTGGCGGCCAAGCAGGGGAAGCAGCTGGCGAAGATGACGCGATGGTTCACGCCGGCCGAGGTGTTGGCGATGGCAACCGTCACCAACGCCGAGCTGCTGGCGCTGGCCGGCGAACGAAACCCGTACCCCGGCACCCTCGGCCTCGTCGAGGAAGGCGCCCTCGCCGACCTGATCCTCGTCAACGGCAACCCCCTCGAAAACCTCCAACTCCTGGCGACACCTGACACGTCGTTCGCCCTAATCATGAAACAAGGCACCATCGCCAAGAACGTGAAGTAGCCCCACGTCCAACGCGCAGCAGCCCCCTCGCGTGCTCCGCAGGCGCTCCTGTCGCCGCGCTCCCATCCGCCCCCACTCCGCGCGCTACCCACCCTCCGGCTAACGCCGGCAACCTCTTCCGGCTGGCGCCGGGTTGTTGCTGGCTGCCGCAGGCGTGTTGCGGGCTGCCGCTCGCGGGCGTAGGTCGGGAAGGGGGTTCTGCCATTACCTGGAACAACGCGGCCTGGCACCCCGCCCCGAACAACGGTTGCCTTGAACTGGCGACCAGCGGCACCACCGCAAGCCTCCACCCAACGATAGGACCCACCAATGGAACTCGTCCCCTTCAAGGACACCGGCAAAGCACCGGCGCAGAACTTCACCGGTGACGTCTACGTCACCTCGATCAAGACCCCGACTGAACCATCCCGCCTCACCGCCGCACTGGTCCGCTTCACGCCAGGCGCGCGTACCAACTGGCACTCCCACGCTCTCGGCCAGACCCTCCACGTCACCGAAGGCGTCGGGTACGTCGGAACCCGGGACGGCAAGGTCATCCGCATGCGTGCCGGCGACACCGTCTGGACTCCACCAGGTGAAGAACACTGGCACGGCGGCACCGCCACCACCTTCATGTGCCACATCGCCATGCTCGAAGCATCCGCCGAGGGAGATCCGACGACCTGGCTGGAGCCCGTCACCGACGAGACCTACCAATCCGCGGGCAACTAGACCCACCCCGAAATGTCATCCAAGGCGCCCTAGCGCCGACTCGACAGCGTGCTCGACCCGAGACGTCATCCCAGGCACGTCAACAGGCCGGCGCCCAGCGACCTGACCGCGGATCCACTTCGCCCCGCTGTCGTCATAGTGCAGCAAGGCATACAGGTCCCACCACGGATCGAGAGTCACCCCGGCCATCGACTCGTACAGCGACCGAAGCTCCTCCGCCCACTCAGCCGAGTACAGCGCCGCCAAGTACCGCCGGCAATGCCCGACATCAATCCCCCGCGACCCCCGATGGATCGAATTCCAATCGGTCAGCCCAGTGATCCGCCCGCGCGACCACAGCAGGTTGACGGGCAGGAGATCGCAATGCAGAAAGACGGCCTCGTCCTTCGGCGGCGGCGTAGCCATGACACCGAACGCCGCCTCCCACACGGCCGGCTTCCGTGCGTCGACCGGCACCCGCAACCCGTCTCGAGGAGCGATCCACGAATCCACCCAAGGCCTGAACGTCTTCGCGGGCAGATCGAGCGAATGCAGCAAGACAGCAATCTCCGCGATCCTCGTCAGCCACAACCGGGGTTCCGCCGGATCGAGGTCGACATGCCCCTGCAACCGCGTCATCAGCAACGACGGCGCGCCACCTGTCGCAGCACCGGCGACGTCAGCGGCGAGGATGCCGGGAACCGGGAGCCCGCTGCCCGCCACCACACGAAGGTTGGCGATCTCCGTCTCCAACGGCTCCTGCAGACCGAGCCCACCCGGGTACTGCCGCAGTACGACGAACGTCCGCACTCCGCGCCGCTCGACTGTCAGCCGATGTACGGCGGAGCAGACACCGCCGGTCAATCGCCGACGGCCGACGACGCGACTGCCCCGACCCATCGACGCCGCAACCCAGGCGAGCGTCTCCGCGGAGGGCCGACGCTGCCTGAACCCGCCGTCCCTCCAGTCGCCGTCGGTCATGACCGCGAGCCTATTCGCGAGCGGCCCACGGCAGTACCGGATTTAGGTAGTTGAGGTACGCGCGAACTCTTCCCACGCACTGCCCCACGCCGCAGCGCGCCGACGTTCCAGGAGACCGGTGATGGCGCCGTAGATCAGCGTGCAGGTCAGCAGCGCGACCGCCAGAATCGTCACCCCGAAGACGATCGGGATCACGACGGTGCTGCCCTGGGTAGCGCCCTTCGGGAGGTAGCGGCCGTCGGTGCCGATGGTGATCTGCTCGTCGGTGCCCGGCGGGGTGTCCGCGGGCGCCTGGATCATCCCGGTACGCAGGTCGCCGGTCGTCGTGGTCCAGCGGGCCGGCACCGTGACGGTGGTGGAGATCGGGCCGGAGGATCCGAGCGGCGACCGGCCGACGCCGGTCGTCGTCGCCGTGGTCTGGGTGGCGCCTTGCCGGGCGGCGTGCAGGTCCTCGGCCGTCGTGCGGTGCACGTGCAGGGCCAGAAGCGTGACGAGCGGAACGGCTGCTGCGGCCACCAGAGCGCAGAGTGCGAGTACGGCGGCCTGGACCTTGTCGGTCCGGCGGCGGAGGGGATTGGGGCGGAACAGCCAGGTCCAGCGGCGTCGCTCGGGAACGGGTCGGTGCAGGGTCGAGGACGAGCCGTTCATGCGGCGATGCTCCTTCCACGGCGGCTTCGCGGGTGTAGCGCCGCCTGTCTTCGGGCGAGTCGGTGGAATCAGTCTAGCATTCATGGGATGATTGGATGACCCGGTGTTTTTGGAGGTGTTCAGCACATGCCGCTCGCGTCACCGAGCCGGACGGGGCTCGTCGATCAGGTGATCGCGTCGATGCAGCAGATGATCAGCACGCACGAGTGGCCGATCGGTGAACGGATCCCGACCGAGCCGGAGCTGGTCGCCGCCCTCGGCGTGGGCCGGAACACGGTCCGCGAGGCGGTCCGCGCGCTCTCGCATTCCGGCGTACTGGAGGCCCGCCAGGGCGACGGGACCTACGTCAGGGCGCCGAGCGAGCTGCCCGCGGCGCTGCGGCGGCGGGTGGCGGCGGCCGAGTTGCGTTCGGTGATCGAGGTACGTCGCGCCTACGAGACGGAAGCGGCCCGGCTCGCGGCGACCCGGCGTACCTCCGAGGACATCAAGGTGCTCGAGCGCGCCTGTGTGGCGCGTGACGCCGCGTGGCGCGCGGGGGACCTCCGGGAGTTCGTCGACGCCGACGTCGCGTTCCATCTCGCCGTGGTGGACGCGGCCAAGAATCCGTTGCTCAGCGAGCTGTACGTCGCGTTCGCGGACCTGACGCGCGACAGCGTCGCCGCAGTGATCGGCCCGGAGCTGCGCGACGACAACTACGTCGACCACGGTCAACTGCTCGAGGCGCTCCGAGCCCAGGACGTCGACGCCGCAATGCAGGCCACCGCCTGCTTCCTCCGCGAGATCCTGCCCGACTGACTACGGCACCCGCTTGGCCATTGTGTCGAGGGTTGGCCATGGTGGGCCTGTGTGGAGGGCGTGGAGGAATGCCTCGCCGAACTCCCGGCCGTGGGGGAACTGGTCGCCGATGTCCCAGCGCCAGGCGGCGACCAGTGCGAGGACGAGCTCTCGGCAGGTGGCGAGCAGGTCTTCGTCGAGGTTCGGGTAGTGGTCGCAGACCGCTTCGGGGACGTGGGCCAGGTCGAGCTCGACGGGGCCGCGGCAGCAGGTCTCGAAGTCGATGAACAGCGGGCCCTCGCGGGTGCTGAGCAGGTTGCCGGGGTGTGGCTCGCCGTGGAGCAGTTGCTCGTCGCCGTTCTCGAGCTCCTGGCGGAGGGACTCCAGCCTGCTGCTGAGGAAGGTTCGCTCGGCGTCCGGGAGGTCCGGCGAGACGTCTGGGTTGCCGACGATTGCTTGGGCTGCGGCGATGCGGTCGGTGAAGCGCGGGCTCGGCAGATCCACCTTGCGCATGCCGGCGTGCAGCTGTGCCAGCGCGTCGGCGTACTCGGCCGGCGAGAGGTCGGCCGCCGTCTCGTAGAACGTCCACAGCGTCACCGCGAAACCGTCGCGGACATACACCCGCGGCTCCACCCGCGGGTCCAGGGCGGCAACCGGCGAACCGACCTCGGCGAGACGTTGCGCGAGCTCGATCTCGAACTCCGCGACCTCTACGCCCACCGGCGCGACGCGGGCGAAGGCGTCGCACGGCGTCAGTCGTACGGCGAGCTTGTTCGAATTGTGGAGAACGGTGCCGTCCTCGACCTGCAGACCCAGCGACGTGGCGATGGAGCTGGCGGTGGCGATCGCTCGCGTAACTTCGGACGGCTCCATGATTCGGTGACGCTACACCCGCGGTCGTGCCGTGTCCCTTGGATTTCTACCGGAGTACGCCGGCGACGTACTGCATCGCTCCCATGTTCATGAGGTCCACGGGAGTGAGGTTGTGGGTGGCCAGGAGTGCCTCGATGGTCGTTGTGGTCAGGGTCCAGCCGGCTGCGGCGAGATACGGGGCTGCTTCGTTGCGGGGGCCGTAGTAGCGGAGGGTGGAGGTGTCGTTCGACGTGCCCAGCTAGTCGGCGAGAGCTTGCAGACTTTGTTTGGTGTTGGCTTCTTCGGCTGCGGTCGGGGTGGGTTTGCTTTCGGTGGCTACGCGGCTGGCGGGGGCGCTGAGGTCGGTGATGGTGTCCAGGAGGCGGTCCTGGGCGTCAGCGGGCAGGTAGCCGAGCAGACCCTCGGCGCTCCAGGCGGTTGGCTGGGCGGGATCGAAGCCCGCGGCGCGGAGGGCGGCGGGCCAGTCCTCGCGAAGGTCGGCGGCTACCGGTCGGCGTACGGCGGTGGGGGCGGCGCCGAGGGTGCTGAGCGTGCGGGTCTTGAAGTCGATGACCTCCGGCTGGTCGAGCTCATAGACGACCGTGCCGGCCGGCCAGGGGAGCCGGTACGCGCGCGAGTCCAGGCCGGACGCGAGGATCACTACCTGCCTGATGCCGGACTCCGTCGCGGCGAGGAAGTACTCGTCGTAGAACTTCGTGCGGATCTTCGCGATGTCGATCCACAGCTGATCGATCGGTACGTCGCCGTTCGCCAACTGGACGATGTGCTCGACGCCGACGGCCCGGACGAGCGGCCCGGCGAACGGATCGTCGAACAACCGCGGCTCGGTACGGCTCGCGACCGCGCGCGCCGCCGCCGACATCGTGGCCGTCGTACCGACGCCGGAGGCGAGGTCCCACGAGTCGCCGTCGTACCTGGTGGAAGTCATGCCCGCACTGTAGGTGCCGCCTCCGACACAAACTGCGTTTGGCTAAGCTGGGCGCTGTTATGGATCGATCTGGGGCGTGGCTGCGGCTGGTGCTGCGAGGGCTGGCGTTGGTCGCCGCGCTCGTGGCCGTGTCCGCGTTCCACAGCTCCGCCTCGGAACCGGTGGGTGCGGCCCAGCCGGTCGCGGTGACGACGGACCTCGTCGGGCCCTTGCACGTCGACCTGAACGACGTACCGTCGGCGGTTCCGGACGAGGACTATCACGCGCATCTGTTCGTCGTGTTCCTGTTCGGCGGGCTGCTGCTCGCGTTCGCCGTACGGCCGCTGGCGTATGCCGTCGGTGATCTCTGGCGTACGACGACCCGCCGCGGCGCGACCGCTCCGCCGCGGCCCACAACCCCTTCGCTGACAAGCCTCTGCGTCCTGCGGACGTGATCCGGCGTACGTCCTGAGTGGCAGCCCGCCACCACTTCGTCGTACTCGAATCCAGAGGAGAGCTATGTCTGCCAACGCCAGAATTTCGATCGGTATCGCGGCCGCCTTCGCCGTCGTGGTCGCCGTACCACTTGCCACCAGCAACCGAACCGCCGACGACACGCCCGTGGCGGCCCCGGACCGCGTCGTCCGTGCGGACAGTCATCGGCTCGGTACCGCGGCCGACGGGAAGGTCACGTTCGTGGAGTTCCTCGACTTCGAGTGCGAGGCCTGCGGGGCGGCGTACCCGGCGGTGGAGAAGCTGCGCAAGGACTACGCCGGCAAGGTCACGTTCGTGGTGCGGTACTTCCCGATCCCGAGCCACTTGAACGCCGAACGCGCGGCCCGGGCCGTCGAGGCTGCCGCCGCGCAGGGCAAGTTCGAGGCGATGTACCAGAAGATGTACGAGACCCAGACCGAGTGGGCCGAGCAGCAGGTGCCGGCCGACGTGCGCTTCCGGTCGTACGCCGAGGCGCTCGGGCTGGAGTTGGCGGCCTGGGACAAGGCCTACAACGAGCCGGCCACCCTCGACCGGATCCGGAAGGACGTTGTCGATGGCAAGGAACTCGGTGTCACCGGCACGCCGACGTTCTTCCTGAACGGCACCAAGCTCGAGCCGAAGTCCGTCGACGACCTGACCGCGAGCATCGATGCCGCGCTCGAGTAGGCCGCCGGCGAGTGCCCCACGACCGCTGGCCTGGTTGCTGCTGCTCGGCGGCGCGGCCGGGCTGGCGGCGGCGACCGCACTGACGATCGAGAAGCTGCGGTTGCTGCGCGACCCGACGTACGTCCCGTCCTGCAGCATCAACCCGGTGCTGTCCTGCGGCTCGGTGATGTCGACCCCGCAGGCCGAGGCGTTCGGCTTCCCGAACCCGCTGCTCGGCATCGCGGGCTTCGCGGTCCTCACGACGGTCGGCGCCGTCCTCCTCGCCGGCGGCGCCTTGGCCCGCTGGTTCTGGATCGGCCTCCAGGTGGGTGTCACGTTCGGCGCGGTCTTCGTGCATTGGCTGATCTTCCAGAGCCTGTACCGCATCGGCGCGCTGTGTCCGTACTGCCTGGTGGTTTGGGTCGTGACGATCCCGATCTTCTGGTACGTCACTCAGCACAACCTGCGGAAGGCGAAGTACCACGCCGTCGTACTCACGGTCTGGTACGTCGTCATCCTCGCGCTGATCACCCAACGCTTCTGGAGCTACTGGAGCGGACTCGGTTGACCAGCAGGAGTACGAGGGCGACCGCCTGGATCGCGATGAGGGTCGTGACGAGGGCGGGCACGGAGACGTCGTACAGCACGCCGGTCAGGGCGCCGCCGACGAGGGTGGCCACGCCCATGATCCCGGCGAAGACGCCGTACGCCGTGGCGCGGCGGCCCACCGGGACGAGGTCCGCGACGGTGGCGCGCAGCGTGGACTCCTGGACACCGACCGCTGCGCCCCACAACAACGCGCCGGCGACGGCGAGCCAGGCTGTGCGGGTGAATACGAGCAACGGCGTGGCTGCGCCGAGCAGTGGCAGTACGGCGAGCGTCTTGGCGCCGGTCCGGTCGTAGAGCCAGCCGGTGGCGAGTGCCGCGAGCGCGTCGACGCCCATGGCCGCGGCGTACACCACCGGCACGGCGGCGACGGGCAGGAGGTTCTCCCGCACCAGATGGAACGAGAGCACGCCGAACGTCGCGAATCCGGACATCGTCGCCGCGGTGAAGGCGGCGTACGCCCAGAACGCCCGCGGCAGCCGGCCGGATTCATCGGGTACGCCGGCCGACGGCGTCGGCTCGTAGCCGGCTGGGTTGGGTACCCGTGAGCGCAGCCAGAACAGCAGCGCGATCGCCGCCGCGCCGGGGATGGCGAGTACGCCGAGCGCCGGGGCGTAGTCGTCACCCGTTACCGCGAGGATGCCCGCGACGGTCAGCGGGCCGATGACGGCGCCGACCTGGTCCATCGCCTCGTGGACCGCGAATCCCTTGCCGCGGCCGGTGACGGCGGTCGCGTGCGAGACGAGGGTGTCCTTGGCGGGGGAGCGGACGGCCTTGCCGACCCGTTCAGCGATGACGAGCGCCGATGCCACCCACAACACTCCGGCCACGCCGAGGAAGGGGACGGCGACGGCGGTCACGACGTACCCGAGGATCGTCCACGTCCAGAACCGCTGCGTGCGGTCGGCCAGCGGGCCGGAGATGAGGCGCAGCCCGAACGCCGCCGCCTCGCCGACCCCGGTGACGATCCCGACGACGGCCCCCGAGGCGCCGAGGGCCGCCAGCAGCGGACCGGTGATCGAGCGGGCGCCCTCGTAGACGAAGTCCATCAGCAGGCTGACGACACCGAACGCGAGGATGAACCGCCAGGCAGACAAGCCTTTCCGGGGCACGGTTCAGTCTGCGCAGCAGCCGTCGGTGCATCCGCGACCGCTGGTGGTGGCCGGGGCGCAGCAGCCCTCACCCCGCCACGCTTCGAGTCCTTCGCGGACGGCGACGGCCGCGATCACCAGGCCGGCGATCGGGTCGGCCCAGGACCAGCCGAGGGTCGCGTTGAGCAGCAGGCCCGCGAGCAGAACCGCCGACAGATAGGTGCACAACAGCGTTTGGGTGCCGTCGGCAACCACTGCGTTGGAGCCGAGCGCCTTGCCGGTACGGCGCTGGGCCCAGGAGAGGAACGGCATGACGATGAGCGACGCGATCGCGATGCCGATGCCGACGGGGGAGGTGTCCGGGTGACTGCCGCCGATGAGCGACCGCAACGACTCGAACGTCACGTACGCAGCGAGGCCGAAGAACGAGAGCGCGAGCAGCCGCAGCGCCTGGCGCTCACGCGTCTCGGGCAGACGGTGACGGAACTGCCACAGAATGATCAGCCCACTGGACACCTCCACAACGGAGTCCAGCCCGAACCCGACCAGTGCGACCGACCCCGCCGCGGCACCGGCCGAGATGGCAACGACAGCCTCAACGATGTTGTAGGCAACCGACGCCCCCGCCAGCAGCTGCGCCCGACGACTCAGCTTCCGCCGCCGCTCCGGGTCGGTGGTCCAGGTACTTGGCGGTGAGGTGATCTCGCTCACTCGTCGCCTCCCTGGGCCGCGGTTCCGTACACCGGGCAGAGCGCAACAGCGTCACCTGTCAGGCCGAGCAGCCGCTCCGCAGCGGTCAGCAGTTCGAGCGTCGCCTCCGGGTGCGTCAGGCGAAACAGCGAGGCTCGACCTTGCGGCCGGGACTCGACCAACCCACAGTCCCGCAAACACGCCAGGTGCTTCGACACCGTGGACTGCGCCAGCCCGAGGTGCTCGGTCAGCTCCACCACCCGATGCTCGCCCAACGCCAGATGCCGAACGATCGCCAACCGCGACGCATCACTGAACCCGTGAAACAAGCAAGCCGCCACGGACAACGCGGCAGTCTCGTCGACCACATCCTGCCCACTCATCGCCATACGGCGATGTTATCGCCAGTCCTCCGCTTAGTCCACAGGTATGTGCTAGCGCGGGGAAGTGCGGTGGGGTCGTTGGTGGAGCGAGGGGTGTTTGGGGGAGAGAAAGACCGTTACTGTGCCCGGCTTGTTGGGGTGGGCGGGGTGCCAGCCGAGGTGGTTGTAGAAGGCGACGGTGTCGGTTGCCCAGGTGGGGGTCAGGAGCCAGGCTCGGTGGTTGGGGGCGTGTCGGGTGAGGAGGGTGAGTAGGTGGCGGGCGAGTCCGCTGCGGCGGGCGGATGGGCGTACGCCGAGTTCGTCGACCTCGAGTGCGCCGACGAGGAGGTTCTCGACGGCGGATTCGCCGAACTGTTGGAGGACCGTGCCGTAGGCGCGGTCGGTCCGGAACGGCGTCGGTGTGATCCAGCCCGTGGCGAATCCGTCGACGCGGCCCTCGGCGCCGGCAACCACCCCGCGGAAGCCGGGGCGGCGGATGTCGGCGGCGAGTCGTTCCAGGAAGTGCGCGACGGAGTCCTGGGGCCGGTCGAAGGGCGGGCGGCTGAAGACTTCGCCGTACGCGTCGGCCAACTGGTCTTCGATTGCGAGGATTTCCGTTCCGGCGTACTCGGTGAACGTCATGCGGCGGCGCGTTTCCAGGCGGCGGTGCGGAGGAGGCGGAGGCCGTTGAGGCCGACGATGACGGTGGAGCCTTCGTGGCCGGCGACGCCGAGCGGGAGGGGGAGGTGGCCGAGGAGGTCCCAGGTGACCAGGACCGTGATGAAGGTGGCGGCGATGATCAGGTTGGCGGTCACGACGCGGCGGGCGCGGCGGGAGAGTTCGATGACGGTGGGGATGGTGGTGAGGTCGTCGCGGACGATGACCGCGTCGGCGGTCTGCAGGGTGAGGTCGGAGCCGGCGCCACCCATCGCGATGCCGGTGTCTGCGGCCGCGAGGGCCGGCGCGTCGTTGATCCCGTCGCCGACGGCGGTGACGCGTTCGCCGGTGGATTGAAGGTGGTGGATGTGCGCGACCTTGCCGTCCGGGAGGAGTTCGGCATGTACGTCGTGGATGCCTACGGCGGAGGCGATCGTGTGCGCGGCGGGGGTGTTGTCACCGGTGAGGAGTACGGGCGCTTGCCCGGTGACGGAGGTGATCCCGGCCACCGCAGCCGCAGCCTCCGCCCGAAGCTGATCGACAATCCCGAACACAGCAACCGGTTCATCGTCCACAGCCATCACCACAGCAGTAGCTCCCGTCGCCTGCAGCTCCCGCACCACACCAAGCGAACGGGTTGGGGCGCCGAGGGTGAGGTGATGGTTGTTGACGGTGGCGGTGATGCCTTGGCCGGGGGTGGCGTGGAAGGTTTGGACTGGGTGGAGGGGGAGGTGGCGGGCTTGGGCTGCTTGGACGATTGCGGTGGCCAGGGGGTGTTCGCTGGGGTGTTCGGCGGAGGCGGCTAGGACGAGGAGGTCGTTTTCGGAGAGTTGGGTGGTGGGTAGGGGGTGGACGGCGGCGAGGTGGGGTGTGCCGCGGGTGAGGGTGCCGGTTTTGTCGAGTGCTACCCGAGTGGTCGTACCGAGGGTTTCCATGACTACGGCGGATTTCACCAGTACTCCGTGGCGGCCGGCGTTGGCGATGGCGGCCAGGAGGGGTGGCATCGTCGCGAGTACGACGGCGCACGGGGAGGCGACGATCATGAAGGTCATTGCCCGGAGCAACGTTGGGGTGAATGCGTGGCCGAGCAGCAGCGGGACCGCGAACAGCAGGACGGTGACGGTGACCATTCCGATCGAGTAGCGCTGCTCGACCTTGTCGATGAACAGTTGCGTTTTGGCCTTGGTTCGCGACGCCTCTTCCACCAGCGCGGCGATGCGCGCGACCACCGATTCGCCGGCCGGGCGATCGACCCGGACACGCAGTACGCCGCTCCCGTTCACGGTGCCGGCGAACACCTCGTCGCCGATGGTCTTGTCGACCGGCAGCGGCTCACCCGTGATGGTGGCCTGATCGACCTCACTCCCGCCGTCGATGACAGTCCCGTCCGCACCGATCCGCTCACCGGGCCGAACCAGTACAACATCCCCGACAACCAACTCACCGACCCGAACCGTCGCCTCGACCAACGCCCCGCCCGGCGCCGTGTTGTTGGGGTGTCCGGTGCTTGTTGTGGTCTGGTCGCGCAGACGGGTCGCGGTTTCCGGTGCGAGGTCAAGTAGGCCGCGGACCGAGTCCTCGGTGCGCTTCGTTGCCACCGCCTCCAAGGCGCCTGATGTTGCGAAGATGACGATCAGCAGGCCGCCGTCCAGCACCTGGCCGATCGCCGCGGCGGCGATCGCGGCCACGACCATCAGCAGGTCGACGTCCAGGCGTCGCTCGCGCAGCGCCTGCAGCCCGGCCAAACCAGGCTCCCACCCGCCGGCCGCGTAGCAAGCGAGGAACAACCGCCACGTCACCCAACCGGCCGCACCGGACAACTGCGCAACGAGCCCGGCCAGGAACAGCACCGTCGCAACGCCGGCCCACCGCACCTCGGCCAGCGACCACGCGCTCCGCCACCACGACTCCCGGACCAGACCCGGAACACTCGCCGACACAACCGGCTTCAGTTCAACGCTCACCGAACCAGCTTACATGCGCAAGCATGCAGGTACGCAAGTAAGCAGGTAAGAGTAAGATCACCCCATGCACTCGTCGATCGAGGATTTCGAGATGCCGAACGAGGAGCAGGTGCACCTCGCGGCGGAGTCGTTCCGGCTGCTCGCGGACCCGACCCGGATCAAGGTCCTGTGGGCGCTGCTGCAGGGCGAGTCGTCCGTCGCCTGCCTGGCGGAGCTCGCCGGTGCCGCGCCGACCGCGGTCAGCCAGCACCTGGCGAAGCTGCGCCTCGCCGGCCTGGTGAAGGGCCGCCGCGAAGGTACCTTCGTGTACTACTCGGCCGCCGACGACCACGTCAAGGATCTCCTGGATCAGGCGCTCTTCCACGCCGACCAGCTCGACCGCGACGACGCTACTCCGACGGGCGGAACACGAACCAGCGCAGTGCGCAGTACATGAAGATGCCCTCGCAGAGGCCGGCGGTGATGCGGGAGAGGTGGTACTCGACGCCCACGGCGGAGAGGGCCGTGGTGAGGCCGAGGATCAGCGCGAAGTAGTTGACTGCGACAACGATCGCGTACTTCGCGAGTTGTGGGCCGACCGGTGCGTGTGAACGGAAGTTGAACGCGCGGTTGAGAACGTAGCTCACCGCGAACGCCGTGCAGTACGCGATCGTGATCGCCAGCCACAGCGGGAGCCGCGCCCACGAACGGAGCGCGGTGAGCAGCGCGAGGTCGACGCAGAACGTGAAGCCGTTGATGAGTGCGAAGCCGATCAGGCTCGGCGGGACTCTCGTTGAGAGCTTTCCGGGGAGCCTGCGGGTGACCGCGGTCATCGCTGCTGCGAAGCGCTCGCTGACGGGCCGGGTCTGCGTGTGGGTCGTCGTTGCCACATAGTGAGTGTTACGGCTCGCACAAGTCAGCGTGCGTCCGGGGTCTGGTTTCGCAGCGATCGGCGGGCGAGCATGCCGAGTGCGAGGCCGAGTGACCAGCCGCCGACGGTGTCGGTCGGCCAGTGGTAATGGAGCTGAACGGTCGCGACGGCCACGCCGGCGGAGATGACGGGTACGGCCCAGACCGTCAGCCGGTCGAGGCGGGTGCCGGTGGTGGTGAGCAGGGTGACCGCGATCAGGAGCAGCGCGTGGCTGTCGGCGGTATGACCCGACGGCCAGGACATGCCGGCGTCCCAGAGGCGGTCGACGTGCGAGCGCGGCGGCGTACGGCCGACGGCGAGTTTCGTGAGCCAGATCGCCGCCTCGATGATCGCGATCCAGACGGCCGCCCGGACCAGCTGCCGGATCGGGCGGCGCCGGTACAGGTGCAGCAGCGCGGTCCCGACGAGAACGACGGTCAGGACCGCGAAGCCGCCGATGTCCGCGAGCGCCTGCCACCACGTCGACGACGGTTCGCCGGCCGGACGAGCGACCGGGATGACGTGGTGGTCCCAGGAGCGCAGTACGCCGATCGTGACGAGGTCGAGCAGTGTCGCGACGAACACGAACACCCCGAGCCCGATCACGATCCGACTGTCTCTCAGGTTCACACGGACCGAGCGTACGGGGTCGCGGAAATCAGTGGTGGTGGGCAACCAGTTCGTGCGCTGCCGTCGCCTCCGGATCGAGAGGTTCGGCGTGGATGGTGGCCGAGGTCAGTCGCCGTACGCCGTGCACGAGGTCGTGCTCGACCTGATGGCTGAGGTGGTGGGCGTCGACGAGCGAGGTGTTCGTGTCGACGCTGATCCGGGCCTCGGCGCGCAGGCTGTGCCCGAGCCAGCGGAGCTGGACGCCGTGGACGTCGATGACGCCGGGCGT
>NZ_JBHWKR010000016.1:0-188434 GCF_042730855.1 Kribbella sp. NPDC059898
GTGGTGCGCAGGATGCCGACGGCGGCGTGTTCTTGATCGTGGGCGTACTCGGCGGCCGCGGTGAGGAGGTCCGCGGTGGAGAGGCCGTCCAGATCAGTGTCGAACATGTGTTCTATTGTAGGTCACGGAATGGTCACGGGCAAGTCGAGGACAGGCAGGAATCCCTTGCTTGCAAGGATAATTCAGCTCGGCGAGGAAGGAGTGGAGGTGACGTCGAGGAGGTCGCCGGAGGTTGGACCTTGCTTCAGCATGCGATCGAGGTCGAGCTCGATGCACACGCTCAGACGGGTGAGCCGCTGCACGTCGACGTCACGGTGTACCTGCTTGCTCGGGGTGCCGATCCACTGGCGTCGCCGTTGGGTGGGGCTGGGTCGGCGTTCCACCTGGCTTGGATGGGCGGCCACTGGCTGGCGGTGGCTCTGATGGAGGCGTTCGGTGTGCGCGGGGCCAGTGGCGGAGTGTCAGGCCGTGAGGGGTAGCGGGCAGTGCGTTGACGATGAACGGGCGGGTGCATGGCGAGATCGAGGATGCGTTCCTGTCGCCGTGGGACGGATGCGGGGCGCGGGTGAGGTGGCATTGCGAAATCGGCCGGATTCCGGACGCCTTCGGGCTGCCGTGGGGCGGGGTCTGGCGGGCGGTGTGCGGCGGGCGGGGAGCGGGCCCGGTGAGCGGGTGATGACGGTGGGTGGGCGAGATCATTTTGTGATCGCGGGTGGGGGTCGGGGACAATGGCGCGGTGCAGCCAGAGGTGTGGTCGGGTGAGGTACCGGTGGGGGCCGGGGCGTTGGGGGTGGTGCGGGCTGCGCTGCTGGAGCGGGACGGGCTGGTTCGGGGGGTGGGGTCGGGGCGGCGCCGGGGGGCTGAGGCGCCGGGGTTCGTGCGGGTCGAGGTGCGGTACGTCGACCTGAAGGGGGAGCGGTACCTGCAGGTCACCGAGTTCGACGAGCGGCAGGCGCATACGCGGAACGTGCCGGCGGGCGAGCTCGAGCAGGTGGTCGACGAACTGCTGAGCGCCAACTACGGGTCGTGGCATGTCGAGATGACGACCGAGACGTTGCGGCTGCGGTACACCAAGAAGGGCAAGGAGCTGCTGCACCGGCAGGAGGACAGCCGGGAGCAGCAGACGAGTCATGACCGGGTGAAGCGGCGGGTGCTGGATCCGGCGGCGCCGTTCCTGGTCGAGCTCGGGATCAGTGACCACCAGGGGCGGGTGAAGCCGTCGCGGCAGGCGAAGTACAAGCAGATCGAGGAGTTCTGCAAGCTGCTGCAGCCGGCGCTCGACGAGGCGGTCGCGGCCGGGCGGATCGAGAACGATCGGCCGCTGCAGGTCGTGGACCTCGGCTGCGGGAACGCATACCTCACGCTGGCGGCGTACCACCTGCTGACGTCCACAGGGCGCGACGTACGGATGACCGGTATCGACCACAATCCGGCGGCGCGGAAGCGGAACACGCGGGTCGTCGAGGCGCTCGGGTGGGAGCAGCAGCTGCGGTTCCTGGACGCGACCATCGAGGGCGCGGAGCTGGACGTGCGGCCGGACGTCGTACTGGCGTTGCACGCGTGCGACACGGCCACCGACGACGCGCTGGCGCGGGCGGTCCGCTGGGAGGCCGCGCTGGTACTTGCGGCCCCATGTTGCCATCACGACATCCAAAAGCAGCTGAAGAGCGTCACACCACCGGCGCCTTATGCGCTGATGACGAGATATGGCATCGTTCGTGAGCGGTTCGCCGACGTCCTCACGGATACCCTGCGGGCGGCGGTGCTCCGACAGGTCGGCTACCGGGTGGAGGTCGTGCAGTTCGTGGACAGTCAGCACACGCCGCGCAATCTGCTGCTCCGCGCCGCGCGGACCGGGGCCGAACCGGCCGCGGACCTGCGGGCCGAGTACCAGGCAATGGTCACCGAATGGCAGGTGACGCCGCGCCTGGCGCAGCTGTTGCTCCCCGCTGGTGCTGAGGTGGTCTCGTGAGACAGTTCCGGATCGCCCTCGCGCTGCTGGGCGCGACGCTCTGCGCCCTCGCGGGTGTTGCGCTGCCGACCGCCTCGGCGACCGGGACCGGGACCGCCGCGGATCCGGCGGCGAAGAAGCTGTTCTCGATCAACGACGACCGGATCAAGCATCCGACCGGTCTGGTCCGGAGTACCAAGCACCAGGGCACGTACTGGGCGGTGAGCAGCTCCGGCGCCACCGGGCGGGTGTTCGCGCTCGACACGACCGGCAAGGTGCAGGCGGTGTTCCGGTTCGGCGCGAACGTCGCCGACGTCGAGGCGCTCGGTATGGACCGGAACGGCACGCTCTACATTGCCGACATCGGCGACAGCAAACTGAGCCGGGACCAGATCGAGATCTACACGATCCCGGAGCCGGACAGCATGCAGGACGCCAACGTCAAGTACCACCAGTACGACTTCAAGTACCCCGACGGCCCCCACGACGCCCAGACCCTGCTGATCGATCCGGAGACCAGCCAGCTGTACGTCGTGACGAAGTCGTCGAAGGGCGCCGGCACGATCTACTCCGCGCCCGCCTCGCCGACGCGCCAGGGCACCAACGACCTCACCAAGCTCGCCGCGGCGCCGACCGGCGTGATCACGGACGGTACGTTCCTGCCGGACGGCCAGCGGGTCGTACTGCGGACCTCGACCGACCTCGCGACCGTGGCCTGGGGCGACAACCCGAACGCCATCGCCCGCACCGCCGCACTGCCCGGCGAGGGCGGCAGCATCGCGCTCGGCGCCACCGGCGGCACCGTGGTGTTCGCGGCCGACGGCGCCAGCCCTGGGATCTACGAGCTGGCGGTGCCCGCGAAGGCGACGACCAGCGGTACGAAGACACCCGGGGCGAGCGCGACGCCGAAGCCCGCGACGTCGACCGACAGCAACAGCTCGGACAGCTCCGGAAAGAGCCACAACCTGATGTGGATCATCATCGGCGCGGCCGTGTTCGCGCTGATCATCACGGTCTTCACGTTCCCGCCCGGCCGCCGCGAACGCCGCGACCGCCAGGCCGAGAACGACCGCCTCACCGGCCAGGGCCCGCCCACCGCGCACCGCCGCCAGACGCACTGAAACAAAGAGCCGCCGGCCCCACCACGGGGACCGGCGGCCGAAGCCAGGATCAGGCGACTACTTGAGGTTCTCGACCACGTAGTCGATGGCCTGGGTGAGCTTCTCGACGTCGTCGGGGTCGACCGCCGGGAACATCGCGACCCGGAGCTGGTTGCGGCCCAGCTTGCGGTACGGCTCGGTGTCGACGATGCCGTTGGCGCGCAGCGTCTTCGCGACCGCGGCGGCGTCGATCGAGTCGTCCAGGTCGATGGTGCCGATCACCAGCGAGCGGGCGTCGGGGTCGGTGACGTACGGCGTCGCGTACTCCGACTTCTCGGCCCACGTGTACAGCCGGGTGCTGGAGTCCGTCGTACGGCCGACGCTCCACTTCAGGCCGCCCTGGCTGTTGATCCAGTCGGTCTGCTCGGCCATCAGGAACAGCGTGGCCAGTGATGGCGTGTTGTAGGTCTGGTTCTTGCTCGAGTTGTCGATCGCGGTCGCCAGGTCCAGGAACGCCGGGGTCCAGCGGCCGGACGCGGTGATCTCCTCGACCCGGGCGAGCGCGGCCGGGCTCAGCACCGCGATCCACAGGCCGCCGTCCGAGGCGAAGCACTTCTGCGGGGCGAAGTAGTACGCGTCGACCTCGTTGATGTCGACCGGCAGGCCGCCGGCGCCGGAGGTGGCGTCGATCGCGACCAGCGCGCCCTCGTCGGCGCCCTCGACCCGCTGCACCGGCGCCATCACGCCGGTGGAGGTCTCGTTGTGCGGCCACGCGTACAGGTCGACGCCGGCCTCCGCGACCGCGACCGGGCGGGTGCCTGGGTCGGCCTTCACGATCGTCGGCTCACCGAGGTGCGGCGCCTGCTGGGCGGCCTTCGCGAACTTCGAGGAGAACTCGCCGAAGCTCAGGTGCTGGCTCTTCTCCCGGATCAGCCCGAACGTCGCGACGTCCCAGAACGCGGTCGAGCCGCCGTTGCCGAGCACGACCTGGTACCCGTCGGGCAGCTGGAACAGCTCCGCGACGCCCTCCTGGACCCGCTTCACCAGGTTCTTCACCGGCGCCTGCCGGTGGGAGGTGCCGAGCAGCTTCGCGCCCTCGGTCGCCAGCGCGGCGACGGCTTCCGGACGGACCTTCGACGGACCCGCACCGAAGCGGCCGTCGTTGGGCTTGAGCTCTGCAGGAATAAGAATTTCGCTGGTCACCAGCGTTCCCCTTCGTCGTCTGCATTCAGAAAGCCGACGACGCTGTCAGCGCGCCCTATCCTCGCACACCCCGCCGAACCGACACGCCGGGGTGTCTCATTCGTGCTTGCGGCTCACCGTCTCGGTCCCGGTCAGTACGGCGACCGGCCCGTCCGGGGTGTCCGTCCACTCGCCGCACGCGCCGCCGCCCTCGGCGATCTCCAGCACGAGCTCGGTCCCGTCCATCCGCAGCGCCGGGTGGTAGTACTGCGCGACCCGCTCCGCCTCGCCCTGGATGTAGTGCCCGATCAGCGCCCGCCGGAACCGGTCGGTGGTGACGTTCGGGTTGCTCCCGTGCACCAGCGCCCCGTGGAAGAACAGCACGTCGCCCGGCTCCATCTCGACCGGTACGGCGGCCTCGGCCGTCGGCAGCGGGACCGTCACGTCGGTGAAGCTGACCGTGGTGTCCGCCTTCTCGGTACAGAGGATCGGCCAACGGTGCGAACCCGGGACGACTTCGAGGCACCCGTTCGCGACGTCGACGGTGTCGAGCGCCATCCAGGCCGCGACGCAGGTCCCCGGGTCAGCCTTCAGGTAGAAGTTGTCCTGGTGCAGAGCCTGCCCGCGCGAGCCGGCGGGTTTGAAGTAGACCATTGTCTGGACCGCGTACGGCGACCTGCCGAGCAGCTCGGTCAGCACCGCGTCGATCCGCGGGTCGATCATCCACTGCCGCGACGCGTCGTCCCAGCGGTGCATCTGCGCCATCCGCGGGTACCGCTTCAACGGGTCCCGGTCGGTCGAGGTATGGCCGGCGAAGTCGTGGTCGCGCGGGCCGCGCGTACGGACCTGCATGTAGTGGTCTCGGAGCAACTCGGCCTCCGCCGTGGAGAACAGTCCGCGGAGCAGCGTGTACCCGGTCTGCTCGAACTCTTCGCGGAGGGTGGAGGTGTTGTATGAAACGCTCATGCATAGCTCCTCTAGGCTTCGGACGGGTTCTATTTTCCGGCCTGGGTATGACCGAAGACCACGGAGGATTCACGCGAGGAGTTGAACTTTTGGTGCAGCGCATTCGCCTCGAGAAGATGTCCGCACCGACCTTCTGGCGGTGTGAGCCGAGCTGGTCCTGGACGTCGCGGCCGCTCGGCGACCACCTGTTGTGGTGCGTGCTCGACGGCCGCGGCGAACTGGAGCTCGACGGCCGGCAACAGGAACTGCACCCGGGCGTCTGCGCCGTCTTCCGCCCGGGCGACGAGCCGCGCGCGACCCACGACCCGCACCGGCGGCTGCTGGTCTTCGGCATGCACTTCGAGACGCACGACACCGCCGCACCGGATCCGCGCTGGGGCGAGGTGCCGGACCGCGAGTTCCTCGGCGTACTGGCCCGGACCAGCGACGCGTCGTACCGCCGGGGAGATCCGCTCGGCCGGCACCAGGCCGAGCTGTGTCTCGAACAGCTGGTCGCGCTGATCTGGGACGCCGTCCATCGCCCGGGCCGGACGGCGACGGACGCCGCAGTCGATGAGATCGCCAGGCAGCTCCGGCAGGATCCGGGCCGCGACTGGACCGTCAGCGAGATGGCCGGCCGGGCCACGCTCAGCAGGGCGCAGTTCACGCGCAGGTTCGTCAAACAGCTGGGGATGTCACCGGCGCAGTACCTGATCCAGGCGCGGATCGACCGCGCGCACCAGTTGCTCACCGAGAGCGGCATGACCGTCACCGCGACGGCCGCCGCCCTCGGCTACACCGACGTCCCGTACTTCAGCCGCCAGTACAAACAACGCACGGGGCGCAGCCCGAGCCACGAGCACTAGGCCCAGGAAGGGTTCCAGCCCTCGATCGAGTCGGCCGGGCGGGACGACGGGCCGGAGTAGATCGCGGACGGGCGGATCAGCCGGCCGGTGCGCTTCTGCTCCAGGACGTGGGCGCTCCAGCCCGCGGTCCGGGCGCAGGTGAACATCGACGTGAACATCGGCGGCGGCACCTCCGCGAAGTCCAGCACGATCGCCGCCCAGAACTCGACGTTGGTCTCCAGCACCCGGTCCGGCCGCCGCTCGCGCAGCTCCGCCAGGGCGGCCTGCTCGAGCGCCTCGGCCACCTCGTACCGCGGCGCGGCCAGCTCCCGGGCGGTACGCCGGAGCACCCGGGCGCGCGGGTCCTCGGCCCGGTACACGCGGTGCCCGAAGCCCATCAGCCGCTCGCCCGCGTCCAGCAGGCCCTTCACGTACGCGCGGGCGTCGCCGGAACGCTCGACGCCCTCGATCATCGTCAGGACCCGCGCCGGCGCGCCGCCGTGCAGCGGGCCCGACATCGCGCCGACCGCACCCGACAGCGCCGCGGCGACGTCCGCGCCCGTGGACGCGATCACCCGCGCGGTGAACGTCGACGCGTTCATGCCGTGCTCGGCCGCGGACGTCCAGTACGCGTCGACCGCCTGCACGTGCTTGGGGTCCGGCTCGCCGCGCCAGCGGATCATGAACCGCTCGGTGATCGTGGTCGCCTTGTCCACCTCGCGCTGCGGGACCATCGGATGACCGATCCCGCGGGCCGCCTGCGCGACGTACGACAACGCCATCACCGCCGCGCGGGACAGGTCCTCGCGGGCCTGGACGTCGTCGATGTCGTACAGCGGCCGCAGACCCCAGGCGGGTGCGAGCATCGCCAGCGCGGACTGTACGTCGACCCGGATGTCGCCGGTGTGCACCGGGAGCGGGAACGGCTCGGCCGGCGGCAGGCCGGGCGTGAACGCGCCGTCGACCAGCAGGCCCCAGACGTTCTCGAACGGCACCCGGCCGACCAGGTCCTCGATGTCCACGCCGCGGTAGCGGAGGGCCGAACCTTCCTTGTCCGGCTCGGCGATCTGCGTGTCGAACGCGATCACGCCCTCGAGCCCGTGCTGCACCTCGGTCCTCGGATCAGACATACGACTCCCTCGTCCTCGTGGTCAGGGCGCCGGCTCACCAGGAGAGCCTGCGCACCTGGGCGCTCAGGCAGCATAGTTCTCCGCGCCGACAGCCGGACACCTTTGTGACCCGTTCGGCCGGCCGCGGTGGACCGTTCACCGGTCTAACCTCGGTGCATGGCAAAGCCCCTCCCCGGCCTCGGGCTCGTGATCGGCCTGATTGCGGCCTACGTCGCGCTGAGCGGCTCGGCGTACGCCTCGCCCAGGCTGACGATGCGCATCCAGATGTACCGCAACGACTTCGGCGCGTCGTTGCCTTGGCTCGCCCTGCTGCTCGCGATCGCAGTCGTGTTCGGTCTGCTGATGATGGCGCCGGCGATCGGTGCGGGCGTGACGACAGGCGCCGGGCTGCTGCTGACCGTGGTCGGCCTGGCGGTCGTGCTTGTCCCACTCGATCTGTTGTTCCACCTGGTCAAGCTCTTCCAGTGGCCCGGGACCAGGTACGGCGGCGGCTACATCTTGTTCGACGGGTCGACTCTGCTGCTGGGCATACCGTTGCTGCTGGTGGGGATCCGGCGGTGGGCGCAGGAGGCCAAGCTGTTCAAGGCGTTGCAAGGGCCGCAACAGCCGCCGCAGCAGTGGGGTGGCTACCCGGGGCAGCAGCCGTTGCCGCCACAACCGCAGTACCCGCAGCAGCAATACCCACCGCAGTACCCGGGCCAGCAACCGCGTCAGTAACCTCGATGCGTGGACCTTGCGGAGATGCGGGAGACGTACGGGCTGGGTGAGCTGCTCGAGAGTCAGGTTGATGCTGACCCTGTCGTGCAGTTCCAGACCTGGTTGGAGCAGGCGCGTCAAGCAGGTCTGGCAGAGCCCAACGCGATGGTGCTGGCAACAGCAGACGCCAACGGACGCCCTTCTGCCCGTACGGTGCTGCTGAAGCGCCTGGACGAGCGTGGCTTCGTGTTCTACACCAACCAGCAGTCCCGCAAGGCCGAGGACCTGGCCGCGAACCCGCACTGCGCTCTGGTGTTCCCGTGGCACGCCATGGAGCGTCAGGTACGTGTCGAAGGCACCGTGACCAAGCTGCCCACTGACGAGGTCGACGAGTACTTCGCCAGCCGCCCGCGCGGGTCGCAGCTCGGTGCGTGGGCGTCCCAGCAGAGCCAGCCGGTGGACTCACGCGAGGAGCTGGACCTGCAGTACGCGTCGTACGAACGGCAGTGGCCGGAGGGCACCGAGATCTCGACGCCGTACTTCTGGGGCGGCTACCTGGTCGCCCCGGAGTCGTTCGAGTTCTGGCAGGGCCGCACAGGCCGGCTGCACGATCGGCTCGCCTACCGGCGTACCAACTCCTCCTGGGTGCTGTCGAGACTCCAGCCCTGAGGCTCTTCGCGGAATCCGTGCCGCGACCACCAGCGTGCCAACGGTGCCGGCGCCCACCAGTTCGCGCGGCCGAGCAGCCGCATCGTCGCGGGGACCAGCAACGCCCGCACGATGGTCGCGTCCAGCGCGATCGCGATCACCAGCCCGACGCCGATCATCTTCACGAACACGATGCCCGACGTGGAGAACGCCGCCACCACGATGATCAGCAGTAGTGCCGCGCTCGTGATGATCCCGCCGGTCCGCTGCAGCCCGAGCGCGACGGCCTGGGTGTTGTCGCCGGTACGGTCGTACTCCTCGCGGATCCGGCTGAGCAGGAACACCTCGTAGTCCATCGACAGCCCGAACAGTACGGCGAACAGCAGCACCGGGTTGGTCGCGTCGAGGAACCCGGCCGGCGTGAACTGCAGGAACCCGGACAGGTGCCCCTCCTGGAAGATCCACACCATCGCCCCGAACGCCGCGGACAGCGACAACACGTTCATCACCAGCGCCTTCGCCGGCAGCACGAAGGAGCCGAAGGCAACGAACAGCAGGATGAACGTGACGACCACGATGAACCCGGCCATGTACGGCGCCCGTTCGCGAAGCACCTGCAGCAGGTCGATCACCGCCGCCGTCTCGCCACCCACCTGTACGGAGGTCCCACTCGGCGCCGGCACCGCGCGGACGCCGCGGACCACGTCCCGGGCCGGCAACTCCTGCCCGGTGTAGTGCGTGTGTACGACGACCGACGCGACGCCGTGCGCGTACCCGCCGACGCGAACGCGCTCGACGGCCGGGAGCTGCTTCAACCGAGCGACGTACGGCGCCAACGCCGCGCCGGGATCGCCAGGAGGAGACGAGAACCGCACGGCCGCGTAGATGTCCGACCCGCCCGCGCCCGGGAAGTCCCGCTGCAGCGTCTCGGTCACGGTCCGCGAGGTCGCACCCGCCGGCAACGACCGGTGGTCGACGCCGCCGAGTTGCGCGCTCAGGAACGGGATGCCCAGCACGAGCAGCACCGGGACGAGGACCACGACGTACCGCACCGGCCGCCGCATCACGCTGTGCGCGAGCCGGTACCAGGCGCCGTGTTCGGCGGAAGCCTTGCGGGGCTTGAAGATCCGCAGGTTGTTCACCCGGTGCCCGAGCACCGCGAGCAGCGCCGGGAGCGCGGTCAGCGCCGCGATCATCGCGATCGCGACGGCGGCCGCACCGCCGTACGCCATCGACTTCAGGAACATCACCGGGAACAGCACCAGACTGCTGATCGCGACGCCGACGGTGATCCCGGAGAACGCCACGGTCCGGCCGGCGGTCGCCATCGTCGCGGTCAGCGCGGTCTCGACGTCGTTGCCGTGCGCAAGCTCTTCGCGGAACCGGGTGACGATGAACAAGGCGTAGTCGATCGCCAGTCCGAGCCCGATCATCGTGACGATGTTGATCGAGAAGATCGACACGTCGGTGACCGCGGACAGCCCGCGGAGCAGCACGAACGCTCCGAGGATCGCGAGCGCGCCGACGAACAGCGGCAGGGACGCGGCGACCAGACCACCGAAGACCAGCACGAGCAGCACCAGCACGATCGGCGTCGAGATCGACTCGGCCTTCACGATGTCGTGCTCGGTCTGCGTGTTCACCTCGTCGAACACCGCGACCTCGCCGCCGACCTTCGTGTCGAGGCCTTTCGCCTGTGACCGCAGCTGATCGGCCACCTTGTGGAACGTCGTCAGCCGGTCCTCCTGCGTAGCTCCGGCCAGCGTGAGTACGGCGTACGTGCTGTGCTGGTCCTTCGACACGAAGGCCGGCGACTTGGTGCTCCAGTACGTCGCGACGCCGGTCACGTCGGCGGACGGCAGCGCGGACAGGTGCTGCTCGACCGACTGCCGGAACGCCGGATCGGCGACCGTCGCGGACGGGTCGCGGTAGAGCACGATCACGTCGGTGCCGGTGCGGCCGACGTTCTGCTCGATGGTCTTGACCGCGTTCGCGGCCTCGGTGTTCGGCGCGTCGAAGCCGCCGTTGGCCAGCGATCCGAACACGCCGGTGCCCCAGGCGAGCCCGAGCACGACGAAAACCCCGGTCAGGGCGAGCACCAGACGGCGCCGCCGGTACGTGAAGTGGCCGAGCGTCTCGAACACGAAACTCTCCCGAAGGGCGTAGATTGAGCGAAAGACGTCGAGTGAACGGTGTTAACAGTTAACAGTGTTCACTCTACGGTCGTGCCCTGCCGTGATGTCAAGGAGAGATCTGACAGTGGAGAGCCGGGACCGGCGACGGGCGGCGACGCTCGCGGAGATCAAGGCGGCCGCCCGCCGGCTGCTCGTCTCCGGCGGTACGTCGGCGGTCGGCCTGCGCGCGGTCGCCCGCGAACTCGGCCTCACCCCGCCCGCCCTGTACCGGTACTTCCCGAGCCACGAGGCGCTGATCAGCGCCCTGATCGCGGATCTGTACGACGAGCTCACGACCGCGCTGATGAGCCTGCAGGCCGGCGACATCGACCTGAGCAACCGGCTGTACCTGCTCGCGAACGGGCTCCGGGACTGGGCGCTCGCGCATCCGGCGGAGTTCGGGCTGGTGTTCGGCACCGCCGTACCGAATCCGGAGGACGACGAGCACGAGGTGACGCCCGGGCATCAGGCGGCGATGCGGTTCGGGGGGTTGTTCAAGGAACTGGTCGCGCAGATCTGGCACCAGAAGCCGTTCCCGCATCCGGCCGACGCGGAGCTCGGGACCGTGCTGGTCGAGCAGCTGACGGCCGAGTCCGAGCACTTCCACGGGATGCCGGCCGGCGCGATCTACCTGTCGCTGAACTACTGGACCAGGCTCTACGGCCTGATCTGCATGGAGGTCTTCGGCCAGCTGCACTGGGTGCTGCCGGACGCCGCGGCGTACTTCGAGGCGCAGCTCTACGAGATCGGCCAGGCACTCGGGTTGGACTGCCCGGAACCAGAATAGCTGCGCCCATTCAAAGAAGAAGCCCGCGGGCGCTTCCAAAGACGCGACCGGGTGGTCGACGCTCAGGGTCAGGCGGACTGTCCTGACTGCCCGCGGGCCCGGTGGCTGGCGTTGTATTGGCCGACCACTTGCCCACTAACTTGTGGTTGGCGGTTAGCCCGCCGCCACCTCACGAGTCCGATAGCAATTCATGCGTTGGACCACCTCCCTTCGCGTGTACTCAGAACTTACTGCCGAGACGTTCGCCCTTCAACCGGATTTCGCCCTCGGATGAACGTGGCCGGGTCGACCGTGATCCAGGTGTGCTTGGCGCGGGCCAGCACCCGGCCGTCGGCGTCGTACAGGGTGCTGGCGGTGAACGTCTTGCGGCCGTCCTCGCCGAGGTAGCGACCGAGCGCGACGCATTCCTCGCCGACCTGCGGGCGGGCGTCGACGGACGCGGTCAGCTGGCCGAGTACGGACGGGCGTCCTTCGAGGTCGATCGTCCAGCCGCCTGGGCAGTCCAGGACCGCCCACAGGAAGACCTCGTCGACGAGTCCGTCGGTCCCGAGGTCCGCCGCCGGCTGCCACGTGCACGCCGTACGGCCGTTGCCGATCGGGCCGGGTTTGAGCTGCAGGCCATGCTGGTTCGCGGGTCCGCAGACGAAGCAGGTCGGGAACGGGTGGTCGTGTAGCCCGCGGTACGACGCCTCGGCCGCGCGGGCCTCCTCCGGCGCCACCGGGTCGATCGTCGCGTCGGCGAGGAACTCGCTGCCGACCGGAACCGCCTCCGCGACCAGCGCCTCGCCGTCGGTCAGCCGCCCGTCCGAGAGGTCGAGATCGGTGTCCAGCGGCGGCGGCATCCGCAGCGTGACCTTCGGCACCCGTGACCCGTCGAGCTGCGCCGCGGTCCCGACCAGACCGGCGACGTACCCGCCGTTTCCCGATCGCTCCGGCCCCTGGAAACGTCGCTCGACCCGCACCAAAGTCATGGCTCGCGAGCCTAACCCACTCACGGATTCCACCCGTCCGGGCACGGGGTGTGGTGGAGGTGTGAAGGGAGTGGGCGATGGGAAGGAAAGGGGTTCCGGGAAATCTGAGGATTTCTCGGAGACAACTGAGCTGAGCCCTCCAGTTCAAACGACCGTTTGAACTATGCTGACTGCAGGCTACTGCGCGTGAGCAGGTGGGGTGCCTGCGCGGGCGGTGGCCGGGGGGAAGGAGAACTCTGTGGAAACACCGGTCGAAACGACCAGGGAGAGGTTGCTCAACGTCGCCGAGCAACGGTTCGGCGAAGGGGGCTACGAGGGGACGTCGCTGCGCGCCATCACGGTCGCGGCGGCCGCCAACATCGCGGCGGTGAACTATCACTTCGGTTCCAAGGAAGCGCTGCTGCGTGCGGCGGTGGCCCGGGCGATGGCGCCGGTGAACGCCGAACGGCGGCGCCGGCTGGACCAGTTGGAGACGGCCGGTGCGCCGGATCCCGAGCAACTCGTCCGGGCCTTCGTCGAACCGGGGCTGGAGCTGGTGCTGCGGCGCGGCGAGCGCGGCGCGGTGGTGGCGCGGTTCATCGGGCGGATCGCGTTCGACCCGAGCCGGCGGATCCGGGAGCTGTACGCGGCCGAGTCGGACCCGGTCGAGAGCAGATACCTGGGCGCCCTGCAACGGGCGCTGCCGGGGGCGGCGCCGGACGCGGTCGCCTTCGGGTACCTGAACATGCAAGGCCTACTCGCTCTGCACCAGTCCCAGGCACTGGCCCCGGCGCCCGGCGCGGAGGCCCCGGGCAACCTGGCCGAGAGGCTGGTGACGTTCCTGGTGGCTGCCTTTCACCACGGCCTCGGCTCGTAGCGAGTGGTCCGGGGCACTTTGTCCATGATTTGCTCATGGATGTTCGAATCAGGGAAGAACGCTGCATAATGGCGCTCTGTGGACCCCTGTGAAGTCGTGGTTGCCGTCGACCTCGGTGGAACCCGGATGAAGTGCGGCCTGGTCGCCGCCGACGGTGCGGTGCTGCACCGCGAGACCAGGCCGACGCCCCGGGCCGATGCCCGCGACGGCGGCCGCGCCGTGCTCGACGCGCTGCTGGAGACTGTCGTCGAGCTCGGCCAGAAGGCCACCGCCGAGGGGCACCGGGTGCGCGCGATCGGCGTCGTCGTACCGGGCGTGATCGACGCCGAGCACGGCACCGTCGGCGCCGAGAACCTCGAATGGGTCGGTACGCCGGTGCTCGCCGAACTGCAGGCGGCCGTGGCCGAGGACGTGCCGATCGTGCTGGCCCACGACGTCCGGGCCGGCGGATACGCCGAGTTCCGCCAGGGCGCCCTGGCGGGCACCACGAACTCGATGTTCCTCCCGCTCGGCACCGGGATCGCGGCCGCGATGATCGTCGACGGACGGCTGGTCAGTGGCGACGGGTACGCCGGTGAGCTCGGCCACTCGAAGTTCATCTACGGCGACGCCGCCGAGCTGTGCGCCTGCGGCCAGTACGGCTGCCTGGAGACGGTCGCGTCCGCGGCCGCCCTGGCCCGGCGGTACGCCGCCCGCACGGGACGGACTGTCGACGGCGCGCGCGAAGTGATGGAGCTGCTGGCCGCCGGCGACCCCGACGCGGCCCAGGTCTGGCAGGACGCGCTGACCGCGCTGATCGATGCTTTGGTGCTCTACACGACACTGGTCGCACCGACCCGGATCGCGATCGGCGGCGGTCTGATCGGTGCCGGTGAAACGCTGCTGCAGCCGTTGCGCGAAGGTGTGCACGCGCGGCTGACGTTCCAGCGCGAGCCGGAGATCGTGGCGGCGGTGCTCGGCGAGGAGGCCGGCATGCTCGGCGCCGCGCAGATGGCCTGGGACCGCGCGCACGAGGAGGAGACGGCATGACGACGTACCGGGTGGGCCGGGTGGTGACGCCGGACGACGTGCTGGAGAACGCCTGGATCCAGGTGGACGGCGAGGACATCCGGTCGTTCGGCCGGCGGTCCGAGGGGATGCCGGCCGACGGCAAACGGCCCGAGGACCTCGGCGACGTGACGGTCGTCCCGGGGTTCGTGGACATCCACACGCACGGCGGCGGCGGATCGTCGTACTCGACGACCGACCCGGAGGAAGCGCGCAAGGTCGCGGCCTTCCACGCCGGGCACGGTACGACGACCACGATGGCGAGCCTGGTGACCGCGTCGCTCGACGACCTGGTCGCGCAGACGGCGTGCCTCGCGGAGCTGATGGAAGACGGCGTCGTGGCGGGCGTCCACCTCGAGGGACCGTTCCTGTCCACCGCGCGCTGCGGTGCGCACGAGCCGTCGCTGCTGCGGCCGCCGCTGAAGGACGACGTCGCGCAGGTGCTGAGCGACGCGGTCAAGATGGTGACGATCGCGCCGGAGCTGGAGAACGGGCTGGACGCGATCCGCCAGGTCGTCGACGCGGGCGCGGTCGCGGCGCTCGGGCACACCGACGCGACGTACGAGCAGATGGTCGCCGGTGCCGACGCCGGGGCGACCGTCGCGACGCACCTGTTCAACGGGATGCGGCCGTTCCACCACCGCGACCCGGGGCCGGTCGGCGCGGCGCTGAACGACGAGCGGCTGCTGCTCGAGGTGATCAACGACGGCATGCACCTGGACCCGCAGGTCGTCCGGGTCGCGCTCGCCGCGGCCGGGGTGAACCGGATCGCGCTGATCACCGACGCGATGATGGCGACCGGCATGCCGAACGGGCGGTACCACATCGGCAGCCTCGAGGTCGACGTCCAGGACGGTCTCGCGACCCTCGCACACGGCAGCCACTCGATCGCGGGCTCGACGCTGACCATGGACGTCGCGTTCCGGAACGCGGTGCAGTCCGGCGTCTCGCTGGTGGACGCGTCGCGGATGGCGTCGACCACCCCGGCGCAGACCTTCGGCTGGTACGACGTCGGCTCGATCGAGACCGGGAAGCGGGCGGACCTGGTGCTCCTCGACTCCGAGTACGCCGTCCAGAAGGTGATGCGGGCGGGGTCGTGGCTGGACTGATCGGGACCGTCACGCTCAACCTCGCGCTGGACGTGACGTACGAGGTCGACGAACTGCGCGTCGGCGGCAGTCACCGGGTGGACCGGATCCGGCGGCGTGCGGGTGGCAAGGGCGTGAACGTCGCCCGGGTCGCCGCGACGCTCGGGCATCAGGCGCTGGTGCTGGGCTTCGTCGGTGGCGTGACGGGCGAGCTGGTTGCGGAGGAGCTGTTCGACGCGGGGCTGACCGCGTTGCTCACCCCGATCGCCGGCGAGACCCGTCGTACCGTTGCCATCGTCAACGATGTCGACGGGGACGCGACGATCTTCAACGAGGCCGGGCCTGTCGTCAGTGCGGACGAGTGGCGGGCGTTCGGGGACCGGATGCCGTGGGGGCGGCTCGGGGTGCTTGCCTGTTCGGGGAGTCTGCCGCCGGGGATTCCGGCCGACGCCTATGCGGAGCTCGCCGTCCGGGCGCGGCATCACGACGTACTGTCCGTGATCGATGCCGGAGGAGACGCGCTCAAGGCGGCGGCTGGTGCCGGCGCGGTGGTGCGCGCGAATGCCGCTGAACTGCGCGCTGCTGTTGGGGATGTCGAGGTCGAGGAAGGCGCGTCCGAGCTGGTCGCGCTGGGTGCCTCGGCCGCGGTGATCACCGACGGGCCCCGCGGAATGGTTGCCGCCAGCAAGAAAGGCGTGTGGCGGGCGCTGCCGGTCGAGACCGTGCGCGGGAACCCCACAGGTGCGGGGGACGCGGGTACGGCGGTGGTCGCGGCCGCTGTCGCGGAAGCGCCGGAGCCCGACTGGTCCGTCGTACTGAAGTCTGCTGTTGCCGCGTCCGCCGCGGCGGTGCTGACGCCTGTTGCCGGAGACATCGATCTGGCGGCCTACCGGCGTTGGCAGCCTCAGGTCATCGTAAATTAAGGAGTTCTCATGCCGTTGGTTTCCGGTGCCGAGGTAGTGCTGAGCGCGGCCAAGGCGGGTCGCGGGGTCGGTGCGTTCAACGTGATCCAGTTGGAGCACGCGACCGCGCTGATCGCGGGCGCCGAGCAGGCCGGTGCGCCGGTGATCCTGCAGATCAGTGAGAACGCCGTGAAGTACCACGGCGCGCTGAAGCCGATCGGTGTCGCGACGCTGGCCGCGGCGGCGGCCGCTTCGGTGCCGGTCGTCGTACACCTGGACCACGCGATGGACCGGGACCTGGTGACCGAGGCGGTGACGCTCGGATTCACCTCGGTGATGTACGACGCGTCGAAGCTGGAGTACGCCGACAACGTGGCGGCGACGACCGAGGTGACCGCGTTCTGTCACGAGCACGGCGTCTTCGTCGAGGCCGAGATCGGCGAGGTCGGCGGCAAGGACGGCGTCCACGCGCCCGGTGCCCGCACCCGCCCGGACGAGGCGCTGGCCTTCGCCGAAGCAACCGGCGTCGACGCACTGGCCGTTGCGGTGGGCTCGTCCCACGCCATGACCGAACGTACTGCGACCCTCGACTTCGACCTCATCACACAGTTGAAGGAAATCGTCCCGGTCCCGCTGGTGCTGCATGGTTCGTCCGGTGTGGCCGATGCCGATCTGACGAGGGCGGTCGAAGCCGGCATGGCCAAGGTGAACATCGCGACGCACCTCAACAACGTCTTCACCGGCGTCGTGCGCGACGTACTCGCGGACAACCCGAAGCTGGTCGACACCCGCAAATACCTGGGCCCCGCGCGTGACGCGGTAGCTGCCGAGGTGGCGCGGCTGCTCGGCGTACTGAAGGCCGTCTAGAGAGTCGCGGCGCCGCGGATCCAGTGCGCGCGGAGATCGTCGCGCGCCCGCTGAACCTCCTCGCGGGCGGTCGGGTTCGGCACCTCGAAGTCGTCGATCAGCCGGGTCAGCGCGAACTCGAGCGCCGCGACCAGCGCGTCCTCCTCGGACAGGTCGGCCTCGGCCACCCCGCGCAGGCCCGCGGCGAGCGCGCTCAGGCCGGCCCGCTCCTGGTCGGTGAACCGCACCCGGAGTTCGGTCCTGGTGTCCACACGTACCTCCTCGGCGGTTGGTACAGTCATCGTGCAGTGCAACGACCTTGTTGCACAAGGGCAAAGGGGCCGCCGGTGGACGAGACGCTGCGTACGGCGACCATCGCCGTACTGTCCGAGCACGGCTGGGGCGGCGTGACGCTGGAGCGGGTGGCCGAGAAGGTCGGCCGGTCGCGGGTGACGCTCTGGCGGCAGGGCCTGACCGTCGAGGCGCTGCTGAGCTCGCTGCTGGACGCGCTGGCCGACGACTACCGCGACACGATGTGGCCGGTGCTGGCCGGGTCGGGCACCGGGCGGGAGGGCCTGATCCGCACGGTCGAGGGGCTGTTCGACGTGATCGACCGGCATCTCCCGCTGATGCTGTCCTCGGACCTCGTGTTCCACCAGGAGACGGCACGGAACGGGACGGTGTCGTTCCTCGACCCCTTCGAACGCTTCCTGCGGGAGGGTGAGGCGGACGGCACGCTGCACCCGCACGGGCGGATCAGCGACGTGGCCGAGGTCTTCATGGTCTCCGCCGCGCTCACCTACGTGCACATGCGCGGCCGGCACCACTGGTCGCGGTCCCGCTCCCGTCAGCTGACCCTCGACCTGGTGCTCCGCGGCGTCCTCGACGCATGAAACATGCCTGTTGCATTTTCTGCAACAGTCATGTTTCACTGACGGCATCATCACCGTCTTGCGCAGGAGATCGCCATGACTCTTCCGTACGCCGAACCGCTGGTCCGCCGCGAGCCGCAGCCGCGGGTGATCCCCGAACCGCCCCGCGTCGGTGAACCCGGCGGCCCGCACTGCGGGCTGTGCGACTGGCTCGCCGACTTCGAGCACTCCGAGCACCGGCCGCCGCTCTGGTACGACGACAACTGGGCGCTGTGCCGCGCCACCGGCGTGACCATCCCCGGGCTGGTCTGGCTGACCAGCCGCACCCACCACGACTCGTTCGCCGACCTCCCCGACGAGTTGGCCCAGAGCTACGGCCCGGTCGTCGCCCGCGTCGAACGTGCCATCCTCGCCCTCGGCGACATCGCCCGGGTCCACGTCTACCGCTGGGGCGACGGCTCGGCCCATTTCCACGTGTGGTTCTACCCGCGCCCACTGGGGATGCTGGAAGCGCGCCGTGAAATGCTCCCGCTGTGGGCAGAACTCATGCCCGAAGCACCCCAGGAGGCAGTCGCAGATGCCGAGGCCAAGATCGCGGCCGCGATGGCGGAAACAGCCTGACATGACACCTCAGCCGACCGGTTCCACCCCGCCCACCGCCTCCTTGGCGCGGCGGTTGGGTGTGGGGGATGCGGTCCTGATCGGGCTCGGCTCGATGGTTGGGGCTGGGGTGTTTGCTGTCTGGGCGCCTGCGGCTCGGGCTGCTGGGTCCGGGCTTCTGGCTGGGCTGGTGATTGCTGCGGTTGTTGCCTACTGCAACGCCGTGTCGTCGGCGCAACTGGCTGCTGTCTACCCGGTGTCGGGTGGGACGTATGTGTACGGACGCGAGCGCCTGGGCGAGTGGTGGGGCTTCGCGGCCGGCTGGTGTTTCGTCATCGGGAAGACCGCCTCGTGTGCGGCGATGGCGTTGACGTTCGCGACGTACGTCGTACCTGACCACTGGCTTCAGCGGGTGGCCGCGTTGGTCGCGGTTGTGGTGCTGGCCGGAGTCAACTACCGGGGTGTCACCAGGACAGCCCGTCTGACCAGAGTGCTTGTTGCCTGCACGTTGGTAGTGCTCGCGGTGGTGATGGTGGTGTTGTACTCGAGCCACCCGACCCACCACAGCACGACAAGCACCTCGCCGTACGGCGTGCTCCAGTCGGCCGGGCTGTTGTTCTTCGCGTTCGCCGGCTACGCGCGGATCGCCACCATGGGCGAGGAGGTCCGTGATCCCACCCGTACCATCCCGCGGGCGATCGGCATCGCGCTGGTGATTGCCATCGGCATCTATCTCGCGGTCGCCGTCGCGCTGCTGCGGACCAGCGACCCCGCGTCGACCGCGGCGCCCCTCGCGGCCGCGGTCGACGGGGCCGGTGCGGCCTGGGCGGCACCGGTCGTCCGGATCGGCGCCGCGCTGGCCAGTCTCGGCGCCCTGCTCGCCCTGATCGCCGGCATCGGCCGCACCTCGCTCGCGATGGCCCGGAACGGCGACCTGCCGCGTTGGCTGGCCGCCGTCCATCCGCGCCACCAGGTCCCGCACCACGCCGAGCTCGCACTCGCCGTGGTGGTCGGGATCCTCGTCCTCAGCACGGACCTCCGCGGCGTGATCGGCTTCTCGTCGTTCGGGGTCCTGCTGTACTACGCGATCGCGAACGCCTCCGCGTTCACCCAGCCGCCCGACCAGCGCCGCTGGCCCCGCGCCGTCAACATCCTCGGCCTCACCGGCTGCGTAGTACTCGCCGTGACCCTGCCCTGGACCTCAGCCGTGGTCGCCGCGGCCGTCCTGGCAGCGGGCCTGCTGGTACGCCGGTTCACGACAGGTCGCGCCGGATCCGCCAGAAACTGAACCCGCCGAGCGCCAGCGCCAGCACCAGGAAGAACCCGAACTCGCGCCACTGCAGATCCCAGAAGCTGTTCGCCGGGTAGTACTTGAGGTGCTGCCGGTAACCTTCGTCGGCCAGTCGCTGGTAGCAGGCGGCAGCCTTGGGCGACGCGTTGCCCTGGAAGGACACACTGCCGATCCCCGGAGGCGGCGCGCCCGGCGCGCAGTCGATCACCCAGTTCGGCAGTGAGCTCACCGGCTTGCCGGCCTTGTCGACGGTCCTGTCATAGAACTTCCACGCGCCCACCGCCCCGACTGCCACCTCTATCTGCAGGATCTTGCCGTTCGGGCCGGTCATCCCGAAGCCGCGGATGTTGTCCTGGGTCACGGTGAGGTACGACTCGGTCGGCGTGAGCAGGTGCGGCCGGATCAACGACGGCGCCAGCACCTCCACGAGGATGACCACGGTCAGTGTGACGGCGAGGGCGACCACGGTACGGCGGACGACGAGTCCCATCGCGACACCGAAGGCGAACGCGAACGCGACGTACCCGACCGGCACCAGGCCGCGCGCGCCGAACTGGAGCGGGAACATCCGTGGCAGGTAGGTGTTGGAGTCCTGCCCCGCATTCATGGCGTCGTCGATCGGCGCCGACCACTTGGTGACCGCGAAGCTGAGCAGACCTGCGATACCGATGGCGGCCAGGCCGGTGAGGCCTAGTTTGGTGGCCAGCCAGCGCCACCGCGTGATGCTCTGGCTCCATACCAGCCGATGCGTGCCGGTCTCCAGTTCGCGGGCGATCAGTGGCGCGCCCCAGAAGGCGCCGATCACCGGCGGTACGGCGTACAGCAGCACGATCCCGACCTGGTACAGCAGGGGATTCAGCCGCTGGTAGCCGAGGTTCTGGATGAAAGCCGTGCTCCACCGGTGGTAGTCGTCGAGCAGACCGGGACCGGTTGCTGCGAAGAAGATCGCGGCCGCGACGATCACCGTCGCGACGACCAGGAACTGGACGCGGAACTGCCGCCAGGTCAGCCAGATCATCGCTGCACCTCCAGGACCGGGCGCTCGGGCTGGACGTCGCGGCCCATGTAGGCCAGGACGAGGTCCTCGAGCGTGAGTTGGGAGATCGCCCAGGCGGGATCGTGGATCGGCCGGTCGGTGCGGATCAGGTACGTCGACTGCCGATCGGTGTGGCTGGCCGTGACGACGTGCTGGTCGCGCGGCAGATCCTTCTGGTCGCGCCGCGGCCCGGTGATCCGGAAGTGCGTCGCGAGCAACGTGTCGATCTCGCCGCTGACCTGCACCCGCGAGTCGACCAGCACGATCAGGTAGTCGCAGGCCCGTTCCACGTCGGAGACGAGATGCGAGGACAGTACGACGCTGAGCTCCTGCTCGGCGACCGCCTCCATCAGGTCCTGCAGGAACTCGCGCCGCGCCAACGGATCCAGCGCCGCCACCGGCTCGTCCAGGATCAGCAACTCCGGCCGCTTCGCCAGCCCCAGCGTGAGCGCGAGCTGCGCCCGCTGCCCACCGGACAACCGCCCGGCCCGCTGCTTCAGGTCGAACTTCAGCCGCTGAACCCGCTGCTGCGCAAGGGATTCGTCCCACGCCGGATTGAGCCGCGCCCCGAGCTTCAGATGATCCGCGACACTCAACCGCCCGTACGTGGGCGTGTCCTGCGCGACGTACCCCACCTTCGCCTGCTGCGTCCCCGCCGGTGCCCCAAGCACCTCGACGGACCCCGCCGACGGCGTCAGCATCCCCACCGACAGGTTCAGCAACGTGCTCTTGCCGGCCCCGTTGGGCCCCACCAGCCCGACCACGTGCCCGGCCGGAACCTCGAGCTCACAATCGGCCAGCGCCCAGCGGCGGCCGTACTTCTTCCCCAACCCGTGAGCCTGCAGAACGGTCATGCTATGTCCTCCTGAGCGGCGGACCGAAAGGTTGTCAGGAACAGCGCCTCGATGCTCTCGTCGTCGAGGCCTGCTTTGCGGGCCTTCGCGAGCCAGCGGCGCAGGTCCTGGCGGAGCGGGCCGTGGGCGGCGAGGGAGTTGTCGGTGAGAGTGCGGGTGACGAAGGTGCCGCGGCCGGGGCGGGCCTGGACCAGGCCTTCGTGCTCCAGTTCGCGGTACGCCTTGAGCACGGTGTTCGGGTTGATCGCAAGCGCCGCGACGACGTCCTTCACCGTCGGCAGCTGGTCACCCTCGCGCAGTAGTCCGAGCCGCAGCGCGTTCCGGACCTGCTGGACGATCTGCTGGTACGGCGAGACCCCGGACCGGCCGTCCAGGTGGAACTCGATCATGCTGGTTACCTCATTCATCTAGATAACTAGCACTATAGAGCTATGGTTTAACCGGTCGTCAAGAGCGGATGGCGTCGTACCGGCGCAGTGCCTCCCGCCTGGCCTCCGCATGATCGGCGATCGGGGCCGGGTAGTCGCCGGTGTCGTGCTCCCACGGCTCGTGCGCCTGCTTGCCGGCGAGGTGCCGCAGCTCCGGGATCCACCGCCGGACGTAGTCGCCGTGCGGGTCGAACTTCAGGCCCTGGGCCACGGGGTTGAAGATGCGGAAGTACGGCGCGGTGTCCGCGCCGCAGCCGGCCACCCACTGCCAGTTCAGCGCGTTCGAGGCGAGGTCGCCGTCGGTCAGTGACCGCATGAACCAGCGCGCTCCATACTTCCAGTGCACATGCAGGTCCTTCACCAGGAACGACGCGACCACCATCCGCACCCGGTTGTGCATGAGCCCGGTCGCCGCCAGTTGCCGCATCCCCGCATCTACGAACGGGAACCCGGTCCGACCGGAGCGCCAGGCCTCGTACGCCGAGCCCGGTTCGTCGTATGCCGTCCGCTCGAACTCCGGCCGCAGCGGTTTCCACGCGGCCTGCGGATACCGGACCAGCAGGTCGGCGCAGAACTCCCGCCAGGCGAGCTCCCGCCGGTACGCCTCGCTCTCCAGGCCGGCGAGCATCGTCCGCGGGTGGATCTCGCCGTACTTCAACGGGATCGACATCCGCGACGTACTGTCCAGATCAGGCCGGTCCCGCTCTGCCTCGTAGCCCGCGGGGTCGTAAGAACGCCACCGCTCGAGCGCCATCCCTTCACCGGCCTCGACCGAGCCCGCCGGCAACTCCTCGCTCGGCGCTTCGGCCCAAGTCACGTCAGTCGGCGCGGCAACCGGTTGCCGCCACCCGTGCGCAAGCCACGCCTTGAAGTACGGCGTGAACACCTGGTACGGCCGCCCATGCTGGTTGCGGATCCGCCCCGGCGCCACGGCGTACGGCGACCCGGTCCGCACCAGCGGGCACTTCAACGCCGCTTCAACTTGTACATCCCGTTGCTGTCCGTACGGCGCGTAGTCCGCGCAGATGTGCACACTCGACGCCGCGACCTCGTCCGCGACGGCGGGTACGACGACCGCCGGATCGCCCCGCCGTACCACCAATCGGCCGCCCATCGACTCCGACAGGCTGCGCAGCGACGCGGCCAGGTGCTCGCGCCGTGGATCGCCGGATCGTCCCCACAGCAACGGATCCAGCACGAACAGCCCGAGAACCCGTCCGCCGGCCGCCGCGTCGAGCACCGCCGGGTTGTCGGTCAGCCGCAGATCACGCCGGAACCACATCACTGTTGTCACTGTGTCCATCCTGCGCCTGTACCCCTTGCGATTGGGTGAGGCTTGCCTGCATAGGTGAGAATGGTTGTCGTGAGCGACCTGATCGATACCACCGAGATGTACCTGCGGACCGTCTACGAGCTGGAAGAAGAAGGCATCGTGCCGCTGCGGGCGCGGATCGCCGAGCGGTTGCACCAGTCCGGTCCGACGGTCAGTCAGACGGTCGCGCGAATGGAGCGGGACGGTCTGATCAAGGTGGAGGGCGACCGCCACCTGGAGCTCACCGACGTCGGGCGCAAGCAGGCGGTCCGGGTGATGCGCAAGCACCGGCTGGCCGAGCGGCTGCTGGTCGACGTGATCGGGCTCGAGTGGGAGGACGTGCACACCGAGGCCTGCCGCTGGGAGCACGTGATGAGCGACGCGGTCGAGCTGCGGCTGCTGCAGCTGCTCGGCAACCCGACCGAGTCCCCGTACGGGAACCCGATCCCGGGCCTGGAGGAGCTGCAGACCACCAGCGCGGCGAGCGGCACCGAGGACTTCCGGATCGGTGTCGAGCCGCTCGACCAGGTGCTCGACACCGCGACCGGCGAGAGCGTGCGGGTGCTGGTCCGCCGGATCGCCGAGCCGGTGCAGACCGACGACGGCGCGATGGCGGTGCTGCGGAAGGCCGGGGCGTTGCCCGGTCGCGAGGTGGACTCGACGCTGGACGCCGAGGGTGTGCTGGTGGGCAGCCGGGAAGCCGGCGGCGTGATCAGCGACGAGACCGCCGGCCACATCTTCGTCAGCCGGGTCTAGCCGACCTCAACTCTGCGTTAACGCACCGCACCCGATGCCGTACGCCGGGTGTTCTGCCGGTAGCGTCGGGCCGCGATGTCTGAGAATCCTGTCGATTGGCCGCAGTACCTGCGGGAGTTCCATACCGCCACGCCCGGGAGTACCGAGGCGTTGCTGTCCCGTGCGGTGGCGGGCGATCACACGCCGTACCGCTGGCTGGTCCGGGCGGTGTCCGGCGAGGCCCGGCGGATCCTCGACCTGGCCTGCGGGAACGGGCCGGTCGCGCGGGAGCTGTACGGGCGCTGGGTGGTCGGCGTCGACAACAACGCGGCCCAGCTCGCGGGCGCGCCGGGCCCGAAGGTCCGGGCGGACGCGGTGCACCTGCCGTTCGCGAACGAGGTCTTCGACGTTGTGACCTGCTCGATGGGGCTGATGGTGCTGCAGCCGCTCCCGGACGTGCTGCACGAGGCGGCCCGGGTGCTGCGGCGCGGCGGCGTCCTGGCCGCGATCGTGCCCGCCGTACGGCCGTTGCGGCGCGGCGACATCCGGACGCTGAGCGGCCTGACCACGCGGCTGCGGTCGACGCCGCAGTTCCCGGCCGGCGGCGAGATCACCGAGCTGAAGGACCAGCTGAAGCACGCCGGGTTCGACGTGATGGAGAGCCAGCGCGAGCGGTACGTGTACATGATCCACACCCGCGACGACGCGCTCCGCCTGGTGAACGCGCTCTATCTGCCCGGTACGCCCGACGTACGCCGGGACGCCGCGGCGGACTGGCTCGCGGACCGGGCCGAGTCCAAGGACGGTCTCGAGGTGGCGGTCCCGATCCGCCGGATCACCGCGATGCGGACGAAGCTGGCACTGACTGTCTGAGGTCCGCCGGTGTCGGTACGGTGTGCCTGTGAGTGCGCTGCGCTGGTCCGTCCGGACGCTCGACCGGGCGCTCGACGGTGAGACGGTCTACCGCGAGCTCCTGGCTGCCGAGCCGGTCGCCTACTGGCTCGACGGCAGCCTGACCGACCGGACACCACGGCACGTGTCGGTCCTCGGTACGACGACCGCGGGCGTGGTGTCGCGCAACGTTGCCGACGGCGATGTGTTCTCTGAACTGAAGGGCCTGCTCGCGGAGCGTTCTGCTGAGCCGCCGGTCGAGCTCACCGGGCTGTTCTGCGGCGGGTACGTCGGGTACTTCGGGTACGAGCTGAAGGCGCTCACCGGCGGAGTCGCCGCGCACGAAGCCTCGACGCCGGACGCGTTGTGGATCTGGGCGGACCGGTTCGTCGTCATCGACCACGACCGCGACCGGACCCACCTGGTCGCGCTCGACGGCGGCGAGGACTGGCTGGACCGGGCCGAGCAGGCCGCGACGGACTGGTGGATGGGCCGGGTCGACGCGCCCGCGATCGCCCGGCTCGACCTCGAGTCGCACCTGGAACAGGACCGCACGACGTACCTGGCCGGCATCGCGCGGGTGCTCGCGGAGCTGGAGGCGGGGGAGACGTACGAGGTCAACCTGACGAACCGCGTCCGGCTGCCCGCGGTCCCGGACCCGTTCGAGTTCTTCTGCTGGCAACGCTCCGCGAACCCGGCGCCGTACGCCGCCTTCCTCCGGTACGGCGACCTCGCGGTGGCCAGCTCGTCGCCCGAGCGGTTCCTGACCGTGGACGGCGACGGGTGGGCCGAGTGCCGCCCGATCAAGGGCACCGCGCCGCGGGCCGACGACCCGCTGACCGACCGGCTCGCCGCGAAGGCGCTGGCCGAGGACGACAAGACCCGCGCCGAGAACCTGATGATCGTCGACCTGATCCGCAACGACCTCGGCCGGGTGAGCATCCCGGGGACCGTGACCGTGCCGCAGCTGATGCAGGTCGAGAGCTACCGCACGGTCCACCAGTTGGTGACGACGGTCCGCGGGAGGCTGCGCGCCGGCGTGAGCGCGGTGGACGCCGTACGGGCGTGTTTCCCGCCGGGGTCGATGACCGGGGCGCCGAAGATCCGGACCATGCGGATCATCGACGAGCTGGAGCCGAGCGCGCGCGGGGTGTACTCCGGGGCGCTCGGCTACCTGACCGTGGACGGGCGGGCGGACCTGAGTGTGGTGATCCGGACGGCGGTGCTGACGCCGGACGCGACCGTGATCGGGGCGGGGGGTGCGATCGTGCTCGACTCGGACCCGGTCGCGGAGTACGACGAAATGGTGCTGAAGGCAACGGCTGCCGTCGGCGGATCGGTTGGGGGAGTCAATGAGTGACCTGTTGGTGGCGGATTCGTTTCTGGTTGCCAATGGCAAGGTTCGGGGGCTGGAACTGCACCGGGACCGGTTCGTCCGGTCGTGTGCCGCGGCGGGAGTGGCCGCGGAACGGTTCTGGGACGAGCAGCTCGCGCGGTTGCCCGGGTTCGGGCGGTGGTTCCCGCGGTTCGAGTTGCACGGGTCGGGGGAGCCGGCGGTGCAGTTGCGGCCGGCACCGCCGACGGGCGGGCGGGTGCGGGTCGCCGTCCACGACGGTCCGGATCCGCGGACGGCGCCGCGGGTGAAGGGGCCGGATCTGGAACTGCTCGGCAAGCTTCGGGAGAGCGCTCCGGATCGGGCGGACGAGATCCTTTTGCTGGACGCGGACGGGACGGTGCTCGAGGCGGCGTACTCCGCCGTCGCCTGGTGGGAGGACGACACCCTCTGCTTCCCGCCGTCGGACCGCCCGCTCCTGCCGTCCGTCACCGCGGCCCTCCTCCGCCGGATCGCCGCTGCCCAGGGGATCGAGGTGTCCGAACACCCGATCACTCCGTCGGCCCTCGCGGACAGCACCGAAGCCTGGCTCGTCAACGCCCTGCACGGCATCCGCCCCATCCACGCCTGGGGTCCGTCCGCCATCGACCCGCTCCCCAACTCGAACTCCACCGCCTGGCAGACCCAGCTCGAGGCGCTTGCCACCCGTCTCCCCTGACGCTTGCTAAAAGTGATATCACTTTGCTACCTTGAAGCTATTCGAGAGGAGCATGTGATGACGGATGTGGTGGTGGAGATGCCGGCCCCGAAGGTGACCGAGCGGGCCGGCTGGGAGCGGAACGGGTGGCCGTTCGCGGGTTTGGTACTGGTGCTGGCGGTGCTCGCCGTGCTGGCGTTCGTCCTGAGTGGCGGCAACGGCTGGATCGTCGGGCTCGGTGTCGTCATTGTGGTGGCCACGGTGATCGTCGCCGCCGGGCTGACCGCGGTGTCGCCGGGCCGCGCGCGGGTCCTGCAGCTCCTCGGGCAGTACGCCGGGACCGTCCGGACCACCGGGCTTCGCTGGGTGGTGCCGATCGCGACCCGGCGCGAGGTGTCGACCCGGATCCGCAACCACGAGACCGCGGTCGCCAAGGTCAACGACGCCGACGGCAACCCGATCGAGATCGCCGCCGTGGTGGTCTGGCAGGTCGAGGACACCGCGCAGGCGATGTTCGAGGTGGACGACTTCGTCGAGTTCGTGGCGATCCAGACCGAGACCGCGGTCCGGCACATCGCCAACAGCTACCCGTACGACGTGCACCCCGAGGAGGCGGTGCTGTCGCTGCGGGACAGCACCGACGAGATCACCGAGAAGCTGTCGGCGGAGATCGGCGCCCGGGTGCAGGCCGCCGGGGTGCGGGTGATCGAGTCCCGGATCACGCACCTGGCCTACGCGCCGGAGATCGCCCAGGCGATGCTGCGCCGCCAGCAGGCGGGCGCGGTGGTCGCGGCCCGGACCCGGATCGTCGAGGGCGCGGTCGGCATGGTCGAGCTGGCGCTGGACCGGCTGTCCGAGCATCAGGTGGTGGAGCTGGACGAGGAGCGCAAGGCGACCATGGTCAGCAACCTGATGGTGGTGCTGTGCGGCGACCGGGACGCGCAACCGGTCGTCAACACCGGCTCGCTCTACCAGTAGCGCGGTCGCCGTGGCTGTCGAACGCAAGAAGATCCTGCTCCGGCTGGATCCCGCCGTGCACGACGCCCTCGCCCGCTGGGCGAACGACGACCTGCGCAGCACCAACGCCCAGATCGAGTACCTGCTTCGTCGCGCCCTGGCCGAGGCCGGCCGGCTTCCGGCCGGTGTGACCAAGCAACGCCGGCCGGGCCGCCCGTCCAAGGAGGAAGACGATGAGTAGAAGGACAATGGCGCCGACCCAACGAGGCCCGCGTCTTCCCGCCGGCCCGGCCGGCGCCGGGCACGGTGGGGGAGTGCGTCAGGCGCGGGACGCGGTGGTTGCTCTTGGCAACAGTCGGCTGCCGGAATCCTTGGCTGCGAGGCTCTTCCTGCTCGCGTACGATCCGGCGCGCAGCCGGTTGACGGCGCGGTCGAAGCTCGGGAAGGTGCTGCGGGCCGCCGTGCTGGTCGACCTGCAGCTGAACGGGAACGTCGACGACGACAGCGGGCGGGCCCGGGTGACGACGGGTCGGGCGCCGGCGGATCCGGTCGCGGCCGGGGTGCTCGAGGAGCTCCGGGCCGTCGGGCCGCGGCGCTGGCGGCACTGGATCGATCGGCGGGGCGGTACGACCGTGCGGCAGGTCCGGGACGAGCTGGCCCGCGCGCATCTGATCAAGGTCGAGCCGCATCGCGTGCTCGGCATCATCCCGGCGGACCGGATCACGCTCCGGCATCCGCTGGTACGGCGAGACGTACTGCGGACCGCGCAGGACACGCTGCGCCCGTCGCGGCTGGTGTCGCGGGTGGACCTCCGGGACGCCTCGGTCGTCGTACTCGCGGCTACCGCTGATCTGCGGACGGTCGTGACGAAGGATCAGCGCACGCGGCACAAGGACCGGCTGGCGCAGCTTGCCGTCCGGGTGGGGCCCGTCGTCCCGGCCTTGAAGAAGTCGCTCCAGCAGTCGCAGTACTCCGCGGCTGGCTGACCCCGGCGCGGTGCTACGGTCCATCACTCAACCGAAGAACCAAGGGGGGTTCGGGTGTTCGACGACCGGAGTCCGATCTACCTGCAGATCGCGGACCAGATCAAGAACGACATCGTCAGCGGTGTGCTGGCCGAGGACGAGCAGGTGATGTCGACCAACCAGTACGCCGCCTTCTACCGGATCAACCCGGCGACCGCGGCCAAAGGGTTCGCGCAGCTGGTCGACGACGGGATCCTCTACAAGAAGCGCGGGATCGGCATGTTCGTCGCGCCGAACGCCCGCGACCTGCTCCGGACCGGCCGGCGGGACTCGTTCTTCGCCGAGGTCGTCGACCCGATGATCCGGGAGGCGAAGGCGATCGGGATCCCGTTGACCGACATCGTCCAGCACATCGGGGGTGCGAGCTGATGACCACCGCGTTGACCGTCCGCACCGAGGAACTGTCGGTCCGGTTCGCCGGGGTGCCCGCGCTGGATCGGCTCGACCTGCGGCTGGCGCCTGGCAAGATCCACGGGCTTCTCGGTCGGAACGGTTCCGGCAAGAGCACGCTGGCCGCCACGCTCGCCGGGTTCCGCCGGCCGGACGTCGGGCGGGTGCTGATCGAAGGCGGCGACCTCGGCCCGGCGCAGGAGCCGTACGAGAACGCCGTCGTCACCAGCCGGGTGTGCCTGATCCGCGAGTCCGGCGACGTACCGGACGCCGTACCGGTGAAGCACGCGGTCCGGCTGGCCGCGGCGCTCCGCCCGTACTGGGACGCCGACCTCGCCGCCGACCTGATGGACCGCTTCGAGATCCCGCAGAACAAGAAGATCCAGAAGCTCTCCCGCGGTCAGAAGTCCGCGCTCGGTGTCGTGCTCGGACTCGCCAGCCGTGCACCGCTGACGATCTTCGACGAGAGCTACCTGGGCATGGACGTCCCGTCCCGGAACCTGTTCTACGACATGCTGCTCGCCGACTACGCCGAGGTGCCGCGCACGATCGTGCTCTCGACACACCTGGTCAGCGAGGTCAGCGCGATGCTGGAGGAAGTCGTGATCCTCGACAAGGGCCGGCTCGTCACCCAGTCGCCGGTGGACGCGCTCCGGGGCCGCGGAGCCTCGATCGTCGGCCCCGCCGCGGCGGTCGACGAGTTCACCGCCGGGTTCACGGTGCTCGCGGAGGAGCGGCTGGGCCGCACGAAGTCCACCACAGTGCTCGGCGACCTGGACCCGGCGCTCCTAGCCCAGGCAGCCACGGCCGGCCTGGAGGTCGGCCCGGTCGGTCTGCAGGACCTGTTCGTCCACCTCACGGGAGCCCAGTCATGAGTACGGCGGTATTGCCGCGGGCCGCCACCGACAGCCACCGGCTTCGGCAGTCCGTGCTGTCGATGGTGATCGGTCTCCGGCCGATGCTGACCGGCTACTGGGCCGTGATGGTGTTCGCGCTGTTCTTCGTCGGCCTGCTGATCCAGGTGCTCTCCGGCGGTGTCACCGCGAGCGCCTGGGACTACGGGACGCAGTCGCCGAAGTACTTCTCGATGGCGATCGGCATCACGATCACCCCGGCGTACTTCTCGCTGCTGGTCTCGCAGGGCATCACCCGGCGGATGTTTTCGGTTGCCGCGGGCATCTATCTGACCGGTGCCGCGGTCGCGACCTCGGTGCTGTGGGTGCTGGTCTACCAGCTGGAGCGCGGGCTGTACGCGTGGCAGGGCTGGTCGGACAAGCTGACCAACGCGCACCTGTTCGGCGACCCGTCGCAGGTGGGGCTGATCTTCGCGGAGTTCTTCCTGATGATCCTGGCCCACGAGGTGACCGGCTGGCTGCTCGGGATCACGTTCGTCCGGTTCGGGGTCTGGCGCGGGATCCTGATGCTCCCACTCGCGTTCCTGCCGGCCGTGGCCGCCGAGCTGCTCCTGGTCGCGCAGTGGCTCGCGGGCATCCTCACCAACGTCGGCTATCACCGGCCGCCGCTCGCGGTCGCCGTACCCCTGGTGCTCGTGGTCAGCGCGCTCGGCCTGTACGCCGGGTACCGTCTCCTGCAGCCGATGGCGGTCAAACCTCCTAAGGGCTAAGACACGTTATGCACAGGGGGTGTGCATAACTCGGGCTGTTCCTGTGGATGATCACGTGATCGCTGTGGACGACCGAATCTGTCGTCCGGAAAGGCTTGTGCCGACGTCGCCGACGGGCGTAGAAATGTCGATACGTTGCCTCGGATCGGGGTAGCGGGTCGAACGGAAACCGAGGGCCCTCGCGGTGGGGATCCCCACCGAGGTAGACCGGTGACGGGGTCTGCCGGCCTCCACGGACCCGGATCGGGAAGCTGGAGACGTCACTTTCCTTCAGCTGTGCGGGCCCCTCCGACTCATACGCGGAGGGGCCCCACCTTTGTCCGTGCTTACTGCAGCGTGATCACCAGGGTCGTGTGCGCACCGCGTGCCGGCACGTGGACCTCGGTTCCGCGACTGGTGGTGACGAGCTGGTACGCCGCTGCGTGCCCGTTCACCGTCACGCCCCGGACCTTCGCGCCGGACGGCAGCACCGCGCCCGCGGTCAGCGCCGCGCCGACACCCTTCGCGGTCACGTCGGTCGTCAACGCCTTACCGGCAAGGCTCGCGGACACGTCCACCGACCCGCTGCCGACCCGGATGTTGCTCCCGGCCACCTTCGGCTGGCCCTGCGGGAGCTGCGGTACGACGGAGATCCGCCCGTGGCCAAGATCCGGGTCGACGCCGAGCTGCTGGTGGACCACCGGCCAGAGGATGCCGTACGTACCCCACGCCTGCAGCGCCATCGAGCGGTCGTAGAACGCCCGGCCGATGTTCGCGGGGGAGTCGGGCGACGGCGCGATCTCGGGCATCGCACCCGGCGTCTCCCACACCTTCGGGTCGAGCTGGATCCGCGCGTTGCCGGTGGTGTACACCTGCTGCTGCTTCGTGCCCAGGCGGCCGAAGTTGCCCTCGGCAACCGCCATGATCGAGGTGTTCAGGCCGAAGATGCTGCGCTCGCTCGGCACCTGCGACACGATGCCGTCACAGGACGCGCCCGGGTTGCCCTTCGGGTCCGAGGTCGGGCCGGTGCCGGTGTGGAACAGGCCGAACTCCCCGGTGTAGCAGGGCGTCTCGCGCTGGTCGAGGGCGACGTTCGCGTGCTCGGCCGACGCCAGCGGGGACGTGCCATTCGGGCGGGTCAGCTCCGCCTCCATCGGGGTCACGCCGATCCAGTGCCGCTGGAAGATCGGGGTGTTGTCGTTCGCCGGGTTCGCCGGGTCGTCGATCGAGTCGGCGTACCCCATCGCCTTCGGCACCCACCACTGCGCCTCGAAGCGGGACTCCAGGTCGTTCGCCTTCGCGGTCGCCCACTGCTCGGTCTTTGTGTCGTGCTTGGACGCGGCGAGGTCGGCCAGGTCGCGCAGCCCGCGGGCGAGGTACACGGTGCTGTCGAGCTTCTCGACGCCCATGCCGGCGCGTTCGACGTTGGCGAGACCCTCGGGCCAGCCGTCGCCGTCCTTGTCGAGGTTCTTGTAGACGTACTGCAGGTTCCGGACGGAGAAGTCGTACATCTCGTCGCGGAACTTGTTGTCACCCGTCCAGCGCCAGAGCAGCGCGACCGTACTCGGGAACTTCACCGTCTCGTCCGTGTTGCCCGCGCTCTGGTTCGAGCCGAAGTACACGTCGCCGGTCGGCGTCACCTCGTGCGCGACCTTGCCGCTGCGGTTGTTCAGGATGTCGCTGACGTCGCGGAGCGCTTCGAGATGCTCCTTGACCGTGTCGAACTGACCTGCTGCGACAGCCGCGAAAGCGGTGTACTCGCCGTCGGTCGCGAACAGCCACGGGTAGTCCGGGAAGCCCGCCCCGAACCACCGCGCGGTCGGCACGGACCCGAGCGGCGCCGGGTAGTCCTTGCCCTCGTTGACGTCGCGGATCTGCAGGTTGTTCGCCTGCTGCACCGAGTCGGCGAGATTCTGCTTGCTCCACTCGACGCTCTGCTGCAGCAGCCGGTCACCAGGCAGGTCCACTGCGGACTGAGCGTCGATCTGGGCGCGTGCCGCGGCCTTTGCCCGCAGCAACATGTCGGGGTTGCTCAGCGCCTTGCGGTACTCGCCCTCGGCGGCCTTGCTGCCCTGGTCCGACCCGGCCACGGCGAACCAGATCGTCTTCTGCTCGCCGGCCTTCAGCGGTACGTCGTACGTGAGGCCGCCGCCGTGCCCTTGCCGGTGAGCGAGTCGTCGCAGCGCGCGGGCGTCGTACCGTCCTTCGGGCAGATCACCGCCGGGCTCTGCGGGCCGCGGTGGTCCGCGCCGAGAGTGTGGTCCGCCGGACGCAGGGACGATCCGACGAACGCGGCGAAGTCGTGCGGCTTCGCGTTCGGGTACGACGGGGTGCCCTGCTCGCGGAACCGGAGCGCGCCGTCGACGAAGTCACCGGTGTCCGGCAGGTTCGCGGCGTCGGACGTCGGGGAGGTCCAGTCCCACGGGTACGGCTGCATCAGCTCGGAGTGGGCGTCGACGGTCAGCTCGACCGTCTTCGCCGTACTCGAGGTCAGCGTCAGGCCGACCAGGGTGGCGCGGATGCCGTCCGGGACGAAGTCGGTACGGCGGACGTTGACCGGGCCGGAGTAGTCGATCCGGCTGTAGCCGTGGCCGCTGGTGTACTTCGCGGCCGGCACCTGCTTGCCGAGCCAGTTCCCGTCGAGGCCGAACCAGATGCCGTCCAGCAGCTTGATCGGCTGCGTCCAGAAGCCGCCCATCTCGCCGCGGACGTGCCAGCCCGCGGCGGGGTAGAGGCCGGACTCGTCGCCCATCGCGTAGGCGCGATCGCCGACCACCAGCGAACGCCGGTCCTGCAGGCGGGTGGTCTCAGACAGCTCGGACGGACCGGTCGCCGTCGCGCTCGCGGCAGTCGTGTCGGCCGTCCCTTCCGCGCTTGCGGCGCCTGTCGCGCCTGCGGCGGCAGCGCTGGTGGGGGACGGCCCGGCGAGTGCGGAGGCTGAGCCGGCCAGGATGGTTGCGGTGGCGAGCAGCGCGACGCCGACGGCGCGCCGGACCGGCGCCTTCGCGTTGACCGCGGCCTTCGCCGGGCCGGTGCTCGGCCCACGGCGGACCGGCCCGCGCTGGACCGGCGGCGAGCTCGCTCGGCTACTTCGGTTGGTGGGATCGGGAGTCATGGCGGTTCCTCCTTCTCGCGGCGCCGGGGGAGCGCCGGGTCAGCCAGGGGCGGAGCTGCCCCTGATCACCAGTTCGGGCAGCAGCAGCCGTTCGGTGGGCTGCTGCTCGCCGGTGAGGATCGTGATCAGCTCCTCGGCGATCCGGTCCATCGGTTGCCGGAGGCTGGTCAGGCCGGGAGAGACGACCTCGGCGAGCGGCGAGTCGTCGTACCCGACCACGCCGATGTCGACACCGGCGACGAGCTTGCGGGCGGTCAGCTCGCGGAGCGCGCCGAGCGCGAGAACGTCGCTCAGGGCAACGATCCCGTCGAACTCGCGGCCCGAGTCGAGCAGCCGCGCCGTACCGCGGGCGCCCTCCTCGATGCTGTCCGCGCGGCACCGGACGGCCAGGCCGGTGGTCGGTACGCCGAGGTCCCTGCAGGCGGTACGCCAGCCGGCCAGGCGGTCCTCGGCGAGCCCGGACGACTTCGGCCAGCCCAGGAAGGCGATCCGGCGGCGGCCGGTGTCGTACAGGTGCCGGACCGCGATCGCGGAACCGGTCGCACCGTCGACGTCCACCCAGGGGCCCGGCTGCGTGGTCTGCTTCCACACCCGGCCGAAGCTCACGAACGGGATGCCCTGCTGCTTCAGCCAGCCGTGCCGCGGGTCGTGCGTCTCGGTCTGCGACAGCACGAACCCGTCGACCATCCGGCGGGCGTGCAGGTCGTCGTACGTCGGCATGCCGTCGACGCCGGGCGGTGCGGTGAACAGCAGGATGTGCCGGCCGGTGCGTTCGGCGGCGGCACAGAGGGCGTGCAGGAACTGGTCCATCACCAGGTGCGTCTGGTTCGGCCAGTTCGGCACGCAGTACCCGATCAGCTCCACCGCGCTGGTGCGCAGGCTGCGGGCGTTACGATTGGGCCGGTAGTTCAGGAGTTCGATCGAGCGGTTGACGCGTTCGAGCGTGTCGGCGCGGAGCCGGTGCGGGGCGTTGAGAGCGTTCGACACCGTCTGGACGGACACCTCGGCGTGGGCAGCCACCTGCTTCAACGTAGCCAAGGCGACCTCCCGCAGGTTTGAACGTTCAAATCACCCGCAGTCTCTCCCTGGTCCCGCCCCGCTGTCAACGGTTCAGATCCTCGGCGGTCCCTGCCGCACGATCGCCAGCGTGTCCTCGGCCGGTCCCGGCGCGATCCACCGTCCCCACCAGTCGGCGCCGGCCTCCGCGAGCGCCGCGGGATCCCCGCCACTCACCTTCACCTCGACCGCCCCGCCGGCCCGCAGCTCGCGCACATCCTCCGGCGTGATCTCCGTAGTCCCTTTGTACGCGCACGATCCACCCCACCTCCGGATCCTTCGCCGTACCGCGGGAACCAACAAGTTGCCCCCTACCCAGATCGGCACCCGCTGCTGCACCGGTCGTGCCGTCAGCCGCACGTTGTCCAGCGCGTAGTGCTTCCCGCCGCAACTGACCGGCTCGCCGGTCCACAGTCGCTCGATGATCTCCAGCCCTTCGTCGAGCATCTCCGCGAGCACCCGCGGGCTTCGTCGCTCGAGGAACGGATCCCCGGGGTCACCACTTCCGACCCCGAGGATCATCCGCCCGCCGGACAGGTGATCCAGCGCGACCACCTCGGCCGCCACCTGCCACGGATGCCTCCGCGGCAACGGCGTCACCGTCGTACCGATCCGGATCCGCTCGGTTGCGGTCGCGATCGCCGCGAGGCAGATCCATGGGTCGTACGTCGGCAGGCTCACGTCGCCCTGGTAGACGAGGTAGTCCTCCAGGAACAGCCCGTCCCACCCGGACCCCTCCACCACCCGCGCCAACTCCGCCAGCCCCCGCGGATCCCGCCCCGCCCCAGCCGCACCGACCGTCACCGAGAACCTCATGTCGCGCACGCTACGACGCTGGTCCGACAATTCGTCAGGCTGTGTGGCCGCCGGCGATGGTTAGTTCGGTGCCGGTGATGTAGGCCGTGTGCGGGCCTGCGAGGTACGTGATGGCGGCGGCTACCTCGGCTGGCGTGGCGAAGCGGGGGAGGGCCAGGTCGGCGAGTTGGGGTTCGGCGAAGGGGCCGGTGGCTGGGTTCATGTCGGTGTCGGTGGGGCCGGGCTGGACGACGTTCGACGTGATGTTGCGGGGGCCGAGTTCGCGGGCGAGGGCCTTGCTGAGGCCGGTCAACGCGGACTTGCTCATCGCGTAGAGCGTCATCCCGGGAGACGTGACCCGCTCGGCGGCGCAGCTGCCGAGGTGGATGAGGCGCGCCCCGTCGGACAGCAGCGGTACGGCGGCCTGTGTGGTCGCGTACACGCCCCGCACGTTGACCGCCAGCACCCGGTCGAGGTCGTCCAGCGAGATGTCGCCGATCGGCGCGATCGCCCCGACGCCCGCGTTGTTGACGAGAATGTCCAACCCACCAAGGGTTTCCGCGGCGCGCCGTACGCCGTCCGCCACCGCGACCGCATCACCCGCGTCGACCGCGAACGCGTACCCGCGCCGCCCCAGCCCCTCGATCTCCTTCACCACGGTCGCCGCCGCGTCCGCGGACGTGCTGTACGTGATCGCGACCTCGGCCCCGCGCTCCGCCAGCGCGACGGCGGTCGCCGCCCCGATCCCGCGGCTGCCGCCGGTCACCAGTGCCTTCTTGCCCAGTAGTTCGTTCATGTTTCAATCTCACCGCCCGGCGCCCCGCGAAGCTGGCGAGAATCCGCCACCGGATCCTCCCGTCGCATTCCCGCGAACCCACGGCGTACTTCGATGTCGTGAATCCGCTAGTGATTGCCGGTGGTGGCAGGGATGCTGGAGGGCGTGTACGAGTGCAGGGAGCGATGTGTCCGCGCGGTCCAGTCGAAGGACGCGCGGTTCGACGGGTGGTTCTTCACGGCGGTGCTGACCACGAAGATCTACTGCCGGCCGAGCTGTCCGGTGGTGCCGCCGAAGGTCGAGAACATGCGGTTCTACCCGAGCGCGGCGGCCGCCCAGCAGGCCGGGTTCCGGGCCTGCAAGCGGTGCCGGCCGGACGCCAGCCCGGGCTCCCCGGAGTGGAACGACCGCGCCGACCTGGTCGCCCGCGCGATGCGGCTGATCGCGGACGGCGTCGTCGACCGTGACGGCGTACCGGGGCTGGCCGCCAGGCTCGGGTACAGCATGCGGCAGGTGCAGCGGCAACTGCTCGCCGAGCTCGGCGCCGGACCGCTCGCGCTCGCCCGTGCGCAGCGCGCGCACACCGCCCGCCTGCTGATCGAGACGAGCGAGCTGCAGATGGCGGATGTCGCGTTCGCCGCCGGGTTCTCGAGCGTACGGACGTTCAACGAGACCGTGCAGGAGGTCTTCGCGCTCGCCCCGACGGAGCTCCGCCGCCGGGCTCGCCGCGGTACGTCGTCCGCCGCGCCCGGCACCATCTCGTTGCGGCTCCCGTTCCGCGCGCCGTTGACGCCCGACAACCTGTTCGGCCACCTGATCGCGACCGGCGTACCGGGAGTGGAGGAGTGGCGCGACGGCCACTACCGCCGGACGCTCCGGCTCCCGCACGGTCACGGGGTCGTCGCGCTCAAGCCGATGCCGGACCACATCGCCTGTCAGCTCTCGCTCACCGACCAGCGCGACCTCGCGATCGCGATCAGCCGCTGCCGCCGGATGCTCGACCTGGACGCGGACCCGGTCGCGGTCGACGACCTGCTCGGCACCGATCCCGTGCTCGCGCCGCTGATCGCGAAGGCGCCCGGCCGGCGGGTTCCGCACACGGTCGACGGCGAGGAGTTCGCCGTACGCGCGGTCCTCGGCCAGCAGGTGTCCACCGCCGCGGCGAGGACGCACGCGCATCGCCTGGTCCTGCAGCACGGCGAGCCGATCGAGGACCCGGGTGGTGGGCTGACGCATCTGTTCCCGACGATGCGGGCGCTGGCGGAGCTGGATCCGGAGACGCTGGCGTTCCCGAAGACCCGGCGTACGACGCTGACCACGCTGATCGGCACGCTCGCGAACGGCGACATCGACCTGGGCGCGGGCGCCGACTGGGACAAGGCCCGCGAGCAGCTGACGGCGCTGCCCGGGATCGGGCCGTGGACGGTCGAGTCGATCGCGATGCGGGCGCTCGGCGACCCGGACGCCTTTGTGGCCAGCGATCTCGGGATCCGGTACGCCGCGCGTGACCTAGGCTTGCCCGAGGCCCCCAAACCACTGACCGACCACGCCCGCGCGTGGCGGCCCTGGCGTGCGTACGCGGTGCAGTACCTGTGGGCCACCGGTGACCATGCGATCAACAAGATCCCTGTGGAGTGAGATGACCGAGCTGACGACCGATCGCCTGCTGCTGCGGAACTGGCGCGACTCCGACCGCGATCCGTACGCCGAACTGAACGCCGATCCGGCCGTGATGGAACATTTCCCGGCGCCGCAGACGCGTGAGCAGAGCGACGGGCTGATCGACCGGAACCGCCCGCTGATCGACGAGCGCGGCTGGGGGCTGTGGGCGGTGGAGGTGCGGGAGACCGGTGAGTTCATCGGCTTCACCGGGTTGTCGGTGCCGAGCTTCGAGGCGCACTTCATGCCGGCCGTGGAGATCGGCTGGCGGCTCGCCAAAGGGGCCTGGGGCAACGGGTATGCGAGTGAGGCGGCGCGGGCGGCGCTGGCGCACGGGTTCGGGCCGGGCGGACTGGACGAGATCGTGTCGTTCACCGCGACCACGAACGTGCCGTCGCAGCGGGTGATGCAGCGGATCGGCATGGTGCACGACGCGGCCGGCGACTTCGACCATCCGCGGATCGAGGATGGGCACCGGCTGAAGCGGCACGTGTTCTACCGGATCGACCGCGCGCGGTGGGAGTCCACCCGGTGACGTACGCCGTCGTCGACAGCCCGCTCGGTCCGCTCACGCTGGTCGGGACCGAGGCGGGCGAGTTGACCGGCGTGTACATGGACCGGCAGCGGTACCGGCCGGACGAGAGCGGATTCGGGGACCGGGACGACGCGGCGCTGCCGGCGGTGGCGGAGCAGCTGGACGAGTACTTTCACCACGGGCGGACGAGGTTCGACGTACCGCTGCAGCTGGTCGGGACGGAGTTCCAGCGGCGGATCTGGGTGGCGTTGCGGGACATCCCGTACGGCGAGACCACGACGTACGGCGGGCTCGCGGCCGCGCTCGGGTTGAAGCCGCAGTCGGCGCGGGCGGTCGGGCTGGCGAACGGGAAGAACCCGATCAGCATCATCGTGCCGTGTCACCGGCTGGTCGGATCGACCGGGAGCCTGACCGGGTACGGCGGTGGGATCGAGCGGAAACGGGCGCTGCTGGATCACGAAGCCGGTGGAAAACTGCTCAGTTGGTGAGCACTTATCGGGCGCATGCTGGGTTCCATGATCGAGGAGCTGAACTGCGCGGGTGCTGACGAGTGGCGCGCCTGGCTGGAGACGAACAGCCGGAGTGAGCGCTCGGTATGGCTGGTTGTGCATCGGTCCGCGGACGGGCTGGATCTCGCGACGGCGGTCGAGCACGCGTTGTGCTTCGGGTGGATCGACAGCAAGACGGTACGGCGGGACGAGCGCACGACGCACCAGTGCTTCACGCCGCGGAATCCGCGCAGTACCTGGAGCAAGGTGAACCGCGAGCGAGTGGAGCGGCTGACCGCGGCCGGGCTGATGCGCCCGGCCGGGGAGGAGTTGGTGGCGGAGGCTCGACGTACCGGAACGTGGGACCTGCTGGCGGACGCGCAGAACCTGATCGTCCCGGACGACCTGCGGCTCGCGCTGGAGAACGAGCCGCCGGCAGCCGAGAACTTCCACGCCTTCGCACCCTCCGCCCGCCGCACGATCCTCGAATGGATCACCCTCGCCAAACGCCCGGAGACGAGAGCGCGACGGATCGCCGACACGGTCGGCCGAGCCGCAGCCGGCGAGCGCGCCCGCTAGGCGCAAACCACCTCATGCGCCCGCAGGGCGAGCCTCCTCCCGCGCCCACGGGGCGAGCCTCCTCCCGTGCCCGCAGGGCGAGCCTCCTCACGCGCTCGCAGGGCGGCTTCCTTCGCCGACCGTCACCCGCAGCGCGGGGCGGTGGTCAGCTCGGGGTGCCGGCGGTGTCCTCCAGGCGTTCGGCTGCGGGGGCCTCGGCTGGGGTCGGGGGTTTGCGGGTGAGGCGGCGGGCCAAGGGTTCGCTGTAGCGGGCGGCGACCGGGCCGAGGATCACCAGGATGAGGACGTAGGCGGTGGCCAGCGGTCCCAGCTTGGGTTCTACGCCGACGGCCAGGCCGGCGATGACGATCGAGAACTCGCCGCGGGCGACCAGCGTCCCACCGGCGCGCCAGCGGCCCGCCGTCGAGATGCCGGCGCGGCGGGCGGCGAACCAGCCCGTGGCGACCTTCGTCAGCGCGGTCAACACAGCCAGGCCGAACGCGACCGCCAGCACCGGCGGGATCTTCCGCGGATCCGTGCTCAACCCGAAGAACACGAAGAACACCGCCGCGAACAGGTCCCGTAGCGGACTCAACAGGTTCCGCGCACCGTGCGCGACCTCACCAGACAACGCGATGCCGACCAGGAACGCCCCGACCGCCGCCGACACCTGCAACTGCTGCGCGATCCCGGCAACCAGCAGCGTCAGGCCGAGTACGACGAGCAGCAGCATCTCCGGGTTGTCCGACGACACCGCCCGGCTGATCACCCGCCCGTACCGCAGCGCGATGAACAGGACGACGCTCACCGTCCCCAGCGAGATCAGCAACGTCATGCTCCCGCCGGCCAGCCCCACGCCCGCGAGCAGCGCGGTCAGGATCGGCAGGTAGACCGCCATCGACAGGTCCTCGAGGACCAGAATCCCCAGCACCACAGGCGTTTCGCGGTTACCGAGCCGGCCGAGATCGCCGACCACCTTCGCGATCACCCCGGACGACGAGATCCACGTGACGCCGGCCAGCGCGACCGCCGCCACCGGACCCCACCCGAGCAGCAACGCCACGGCCGCACCAGGCAACGCGTTCAGCAGGAAGTCGACCGCACCCGACACGTACTGCGTCTTCAGCGTCCCGACCAGATCGGACGCCGTGTACTCGAGCCCGAGCAGCAACAGCAGCAGGATGACGCCGATCTCGGCGCCGGTGGCAACGAACTCCTCGCTCGCGGCCAGCGGCAGCAGCCCGCCGTGCCCGAACGCCAGCCCGGCCAGCAGATACAGCGGAATCGGGGAGAATCCGAGCCGTCCGGCGATCCGCCCGAGCACGCCCAGGGCGAGGATGACTGCGCCGAGCTCGATCAGCAGCGCGGTGATGTTCTCGTGCATGCTCAGCCCCCCGCGATCAGATCGGCGACGGCGTCCACGCCCTCACGGGTGCCGACGACGACGAGCGTGTCCCCGATCGCGAACCGGAAGTCCGGCGTCGGTGACGGCGTCGCCCCGGTACGCCGCAGTACGGCCACGATCGACGCACCGGTCCGGCTACGGGCCTGGGTGTCGCCGAGGGTCCGCCCGGAGTACGGCGACTTCGCGGTCACCGGGATGTGTTCGGTGACCAGGTCGATCTCGATCTCGGCGCGGACCGGGTCGATCCGCTCGGGGACCAGCAGTTGCGCGAGTGCGGCCGCTTCGCCCTGGCCTAAGGGGACCGACGCCTGGCACTCGTCGTCGTCCTCCGGTTTGTGGAACCCGAGGAACCGGCGGCCGTCGTTGTGCACGACCACCGAGACGTGTTTCCCGGACTCGGTGACCAGGTCGTACCGGATGCCGATGCCGGGCAGCGTCGTCTTCGTCGGGTGGGCCTGGGCGTCCATGAGGTACTCCGAATCCATCGGTCGTCAATATAAGGCGTCTGCAATCAATTCTCTCAAACCGGACAAGCCAGGTGCGGACATGCGATGTGACATGAGATGCAATCAGGTGCAGTGCAACGAGTTGCATAGGTAGGCTCCGGTCATGGCGCTGGAGCACGCGATCCTGGTCTCGCTGACCGAGCGGGCCGGTTCCGGGTACGAGTTGGCCCGCCGGTTCGACCGCTCGATCGGCTACTTCTGGCCGGCCAGCCATCAGCAGATCTATCGGGTGCTGCGGCGGATGGACGAGGCCGGCTGGGTGAAGCACACCGAGATCGCGCAGGACGGCCGCCCGGACAAGAAGGTGTACCGGATCGCCGCCGCCGGCAAGGCCGAACTGACCCGGTGGCTGGCCGAGCCCGAGGACCCCGCCGTACTGCGGGACGGCCTGGGCGTGAAGCTCCGCGGCGCGTCGGCCGGCTCCCCGGAGGTCGTGCTGCGGGAGGTCGAGCGGCACCGGGCCGAGCATGCGACGAGGCTCGAGGTGTACCGCGGGATCCAGAAGCGCGACTTCCCGATACCGTCCACCCTGCGCGGCCGCGAACTGCACCAGTACCTCGTGCTCCGCGGCGGCATCCGCGCCGAGGAGTCGTTCACGGCCTGGTGCGACGAAGTGATCGAAGCCCTCCGGAAGGACAACCGATGACGGCCTACCCGCACCTGCTGGAACCGCTCGACCTCGGGCATGTGGTGCTGCCGAACCGGGTGATCATGGGGTCGATGCACACCGGGCTCGAGGATCGGTTGAGCGATCTGCCCAAGCTGACGGCGTACTTCGCCGAACGCGCCCGGGGCGGCGTCGGGCTGATGGTGACGGGCGGCTACGCGCCCAACCGGCAGGGCTGGCTGACGCCGTTCGGTTCCAAACTCACCAGCCCTCGCCAGGCCGCCGCGCATCGTCAACTGACCGACGCGGTGCATGCGGAGGGTGGCCGGATCGCGCTCCAGATCCTGCACGCCGGCCGGTACTCGTACCACCCGTTCAGCGTCTCCGCGTCCGCGGTGAAGGCCCCGATCAATCCGTTCAAACCCCGTGCGCTCTCGGATCGTGGTGTGATCCAGCAGATCACGGCGTACGTCGACTGTGCGGCGCTCGCCCGCGAGGCCGGGTACGACGGGGTCGAGATCATGGGCTCGGAAGGGTACTTCATCAACCAGTTCCTCTCCGAGCGGACGAACAAGCGGACCGACCGCTGGGGCGGCAGCCCGGAGAACCGGCGGCGGATCGCGGTCGAGATCGTCCGGCGGACCCGGGAGCGGGTCGGCCAGGACTTCCTGATCATCTACCGGTTGTCGATGGCGGACCTGGTCGAGGGCGGACAGAGCTGGGACGACGTGGTTGCGCTGGGCAAGGAGATCGAGGCGGCCGGCGCGTCGATCATCAACACCGGGATCGGCTGGCACGAGGCGCGGGTGCCGACCATCGTGACGTCGGTACCGCGGGCCGCCTTCACCAGCATCACCGCCGCGTTCAAGCCGCACGTGAACATCCCTGTCGTCACGTCGAACCGGATCAACCTGCCGCAGGTCGCCGAGGAGGTACTGGCGCGCGGCGACGCGGACCTGGTCAGTATGGCCCGCCCGTTCCTGGCCGATCCGGAATGGGTGCTGAAGGCAACCACCGACCGGGCGGACGAGATCAACGTCTGCATCGCCTGCAATCAGGCGTGTCTGGATCATGTGTTCGCGAAGAAGAAGGCGAGCTGCATGGTCAACCCGCGGGCGGTCCGCGAGACGGAGCTGCAACTGCTGCCGACCCGCCGTACGAAGAAGGTCGCGGTGGTCGGGGCCGGTCCGGCCGGGTTGGCGGCGGCGGTGACGGCGGCGGAGCGCGGGCATCGGGTGGAGTTGTTCGAAGCGGCGGAGGAAGTGGGCGGGCAGTTCGGGATCGCGCAACGGATCCCGGGCAAGGAGGAGTTCGCCGAGACGATCCGGTACTACCGCCGGCGGCTCGACCTCACCGGCGTGAAGCTGCACCTCGGGCGCCGGGCGGGCGCCGACGATCTGGCCGGGTTCGACGAGATCGTGCTCGCGACCGGCGTCGTACCGCGGGTGCCTTCCATCCCCGGGATCGACCATCCGAAGGTGCTCTCGTACGTCGACGTGGTGCGCGATCGGCGGCCGGTCGGGGAGTCGGTCGCGGTGATCGGGGCCGGTGGGATCGGGGTGGACGTGAGCGAGTTCCTGACCACCACGTCGCCGGATCTCGCGGCGTGGAAGGCGGAATGGGGTGTCGGCGATCCGACGCTGCTGCCGGGCGCGCTCGCCGTACCGCGGCCGGAGCCGTCGCCGCGGAAGGTCTACCTGCTGCAGCGAAAGCCGGGCAAGATCGGCGCCGGGCTCGGGAAGACAACCGGGTGGGTGCATCGGGCTGCCCTGAAGAACAAGCAGGTCGAGCAGCTCCGGGGCGTGAACTACGAACGCATCGACGACGACGGCCTGCACATCACCTTCGGCCCGAAACACGAGAAGCCACAGGTCCTCGCGGTCGACAACGTCGTGATCTGCGCCGGCCAGGAACCCGTCCGCGACCTGGTGGACGCGCTGACCGGCCACCCGGTCCACCTGATCGGCGGCGCCGACGTCGCCGCCGAACTCGACGCCAAGAGGGCGATCGAACAGGCGACCCGGCTGGCGCTCACGCTCTGAGGCCCTAACGACAGGAGGTAGTGCACCTTTTGGTGTCCTGGGAGCCTGAGCTGAGCGTGAAAATGGCTGCCGGCGGCGACTACCTCCTGTCGTTAGGGACCGTGCCCTAGTGCGCGCTGGTGCTCCACCCTCGATCTAGTGCACCGTGTACGGCGTACGCGCACTAGTTGAAGGGTGGAGAGAGATGAAGACTGTGCTGATTTCCGGTGGTGGGATTGCCGGGCCGGCGTTGGCGTTCTGGTTGCGGCGGTTCGGGTTCGCGCCGACGATCGTGGAGCTCGCGCCGGGGCCGCGGCCGGGTGGGCAGACCGTGGACCTGCGGGGTGTGTCCCGGGTGGTGGCCGAGCGGATGGGGCTGATGCCGGCGGTGGCCGAGCGGCAGGTGCACGAGCGGGGGCTCGTGTACGTGAAGGCCGACGGGCGGACGTCCGCGACCATGCACATGGAGGCGCTCGACGGCGCCGGACCGGTCGCCGAGATCGAGATCCTCCGTGGCGACCTGGCCGAGCTGCTGACGGCGGCGGTGAGCGACGTGGAGTTCGTGTACGGCGACTCGATCGCCGCGCTGGAGCAGGACGCCGACGGGGTCGAGGTCAGCTTCGCGAGTGGGGTGCGACGGCGGTTCGACCTGGTGATCGGCGCGGACGGCGTGCACTCCCGGGTCCGGCGGCTCGCGTTCGGGCCGGAGGAGGAGTTCGTGCAGCACCTCGGCGGCTACACGTCGTACTTCACGATCGAGTCGCCGGAGGACCTGGACGACTTCATGAAGATCTACACGGCGCCCGGCGGCCGCTGGGTGGCGCTGCGGCCGGACCGCGACCCGCGGTACGCGAAGGTGCTGCTGAGCTTCCGGTCGCCGGTCCTGAGCTACGACCGGCGCGACGTCGACGCGCAGAAGCGGCTCGTCCGCGAGCGGTTCGAGGGCCTCGGCTGGCACACCCCGCAGGTCCTGAAGGGCCTCGACGCGGCCGACGACTTCTACCTCGACACCACCAGCAAGGTCGTCGTACCGGACTGGTCGCGCGGGCGGATCGCGCTGGTCGGCGACGCCGGGTACTGCGGTTCGCCGATGGCCGGCCACGGTACGGCGCTGTCGCTCGTCGGGGCGTACGTCCTGGCGGGGGAGCTGGCCGCGGCGGCGGGTGATCCCGCCCGGGCGTTCCCGGCGTACCAGCAACGGATGCGGGCGTACGTCGCGCAGCGGATGGAGTTGCCGCCGGGCGGGCTCAAGATGGCGATGCCGATGTCCGCGTTCGGGATCGCGTACCGCGACTTCGTCCTCCGGGTGATGACGTCGAAGCCGATGTCCGGCGCGCTGAAGAAGATGGCCGGCGGTACGCCGGACGCGATCGACCTGCCCGACTACTCAGTCCAGCGGGGAGACCCACTCCGGGTTGCGGCCGAGGAGGCCGAGTAGCTGGTCGAGGTCGGGGGCGGTGCCGGACACCTTGACGCTGCGCTCGAACGCGTAACCGGGGCCGCGGTTCGCGTCGGTGTCGGGGATCCGGCGGGCCAGGGTGAGCGCCTGCTCGACCATGTCCGGCGGCGGCTTGTACGGGACGTCGATCGCGCGGGCCAGGTCCCAGGCGTGCACGATGCAGTCGAGCTGGTGGAAGGTCAGCGCGATCCGGCGCGGGAACGAGCCGAACTCGCGGACCTCCACCAGCCGGTCCAGCGCACCGCCGTCGGCGAACGCGTCGGCGACCTGCACGTTCGAACGCCGGTACGCACCGGACGGGTTGTCGGCGAGCCGGCCGCCGTTCCAGGTGTGCGCGGAGGCGGAGCCGTTCAGCGCGGCGGCGGCGAGGCCCTCGTTCTGGCTGACCAGGTGCCGCATCAGGCCGCGCACGGTCCAGTCCGGGCAGGGCGTGGGGAACCACAGTTGCTCGGGCCGTACCTGCATGACGACTTCCCCGAGTACCGCACCGGCCCGGCGATCCAGATCCCGGATGTCCATCCGCGCTCCTCCCGTTGCCTTAGTAACGATAAGGCTGGAAGGCTGACTTCGCAGGGAATCGCGCGGATCAGGCCTTCGCGGCGGCCTTCGCGGCCTTCTTGAAGTTGCGGACCTCCAGCAGCGAGGTGGCGTCGGTGACGTCCGCGATCGACCGCCGCGAGCCGCGGTCGCCGTAGTTGCCGGCGGCCTCGCGCCAGCCCTTCGGGGCCACGCCGCGCTGCTTGCCGAGCAGCGCGAGGAAGATCTTCGCCTTCTGCTCGCCGAACCCGGGCAGGGCCTTCAGCCGCTTCAGCACCTCGGCGCCGTCCGGCTTCGGGCGGCCGGCGAGCCAGATGTTGGCGGCGTCCCCGTCGTACTTCTCGATGATCTCCTGGGCCAGCGCGTGCACCCGGCGGGCCATCGAGCCGCCGTACCGGTGGATGGCCGGCGGCGTGACGCAGAGCTCGACGAACGTCTCCAGGTCGGTCGCGGCGATCTTGTGCAGGTCGAAGCCGTCCATCCGGTTCGCGATCTTCAGCGGGCCGGAGAAGGCGTGCTCCATCGGGTACTGCTGGTCCAGCAGCATGCCGACCAGCAGGGCGAACGGGTCGTCGTTGAGCAGTTTGTCGGCGTCCGGATTGCCGGTGAGTTGCAGTTCGCGCAGCATGCCGCCCATCTTGGCACGCGCCCGGCGCGTCGGCCGATGGGATAGTGCGCGTACGTCGTATGCGCACTAGGCTGGGCGGATGAGTGAAGCGCCGTACCAGGTCATCGCGGGGGAGTTGCGGCGGCGGATCGAGGCGGGCGAGTTGCTGCCGGGGGATCGGGTGCCGTCGACGCGCGCGTTGACGCGGGACTTCGGCGTGGCGATGGCGACCGCTACCAAGGCGTTGCAGGTCCTGCAGGCTGAGCGGCTCGTGCACGCCTCGCCCGGTGTCGGGACCGTCGTGGGTACGCCGCCGCGGGCTCGGCGTACCGCTGCCGCCGACGGTACGCCGGACCTGAACCGGGACGAGGTCGTCCGGATGGGCGTCGCGATCGCGGACACCGAGGGGCTGGCGGCGCTGTCGATGCGGCGGATCGCGGCCGAGCTCGGGGTGTCGACGATGGCGCTCTACCGGTACGTCGGCGGCAAGGACGCGCTCGTCGTACAGATGGTGAACGAGGTGATCGGGGAGTTCCCGCTCGGCGAGATCCCGGCGTACTGGCGGGACGCGGTGGCGATGGTGGCGCGCGTGCACTGGGCGGCGTACCGAAGGCATCTGTGGCTCGCGAGTGCGATCAGTCTGAGTCGGCCGCAGTTGGTGCCGCGGTTGCTGCCGCATACGAACGCGGTGCTCGGGGCGTTGCACGGGTTCGAGAAGCATGCGGCGATGTCGACGATGATCAGCCTGTTCGCGTACGTCCGGGGGATCGCGTTGGTGATGGAGTCCGAGGCGCAGGCCGAGCAGGACACCGGCGAGACGGCGGACGAGTGGGTGACGCGTCAGAGCGACCAGTTGGCGGCGATGATCGCGGCGGGGAATCTGGGGGCGTTCCAGGAGTTGCTGGCGGACGGGTTCGACTACGAGTACGACCTGGACCAGTTGTTCGAGTTCGGGCTCGGTGTGTTCCTGGACGGGTTGGAGGCCCGGCGGTGAGCAACCCGGCACGAGCCGGGTCGACGCGTTGCTGGCGATCGTTCTCGATCGGGGCGGGTACGTGCACGACGACGATGACGTGGCGGCGGCCGAGAAGGACAAGGCGCCCCCGTATCCGCATGTCTCCGGTCCCTGGACCGGCAGCCCGTTGGGCGTGAAGCCGATCTCCTGGCTCGGGGTGGCCGGGATCTTCGGATCGGTGTTCGCGGTGATCGTCGTGGTGAGTGCTCTCGTCGTACTCGTACGGCGTTAGCACCCACTACGCTGAGTGGTGACGACTTCTCCGGAGGTGCCGATGGAGCCTGTGTTCGCGCCGGACGTGCCGGCGGGCGTACGCCGGTTGTACGAGCGCAGGCCGGAGCTGTTCGTGGCGGCCGACGCGCCGCGGCCCAAACGCGAAACGTCCTGGTCGGCGGAGCCGGGGAACACGTTCGGCCAGTTGCTGGTGTGGATCGGGGTGTGCGTCGGCGGGTGGATCCTCGCGCTGATCGTGATGGCGGCGACGCTGCCGACCGCGGTCGCGGCGTGGGGAGCGGTCGCGCTGGCGGGGGTCGCCGTACTCGCGACCGGCGGGATCCTGGCGAAGTCGATGATCGAGGACCGCGGCCACAAGGCGGTCCGGAAGCAGCACCGGAAGTACCTGCTCCCGGAAGACTTCGACAGTGAAGCCTCGTGGTTGCTCGGCCGGGCGCAGCGCGCGGTGAGAACGGTGCTCGAGGCAACCGTCACGCGGCGCGGATTGCTGGACGACGTGAAGAACGAACTGGTGCTCCCGGAACAACTGTGGGACATCGCGCAGGTGCTGCGGGAGCAGACGGTACTGCGCGCGCGGCAGAAGGACATCGCGGGTGGTGCGAGAACGGCGGAGCTGGACGCCGTACTAGGCCCCCAGCGGCGCGCGCTCGCGCTGTCCGCGGAGGCCATCAAACGCAAGGTAGACCTCCTCGATCAGTACGCCGACCGAGTCCGCTCCGCCGACGCCGCCCTCCGCGCCGAAGCCGCCCTGGAGGACGGCGACCGCTACATAGAACTCCTCGCCCGCACAGAACCCGCCGGCGACACCGCCGTACTAGAAGGCTTCACCGACGAAGCCACAGCCTTGAAAGACACCCTGACCCGCTCCATCAACGCCGCCCGAGACGCCGGCCGAACTCTCGCCCTACCCGAGTAGTTCAGTTTCCTGCTCGGCAGTCAGGCCGATGGTGAGGGGTGGGGTGCCTCGGTGGTGGTCCCAGGTGAGGACGTCTTGGATTGTGGTGCGGAGGGGCGTGGTCGGCAGGCCGGCTGCGCGGGACTTGGTGGGGTTTCGGCGGCGTTCGCCCCACTCGGATTCGGGGTCGATGAGGGGGAAGCGGGGTGGGACGGCGTCGCGAGGGACGGGGATGAGGTCGACGGTGGTGCCGGAGAGGTCGGCGGCGGTGTGGATCAGTTCGGCGATGGTGGAGTCGGGGCCGACCGCGTTGTAGGCGCCGGGGCGGGCGTCCGTGATCAGCTGGGTGATGAGCCGCGCGACGTCGCGGCTGTCCACGAGTTGCAGCGGCGCCTCGGGCTTGGTGGGGAGCGCGACCCGGCCCCCGCGAGCACCCCGGCGGATCCAGTACAGCGCCGTACCGGACGAATCCCCGGGCCCCGTCACCCGCCCGGGCCGGATGATCGTCGCGCGATCGCCGTACCGCTCCACGACATCGTCCTCACACGCGACCTTGCACGGTCCGTACGTGTCGTTCGTCAGTACGTCGGCATCCCGCAACGGCTCGCGCCGCGGCGCAGTCTCGTCCGTACCGGCGGGCAGGTCCCGCACATACACGGCATGACTCGACACGAACACATACCGCCCGACCCGGTCCCCGAGCACGTCCATCGCCTGGTCGACGTCGCGCGCCCGGAACCCGCTCAGGTCCACGACCGCGTCCCACTCGCCGGCCTTCAGCGCGGAGTAGTCCCCGCCGGCCCGGTCCCCGACGTACTGCGTGACGCCGGGCGGCAGCGGCGTACCGCTCACCCCGCGGCTGAACGACGCGACCTCCGCGCCCTGGTCGAGTGCGTCGTCCACGACCGCACGCCCGACAAATCCGTTCCCGCCCAGAATCAGAATCCGCACAACCGCCCAACCTATCCCCGCGCCCCGGCCGCCGCGACCGGATTGATCGACAACCGAATGAGCCTGTAACACGTCTGAACAGGTGAAGCTGCGGTCTGTACCGCACACTGGGAGTGAGGTGTGGGTACGGGGACAGGGGAGCCGATGGGGAGTGCGCGCGCGACGGCGAGGCGGCCGCGGTCGATGCCGAAGTTGCTGGGGTTCACCCTGCTGGGCGCACTGCTTCCAGGACTCGGACTGATCATCGGCGGGCGCCGGAAGCTGGGTGCGTTCGTGCTCACGGTGTTCCTCGCGCTGGTCGGGGTCGCGGCGTACGTCGCTCTGACCCGGCGCGACGAGGTGATCGCGGCGGCCGTCGTACCGAGCCGGCTGCTGATCACGTCGGTGCTGATCGCGGCGCTCGCGTTCGGGTGGATCGTGGTGGTCGTCGGCTCGCACCGGTCGTTGCGTCCGGCAACCGGCGGCGCCGGCGGGCGGGTGGCCGGCGCGCTGTTCGTCGGCGTGCTGTGCTTCGCGATCGCGGCGCCGGCGGCGATCGGCGTACAGACCGTGCTCGCGCAGCGGACCTTGGTGCAGGACGTGTTCCAGTCGCAGGGCGAGAGCAAGAGCGCCACCCGGCCGACCACCGTCAACGTGAAGGACCCGTGGGAGGACCGGCCGCGGCTGAACCTGCTGCTGCTCGGCGGTGACGACGCGCCGAGCCGTGAGGGCGTCCGGACCGACACCGTGATCGTCGCGAGCATCGACACCAAGACCGGGAACACCTCGCTGGTCTCGATGCCGCGGAACCTGACGTTCATGCCGTTCCCGGCGGACTCGCCGCTGCGCAAGTTCTACCCGGACGGGTTCGGCAAGGAGGGGCTGAGCCTGGACGGGCGGCTGGAGTGGATGCTGACCGCGATGTACCAGAACATCCCGGACGCGCACCCCGGCATCCTCGGCCCGTCGGACAACGAGGGCGCGGACGTGGTGAAGCAGTCCGTCGGCGAGGCGACCGGGCTGAAGATCGACTACTACCTGCAGGTGAACCTGCAGAGCTTCCCGGAGATCGTCGACGCGCTCGGCGGGATCACCGTGAACGTCAACGAGCGGGTCGCGATGGGCGGCATCAGCAGCTCGCACATCCCGCCGAAGGAGTGGATCGAGCCGGGTCCGCGGCAGCACCTGGACGGGCGGCACGCGCTGTGGTTCGCGCGCGGGCGGTACGGCGCCGACGACGACCAGCGGCAGGTCCGGCAGCGGTGCGTGATCAAGGCGATCGTGGACGCGGCGGACCCGCAGACGCTGGTCACGAAGTACAAGGCGATCGCGAAGGCGGGTCAGCACCTGCTCCGCACGGACATCCCGCAGGAGCTGTTGCCGGCGATGGTGGAGCTGGCGCTGAAGGTGAAGTCGGCAACTGTCTCGAACGTCACGCTCGACTCGGAGAAGCTCCGCCTGAAGTACCTGCACCCCGACTACCAGGCCCTCCGCGAAACGGTCCAGTCAGCCGTCGACTCCGACCCGGCCCCCGCGACCACCCCGGTCACGCCGACTACCCCGACCACCACCCGCAAGCCCACCACCCCGACCACCACCCCACCCCCAGGCCCGACCCAGAACCTCGCCGACGCCTGCGCCTACAACCCCTCCGGCGACCAACCGAACTGAGGCGAAGATAGTTTTGCGGCCGGGTGTCGATCCGCCGGTGGCCCGCTCGACGTGAGAGTAAGTGATCGACCCACACGACGAGGAGCAGCGATGCGTTTCATGATCATCAACAAGGCCGACGCCGACAGCGAGGCGGGGAAGTTCCCGCCGCCGGAGGTGGGCGAAGCGGTCGGGCAGGTCGTCGAGGACCTGCAGAAGGCCGGCGTACTGCTGTTCGCCGAAGGGGTGCACCGGAGCTCGCTCGGCGCCCGGGTGAAGGTCGACGGCGGTCAGCGGACCGTGACCGATGGGCCGTTCGCGGAGACCAAGGAACTGGTCGGCGGCGTGATCGTGGTCGAGGTGCGGAACCGCGACGAGGCGATCGAGTGGGCGGCCCGGCTCGCGGAGGCGCTCCGCGACGAGGTCGAGGTACGGCGGGTCGTCGAAGAGGCGGACTTCGACCCGAACTCGGACCTGTACACGAGCTGATGTCCATTCGTGCCCCTCCCGTTCGTGGGAGGGGCATGAACAACATCCTGAAGGTTTCCGACGCAGAGCTGTACTACGAGGTGCGCGGCCACGGACCGCTGGTGGTCCTGGTCGGCGCGCCGATGGACGCGGACGCGTTCGGCCCGCTGGCCGACCTGCTGGCCACCGACTACACGGTCCTGACCTTGGACCCGCGCGGCGTGAAGCGCAGCACGCTGTACCCGGGCGGTACGTCGCGACCCGAACAGCGGGCCGACGACCTGGCCGCGTTGATCCGGCACGTCGACGCCGGGCCGGCCGTCGTCCTCGGATCCAGTGGTGGAGCGGTCAGCGCGCTGGCGCTGGCGCAGTACCACCCGGACGTCGTACGGACCGTGATCGCGCACGAGCCGCCGCTCAGCCGGCTGCTGCCGGACGCGGACGAGCTGCTCGCGATGGCCGAGAAGCAGATGGCCACCTACCTGTCTGGCGACGTGGTTGGCGCGTTCAAGCAGTTCTTCCGGGGCGCGAACATCCAGATCCCCGACCAGGTCGTCGAGCTGATGTTCGCCGGCGACCGCGACCCGGTCCAGGTGGCCGCCGAGCGGTTCTGGTTCGAGCACGAGATGCGCGAGACCATCACCTGGCTCCCGGACCTCGACAAGCTCCGCGAGGCCACCATCATGGTCGGTATCGGCGAGGAGTCGACGGACCAGCTCTGCGACCGTACGTCGATCGCCCTGGCCGACCGCCTCGGCATCGAACCGACCCGCTACCCCGGCGGCCACACCGGCTTCGCGGACGCCCCGGAGGCTTTCGCGACGGTGTTCCGGGCCGAGCTGGAAGTTATCCACAGCCCGAGGTGAGACTCGCGCGTGGGTCGTGGGGTGGAGTATGTGAAGCTGGGGGTGTTCGGTGGGTGCGCGTGGGTTCGCGTCCATCGGGCACCGGGCAAGTGCCGCGTCGCCCGCGTGACTACTTGACCTCAACCGTGGTTGAAGTTTCAAGCTGGTGTCGCTGACTTGGGCATCGGAGATATCGGCCCCCGCCGGGGCCCCGACGAAGGAGCAGAGTTGACCACGTACACGCTTCCCGATCTTCCCTACGACTACAGCGCGCTCGCGCCGAGTATCGCCGGCGAGATCATGGAGCTGCACCACGACAAGCACCACGCGACCTACGTGAAGGGTCTGAACGACACCCTGGACAAGCTGGCCGAGGCCCGCGACAAGGGTGACTTCGGCGCGATCGTCGGGCTGGAGAAGACGCTGGCCTTCAACCTCGGCGGGCACGTCAACCACTCCATCTTCTGGAAGAACCTGTCGCCGGACGGCGGCGACAAGCCGGACGGCGAGCTCGGCGCGGCGATCGACGAGTTCTTCGGCTCGTTCGACTCGTTCCAGGCGAACTTCACCGCGAGCGCGACCACCATCCAGGGCTCCGGCTGGGCCATCCTCGGCTGGGACGCGCTGGGCGGCAAGCTGCTCATCCACCAGCTGTACGACCAGCAGGGCAACCTGCCGGCCGGGCAGATCCCGATCGCCATGCTGGACATGTGGGAGCACGCGTTCTACCTGCAGTACAAGAACGTGAAGCCCGACTACGTCAAGGCGTGGTGGAACGTCGTGAACTGGGCCGACGCCCAGGCTCGCTTCGACGCGGCTCGCTCCGGCGCCGCGAAGCTGATCGCCGGCGCCTGACACAACCCGCGGTACGACGAAGGGCGCCCGGCTCCGGCTGAGCGCCCTTCGTGTCCGTCAGCCACAGAAATCCGCGATCACCGGGGCGATCGCCGACGCCTTGATCACGTGGTTCTGACCAGGTACCTCGGTGTGCCGCGCGCCCGGCACCGCTTCCGCGAGCGCGTGTGTCGACGCCTTCATCCAGCTCGGGCTCTTCCCGCCGTTCACCACCAGGACGGGTTGGTCGATCGGCGCCCACTGCTCCGCGTCCATCGGGTCGCCGAAGCAGTTCTTGCCGACCACCTGCGCGTCGTACGGCAGCGTGTGCGCGACCGCCTTCATCGGCTTCCAGGCCGGCATCAGCTTCATCATCGTGACGAACGCGGCCGGCAGCCCGATGCCCTTGGTGAAGAAGTACTTGATCGCGGCGGCAGGTTCCAGCGCCTGCAGGTCCGTGATCCAGGTCCGCGGGATCTGCTTGCGGCTGTCGTCGACGACGTACGGCGGCTCGAACGCGACCAGCTTCTCGACCGGCAATCCCGCCGCGGTGGCCCGGAGCGCGAGCGCCGCGCCGGACGACGAGCCATACACGTACGCCGATCCGCCGGCCGCCTCGAGCACCGCCGCCAGGTCCTCGATCTCGCGGTCCACGGCGTACTCGCCGGAATCCCCAGAGTCGCCGCGCCCGCGCCGGTCGTAGTTGTAGACGGTGAACCGGTCCGCGAGCGCCTCGGCGAGCTCGGGCATCGGCCCCTGCGCGCGGGAGCAAAGCGCCCCGTCGACCAGCACCAATGCGGGTCCGCTGCCGCGCCGGTCGTACGCGATGGTGGTGCCGTCCTTCGAAACCACGGTGTCCATGTCGATCCTCCTGAGTGAGTCAGTGTTCACCCGTGCGTCGAGGACCTGAGGACTGGATCGACAGCCTGTGATGTAGGTCACATTTGACAGGCCGCAGCGCGTTCCAGGAGGAGTTTGCGTTCCCGTTCGTTGCGGGTGAGGGCGGCGGCCTTCTCGAACTCGGCGCGGGCCTCGTCCAGGCGGCCGAGCTTGAACAGCAGGTCGCCGCGGACGCTCGGCAGCAGGTGGTACTCCTTCAGCGACGGGTCGTCGGCGAGCAGGTCGACCGCCTGCAGTCCGCGTTCGGGGCCGAACGCCATCGAGATCGCGACCGCCTGGTTGAGCTCGACCACCGGTGAGGGCGTGACCTGTGCGAGGACGGCGTACAGGCCGGCGATCCGGGCCCAGTCGGTGTCCTCCGGGTCGGCGGCGCGGGCGTGGCAGGCGGCGATCGCGGCCTGGAGGAGGTACGGGCCGGGCGGCTTCTCCAAGGCCCAGGCGCGCTCGATGCCCTCCAGCCCGCGGCGGATCAGCAGGCGGTCCCAGCGGCGGCGGTCCTGGTCGAGCAGCAGTACGGGTTCGCCGTCCTGGCCGGTACGGGCGTTCGCGCGGGACGACTGGAGTTCCATCAGGGCGAGCAGGCCGAGTACCTCGGGTTCGGTCGGCATCAGCTCGACGAGGAGCCGGCCCAGGCGCATCGCCTCGTTGCACAGCGCCGGGCGCATCCAGTCGTCGCCGGCGGTCGCGGAGTACCCCTCGTTGTAGATCAGGTACACGACTTCCAGGACGGACTGGAGGCGGTCGAGCAGCTCCGGGCCGGACGGCACCTCGAACTCGACGCCGGCCTTCGCCAGGTTGCGCTTGGCCCGGACGATGCGCTGCGCGATCGTCGGCTCCGGGGCGAGGAACGCGCGGGCGATCTCGTCGGTCTTCAGGCCGCCGAGCAGCTTCAGCGTCAGCGTGACGCGGGCGTCCATGGTGAGCACCGGGTGACAGGCCGTGAAGACCAGCCGGAGCAGGTCGTCCTCGATGTGGTCCTCGAGGATCGCCTCCACGTCGTCCTCGACCGAGTCGCCGTCGATCTCGAGCTCGTGGCCCATCTCGGCGAGCTTGCGCTGGTACGTCTCCTTGCGCCGGATCAGGTCGATCGCCCGCCGCTTCGCGATCGCCATCAACCAGGCGCCCGGATTCTGCGGTACGCCGGACTGCGGCCACTGCTCCAGCGCTGCTACCAGCGCGTCCTGAGCCAGTTCCTCGGCCAGCCCGACGTCCCGGACGATCCGCGCCACACCCGCGACGATCCGGGCCGACTCGATCCGCCAGACCGCGTCGACCGCCCCACCCGCGTCAGTAACCGTCACCCGCCGATAGTAGACAGGTCCGGTGCCTGGGGTGCGTGCCCTGCCCTGGTGAACGCGGACAGGTTGCCGACGGCCGGATGGTTCCGGCCGAGGGGGCCCGCCGACAGGGCGTGGAGGAGATTCAGGGTGACGGTCCGGGCGAACGCCGCAGCCGGCGACGCGCGGTCGCCGAGGGTGGAGATCCAGCTCATCGACCCGGTGTTGAAGACGCCGGCTCCGGAGCGCACGGTGTAGTACGTGGCGTCCGCGAAGACGTGCTTCGGTCCACAGTTCGCCGGCGAATGGGCAACCACTTCGAGGTTCGGCGGCGTGCCCGGGAGCGGATAGGCCCGGTCGATCTCGGTGTCGGCCAGCCCCGGGTACGCCGTACCGTCGACCGCGCCCGTCCCGGCGAAGAGGAAGAACCCCGGCTCCCGGACGACGAACGAGGCCCGGCGGGCGAAGCACACGTACAGCATGCCGTTCAGCGAGTTCTCCGGATTCGGGTACGGCTTGCTGATCCACCGGACCGTGGTGTCCGGCCGGTTGTGCACCGGATCGAGGGTCGCGTCCTTGTAGCCGATCATGACGCGTTCCGGACCGAGCCGGCTGGGGGCGTAGCGCACCCGCCAGTAGACCGAGTTCCCGCCGAGGAAGGCGAGATTCGTCCCGGTGTCCCGGGCGCGCGTGACGGCGGCGCGCATCGGCAGGCTCCAGTACTCGTCGTGGCCGAGCGACAAGATGCCCCGGGCACCGGTCAGCGCGGTGCGATCGGCGTCCAGGTCGACACTGGTCAGATAGGCCAGGTGTACGCCGCTCCGGTCGGCCAGTTCGAGCAGCGGCAACTCGAACCTGAACAGCAGGGGTGCGCCGTTGCCGTCGTACGGGCGGTCGAAGCTGACCCGGTACGAACGAGTCGGGTAGGACGAGTCCGGGCCGTGGTACAGCGAATAGCCGCCCCAGGCGTTGTAGGCCTGGTAGGTGTTGACGGCGTTCACGATGACCACCGCTCCGCGGGCCGAGTCCGAACGGATCGTGATCGGGACGTACTTCTGCCTGCCGTTCGCCGCGGTCAGCAGCAACAGGTAGGTGCCGGGCGGCCAGCCTGCGGTCTGCACGGTCAGGGAAGGCTTCCAGTTCGTCGTGACCATGCGGTCCGCCGCGATCAGCGGCGCCGGTTGCGGCACCCCGGGAATCGGCGTCGAACTCCAGACCAGCAGGGCGCCGGTTCCGCCGTACCAGCCGATGCGGAAGGCCTGGACGGTGAACGCGCCCGCGGAGGAGGTCACGTACAACCGGAACGGCCGGCCGCTGCGGACACTCGCCCGGTCGGTGAAGCCGGCGAGCTCCGAGGGCCCGGCGAGGTGGCCAGGAGCGATCTCCCATTGTTTCGAGGCCCGCACCGTGACCATCCTCGGACGGGTCGTACGGGGCGTAGGCGCCGGCGTTCGGCCCTTGCCTGCGCCTTGCATGGCCCGAACGGGCGTGCCGGAGCAACCCGCGACCACGAGTAACGCCACCGCGCCCCAGAGCATCCAACGGTGCATCGAGTCCCCCCTCGCCAGAGCAAACCACACCGCGACTTGGAGAAGCCTGAGACGGTCGCTCTGGATGGTCTCCGGAGCGGACGGCGGAGCTAGTGAACTACCGCCGCATGTCTGGGCGAGGTCACCGCATGACTGTAGACAGGAACGCGGTCGTCCGCTCCTGGTCGGCCGCGGTGCCGATCGGGGCCAGCATCGCGTCGGTTGCTCCCGCGTCGCGGATCCGCTCCAGTTGTTTGGTGATCGTTGCCTCGTCCCCGGCCAGCAGTAGGTCGGCCGGCCCGTCGACGCCTTCTCGTTCGAGCATCGCCCGGTACTCCGGCACCTGCCCCGCCACTGCGAACTCCTTCGCGAATCGTGCCCGTACGACGTCCTCCGCGGACGTCAGACACACAGCAAACCCCGCCACCACCCGCGGCGTACGACTCCCGGCCGCCCGCGTGATCGTCGGTACGACGTGGTTGCTGAGTGTCCGAGGTCCGGTCATCCACGTGACCGTCCCGTCCGCGAGCTCTCCCGCGACCTGCAACATCACCGGCCCCAACGCCGCCACCAGAACGGACGGGTGGTCTTCCGATGGAGGGGTGAGCCGGCCGACGGCTGTGTAGTACTTGCCGTGGTGGTCGACCGGCTCACCTTCGAGGAGGGGACGGAGTACTTGCAGGTACTCGCGGAGCCGGGTAGCGGGGTGGTCCGTAGGGAGGCCGTACATGGTGGTGACCATGCGGGCGATGCCGGCGCCGATGCCGAGCGTGAGCGGGCCGGCGATTGCGGCCTGCGTCGTGAGGGCCTGGCGGGCCAGGAGTAGTGGGTGCCGCTGGGGGAACGGGACCACCGCGGTGCCTAGCTCCGTCGCCACCGGGCCGACGGCGGCGAGGGCGGTCAGGGCGTCCCAGCCGATGCCGTCCGAGATCCAGGCGGAGCGCGCGCCGGCCGCGGCCGCCGCGCGGATCTGACGGGTGACTTCAGGGAGTGGGGTCGGGCCTCGGACGTCACCGAAGGCCATGCCGATGTGCATGTGAGCTCCTAATAAGTGGGGTGCCACCCCGTTTATGTCCGCTACGATATGGGGGCCCACCCCAGTTACGCAAGGAAGACCACGATGCGAGCCGACGCCCAACGCAACCGCGACCGCCTGGTCGCCGTCGCGGCCGACGTGATCGGGGAGTACGGCGCGGACGCGTCCCTGGAGGAGATCGCCCGGCGGGCCGGCGTCGGGTCGGCGACCCTGCACCGGCACTTCGGTGGCCGGATCGCGCTGCTGGAAGCGGTCTTCCGGAGCAGTATCGACGCGGTCTGCGCGCAGGCGACCGAGCTGCTCGACGACCCGGATCCCCTGCGGGCGTTGACGGCCTGGCTGCAGACGATGGTCGCGCACGCCACCGGCAGCCGCGGCCTGGCGGCGGCGCTGGTGATGAGCGGCGACTGCGGTTCGGACGCCCACGCCCGCCTACTGGCCGCCGGCCGAAAGCTCGTCGACCGTGCGCAGGCCGCGGGCGCCGTACCCGCGGAAACCCGGGTCGAGGACCTGCTCAAACTGGTCAACGGCATCTCGCTGGCCAGCGGCGACGACCCCGATCAGGCGGCCCGGCTGCTCACTCTGGCAATCCGGGGGATAGCGCCGGCACGCAGCGAATAGACTTCGTGACCGGAAACCCCCAGACGATGGCATGAGGTTTGCTGTGCTCACCATGCAGGACGCGCTGCTCGCGCTGACGAAGTACTGGACCGACCGGGGCTGCATGGTCGTGCAGCCGTTCAACACCGAGGTCGGTGCCGGAACGCTGAACCCGGCGACCATTCTGCGGGTGCTCGGTCCCGAGCCGTGGCGGGTGGCGTACGTCGAGCCGAGTGTCCGGCCGGACGACAGCCGCTACGGCGAGAACCCGAACCGCCTGCAGACCCACACCCAGTTCCAGGTGGTGCTGAAGCCGGACCCGGGCAACCCGCAGGAGCTGTTCCTGGACAGCCTCGAGGCGCTCGGCATCGACATCGACGCGCACGACGTCCGGTTCGTCGAGGACAACTGGGCGAACCCGGCGACCGGTTCCTGGGGCCTCGGCTGGGAGGTCTGGCTGGACGGCCTGGAGATCACCCAGTTCACGTACTTCCAGCAGGCCGGCGGCATGACGCTGGACCCGGTGTCGGTGGAGATCACGTACGGCATCGAGCGGATCATGATGGCGCTGCAGGGCGTCTCGCACTTCAAGGACATCGCTTACGCGCCAGGCATCTCGTACGGCGAGGCGTTTGGCCAGGCGGAGTACGAGATGAGCCGTTACTACCTGGACGACGCGGACGTGGAGTCGCAGAAGCGGCTGTTCGAGGAGTACGCGAACGAGGCCCGCCGGATGATCGACGACCGCCTCCCGGTGCCGGCGCACATCCAGGTACTGCGGTGTTCGCACACGTTCAACGTCCTCGACGCCCGCGGTGCCGTCAGTACGACGGAACGCGCGAAGGCGTTCGGCCGGATGCGGACGCTGGCCCGCGAGGTGTCGCGGCTGTGGGCGGAGCGCCGCGAGGAACTGGAGCACCCGCTGGGTCTCGCCGAACTGCCGCCGGCCGCGCCGGAGCCGACCGAGTTCCCCGCGATCAACGGCACCCGGCAGCTGACCTTCGAGATCGGCACCGAGGAGATGCCGCCGTCGGAGGTCACCAAGACCGCCGCCGCGGTGCAGGCCGCGCTGGAGGAGAAGCTGGCCGCGACGCGGCTCGAGCACGGCACGATCACGACATACGCGACCCCGCGCCGGGTCGTCGCGTTCGTCGCCTCGGTGCACGCGGGCGAGCCGGACGCGGAGCGGGTGGTGCGCGGCCCGAAGAAGGCGGCCGCGTACGACGCCGACGGCAACCTGACGAAGGCCGCCGCCGGGTTCGCCCGCGGGCAGAAGGTCGACGAGAGCGAGCTGCACGACCTGGACGTCGACGGCGTCGAGTACGTCGCGGTGACGAAGCCGGACCCGGGTCGCGGTGCGGCCGAGGTGCTCAGCGGAGTACTCAGCGAGATCGTCGCGGGCCTGCGCTCGGACAAGAACATGCGCTGGAACGACGCGAAGCTGTCCTTCACCCGCCCGATCCGCTGGCTGGTGGCGCTGCTGGGCGACCAGGTCGTTCCGGTCTCGGTGTCGACCCTCGCCGCCGACCGGATCACCCGCGTCCACCGAACCGCCGCGCAGCCGAAGGTCGAGATCGCGGCCGCGGAGGGCTACCTGGACCTGCTCCGGATCCACGGCATCGAGGCCGACCCGGCCCGGCGCCGCGCGACGGTCGTGGAGGCGGCCGCCGACCTGTCCGCGAAGGTGCAGGGCACGGTGGACGTCGAGGGCGAGGCCGCGCTGGTCGACCAGATCGTCAACCTGATCGAGGAGCCGACGCCGATCCTGGGCGGGTTCGCCCCGGAGTACCTGGACCTGCCGAGCGAGATCCTCACGACCGTGATGCGCAAGCACCAGCGGTATCTGCCGGTGCGCGACCACGACGGCAAGCTGCTCCCGAACTTCGTTGCCGTGGCCAACGGTTCGGTGGACGAGGACCTCGTCCGGGCGGGCAACGAGGCGGTGCTGCGGGCCCGCTACGAGGACGCTGCCTTCTTCTGGCGCGCGGATCTGGACACGCCGCTGGAGTCGATGAAGGGCGAGCTGGAGAAGCTGGCGTTCGAGGAGCGGCTCGGCTCGATGGCCGACCGCGCCGGGCGGATCGGGCGGATCGCGCTGGCGCTCGCGGCCACGGTGGAGTTGGGCGGCGACGACCTGGAGACGTTGCAGCGGGCGGCCGAGCTGGCGAAGTTCGACCTCGGCTCGCAGATGGTCGTCGAGCTGACCAGCCTGGCCGGCACGATGGCCCGCGAGTACGCCAAGCGTGCGGGCGAGACCGACGCGGTCGCGCAGGCGCTGTTCGACATGGAGCTGCCGCGGTCGGCCGGTGACCCGGTGCCGTCGACGACTCCGGGAGCGCTGCTCGCGCTGGCGGACCGCTTCGACCTGCTGGCCGGACTGTTCGGCATCGGCGCGAAGCCGACCGGCAGCTCGGACCCGTTCGCGCTCCGGCGGGCCGCGGCCGGTGTGGTCGCGATCCTGCGCGAGCACCCGGAGCTGCGGGCGATCACGCTCCCGGTCGGCCTGCGGGCGGCGGCCGACGAGATCGGTGCCCAGGGCATCGACGTACCGGCGGAGTCGCTGGACGAGGTGGCCGAGTTCACCGTACGGCGGTACGAGCAGCAGCTGATCGACCGTGGCGACGACCACCTCCAGGTGGCTGCGGTGTTGCCGCTGGCAACTGCTCCGGCGGCGGCGGACGAGACGCTGAAGTCCCTGCAGGAGCTGGTCGGCGACAGCAACTTCGCCAACCTGGTCGCGGTCCTGCAGCGGGTCCGGCGGATCGTCCCCGAGGGCACCGCGGCGGAGTACGACGCGGCCAAGCTGACCGAGCCGGCCGAGGTCGCCCTGCACGAGGCCGTCCAGAAGATCGGCCAGGCGCCCACCGGCCTGTCCGACTTCGTCACCGCGACGTCCGTCCTGGTCGACCCGGTGAACCGCTTCTTCGACGACATCCTCGTGATGGCGAAGGAGCCCGACCTACGCGCCGCCCGCCTCGGCCTGCTGGCGACAATCAGCAAGCTGGCCGCCCCAGTCCTCGACTGGCAGGCCCTCGGCACCAGTTTGAGCCCCGCCGAATGAACCCCGAACAGGTTGCCGCCAGGGCCGAGCTCGTCGCGCCGGCCCTGCGCGAGCACCTGTTCGTGACACCGTTCGTGCGGTACGACGCCTTGAGCGACGACGTCGGCGCCGAGGTGCTGGTGAAGTGTGAGCACCAGCAGCGGACCGGGTCGTTCAAGGCGCGGGGTGCGTTGGCGAAGGTGCTGAACCTCGCCGATGGGCAGCGCGCGACAGGTGTGGTCACGGCGTCCACCGGGAACCACGGGCTTGGGGTCGGGAATGCGTTGGCGACGCTCGGTGGGCGAGGGATTGTCTATCTGCCGGAGAACGCGGCGCCCGGCAAGGTTGCCGCGCTGCAAAGGTTCGGGCTCGAGTTGCGGGCCGAGGGCAACGACACTGGCGTACTGGAGCTCAAGGCCCGCGCGTATGCAGCCGAGCACGGGCTGACGTACATCCCGCCGTACAACGACCCGGAAATCGTGGCCGGGCAAGGGACGGTCGGTGTCGAGATCGTCGAACAGCTCGCGGGACGGCCACTGGATGCGGTCGTCGTCGCGGTCGGCGGCGGTGGGCTGATCAGTGGTGTCGCCGCAGTGCTCAGGAAGCATCTGCCGAACCTCGCGGTGTACGGCGCTCAACCAGCCGTCGACGATGCGATGGCGGCGTCGGTGCGGGCCGGGAAGATCGTGCAGGTCGACGCCGGCGAGACCCTGTCGGACGGTACGGCAGGCAGCGTCGAGCCCGGGAGCATCACGTTCGACCTGTGTCGCGAGCTGGTCGACGAGTGGGTGCTGGTCTCCGAGGACTCGATCCGGGACGCTCTGCGGCTGGTCATCGACACCGAGCACCAGTTGATCGAGGGCGCGGCAGCGCTGGCCTTCGCGGCCGTACGGGAACGGCGTACCGAGCTGGCCGGCCGGCGGGTCGCGGTGGTGTCCTGCGGCGGCAACATGTCGTCGTCGACGTTGGTGCGCGCCCTTGCGTGAACTCGTTGTGCTGGGCACCGGCAGTCAGGTGCCGTCGCGCGAAAGGACGCAGAACGGGTACTTCCTGCGGTGGGACGACGAGGGGTTCCTGTTCGACCCGGGCGAGGGGACGCAGCGGCAGATGATCTTCGCGGGGGTATCAGCCGGGGCGATCACGCGGTTGTGTGTGACGCACTTCCACGGGGACCACTGCCTGGGCGTGCCGGGGGTGGTGCAGCGGCTGTCGCTGGATGGCGTACCGCATCCGGTGCATGCGCACTACCCGGCGTCGGGGCAGACGTACTTCGACCGGTTGCGGTACGCCGCGTCGTTCTTCGAGGGGGCCGAGCTGCTCGAGGAGCCGGTCGAGGAGGACGGGCTGCTGTCGGTCGGGTCGTTCGGGCAGTTGTGGGCGCGCCGGCTGGAGCACCCGATCGAGTCGTTCGGGTACCAGCTGATCGAGCCGGACGGGCGGCGGATGCTGCCGGCGCGGCTCGCGGAGTACGGCGTGACAGGGCCGGACGTCGGGCGGCTGCAGCGGACCGGGACGATCGAGGTCGGCGGGCGGACCGTGCGGATCGAGGACGTCAGCGAGGTACGGCGCGGGCAGCGGTTCGCGTTCGTGATGGACACGCGGCTGTGCGAGAACGTGCTGCGGCTGGCCGCGGACGCCGACCTGCTGGTGATCGAGTCGACGTACCTCTCGGCGGAGGCGGAGCTGGCCCGCCGATTCGGGCATCTGACCGCGCGGCAGGCGGCCCGGGTCGCGGCCGAGTGCGGCGTACGGAAGCTGGTCCTGACGCACTTCTCCCAGCGGTACCTGGAGCCCGCGCGGTTCTATGAGGAGGCGGCCGAGGAGTTCTCCGGAGAGGTCGTGGTGGCGTCGGATCTCAGCAGAATCTCAGTTCCAACCCGTCGCTAGCGAACAGTTCGTTACGGCCTGGCGAACAAGCCTGAACCCGTGCTGCGGCATCATCGGCCGGGATTAACATTGACCGCGAATCCAACGGCCGATCCCCAGGAGCAGACCTCGTGCGCACGCCCCGTCCAGTTCCGGCGGTTGTGGCGCTGGTCGTGCTGGCAGCGGCGGCGGGCGTTTCGGTGTGGCGGCCCTGGGAAGGTGCCGCCGGGGCGACGGCCGGATCGAGCGGGATCAGCGTGTCGCGGAGCCAGTGCGGGCAGGGTTGGACCGACCCACGGACCGGGCGGCAGGTGCTGACCGTGCACAACACGGGCGACGCATCGGCCGAGGTCGACGTCGTCGAGGTCGACAGCCAGCAGGTGTACGGCGAGGTCGAGGGGCTCGGGCCGAACACGAGCGCGCAGCTCGAGGTACAACTCGGGGCCGGGAAGTTCGCGATCCGCTGCCTGATCGAGGACACCGACGCGATCACCGGCCCGACTGTCACGGTGAGTGGCGACGGGCAGGGCGGACCGGCGGTGGTGCCGGTGACCAAGAACGACATATTGCCGCTGGTGAAGAAGTACGAGGCCGGCGTCGCGCGCGGGGTCGCGGACCTCGTGACGAAGACGGACAAGCTGCGCGCCGACGTGGACGCCGGCAACCTGGGCGCCGCCCGGACCGACTGGCTGGCCGCGCACCTGGCGTACAACTCGCTGGGCGCGGCGTACGACGCGTTCGGGGACTTCGCCGGCAAGATCGACGGCTCCGACGCCGGGTTCCACCCGCTGGAGAAGGGCCTGTGGCACAACGGGTCCGCCGCGGCGCTGAAGCCGATCGCGGACCAGTTGGCTGTCGACGTGCACGGCCTGCAGAAGGACCTGCCGAACGAGCAGGTCGATCCGAACGACCTCGGCCTGCGCGCCCACGAGATCATGGAGAACGCGCTCCAGTTCGAGCTCACCGGCGAGAACGACCAGGGCAGCGGTACGTCGCTGAACACCGCGCTGGCGAACCTGAACGGCACGGCGAACGTGCTGGCCGTCCTCGACCCGGTCCTCAAACCCCGGTACGCCGACCTGCCGCAGGTACAGAAGTGGGAGACCCGCGTCCGGACGCTCCTCACCGCGCACCAGAACACGCCCGTCGACAAGCTCGACCACACGACGCGCCAACAGCTCAACGGCGCGGTCGGCGAACTCCTGGAGAAGCTCGCCCCGGTGGCAGCCATCTGTGATGTACGGAGGACGGGATGAGCGGGTTCGACCGGCGGTCCTTCCTGCGTGGGACGTTGGCCGGGGCGGGTGCGGCCGCGGTGGCCGGGGTGACGTTGAACGCGGACGCGGCGGCGCCGGCGTCGGTGGCGTTCCACGGCGTCCATCAGGCCGGCATCGTCACACCCCAGCAGAAGCAGGCGATCTTCGCGTCGTTCGACGTGATCGCGGCGGACAAGGGCGAGCTGACCGACCTGTTCAAAACCTTGACCGAGCGGGCGCGGCTGCTCACGATGGGCGGTGCGCTGCCGCCGCTCGGGATCACCGCGCCGCCGGCCGATTCCGGCGTACTCGGGCCCGACATGCCGGGCGGCGATCTGACCGTCACCGTCGGCGTGGGTGCCTCGCTGTTCGATGCGCGGTACGGGCTGGCCAGGCTGAAGCCCGCGAAGCTCACGCCGATGAAGGAGTTCCCGAACGACAGCCTCGACGAGGCCTTGTGTCACGGGGATCTGAGCCTGCAGCTGTGCGCGTCGGACACCGACATCGTGCTGCACGCGCTCCGCGACATCGCCCGGCACACACGCGGTGCGATGCAGTTGCGCTGGCGGGTCGACGGGTTCCAGAGCCCGCCGCGGCCGGCCGGTGCGCCGCGCAACCTGATGGGCTTCAAGGACGGCATCGTCAAGCCGGCGTCCGCCGACCACGACAAGCTCGTATGGGTCGGTCAGGGCAACGGCGAGCCCGCCTGGACCGCGGGCGGCAGCTACCAGGTGCTGCGCCAGATCCGGATGCTGGTCGAGTTCTGGGACCGGGTGTCGCTCGGCGAGCAGGAGAACATGTTCGGCCGTCGCCGGAGCACAGGTGCGCCGCTGGACGGCAACAGCGAGACCGACGTACCGGACTACGGCGCCGACCCGACCGGCGGCGCGATCCCGCTGACCAGCCACATCCGCAAGGCGAACCCGCGGACCCCGGAGACGGCGGCGAGCCAGTTCCTGCGGCGCGGCTACAACTACGACAAGGGCACCGACGCGGTCGGTGACCTGGACATGGGCCTGCTGTTCTGCGCCTATCAGCAGGACATCGCCCGGCAGTTCGAGGCTGTCCAGACCAGGCTGACCGACGAGCCGCTCGTCGACTACATCCGGCCTGTCGGTGGCGGCTATTTCTTCACGCTTCCCGGTGTACGGGACGGCAACGACCACTTCGGGCGGTCGTTGCTCGCATGAGGTATTCATCAGGAGGAGAAGGCATGCGCGCAAGACTCCCTGTCGCCGCCACGGCCGTTGCGGCCGCGACGGGCTTGTTGCTGGCCGCCTGTGGCGCCCCGGGCGCCACCCAGCAGGTGACCAACGCCGGCGCGGCGTTCACGGCGGCCGACGCCGCTTCGTACCACCCGGCGGGGACGACCACGCCGATCAAGCACGTGGTGGTGATCTTCGGCGAGAACATCTCGTTCGACCACTACTTCGGCACCTACCCGAAGGCGGCCAACACTGACGGTACGCCGTTCACGGCCGCCCGGCACACGCCGAAGGTCAACGGTCTGACCAACCAGCTGCTGACGAACAACCCGAACGTGTACAACCCGAAGCGGTTGTCGTCGTCGCAGGCGCTGACCTGCGACCAGAACCACGGCTACTCGGCCGAGCAGAAGGCCGTCAACGGCGGCAAGGACGACAAGTACGTCGAGTTCACCGAGACGTCCAAGTGCACCGGGCAGCCCGTCCTGTTCGGCGAGCCGGGTCTGGTGATGGACTACTACGACGGCAACACCGTCACCGCGCTGTGGAACTACGCCCAGCACTACACGATGAGCGACAACTCGTTCAGCTCGGTGTACGGGCCGTCCACCCCGGGTGCGCTGAACCTGATCTCCGGGCAGACCCACGGCGGCCAGGCGTACAACCCGGTGACGGGACAGCCGACCAGTGACGCGTACGCCGTCCAGTCGCCGGACGCGAACGGTATCGGGACCATCACCAACGACCCCGACCCGATCTACGACGACTGCTCGAACAACAACGGCAAGTCCACCAACAACCTGGCGGGCATGCACGGGCAGAACGTCGGCGACCTGCTGAACAAGCAGAACGTCACCTGGGGCTGGTTCCAGGGCGGCTTCAAGCCGACCGGTACCGCGAACGGCAAGGCCGTCTGTGGTGCGTCGCACGCCAACATCGGCGGCAACACGGCGAACGACTACAGCCCGCACCACGAGCCCTTCCAGTACTACAAGTCGACCGCGAACCCGAAGCACCTGCCGCCGTCGTCGGTGGCCGCGATCGGTCACACCGACCAGGCCAACCACCAGTACGACACGTCGGACTTCGACGCGGCGCTGGCGGCGAACAACCTGCCGGCGGTCAGCTTCCTGAAGGCCGGCGAGTACCAGGACGGCCACGCCGGGTACTCCGACCCGCTGGACGAGCAGGCGTTCGTCGTCAAGGAGATCAACGCGCTGCAGAAGTCGCCGGAGTGGAAGTCCACCGCGATCGTGCTGGCCTACGACGACTCCGACGGCTGGTACGACCACGTCACGCCGCCGAGCGTGAACGGCTCGAACGACGCGGCGCTCGACCAGGCCGCGCTGTGCGGTAACAAGCACGTCGCCGGTGGGTACGCCGACCGTTGCGGCTACGGCCCGCGGCAGCCGCTGCTCGTCGTCTCGCCGTACGCGAAGACCAACCACGTCGACCACGCGCTGACCGACCAGACCTCGATCCTGAAGTTCATCGAGGACAACTGGCGGACCGGCCGGATCGGTGACCACTCGTTCGACGAGCGGGCCGGCAGCCTGAACAGCATGTTCAGCTGGTGGGAGCACCCGAACACCAAGCAGCTGATCCTGGACCCGAAGACCGGGGCCGTCGTCAGCTAAGCATCGCCCTGGATGCCCTGATCGGCGAGGAAGTCGTCGATCAGGGCATTCACCTGTTCTGGGGACTCCAGCGCCGCGAGATGCGCGGACTGTTCGAGGACGACGAAGCGGGCGCCGGGGATCGAGTCGGCCATCTCCTCGGTCTCGGCGACCGGGAACGTCGTGTCCTCGGCGCCTGCGACGATCAGCACCGGCGTCCGGATTTTCCCGAACAGGGCACGTTGGTCCGGGCGGTTCGGGACCACACTGGTGACCGCGTGCATCCCCGAGCGGACGTTCACCTTGCCCGCCAGGTCGTTGACCTTGGCAACGACCTCGGGTTTCTCGCGTTTCGCCGTGGGGCCGAGGAACGCGTCCCGGACCGGGCCTCGCAGCGGTCCGCGGATGCCGCCGAGCAGGCGCGCGGCCCGGACGAGGGCGCCGTACTCGAAGCGCTGGCGCCGGCTGGCCGGTGAGGCGGTGGCGTTCATCAGGACGGCGATGCCGATCCGGTCCGGGTGCAGCGCGGCGAACGTGCCGCCGATCATGCCGCCCCAGCTGTTGCCGATCAGGTGGATCTTTCCGACGTTCAGCTCGTCCATGAGCTGGAGGACGGCGTCGGCGCACTGCTCGAAGGTGAACGGTTTGCTGAGCGGCTCGCTGCCGCCGTGCCCGGGCGGGTCGACCAGCACGACCTGGAAGCGGTCCTTGAAGTGTGCGGCTTGCGCTGACCAGAGCGTGCCGTCCATCAGCAGGCTCGGCCAGAACAGCATCGCGGGACCGTCCCCGTCGACGCGCAGGCGGATCCGTCCCAGCACGGTCTCGACGTACCGATCCATTCCTGAACGGTAGCGGTCAGGACGCCGGAATCGCGGCCGCCAGGCGCGTCGTCAGGGTGCGGATCGCGTCGATCAGCTCGGGCGGGTCCTGGACCTCGAACGGCAGGCCGAGGATGCCGAGGTACAGCGCGATCTGATCGAGCGAGTTGGCGCCCGTCTCTACCAGCGTCGTCGATTCGTCGATCGAGGTCACCGACGCGACGTTCGGACCGTAGCGGTCGGCGACCTCGGCGGCGGACGCGTGCACGAGGATGCGGGCCCGGTAGCGGTAGCCGCCGTACGCGACGCCGCGGTTCGTGCTTGCCAGTTCGGGTACCTCGCGGGGCGTGAACCGCGGGCCGGTCGGGATCCGTGGCTCCAGCCGGTCGACGCGGAACGTGCGCCAGTCGTCGCGGTCGAGGTCCCACGCGACCAGGTACCACCGGCGCCCGGTGTTCACGAGCCGGTGCGGCTCGGTGGTGCGGGTGGTCGCCGTACCGTCGTGGTTGCGGTAGTCGAAGCGCAGCCGGTGGTGGTCGCGGCAGGCGGCGGCGACGGCGAGCAGTACGTCGGGCTGCACGGACGGGCCACCCGCGGGCGTGACGGCGACCTGCTGGAGCAGCTCGATCCGGTAGCGGAGGCGGGACGGCAGGACCTGCTCGAGCTTGGTGAGCGCGCGCACGGACGCCTCCTCGGTGCCCGCGACGGTCCCGCTGGCGGCGGCGCGGAGGCCGACCGCGACGGCAATGGCCTCCTCGTCGTCCAGCAGGAGCGGTGGGAGCGCGGCGCCGGCGCCGAGGCGGTAGCCGGCCACTCCCGATACGGCGTCGACCGGGTAGCCGAGGTTGCGCAGCTTGTCGACGTCCCGCCGTACCGTCCGGACCCCGACGCCGAGCTCGCCGGCCAGGGCGGCGCCGCTCCACTCCTTGGGTTGCTGCAGGAGGCTGAGCAGCTTGAGCAGTCGCGCCGACGTTTCGATCATGTTTTTCAGTCTGCCAGCTGGCTAGGACCGAAGCTGTCCTAACTGGGTGCGAGAGTAGAGCCATGATCAAGGAATTCAGCATCGACATCCCGCAGAGCACGCTCGACGACCTCGCCGCCAAGCTGGCGAGCGCCCGGTTCCCCGCACCGCTGCCCGGCGACGACTGGACCACCGGCGTCCCGGTCTCCTGGCTGTCCTCGCTGGTCGAGTACTGGCGGACGTCGTACGACTGGCGGGCGGCGGAGAAGGAGCTGAACTCGTACCCGCAGTTCACCGCCGAGATCGACGGGCAGCAGCTCCACTTCATCCACGTCCGCTCGGCGGAGCCGGACGCGCTGCCGCTGCTGCTGACGCACGGCTGGCCGGGGTCGATCGTCGAGTTCCTCGACCTGATCGGGCCGCTGACCGATCCGGTTGCTCACGGTGGGGACGCCGCGGACGCGTTCCATGTGGTGATTCCGTCGCTGCCCGGGTTCGGGTTCTCCGGGCCGACCGCCGACGGCAACTGGACCTTCGAGCGGATCGGCCGGGCGTGGGCCGCGCTGATGGCGGAGCTCGGGTACGAGCGGTACGGCGTACAGGGCGGTGACCTCGGCGGGTCGGTGTCGCCGGAGGTCGCGCGGGTGGCGCCGTCGCAGGTCGTCGGCGTACACACGAACGGCGGGACGAACCTGCCGCCGCTGCAGATCTCCGAGGAGGAGCTGCAGACGCTGACGCCGCTGGAGCAGGACAAGATGGCGCGGATCGCGCAGTTCATGAACGACGAGTTCGGCTACATCTCGATCCAGTCGACCCGGCCGCAGACCCTCGCGTACGGGCTGGTGGACTCGCCGGTGGCGCAGCTGGCCTGGATCATGGACAAGTTCAAGGCGTGGACCTGGCCGGGGGAGTCCTTGCCGGAGGCAATCATCAGCAAGGACCGGCTGCTCACCAACGTGATGATGTACTGGCTGACCGGGACCGGCGGGACCGCGGCGTACATCGGGTACGCGCAGCCGCGCTCGTGGGCGCCGCGGCCGAGTTCCGGCGTACCGACGGCCGTGCTCGCGACGGCCCACGACGTGGCGATCCGCCGGTACTGCGAGACCTCGAACAACATCACCCGCTGGACCGACCTCGACCACGGCGGCCACTTCGCCGCCCTGGAGATCCCGGACGAACTGGTCGGCGACGTCCGCGAGTTCTTCCGCGAGCTGCGGGTCAGCTGAAGTCTGTCGACCTGGTGAGGTCCGCCCAGGCGGCGGCCTCCGCGGCGCGCGAGCGTGCCGAGGACTCGGCGAGCGCGAGGGCGTCGCTGCCGAGCAGCAGGCGGAGCGGCGGTTCCTCGAGGTCGACCACCTCGAGGACCGCCTGCGCGGCCTTCACCGGGTCGCCCGGCTGTTTGCCGTCCATCTCCAGCCGCCGACGGTGCATCTCGCCGACCGTCGAGTCGTAGTCCGGGTGTACGTCGTGCAGCCGCATCGACGAGCCGCCCCAGTCGGTCCGGAAACCACCCGGCTCGATGATCGTCACCTTCACGCCGAACGGCCGCACCTCGTTGTTGAGCACCTCGGAGAACCCCTCGACCGCGAACTTCGCGGTCTGGTAGGCACCCATCCCCGGCGTCCCGCCGGCCCGCCCGCCGATCGACGAGAACTGCAGGAAATGCCCGCCGCGCTGCTGCCGGAACACCGGCAACGCGGCCTTCGTCACGTTGACCACCCCGAACAGGTTCGTCTCGACCTGCGCCCGGAAGTCCTCGTCCGCCAGCTCCTCGATCGCGGAACTGTTGGCGTACCCCGCATTGTTCGCCACCACGTCCAGGCCGCCGAACTCCTCGACGGCCGTCCGTACGGCGGCCCGCGCCGCCTCGGCGTCCGTGACGTCGAGGGCGACCGCCCGGAGCTGGTCGCCGTACTTCGTGACCAGGTCGTCGAGCTGCTCGGGCCGCCGCGCCGTCGCGACCACCCGGTCGCCGGCCGCCAGCACAGCCTCCGTCAACGCCCGCCCGAGGCCCCGCGAACTCCCGGTGATCAGCCAGATCTTGCTCATTGTCAGTCCTAACTAACCGTTTGGTTGGATCTACCGTCTATCTAACCAACCGGTTGGTTAGAAATCAACCAACCGGTTGGTTGGTACGCTGCCGACCATGGAGCGGAACGCAGACCGGACCCGCACGCGCATCCTGGACGCGGCCACCGAGGAGTTCGCCGCCCGCGGGATCGGCGGCGCGCGGGTGAGCCGGATCGCCGACGAGGCCGGCTGCAACAAGGCGATGCTGTACGCGTACTTCGGCAACAAGGACGAGCTGTTCGACGCGGTGTTCAGCGCCTCGCTGGACAAGTATCTCGACGAGGTCGGGTTCGACGTCGACGACCTTCCGGCGTACGCGGGGAAGGTGTTCGACTACTTCGAGGCGCACCCGGACCGGCTGCGGCTCTCGGTCTGGTACCGGCTGGAGCGGCCCGACGGGCAGCCGCTGGAGGCGATCATCGCGGTCAACCAGCGCCGGCTGGACGAACTGCAGCGCGGGATGCGGCGACGGACCGTGTCGCGGCGGTTCACGCCGGTGAGCCTGCTGTCGCTGATCCAGGCGATCGCGACCAGCTGGTCGTCGATGAATCCGGAGTACGGCGCGGAGCTCCCGGACGCGAAAGTGCGCCGGGCGGCGGTAGTCGTGGCCGTGGAGCGGATTCTCAGCTGATTCATTGGTTGACCGGATGGAGTTCTCAGTCTGGCGCGCTCTACTCGTAGGCAGAGGGAACTGGCCGAGGAGGGCGACGGGATGAACGAGAGCGCTGGAGCGGGACCGGACAACGGTGACCAGGCGCCGCAGCAGGGTGCGCAGTACCAGCAGGCTTCGCAGTACCAGCAGGGGCAGTTCCAGCAGCAGTACCAGCCGGGGCCGTTCGGGCCGCAGTACCCCTATGGGCCGCAGCATCCGTTCGGGATGCAGCCGCCGAAGAAGCACCGGCGCCGGCTGTTCGGTGCGGGAGTGCTCGGGCTGGCCGCCGTCCTGGTCGCCGGATCGGTTGCCTGGGGCATCGACCAGCGGAACGACGGGAGCAACTCGACGCTGTCCCAGACCGCGTTCGACGCGTCCTCGGTCGCCGCGAAGGTGTCGCCGGGCCTGGTGGACGTGAACACCGTCCTCGGGTACGAGAACGCGCGGGCCGCCGGCACCGGGATCGTGCTCACGTCCGACGGCGAGGTGCTCACCAACCACCACGTGATCGAGGCCGCAACGTCGATCACGGTCACCGACATCGGCAACGGGAAGACGTATACCGCGAGCGTCGTCGGGTACGACGAGGCGCACGACATCGCCGTACTGAAGCTGAAGGACGCGTCCGGGCTGCAGACCGCCAAGACCGGGAACTCCGACCAGGTGAAGCTCGGCGACCAGGTCGTCGGCGTCGGGAACGCGGGCGGCACCGGCGGTACGCCGAGCTACGCGGCCGGCAAGGTGACCGGGCTGAACCAGGCGATCACCGCGACCGACCAGAACGGCCAGGACCCGGAGAACCTGACGAACCTGATCGAGACCGACGCGAACATCCAGGCCGGCGACTCAGGTGGGCCGCTGGTGAACGCGAACGGTGATGTCGTCGGCGTGGACGTGGCCGGGAACGGCGGCAGCAACGGCGGGCGGGGGATTCCGGGGCAGAGCTCGGTGTCCACCGCGCCGGCCGCGACCGCGACGCTGGCCGCGTGGGGCGGCGGCAACGGGTACGGCAACGGTGACGGCACCGGCTTCCCGTTCGGCAACGGCGACGGGAACGGCTCCGGCAGCGGGAACGGCTCCGGCAACGGGAACTCCTACGGCAACGGGAACGGGTACGGCGACGGCTCCGGGAACGGCGACGGCTCGGGTAACGGGAACGGCAACGGGACCGGGACGACGACCGAGGGGTATGCGATCCCGATCAACCAGGCGCTCGACATCGCGCAGCAGATCGAGAACGGCAAGTCCTCGGCGTCGGTGCACATCGGCGACTCGGCGATGCTCGGTGTATCGGTCGTGACCAGCACCGGTACCAGCGGCGCGGTCGTCGGCGACGTCCTCGCGAACGGCCACGCGGACGAGGCCGGCATCACCGCCGGCGACGTGATCACCTCGTTCGCCGGTCAAACCGTGGAGTCGCCGGACACCCTCTCCACGCTGCTCAACCAGCAGCACCCCGGCGACAAGGTCGATGTCGGCTGGACCGACCAGACCGGCCAGACCCACAAGGCCACCATCCAGCTCATCGAAGGCCCGGTCCGCTAGGCCCAGCGCACCCCCTCGCTCCCAGCGGACCGCCGATCGGACCCGCGCTCCCCTCCCCCTCGGAGCGCCGGGTCCGATCACTTCTGTCCGCCGAGTCGTGGAGAACGGTCGCGAATTCCCGCCGAGATCCACGACTCGGCGGGAGTGGCCGGAGCCATTTGCCACGACTCGGCGGTCAGGTGGGGGAGTTGAGGAAGGTCGGATGGGCGGACGACCGTACGTCGAGCGGCGTGGACTCGTCGGCGGGCGTGGAGCCGGGCTCGTACGCCCAGGCGATGCTCTGCGAGATCACCCGCCGTACCCCCGCCGCCAGCGCGGCGTCCACCAGGTTGCGCGTCCCCTCCCGCCGGATCCGGCTGTTCGCCGCGAAGTCCCGCGTCCCCAGATCCGTCAACTGGTGCATCACCACGTCCGGCCGTGCCGCCGCCACCAACTCACGCAGCCGGTCCCGGTCGTAGACGTCACCGACCACCGAGGACGAACTCTCGCCGGCCCGCCGGCTGAGGGTGGTCACTTCGTGGCCTTGGGCAACCAGTAGCGGGACGAGGTGGCGGCCGATCACGCCGGACGCACCGGCGACGAAGATCCTCATCGCACCACCGTAGGTAAACCGCCGCCGACGATCCTGGTCCAATCGGTGAGCGGTTTCCTGGTCCATTTCCGGTCCGGTGAACAAGCGTTTACGATGCCTGAGTAAACAGCAGTTCACCTCTGTGAGGATCCCGCTTGCCTGCCCGTCCCCGCCTGATCCTGTCCGCGCTCGCCTTCTGCGGCGTCCTGGTCTCCATCAGTCAGACCATCGTCGTACCCCTGCTCCCCGCACTCCCCGGCATCACCCACAGCCCGGCGTCCGACGTCAGTTGGCTGATCACCGTCACGCTGCTCACGGGCGCGGTCTTCACTCCGCTGCTCGGCCGGGCCGGCGACATGTACGGCAAGCGCCGCGTCCTGCTGATCGCGCTGTCCTCGATGATCGTCGGCTCGCTGCTCTGCGCGACCAGCTCGAACCTGACCGTGCTGATCGCCGGCCGCGCGTTCCAGGGCGCCGCGGTCGCCGTCGTACCGCTCGGCATCAGCATCCTCCGCGACGAGCTCCCGCCGCGCCGCGTGATCCCGGCGATCGCGATCATGAGCTCGACGCTCGGCATCGGCGCCGCGTTCGGCATCCCGGCCGCGACGCTCGTGGTCGAGTACGCGAACTGGCACACGATGTTCTGGATCAACCTCGGCCTCGGCCTGCTGGACATCGTCCTGGTGCTGCTGATCGTCCCCGAGTCGGCCGTCCGCAGCAGCGGGCGCTTCGACGTCCTCGGCGCCCTCGGCCTCAGCGCCTTCCTGGTGTGTCTGCTGCTCGCGGTGTCGAAGAGCAGCACCTGGAGTACGCCGACCCTCCTCGGGCTGTACGGCGTCGCGGTGCTGCTGGTTCCGCTGTGGGGATGGTACGAACTGCGCACCATCAGCCCGCTCGTCGACCTCCGGGTGTCGGCACGGCCCGCCGTACTGTTCACCAACCTCAGTGCGTTGCTGATCGGGTTCGCGTTCTACGCCAACTCCTTGTCCACGGCTCAGTTGGTGCAGGAGCCGACGTGGACGGGGTACGGGCTGGGCGAATCGATCGTGGTCAGTGGACTGTGTCTGCTGCCCGGCGGTGTGGCGATGGTGCTGCTGTCGCCCGTGTCGGCGCGGATCTCCACCGCGAAGGGCCCGCGGTTCACGCTCGGGATCGCGTCCGTGATGATGGCGGCGGGCTATCTGGTGCGGTTGTTCACCAGCGGCAGCGTCGCGGGGATCGTCGTCGGCGCGACCGTGGTCAGTGCCGGAACGGCCGTGGCGTACTCGGCGCTTCCGGCCCTGATCATGCATGCTGTGCCCGTGACCGAAACCGCCGCGGCGAACGGCCTCAACACGCTGATGCGCACGGTCGGGCAGGCGATCTGCAGCACGATCGTCGCGACCGTGCTGGCCAATGTGACCATCTCCCAGGCCGGAAAGGTCGCGCCCGCGTTGTCGGCGTACCTGATCGTGTTCGTGATCGCGGGGATCGCGGCCGCGGTCGCCGCCGGGCTGGTGCTGCTGATCCCGGTACGCCGTCCCGCGGCCGTGTACGAGGTGACGGCACCGTGACCGATCCCGGGCGTCCGTCGATCCTCCGGGCCGCCCGGAAGGCGTTCGCGCGGGAGCCGTACGCCGCGGTCACGCTGCGCGGGGTGGCCGCGGACGCGGGCGTCAGCGCGGCCCTGATCGTGAAGCACTTCGGAAGCAAGGAAGCGCTCTTCGAGCAGGTCGCCGACTTCAGCGAGGCCGCGCAGTTGCTGCTCCAGGCGCCCAACGAGCGGCTCGGCGAGCACGCGGTCCGGACGCTGGTCGAGTACCGCCGGAAGAACGACCAGGACCTGCTCGTCCGGGTCGTGTTCGCGGCGGGCAAGGGCGACGAGCGGGCACTGATCCGGGAGCACTTCCGCGACCAGGTCACCCGCGCCTTCGCCGCCCGGCTGACCGGTCCGGACGCCGAACTCCGGGCCGCCCTGATCACTGCTCACCTGCTCGGCCTCGGCGCTCTGCTGGCGATCGACAAGACCGGTCCACTGGCCACCGCGCCACCGGAAACGGTTGCCGCGCTCTATGCCCCGGCGATCCAGGATCTCATCCACTGATTGAACACCCGTCCTAGTATGTGGACGGAGGACTTGGCGCAGGATGTGACGCCACTAACATGGGGCATCCAGGCCGAGAGGCGCTGCAACGGGCTCAGGTCCGCCACGCTCGACCTGGTGCTTCGACTGCAAGGGCGCCTCCGGAGAGTTCTTCTGGAGGGGTTGGCCGATGAGTGAAGCCGCGTTGCGCGAGCTGCTGGACCAGCGGATCGTCGTGCTCGACGGTGCCTGGGGCACGATGCTGCAGAACGCGAAGCTGACGCCCGCGGACTACCAGCCCGAGCGGTACGCCGACGAGACGCACGACGTCACCGGCGACCCGGACCTGGTGAACCTGACCCGTCCGGACGTGATCCTCGACGTCCACCGGCAGTACCTCGCGGCCGGCGCCGACATCACCACCACGAACACCTTCACCGCGTCCCGGATCGGCCAGGCCGACTACGGCCTGCAGGAGCACGTCCGCGACATGAACCTCGCCGGTGCCCGGCTGGCCCGGCAGGCGGCCGACGAGTTCGCCACCCCGGACAGCCCGAGGTTCGTCGCCGGATCGATCGGCCCGCTGAACGTCACGCTCTCGCTGAGCCCGCGCGTCGAGGACCCGGCGTACCGCGCGGTGACCTTCGAGCAGGTCAAGGCCACGTACGCCGAGCAGATCGCCGCGCTCGCCGAGGGCGGCGTCGACCTGCTGCTGATCGAGACGATCTTCGACACCATGAACGCGAAGGCGGCCGTCGCCGCGGCCCGCGAGGTCGCGCCCCAGTTGCCGCTGTGGATCTCGGTGACGATCGTCGACCTGAGCGGCCGCACACTGTCCGGACAGACCGTCGAGGCGTTCTGGAGTTCGGTCGAGCACGCGGACCCGCTGGTGGTCGGCGTGAACTGTTCGCTCGGCGCCGCCGAGATGCGCCCGCACGTCGCCGACCTGGCCCGGTTCGCCGGCACGTACGTCGCCTCGCACCCGAACGCCGGCCTCCCGAACGCGTTCGGCGGGTACGACGAGACTCCCGCCGAGACCGCCGAGATGCTCGAGGAGTTCGCGCGGTCCGGCCTGGTGAACATCGTCGGAGGCTGTTGCGGTACGACGCCCGCGCACATCGCCAAGATCGCCGAAGCAGTGCGGGAGTTGCCGCCGCGGACCGTCGTACCGACCGACCACACCACCCGGTTCTCCGGGCTGGAGCCGTTCAAGATCGGTGCGGACACCGGGTTCGTGATGATCGGCGAGCGGACCAACGTGACCGGGTCGGCGAGGTTCCGCCGGCTGATCGAGGGCGACGACCACCAGGCCGCGGTGGACGTGGCGCTGGAGCAGGTGCGCGGCGGCGCGAACCTGCTGGACGTGAACATGGACGCCGACCTGCTGGACAGCGAGCAGGCGATGACCACGTTCCTGAACCTGATCGCGACCGAGCCCGAGGTGGCCAGGATCCCGATCATGATCGACAGCTCGAAGTGGTCGGTGCTGGAGACCGGGCTGAAACACGTGCAGGGCAAGGGCGTGGTGAACTCGATCAGCCTGAAGGAAGGCGAGGAGCAGTTCCTCGAGCACGCCCGGAAGATCCGCGACTACGGCGCCGGTGCGGTGGTGATGGCGTTCGACGAGCAGGGGCAGGCGGACACCGTCGACCGCAAGGTGGAGATCTGCGGCCGCGCGTACGACCTGTTGACCGGGATCGGCTTCCCGGCCGAGGACATCATCTTCGACCCGAACGTACTGGCCGTGGCGACCGGTATGTCCGAGCACAACGGCTACGCGAAGAACTTCATCGAGGCGCTGCCGCGGATCAAGGAACGCTGCCCGGGCGTGCACATCAGCGGCGGCATCTCGAACCTGTCGTTCTCGTTCCGCGGCAACGATATCGTCCGCGAGGCTATGCACTCGGCGTTCCTCTACCACGCCGGCAAGGCCGGCCTGGACATGGGCATCGTGAACGCCGGCCAGCTCGCGGTGTACGAGGACATCCCGAAGGACCTGCTCGAACTGGTCGAGGATGTCATCTTCAACCGCCGCGACGACGCCACCGACCGGCTGGTGGAGTTCGCCGAAACCGTGAAGGGCAAGGGCAAACAGCGCGAGCTCGACCTGAGCTGGCGCGAGGGCTCGGTCCGGGAACGGCTCTCGCACGCACTCGTGCACGGCATCGTCGACTACATCGAGGCCGACACCGAGGAGGCCCGGCAGCAGCTGCCGCGGCCGCTCGAGGTGATCGAGGGCCCGTTGATGGACGGCATGAAGATCGTCGGCGACCTGTTCGGCGCCGGGAAGATGTTCCTCCCGCAGGTGGTGAAGAGCGCGCGGGTGATGAAGCGGTCGGTCGCGTACCTCGAGCCGTTCATGGAGGAGGAGAAGGAACAGGCCCGCCGCGAAGGCCGCGCGGAGCTGGTCCGCGGGCAGGGCAAGGTGGTGCTCGCGACCGTGAAGGGCGACGTCCACGACATCGGCAAGAACATCGTCGGCGTGGTGCTCGGCTGCAACAACTACGAGGTGATCGACCTCGGCGTGATGGTGCCGGCGGCAAGGATCCTGGACACCGCGGTCGCCGAGGGCGCGGACGCGGTCGGGCTGTCCGGGCTGATCACGCCGTCGCTGGACGAGATGGTGTCGGTGGCGACCGAGATGCAGCGCCGCGGGCTGAAGCTGCCGTTGCTGATCGGTGGCGCGACCACGTCCAAGCAGCACACCGCGGTCCGGATCGCCCCGGCGTACGAGAACACCACCGTGCACGTGCTGGACGCGTCCCGGGTGGTCGGCGTGGTCTCCGACCTGCTCGACGACGACCGCGCCGAACAGCTTGCCAAGAGCAACAGTATCGAGCAGGAGCGGCTCCGCGAGCAGCACGCGAACAAGCAGCGCGCGCCGATGCTGACGCTGGCCGAGGCGCGGGCGAACCGGGAGCCGGTGGAGTACGGCGAGCTGCCGGTGCCGGCGTTCACCGGGCTGAAGCGGGTCGCACCGTCGATCGAGACGCTGCGCGCGATGGTGGACTGGCAGTTCCTGTTCCTGGCCTGGGAGCTGAAGGGGAAGTACCCGGCGATCCTCGAGCAGCCGGTGGCGCGGGAGCTGTTCGACGACGCGAACGCCTTGCTGGACGAGATCATCGCCGACGGGTCGTTCACCGCCGAAGGTGCGTACGGGTTCTGGCCGGCGCACAGCGACGGGGACGACATCGTGCTGGACGGGCTGGATCGGTCGTTCCCGATGCTGCGGCAGCAGACCGCGAAGCCGGCCGGCCGGCACAACCGTTGCCTCGCCGACTACATCGCGCCGTCCGGTGACCACCTCGGCGGGTTCGGGGTCGCGATCCACGGCGCCGGCGCGCTGGCGAAGTCGTACGAGGAACTGGGCGACGACTACAAGGCGATCATGGTGAAGGCGCTCGCCGACCGGTTGGCCGAGGCGTTCGCGGAGTGGATCCATCTGGAGGCGCGGCGGGCCTGGTTCGAGCCCGACGTACAGCCGGTGCTGGAGGACCTGCACGCGGAGCGGTTCCGCGGCATCCGGCCGGCGCTGGGGTACCCGGCGAGCCCGGACCACACCGAGAAGAAGGACCTGTTCGAGCTGCTGGAGGCGGAGCAGATCGGCCTGGGCCTGACCGAGTCGTACGCGATGACGCCGGCCGCCGCGGTCAGCGGCCTGATCTTCGCGCACCCGGCGTCGCGCTACTTCAGTGTCGGCCGCCTGAGCCGCGACCAGGTCGAAGACTACGCAGCGCGCCGAGGACTCCCGACTTCCGAGGTTGAGCGCTGGCTTCGTCCGAACCTGGCGTACGACCCGGAGTAGGCGATCGCAGGGCCGGGTCCTTGGCCAACCCGGCCGTCCGGCCGTCCACGGGTCCGGGCCGGCCGTCGGTGGTGGCACGGACGGCCACGGCCAGCTTCCGGGTGGCGACGGCCGCCGGGGATTCCGGCGTACCGCTGCCCGGGTTGCGGGCGTCGACGGCGGACTTGAACTGGGTGCGGAGGCGGTGGCCGAGGTTCATCCGCTCGTCGCGGGTCAGCTTGTCGCCGCCGGGCATCGAGCTGACCAGCGCGGCCCAGCGGCCGTCCGGCTTCATCCGGATCAGGTCTTCGCAGGTGCCGGCGTACGACGGCTCCTGGCCGTTCTGGCGGGCGATCTCGGTGAGGACGTCGCGGGTGGCGTCGGCCGCCGGACCGCGGCCGGCGTACTCGAAGTCCGGGTTCGGTACGTCGGCGGCCGACATCAGGCCGGCGGAGTCGCTGTTCTCCCAGACGTACTGCAGCCGTTCCTGGGTCCAGACGTCGGCGAGGCCGCCGTTGAGGTCGGCGTCCGCCTGGCCGACCGGGTGGAAGTCGGCCAGCGGGGTCAGCAGGCCGGTCGCCTGGGACGCCACGTAGCCGGTCGCCTCGACCAGCGTGTCCCAGCGCTCCTGCTGCTGTTCCGGGGTCGGCTGCGCCGGAGGCCGCTGTACCGCGTCGACGTGCTCGCGGAGCATGAACAGGTAGTACTGCGCGCCGTTCATCCCGGACTCGGACGTGGTCGCGCTCGGCATCCGATCGCCGTTCCTGACCATGACCTCGCCGTCCCAGCGGGTGTCGGCGCCACTCGGCCCGGCGACACCGACGATCGACTCTGCCCACGTACTCGCCGTGGAGTCGTAGGGGAGCAACTCGGCCATGGTTCTCCTGCCAGATCTCGAAGGCACCCGGAACAAGCCTAGGTTCCCGAGAGGGCCACTACGCTGAGGAAATGACTGTCAGGCCTGCTGCCGACGCGGACGCCGGGGCGATCGCCGCGATCTGGTACGCCGGCTGGCGAGACGGGCATCTCGGGCATGTGCCGGACGCGCTGGTCGCCGTACGCACCGAGGAGTCGTTCGGGACCCGCGCGGCCGAACGGATCGCGGATACGACGGTCGCCGTCGCCGGGGACGTGGTCGCCGGGTTCGTGATGGTCGTGGCGGACGAGGTCGAGCAGGTGTACGTCGGCGGCGCGCACCGCGGCTCGGGGATCGCCGCGACGCTGCTCGCGGAGGCCGAGCGGCAGGTCCAGGCGAACGGGTACGACGAGGCCTGGCTGGCGGTCGCCACCGGGAACGCGCGCGCCCGCCGGTTCTACGAGCGCCAAGGGTGGACGGATCGCGGCCCGTTCGACTATCCGGCAGCGGTCGGTAGCGGAACGTTGCCGGTGCCCTGTCACCGCTACGTGAAACCGAGGACGGCGTCGTCGCGGACTACCTGAAGCAGGCCTGCGTGAACGACCCGAACTACTACCTGCCCTGACGGGGCAGGACGCCGTACAGCAGGGTCCGTAGCCCGGCCGCGAGCGACGGCTCGAAGGCCATCCGGATCGCCTCCAGCGACGGATCGGCCTCGTAGGCGGCGAGGATGGCGGGGACGGGGTGGGAATGGCTCCAGATCGCACCGGCGAGCAGGCTGCCGGTGGCGATGAACTGGCCCGCCCCGTCCGTGCCCAGCTCCGGCATGACCGCGGCCACCGCGGCGATCATCCGCTCGTAACTGACCGCGGCGGCGCGCTTGAAGGCCAGCGCCGTCTCGGTGCTGATGTTCCGCTCCAGCACCGCCGCCTGCGCGCTGATCAGGTCACAGAGCACCGGCCGCTCCGTCAGCGTGCCGACGACCGTGGCGATCAGCTGCTCGGCGCGCTCGCCGGCCGGCAGCTCGGGTGACACGCCCCCGAGTGCCGCGGCCAGCTCCTCCACCCAGGCGGTGAGCTCGCTGCTCGACAGCTCGAGCAGGACCGCCTCGCGGGAGTCGAAGTAGTTCAGCACGTTCGACTTCGCCAGGCCGACGCGCCGGCTCAGCTCGTTCAGGCTGAGGTCCGCGACCGGCAGCTCGGTCAGCATCGTGGCCGCGGTCGCGAGGATCGCCCGCCGCCGCTCGGCCCGCTGCTCGGCACTCCGGGCGCGCTGGAAGTTCATGTCACACATTCTACAGACCGGCGGTCTGTTGTTATCGAACCGCTGGTCTGATAACGTCGGGACATAACAGACCATCAGTCTTTTATGGAGCGTGCAGCATGTACGAGGTCCCCGACCAGACCGGCAAACTCGTTGTCGTCACCGGTGCCAACAGCGGCACCGGCAAGGAGGCCACCAAGCGCCTCGCCGCCGCCGGAGCCCGGGTGGTGATGGCGGTCCGCACCCCGGCCAAGGGCGAGGCGGCGCGGGCCGAGATCCTCGCCGAGCACCCGGACGCCCAGCTCGAGATCCGCCGGATCGACCTCGCCGACCTCGACTCGGTGCGGGAGTTCGCCGCCGGGCTCGCCGCCGACGAGCAGCACCTGGACCTGCTGGTGAACAACGCCGGCGTGATGACCCCGCCGGCCCGGATCGCCACCTCGGACGGGTTCGAGCTGCAGTTCGGGTCGAACTACCTCGGTCCGTTCGCGCTCACGGTCCAGCTGCTGCCGCTGATCCTGGCCGCCCCGGCGCCGCGGATCGCCACCATGTCCAGCGGGGCGGCGTACCTCGGGAAGATCGACTTCGACGACCTGCAGTGGCAGACGCGGCGGTACCGCCGGACGGCGTCGTACGCGCAGTCGAAGCTCGCCGACCTGATGCTCAGCAACCATCTCGCGAAGCTGTCGGTCGAGCGTGGCTGGGGTCTGGTCAGCGTCGCGGCGCACCCTGGGTACACCCGTACCAACCTGCAGACCGCCGGTGCCGCTCTGGGCCGCGAGCGTCCGTCGACGCTGAACCGGCTGATGATGAGCTACAACCCGCTGCCCAAGCAGGACGTGGAAACGGGCACCGAGCCGCTGCTGTTCGCGGCCGCCGACGTTGCCGCCAAGTCGGGGGAGTATTACGGGCCTGACGGCCTCTTCGGACTGGTCGGCAAGACGACCCTGGTCCGCAACCCGAAGTCCGCCACTGACCCGGCCACCAACGCCCGTCTGTGGGACGTCTCCGAGACCCTGACGGGAGTCGCGTTGCCATCTATGCTGCGGAAGTGAGCGAGTGGTCCAGTGGGGGAGTCTACGAGTCGTATGTCGGCCGGTGGAGCCGTCTCGTCGCAGTCGAGTTCGTTGACTGGCTGAAGCAGCCGCCGGGGCTGCGCTGGCTGGACGTCGGCTGCGGTACCGGCGCGCTGACCAGCACGATCCTCGGTATGGCGGACCCGGCGTCGGTGCTCGGCGTCGACCCGTCCGAGGGCTTCGTCGAGTACGCCCGGCAGACCGTGGACGATCCGCGGGCCGCGTTCGAGGTGCGGTCCGCGGCCGAGCTGCCGGACGGCCCGTACGACGCGGTCGTCGCTGGGCTGGTGCTGAACTTCGTCCCGAAGCGGGTCGAGGCGCTGCGCCGGATGCGCGAGATCGGTACGACGGCCGCCGTCTACGTCTGGGACTACGCGGGCGGGATGCAGCTGATGCGGTACTTCTTCGACGCGATGGTCGAGGTCCGCCCGCAGGACCGCGAGGCCGACGAGGGCCGCCGGTTCCCGTTCTGCACGGAGGAGGGGCTCGAGCGGCTGTTCGGCGAGGCCGGGTTCGCGGACGTGCGGACCCGGGAGATCGTCGTGCCGACGGTGTTCGAGTCCTTCGACGACTACTGGCAACCGTTCCTCGGCGGCCAGGGCGTCGCACCGGCGTACCTGCGCGGCCTGGAGGTCGCAGACCAGCAGGCGCTGCGAGACGCCGTACACGAGCGACTCCCGATCGCGTCGGACGGCTCGATCAGACTGACGGCCCGCGCCTGGGCTGCCGCGGGTTGATGTCAAAAGCCGGTGCTCGGCTCCGTCTTGTTGGTGAGAGGAGAGCGCCGATGAAGTTTTTGCTGATTCTGCAGGGGGTCGGTGATCCGCGGTTGCCGCGTGGCGAGTTCGAGCGGGCCGCGGCCGAGGCGGGTGAGCTGTTGTACGGCGAACTGCTCGCCGATCCGCAGTTGTCCGTGCAGTTGCCGGCCGGCGAACCCTCACGGATCGACGGGTACTACGTGGTCGACGTCGAGGACCGCGACCGCGCCGTCGAACTCGCGCGGCTGCTGCCGGACGCGCGAGCCGGCGGTCGCTCCGTCGAGGTCCGCGCGCTGATGCGTCCGGCAGCCGCCGACGTCTAGACCACGTCGAACCACAGACTGGTCGCCAACGGAGTCTCGGTGACGCTCCGGCGTGCCAGGCGGACCGTGCGACCACCCGGGTGGTCGAACAGCCGGGTGCCGTCGCCGAGCAGCACCGGCGCGAACAGCACCAGGACCTCGTCCAGTTCACCGGCCTCGATGCACTGCTTGGCGATGCTCGCCCCCATCACGTTGACGTACCGGTCACCGGCCGACTCCTTCGCTTGCGCGAGGGCTTTCGCGAAGTCGTCGACGTACGTCACGCCGGGTCGTGGCGCGGCCGGGCGGTGCGTGACGACGTACTCCGGTCCGTCGAAGCCCCCGCCGAACGCCTCGCCTTCGTTCGGCTCGCCCTTGTACGGGTCGTCGCCGTCGTGGGTCCGGCGGCCGACCAGGATCGCGCCGATCCGCGGCACCAGCTCGTCGACCTCCGGGTTGGGGCCGAGGTACGGGCGCATCCACTGCATGTCGCCGCCCGGTCCGGTGATGAAGCCGTCCACCGACAGCGTCACGGAGTACAGCACCTTCGCCATGGTCGTTTCCTCTCGTTCGGGATGTGCTGTTGAGACGAGCGGCGGCCGGAAAACTCATCGCACTCCGGCCCGGGCCGGGCCATCATGGGGCTACATGACAGCTCAGGCATCCTGGATCGAAGTCGCGTGCGACGAGTCGGGGTTCTCCGGAACCAACCTGCTCGACGCGGCCTCGCCTGTCATCACGCACGCGAGCGTCGACCTGGACGTCGCCGCGGCCGCCGACGTGATCGCCGTACTGCGGACCAGTCTGCGCCGGAGCTCGGAGTACAAGTCCAACCAGCTGCTGCGCCCCGAGCAGCGGCCCGCGCTCGAGTGGTTGCTGACCACGCTCCGCGGGCGGGCGCACGTGCACGTGATCGACAAGACGGCGTACGTCGCCGCGCGGGTGTTCGAGTTGTTCACCGAGGAGCCGACGTACGGCGCGGGGACGAGCCTCGGGCCGGACCACGCGGAGGTGGCCGCGGCGCTGCGGCACCGGACCGGGTTCCTCGCGGCGTTCGTCGACCTGACCCGGACGAAGCGGGTGCGGCTGATGGACCACGCGGCGGTCGACCGGTTCTTCGCGACGATGCCGGCCGACGTGCCCGCGTTGCGGGCGCTGACCCGGGCCCGGGTCGAGACGGTCATGCAGCGGCTGATCGACGACGACCCGGAGCTCCCGCCGCCGCTGGAGCCGCTGGTCCCAGCGCTCGCCGAGACGGTGCTGTACTGGAGTTCCGGCGGCCGTTCGGTCGCCGTCGTGCACGACGAGCAGAGCGCGTTGACGCCGGGGCGAGTGGACCGCCTGGGCCAGTTCCTGGCCGGGCAGGTCGATCCGCCGCCGTTGCGGTCGTTCGTGCAGGTCGACTCGCGGGAGGACCCGCGGGTGCAGGTTGCCGACTTCCTGGCCGGGATCGTCCGGCGCGGGCGTCCCGACCTGGAGGAGTTGCTGGAGCCCTACACCAGTGCGGCCTCCTGGGCGGCGACGAAGTCCTCCCAGGTGTGAGTGCCGACCGTGGCTCCGGTGAGGGTGAGGTTGGCGCCCGCGCGGTACACCTTGCCCGCCTTGCCAGGGACCCGGATCGGCAGCGACAGGCGGTGCTTGCCGGTCGCGCGCAGGTAGTCGTGGGCCAGCTCCGGCACCGTGTAGACCTTCGGCCCGACCAGGTCCGCGACCAGCCCCTGCGGTTCACCGAGGACGAGTTCGGCGAGCCGTGCGGCCACGTCCCGGCCGTCGACCGGCTGGAACCGGAGCCCGCCCGGCATCGGCATCACCGGCAGCTTCGCCATCGCCCGCACCGTCGTCCAGGCGAACTCGTGCAGCTGCGCGACCCGCAGTACCGTCGACGGGATCTTGGCGTTGCGGACGGCCTGCTCGGCGCCGAGCTTGGACTTGAAGTAGCCGAACGGCAGCTGGTCGACCGCGGTCACCGAGATGTGGACGAGGTGGCCGACCTTCGCCCGCTCGGCCGCCTTGACGACGTTCGCCGTGGTGAGCTCGTCGCCCTTTGGCGCGCCGGCCAGATGCAGCACCACGTCGACGCCGTCCAGGGCCGCGTCCAGCCCGTCGCCGGTCCGCAGGTCGACGGCCAGGTACTCGACGCCGTCGCTACGGTCGGTCGCATGCCGGCTGAGGACCTTCACCTGGCAGCCGGCCGCCTGCAGCAGCGGCACGACCTGTTGGCCGATCCGTCCGGTTCCGCCGGTCACCAGCACTGTGCTCATGGTCTCTGCTCCGTTCTCGGGGTTCTGTAGCGCTGACGGAGCCCGGCCGGGTGAGTGTGACCGAATGTGAGCTGGAATACATCCAGGCAAAATGTCGAGGGCCTGCCGGCGCCTCCGACGTCCGGGGTGAATCGGCACAACACAGGAGGTTCTGAGATGAAGTACGTGGTCCTGATCCACTCCAACCCGCAGCCGTGGGGACACCCGACGATCGACTTCACCGAGGTCGGGCGCGCGATCCCGGCCGACGAGCGGGCGGCGATGGGCAAGGAGTTCGACGAGCTGCTCACCGAGCTGTCGCAGTCCGGCGAGCTGGTCAGCGGACTGGCGCTGGACGCGCCGTCGGCGGCGCGGACGTACCGCTGGGAAGGCAAGAAGCCGGTCAGCACCGACGGCCCGTACGCCGAGTCGAAGGAGCAGCTCGCCGGCTTCTTCGTGCTGAACTGCGCCACCCGGGCGCGGGCCGACGAGCTGGCGGCGAAGTTCGCCGGGCCGGGCGACGTGATCGAGCTGCGTCCGGAAATGGAGTTCTGATCCCGCTTGCGGACAGTTCCGCGCGGATGTGACGTACGACGGATTTTTCGAGTGACGTACGCCGTACCGCGCACGCGGCCGATCCCATTAATCTTGGGGACTTACCGAGAGTCAGGAGCGCGCCGTGACGACTGTCTTGCTGATGGGACCGCCCGGAGCGGGTAAGGGCACGCACGCGGGCCATCTGGCCGGACATCTCGGCGTACCGGTGATCTCCACCGGCGATCTGTTCCGTCGCAACATCGCCGACGGGACAGAGCTCGGCCGCACCGCACAGCGCTACCTCGACGCCGGGGAGTACGTGCCCGACGAGGTCACGAACGACATGGTCCGCGACCGGCTCGCGGCGCCCGACGCCCGTCCGGGATTCGTCCTGGACGGGTATCCGCGCACCTTGGACCAGGCCGGTGTCCTCGACGGCATCCTCAGCGCGCAGGGCCGGTCGCTCGACGCGGCCGTCGTCCTGAAGGTCCCGGTCGACGCCCTGGTCGGCCGGCTGCTCAAGCGCGCCGAGATCGAGCACCGCTCGGACGACACCGAGGACGTCATCCGCCGCCGCTTCGAGATCTATCACGAGCAGACGGCGCCGCTGCTCGAGTTCTACTCCGCCCGTGGCATCGACCACGAGGTCGACGCGTCCCCGGACATCGACACGGTGCGCATCCAGGTCCGGCAGGTCGCCGTACAGCTCAAGCTCGCTGCCTAGGCCCTGCGCCACACAGGAGCGACAGACTTGCGGTAGGTGCGGCCGAAGAGACCGAGGATGACGGTGAGGACCGGCTTCGGGATGGTGCCGGTGATGGCGTCGGCCTCGGCGGCGGTCGCTCCGTCGAGCGCCCAGGCGAAGAACATGCCGCCCTGGGCCGGACTGACCTTGGCGAACTCGCGACCCATCGCCTTCAGCTCCGGAGTTCCCTCCTTCGCCAGGTAGACCGGCTCGATCTCCTTGTCCTCGTGGTCGAAGTGCTCGACGGTGACTCGTTGCAGCTCCTGCATCGCAGTGCGCGCCGAGGCCGCGTCCTCGGGGCTCGCGGAGTTCTTCAGCGCCTCCATCGCCGTACGGGCAGCTTCCAGCGCGGTCGCCATCGTGTCGTGCTCGGCGTCCAGTTGCGCCAATACCTCCCGGCTCACGCCGACCTTCTCCAGCGCCGGCCAGGCGATCTCGTGCTCGCCTTCGTGGTGCCGGGTGAGCTGGTCGTCGAAGTTCCGCCAGGCCGTCGCCAGTTGTGCTGCCCGCTGCCGATCCCCGCCCGGGTAGTGTCCGAGGGCGTCGAGGAAGCGCTCGAGATCCCGTCGTACGGCTGCGTGGATCGCCCGGTTCATGCTCATGTCCGCCATGATCAGGAGTATCTGCCCGGAACCGGATCCTGCACAGCGTTCGTATGAGCGGGGGAACAACCCGCATCCGGTGCCTGTTGCCAGTGGATATGCATGGTGAGTACAAAGTCCCGGGTGGGAAGCTCGTTGTCGCGGACCTGGATGTCGTGGACGGGCGGGTGCGGTCCGCGCAGATCTCCGGGGACTTTTTCCTCGAGCCGGACGACGCGCTGGAGCGGATCAACGGGGCACTCGCGGGGCTTCAGATCGACACGGCTGCCGCGCAGCTCGCGGCGCGGGTGCGTGGCGCCCTCGGGGACGGCGTCGAGATGCTCGGGTTCTCGCCCGAGGCCGTCGCGGTCGCCGTACGGCGGGCGTTGACCGGGGCGACCGGCTGGCAGGACCACGACTGGCAGTTCGTGCACGACGTACCGCGGGAGCCGGCGCTGCAGATGGCGCTCGACGAGGTGCTGACCGAGCAGGTGGGGTCGGGGGAGCGGCCGCCGACGCTGCGGGTCTGGGAGTGGGCGTCGAACGCGGTCATCATCGGCAGTTTCCAGTCCGTGCGCAACGAGGTCGACCTGGACGGCGCGGCCCGGCACGACGTCACCGTCGTACGCCGGATCAGCGGCGGCGGCGCGATGTTCGTGGAGCCGGGGAACACGATCACGTACTCGCTGTACGTCCCGGAGTCGCTGGTCTCCGGCCTGTCGTTCGTCGAGTCGTACGCGTTCCTCGACGACTGGGTCATTGGTGCGCTCAACGATCTCGGGATCGCCGCGACGTACCAGCCGATCAACGACATCACCTCTCCGGCTGGGAAGATCGCCGGCGCCGCGCAGAAGCGGTTCGCCGGCGGCGCGGTGCTGCACCACGTGACGATGGCGTACGACATGGACGCCGCGAAGATGCTCGACGTACTGCGGATCGGCCGGGAGAAGCTGTCCGACAAGGGCACGACGAGCGCGAACAAACGCGTCGACCCGCTCCGCAGCCAGACCGGTCTGGAGCGCGCGGAGGTGATCTCGCGGATGGTCGGCACGTTCCGGAATCGCTACGGGCTCGCGGACGGCGCGATCTCCGCCGGCACCGTCGCGCTCGCCGAGGAGCGGGTGGCGGCGAAGTTCGGCACCGAGGAGTGGCTTACGCGGGTGCCGTGATCGGTACGGCGTTCCCGCTCACCCGCACCCGCCGGTCGTCCGGGCGCAGCTCGACCGTGATCAGGCTCGGCCGCCCGAGGTCGTCGCCCTGGTGCAGCGTGATCGTCGGCCGGTCGCGGCCGAGTTCGCGCAGGTACGCGCCGAACGCGGCCGCGGCGGCACCGGTCGCCGGATCCTCGACGACACCGCCGACCGGAAACGGGTCGCGGACGTGGAAGACAGCCGGCGACTCCTGCCAGACGAGCTGCAGCGTGGTCAGGTCGCGGTCGAGCATGTACTGGCGCAGGCCGTCGAAGTCGTAGTCGAGATCGGCCAGGCGCTCACGGGTTCTGGTGCTGAGCACGAGGTGGCGGGCACCGGCGTACGCGATCCTCGGCGGCAGGTCCGGGTTGAGGTCGTCGGCGGACCAGTTGAGCAGGGCGAGCGCGCCGGGGACGTCGTCGGCGTCCTCGACGGACGGCTCGACGCTGGTCAGAGTCGCACGCAGGTCCGCGTCGACGGTCACCGGCACGAGGCCCGCCTGGGTCGAGAAGACGATCTCGCCGGGGCCGTTGCGCTCGGCGAGGGCGACCGCGGTCGCGACGGTGGCGTGCCCGCAGAACGGGACCTCGGCCTGCGGGGAGAAGTAGCGCACGGGCTGTACGTCGGTCGCCTTGGTGAGGAAGGCAGTCTCGGAGTACCCGACGTCGGCGGCGATCGCCTGCATGGCGGCGTCGTCGAGGCCGTGGGCGTCGAGAACCACCCCGGCGGGATTACCCCCGGCCGGGTCTGAAGTGAAGGCCGTGTACCGCAGCACCGTCGTCATACGACCATCCAATCACCGCGCCCAATCCAGCTGCGCCTCCGGAATCCGGAGCCCCCGCCCGAACTCCTTCGCGACCTCCCGCGCCGCGTCGTCCCCGCGTTCCACGGAGAAGTCCAGCACTCTCCAGGATCAGCGCGCCGTTGTCCATGCGCCGGACCTTACGGCCCGGCGCCGACAGTTTCAGTGCTGCCAGCGGCGGCGGGAGATGCCGCTGAGCATCACGATCCAGAACACGCCCCAGAGCAGCCACGGTGCGGTGAGCGCCACCGAGCTGATCACGAGGCCGATCATCAGGAACGGCGCGATCATCAGGAACGCCGGCGGTGGTCCGTGACGGCGTACCGGCGGACCGACCTGCACGGGCTGCAGCGCGCCCGACCGTGGGAGCTCGTCGAACAGCGCCTCGAACTCGTCGGCGTACCGGGCCTTGGTCGCCCGCTCGCTCCGCTCCTCGAACTCCTCCTGCGTCAACCGCCCGGCCACGAAGTGCTCACTGAGCATCGCCACCGCCTGATCCCGCTCGGCATCCCCGACCCGCACCCGCTTCGACGGTACGTCGCGCTGGGTCGAACCCCCGCCCAACGTCCGCCCGTCCGTGGAGCTGCCCACCCCGCTCACCAGCCCGTCCCACGAACCACCAGCGTCCGGCGCACCGCCCGCTGACGGCCCGCTCCACGAGCCGCCGACGTTCTGCGTACCGCCGGCTGACTGTTCGTTCGAGGAGCCGCCGGCGTTCTGCGTACCGCCGGCTGACTGTTCGTTCGAGGAGCCGCCGGCGTTCTGCGTACCGCCGGCTGACTGTTCGTTCCACGAGCCCCCGGTGTTCTGCGTCCCGCCTGCCGGCTGCCCGTTCCACGAAGAGTCCGCGCCGTTCTGCGGGTTGTTCTCGTTCGCGGGGTTGCTCCAGGCGGTGGCGCGCCAGTCGCCAGACCAGCCGCGGGCGTGCCAGTCGCCGCCCCAGTTGTGCCGGCGGGAGCGGGTGCCCGGGTCGTCGAACCAGCCGTTCCAGGCCTCGTCCCAGGTCGGGCCGCCCTGCCAGTCGCGCCGGCGGCGGCCGGCGGGACCGCCTCGGCGCCGGCGGTCCCGGTCGGCGGGGCTCATGACGGGTCCTGCTCGCTGTCGTCGCCGGACTCCGCGAGGATCGCGTACAGCTTCCGGCGCAGCTCCACCACTGCCTCGCGGGCCTTCGCCTGCTGCTCCGGCGTACCGCTCGCCAGCACCTGCCACATCGCCGTCGCGACCTGCCCGAACAGCGGCTTGAACCCGTTCTCGTCGTCGCCGGACGGCGCGCTCATCGCCTCCCACGGCGCGGACACCTCGTCCTGGTGCTCAGCGACGTACGCGCGTCCCTCGTCGGTCAGCCGGAACGTCCGCCGCCCGACCTCCGCGTCCGCCGTCACCAGCCCTTCGTCCTCGAGCTGCTGCAACGTCGGGTAGATCGAGCCGGGGCTCGGCTTCCACCCGCCGCCGCTCCGCTCGGCGATCTCCTGGATGATGCCGTACCCGTTCATCGGCTGCTCGGCGAGTACGGCGAGGATCGCCGCGCGCACGTCCCCGCGCCGCGCCTTCGGCCCACGCCAGCGCGGCGGCGGCGGACCCCACGGCGGCGCGAACATCTGCCCGCCGCCGAACATCCCCCACTGCGGCCCGAAGCCCTGGTGCCCGCCGCGGTGTCCCTGGTACCCGCGGCGGCCGGTCATCGCCGCGCGCAGCTCGTCCTTGATGTCGTCGAAGGAGGGGCAGTTCCGCCCGACCTCCCGCTCGAACTTCCGCACGAAGTCCTGCCACGGGAACCCCGCGGCGTACGCCGATCCGGTCATCTCGACCACCCGTCCCTCACGAATGTGATTGCGATAGTTCGACGATATATCGCGAACCATCGCAACCCAAGGGAGTCACCGGGTGAAGCTGAGGTCCTGCACAGTGGCGCTCAGGACCACCGCGTTGTCCTGGACGGCAACCTGCGTCAGCTGCGCGTTGTACGGGAGCTTCGGAATCTCGATCCCGCTGGTGAGCTGACTCTTCAGGGCGGCCGGGATCGAGCCGGCCTGGTCTCCGAGGTCGAGCGCGATCTTGCCGTTCTGAAGCTGCGGCGTCACCGGTATGTCGACGTTGATCCCGTTCGCGGCGTACTTCAGGTGCAGCTTGCCGCCGACCGACTCCATCGAGAGTCCGGTGATGTTGGTGGTCTTCACGGCCAGCCGGCCGAGCTCCCGCGGCGACAGCCGCACCTGCATGTCGGTGGTGCCGACGGTGACCGTGCCGCTCTGGCCGAACAGCAGCGACCGCGGTACGTGCACGTTCTTCATGTCGACGGTCAGGTTCTCACCCGGGATCTTCGCGAACGCCGGCTTCCCCATCGTCAACGTGACCTTGGAGAAGTCCTGCTTGATCAGCTGCGGAAGGAACCCGAACCCGCCGATCTTCGCGGAGACGTCGGCGGAGCGCACCTGGTACTTCGCCGCCTCCTTCTGTGCCATCGACGCGAGCTGGTTCTGCGCGACCACCGCCGCGATCCGGTCGACCGCGACCAGTAACACCACCAGCACCACCAGCGTCACGACGAGCCGGCGCAATCCCCGGCCCTGCCTGCTAGGACTCATTACTACTGCCCTTCCCGATCATTTCCCGGAGCGCGTCGTCGGTCGGCGCCGCTTCGATGCCGAAGGCAACCGTAGCGGCGGTCGAGTCGACCACGAACGGCCGCTGCCACTGGTACTGCATCTCCACCATCTCCCGCGCGGCCGGGTCGACCAACCCGGCTAGCCGGAGTACCACCGCCGGCATCGCGGTCACTCGCGCCGCCGGTGCACCCGCCAGTACGGCGGCCCGGGTGGCGAGCTGGTTCACCGACAACGGCTCCGGTGTCGGTACGTGCCAGGCGCGGCCCCACGCGGTCTCGTCGTCGGCGACCGCGATCAGCGTCCGCGCCACGTCACCGACGTACGTCCAGCTGTGCGGCGCGTCGAGGTCGCCCGGCAGCATCCCGCGCGTCCCGCGCACCACCTTCGGCAGCACGGTCACGCTGAACGGCGACACCGCGCCGGCGCCCAGGTAGTCGGACCCGCGGACCTCGGCGGTCCGGATCCGTCCCGCCTCGTGCGCGCTCAGCTGGTCGTTCCACAGCTGCGCGCGGACCTGCCCCTTCACGGTGTTCGGCCGCAGCGGGAGGTCCTCGGTCATCGGTCCGTCGACCGGCCCGTACCCGTACAGGTTCCCGGTGGTGACCAGCACCGCCCCGGACGCCTCCGCCGCCGCGATCAGCGCGGCACCCAGCGGCGGCCACTCCGTCGTCCACTTGTTGTACGCCGGTCCCGCGCACGAGTAGATCGCCGTGGCGCCGTCGACGTACTGCGTCAACCCGGCCTTGGCGTCCGCCGCGACCAGCTCGGCCCCGTCCGGGCCCGCGCCCGACCGGGTGATCACCCGAACCTGCTCGCCGCGCGCCAGCAGGAGTCGCGCAACGACGCTCCCGACCGCACCAGCACCCACTACGACCCGCACACGCTTCCCTTCCAGCAGACCAGCCCACACAGTACCGATCAAACAGCCTGCGTATTCACGGCAGCTGAAGGTCTTCTCAGGTTCGGTGTCTCCCGACTCAGCTTGGGCGTTTTCCGACCGCCGGCGGCCACCGGTCCGCGATCCACTCCCGCCAGCCGGCGAAGCCGTCCGGCGGATCACCGACCGGATCGCTTCCGTCCAGCTCACCCGCCGTCGGTACGTCGAACCGCGCCGCCCACGAGGCCAGCTCGTCGTCCGAGATCGGCCAGGTGTCCTCCGGCCGCGCCGCCAGCCGCTCGTCCAGCCGCCGCCGCTGCTCGTCCAGCGACACCTCGAAGTACCGCACCTCCGCCCGCGCCCCCACCCGCGCCGCGGCATCCCGCAACGCGTCCCGCTCCTCCCGGCTCCACAACCCGAAGTCGATCACCACATCCACCCCGAGCTCCAGCCCCCGCAACCCGATCCCGATCAACCGCCCCTCAACCACATCCGAAGCCACCTCCGGGTTGTCGTCCCCGTACAACGCCTTCATCCACTCATCCTTCGTCAACCGAAGCGCCCCCACCTCACCCTCCACCCGCCGAGCCCAAGTCGTCTTCCCGGTCCCCGGCAACCCGACTGTCAAGTACAAGGTCGGCCGACGGATCTCGGCCAGCATCTGCTGGGTGAACGGATCGTCCCTCGCCCACTCCTGCAGGCTGAACGGCTTGCTGCCCGGCGTCGGCATCGAGTCGTAGCTGCGGACGGTCGGATCGTCGACCACCCCGGCCGGCGGCTCGTCGTCGCCGCGCAGGGTCCGGTACTGCTGCGTCGACATCACCACCAGCACAGGGTCACCGATACCCACCAGCATCGGCTGCCCGAACGTCCCACGGCGTATCGCCTCAACCAATTCAGGCAATTGCCGGCCGAGTACGTCGGGAGCGACAACCCCGGGCCGCCTTCCAAGGGTCTCGTCGCCGTCGAGGTCGTCGTACTGGCCATAGCTCGCGATGACCGCCTCAGGTACACCGCCGTCGCCGAACGCGAACGCATGCGTCTCGCCGTTCGTCATCCGCCGTACGACCCCGGCAATGTCAGCGGCAACCTCGGCAACAGACCGCAACTCGGGCGTGGACATGCCTCAGATCGTAGGTGGCTTGAGTCTCTCCCCGCGGCTCGCCCACATCCGCGTTGTCGACGCCGCCACCGAAGAACTGCTGCGCGACCGACGTTCTGCGTCGACACGTGCCCCAGTGAGCCTGCCGAGCCTCAGCGGCGTTTCGACGGCTCGACGAGCTTGAGGTTCGCGTTGATCACTTGCGAGAACCGCCTGCCTGCCTGAGAGTAGAGGAACTTGATTCCGTCCGACTCCAACGGCCGGGCGCTGGTCTCGACCTTCACGTGCAGGTAGATCAGCTCGTCGTCCGGCAGGCTCTTCCCGGCCTTCAGCGTCAGGCCGCTGAATTCCTGTGAGGGCCGAGCCGCCGGATCGTAGGCCGACCCGCTGCCGGTGTCCCAGGTAAGGGGCACACCAGCAACGAAGTCGTTCTTCTTGAAGGTTCGGGCGCCGACGAACGTCATCCCGTCCGGCAAGGTCCCCGGGGTGATCGCCTCGAGCGTCACCTGCTTCCCGGAGTGGTTGGTCGGAGCCGGCACCAGGTACCAGAGATCCTCACCGGCGCGCACGGTCGGCAAAGCGATCTGGTACGACCCTTCGTCAGCCCCGAAGGCGTCACCAACCCGGACCTGACCAGAGTCGTCCATGCGCCTCCAAAGGACCGCCCCGACCACGGCACACGCCACCACCACGAGCGCGGCAGCGAGCGCGGTCCTCTTCCTCACCAACGACTCCCTCGCCAGTAGCTGTAGAAGATCTACCGCGCAGCCTCCGTGGCGAACTTCGGAAGCGCGCCTGCCGACCGCCGCCGCGGTCGCATCGCCCCAGCTTGTGGGACGCGACTCTCCGGCAACTCCGCGGCTACCAACAGGTACAGCTGCCCATACAAACATCTGTATGAGCAGCTGTACGGAACCGAGTGCCCCCGGCAGGATTCGAACCTGCGACGCACGGTTTAGGAAACCGACGCTCTATCCCCTGAGCTACGGGGGCGCACGCGGGGACAGCTTAGCGGAGGTGGGGTGGTCAGCCGGTCAGGGCGGTGACGCCCAGGTGGCCGGCTATCGAGTTGTAGCGTTCGGCGTAGAGGGTGGTGCAGCGGGAGGCGGCGCAGCCGGCGCCGGCGAAGGTGATGCCGCGGATGGTGGCGGAGCTGCTGCCGCGGCGGGAGTAGACCGGGCCGCCGGAGTCGCCGCCGATGATCGCGACCAGGCCGCCGCGGGTCGCGCGGATCACGTACGTCGTGCAGCCGTCGGTGTCGCAGTAGCTGGCCGACGTGGAGCGGACCGTGAGGTTGCACACCGACGTACTGAAGCTGCCGGACTGGCAGACGACCGTGCCGACGCCTGGGTCGCCGCCGCCGGTGACCGTGCGGGTGTTGGCGGTGTCGCCGGGCCCGTCCGTCCAGATCTTCGCGCCGTACGAGCTGCCGGTGATCAGCGACTGGTCGTAGTCCGGGTAGTTCGTGCGGACCGTGGTCGTGCCGTAGTAGTTCGTGCCCGACTTCCACACCGTCCCGGGCCCGCCGCAGTGCCCGGCGGTGACCGAGCCGCGCTGGCCGTTCGAGCGCCGTACGACGGAGAACCCGGCGGAGCAGTTCTTGAGCGCGGACGTGATCCGCGCGCCACCCCAGTGCCCGCCCTTCGGGGTGTCGCTGAGCCGCGACGTACGGGCGAGCGAACCCGCCACCAGTTGTACGCCGGACAGCGCGCGGAGGCCCGCGAGTGAGGCGGGGGAGGTGGTTGCCTGGTCGTACTCGACGACGACGTTCTCGCTGGACGGGTCGAGGTCGGCGGAGAACGTCGTACGGGCGGCATCGTCGGACCATGCGCGCTTGCCGACCGTCCGCCAGGTGTCGGCGATCGCCCGCGCCGAGCGGCAGCTGTGCTCGACCTTCACCAGCTGCTTGCCGGCGGTCGGGACGTTCCGGGCCATTGCGGACTGGTACTTCTTGGTGTCCACGTTCGCCGAGTCGACGACGACCTCGTACCCGGTGGCGGCGGAGCCGACCACGCCGAGGACGCCCTGGCTGAGCCCGTACGGGAGGCCGGACTTCGGGCGGCCGGTCGCGTCGAGCGGCTCCAGCGACCGGATCGCGGCCGAGATGCCCTCGCCGAGCGACTCGCCGAGCGGGCGGGCGTCGGACGCGGACGTCGGCTGCGCGAGCCGGGTGGCCTCGGTCGAACTCGCGCTGGGCTGTGCGTGGGAGCACGCCGCGGCGCCCGCCACCGCACCCGAGGAGGGGGTGGCGAGGGCGACCGCGAAGAGTGAGACTGAGCCGAGTGTGACCAGCGGGACGGTAACGGAGAGTCGCACGAAGCTCCCAAGATCGGTGGACCAACCACTAGATGGTCCGTTCAGGAACTCCGTTCCGTCAAGAGCTGATCACGTTCCGCTAGCAGAATCGACTACCGTGCGCGAGCGTAACTCGCAAGTCGAGCCCCGTCGGCACCGAAGAACTCGAGCGTGTCGCCGGTGATCGCCACCCGCTTGGCCGCCGTCAGTACGCCGGTGTGCGGCACGTTGTCGCAGCCGATCATGTGCTGCGGCCCGACCGTCGCACTGAACGCGCCGCGCTGACCGATGCTGTACGTCCCCTGCAGGCCGTTGCAGCCGTCCGAACCGGACCACGTGCCGTTCGCCTTGAACACGATCACCGGATCGTCGGGCCGCGCCTTCTTCAGCGCCGTGAAGCCGGTCATCTGCTGCACACGCCAGGTGCCGGACACGGTCTGCGCGGTCACCGCCTGCTGGGACGGCGTCGTCGCGGCGGACTGCGGGCCGCCGGCGACCGGTGGCTGGGCGGGCTTGTTCTGCGAGCCGGCCAGCCCGAAGGCCGTGACGGCAACGGCAGCCACCGCGACCGCTGCTGCGCCGGTGCCGATCCAGGTACGGCGCTGGGCGCGCCGGGCGCCGGTGGTGGCGCGTTCGGTCAGGTCCGCGCTCTGCGGCACGCTGGCCGCGGCGCGTTCGAAGGTACCTCGCAGGTCGTCCTCGAGATCGGTGCTCACTTCAGCCTCTCATCGACGCGATGTGATTCTTGGGTTTTCCGCAGCGCCGCCAGCGCCCGGCTGGCGGTGGCGCGGACGGAGGACGGCTTGATGCCGAGCAGGTCGGCGATCGTCTGGTCGTCGAGGTCCTGGTAGTAGCGCAGGACCAGCACGACCCGTTCGCGTGCGGACAGCCTCGCCAGCGCCTGCCACAGGCCGTCGGAGTTCGCGATGCCGGTGGCGTGGTCGGGCACGGTTCGCTGCGGGTCCAGGTCGGCCGTCGGTGCCTCGCTGAACGAGCGCCGCCGGGTCATCGACAGGTACTCGTTCACCAGGATCCGCCGGACGTAGTGGTGCGGGTCGTCCGCGGTACGCACTTTCCGCCACTTGCGGAACGCCTGCATCAACGCGATCTGCGCCAGGTCCTCCGCCCGTTGGTAGTCGCCGGAGACGGTGAACCCGAGCCGCACCAGTTCCTGTCCGCGGGCGGACACGTACTCCTCGAACTCCACTCGCCACTCCCTGGCTGGGCGTACAACTCCTCACACCTATTAGACGCATCGAGTCCCCCGGCTGCTGCACCCGTTCCCGCACAGTTCGATCTCTAGTGCAGCAGGAAGGTACGGACGGCCTGCCGGCCCCGTGGATCGCGCTGCACGCTGTGGCCGCTGCCCGGTATGACGACCAGTTGTGCCGCCTTGGCGTGCGCCTGCTCCCATCTGGACCAGTCCAGTGGGCAGAACAGGTCGTTGCTCCCGTGCAGGATCAGTGCGCGCGGCAACAGTTCCTGCGCGGCCGGGTACGTCGACACGCGAGCGGCCGGCCAACGCAGGCAGCCCTGGATCATCAGCTGGGCGCGGGCGGTCGCCACGTCGTACGGGTACAGCCGCTTCGGCTCCAGGCGGCGTACTGCGTCATCGAGCGCAGTCTGGTGGTTGGGCTTGCCGGACCATGGGAAGTGGAGGTCGGAGCACAGAGTTGCCATGTGGAGTCCGGCTGAGAGTTCGTCGTACGGCAGGCCCTTGCTGGTGGTCCGTTGGATCAACTCCTTCAACGTGGAGTCGTCGCCGTTGCGTGCTGCGTGCAGAGCGGCTGGGATCCCGTTGAGCGTCGGGTTGACCGAGTTGAGGCTCGACACGGACAGCATCTCCATCAGGTCGGTGCCGCTCACCCCGTGCCGCACCAACCACGCCAGGTCCGCCACGGGGTCCGTCGTACATGCATGACAGGCCGACCGGAGTACTGCGCTCGTTGCTGCCATCAGGTCGACGCCCATCGGGTCGAAACCCTTGTGCGGTACGACGGAGTCCAGCACGAGCGCCTGTACGCGGTCTGGGTACTTCAGGCCGTACTGCTCCGCGGTGAAGCTCCCGTACGACGTCCCGTCGAGCGTCAGCCGGTTCACCTTGAGGACCTGGCGCAGCTGTTCGATGTCGTCGACGGTGTCCGGCGTGCCGTAGTACCCGGCGTTCGAGCCGAGCTGTTCGGCGCACTGGTCGACGGCCGCGGCGGGTGGCGTGAGGAAGTCGGAACCGCCCACAGTCTCTTGTAATGCAGGGCAATTGAGACCACCGGCTCCGGTACCGCGCTGGTCGAACATGACGAGCCGGTACTCCCGCAGTACGTCCGGATCCACGTTGTGGCTGAGCGTGGGAATCGCGGGCTGACCCGGGCCGCCGCTGAGCAGCAGGAGCACGCCGCGCGGAGCGTCGACGTTGTCGGCCGCGATCACCCGGAGGTCGAGCGACGGCCCGTCGGGACGCTGACGGTCAAGCGGCACGTGCAACGTCGTACACGTGAATCCCTCGGCGCAGGAGGTGCCCGTCGGCTGGTGACTCGAACAGGCCGTGCAGGCCAGAACCAGCGCACAGAGCAGACGGGAGAAACGCATTCGTCGGCGCCGATCAGTCGGATCGAAGTCGTCGGTAGTTCGTGATGGTGACGCCGGTGTTGCTCAGCAGGCTGCTCGACACTTCGAAATGCGTCAGCCGGGCGCCGTCGCCGAACATCCGCTTCCCGCTTCCGAGGAGGAGCGGGAAGGTCAGCAGCCGGTACTCGTCGACAAGATCGTCCTGGTTCAGGGCCCGCACAAGCTGTGCGCTTCCGAAGACCACGATCTCGCCCGACTCCCCGGATCGGAGCCGCTGTACCTCGGCAGGCAGGTCGGGGCCGAGGCGGACCGTGTTGTGCCAGCTGGGATCGGTCAGCGTCCGTGACACCAGGTACTTGGGCATCCGGTTCATCGCGGCGATCGCCGGTTCGGTCGGGTCGGTCTGCTCCCAGTCGGCGACGAAGTTCTCGTACGTCCGGCGCCCGAGCAGCATGCCCTGCGCGTTGGAGGTCGCCGTACCCATGAACCGGGCCACGGTCTCGTCCATGTACGGCTGGACCCAGCCGCCGTTGGCGAAGCCGCCGTCGGTGTCCTCGTCCGCGCGCAGCGGTGCCTGCACGACGCCGTCGAGCGAGATGAAGTTGATGACCACGACGCTCACCTCGACCACGGTAGCGGCCAAAGGGGCGCCGCAGACCTGCCTCGCGGGTCGACCTCGGAAGGGACCCGCGAGGCAGGCGCGGCTCGACCCCACCCGGACGGCTTCGGGGTGCGCGTCCGGGACGGGGTCAGCGGAGGCCGAGCGACTTGATCAGCTCGGCAGTCACCTGGCGGGGCGCCGGCAGTACGCCGGGCTTGCCCTGCCCTTCCAGCGAGGTCGCCACCAGGCGGCGGCAGCCGAAGGCCTCGGCGGTGAACGACAGCACACCGCGGTCGTTGTCGGTGAACCGCAGGACGTACGTCGGGCCGAGCTCCTTCGTGCAGATGCTCGGCTTCTTCGCGACGGGTTTCGCCGCGTTCACCAGCGTGAACAGTTCGGTGGCCTGCTTGCCGGTGCGCTTCGTGGTGACGGTCGCGTAGTCCAGCCCGGTCGCCTGGGCGTCGTACTGGCAGATCGTCACACTCACCGGGACGAACTTCGACGCGGCGACCCCCTGGCCCCAGACCACCTTCTCGGTGGCGGTGCGGACGGCGGTGATGGTGCTCGGGCAGTCCATGCTCGGTTTGCCGCTGGGGGTGGGGGTGCTGCTCGGGGTGGGCGACGGGGTGTCAGTGGGCTGGGCGGCGGGCGGGGACGAGGCGTTCTCGGTGCCGCAGGCGGCGGCGATTCCGAGCACAGCCACGACGAGCGTCGCACCGATCAGGCCCCGTGTCCGTTGTGCACTCACGACTCGGTCCTTCCGGGTTGGCAGGGGCAACATGATGGTGGACCGGGGTCTCACCCCGCGTGCCGGAACATCACGGCGGGGCGTCTATCCGGTCACGTCGCCCGATCGATCCGCAACCGAGGCACAGCTGTAACCTCCGCGCACTGGCCACCCGTCGAGCTGCCGGTGTCCCCGTCCGCCCCTAGGATGCTGTGTCGTGGGCAGGAAGAAAGCGAATGCGGAAGCCGCCGCGCAGCGGGAGTGGGAGCTCGGGATCGACTGGGCGCGCTGGCTGCTGGACGGCAACATGCCGCAACCGCTCCGGGTGTACGGCGTCGTCCTCGAGCCGAACGAGTTCGCCTACCTGCAGACCACCGCGCAGTACTCCCGGCTGTACGGCGGCAGCGGGCGCTACACGACCAGCGGCGGGTTCTTCATAGGCAAGCCGGGGATGGTGCTCGGCATGATGGCCGCCAACGCCGCGGTGAACGCGAGCCGGAAGGCCGCCGCCAAGCGCGACATGCAGGCGTCCTGGCGGGACGTCCAGGAGCTCCCGGTGCTGGCCACCAACCTGCGGCTGATGTGCCATCTGCCGACCAAGGGCTGGATGAGCTTCTACTACAGCGCGGTCCAGGAGTTCTATCCCGATACGGAGAACTGGTCGATCACCTTCGGCTTCCAGAACGCCGTGCCGCTGCGGATCGCGGGCCTGAGCACGCCCACGCTGGCCGTGCTGTCGGCGTGGTGCGTGCACGGGAACGGCCGCTGGCACGGGGAGCCCGGGATCGCACCGCTGGTCCAGGCCGCGCTCGCCCCGCGCCCACCCGCCGCCGAGGTCCCGTACGACGCACCCGCCGAGGTGCCGTACGACGCCAACTCCGAGATCCTGGACGAGACTCCGGGCAACCCGCCCGGCGACCGGACGACCGGCAACGCGTACGAGGACCTGCTGCGCTCGAAACTCAATCCCGAAGACCGCGGCTGACTCGGTAATCTGGACACATGACGAGCCCGTACGAAGACGACGAGCCGCTGCTGCCTGAGCAGACCCGCGACGACGACCCGCGCACCTGGGGCGACAACGACTTCGGCAGTGACGACGACGATCGCATCCTGAACGAGGTCCCGCCGCACCACGGATGACGACCTCGGTGCTCCTCGTCCACGGCGGCCTCTGGGACGCCATGGACGCAGCTGCCTTCTGGGGCACGCCGGGCATCACCGCCGGGCTGACCGCCGCGCTCGATCCGGACGGGTCGGGGCGGGTGGAACTGCTCGCGCCCGACCGGCCGCCGCGCGCCGCCGGCTGGGACCTGGAGGTCGCCGCGCTCGGTGAACACCTGGCGAAACGTTCCGGTCCGGTAAGAATCGTTGGCGCCTCCAATGGATGTACGGCCGCCGTCCTGCTGGCGGTGAGGTTTCCGGAACTTGTCGACCGGTTGCTGCTGGCCTGGCCGGCCACCGGCGACGACCCCGCGGGGAACGAGCGGGCCCGGGCCGGGATAATGAACCGCGGTTGTCCGGCCGATGTCGCGGACGGACTGCTCAGGGGTGGAATTCTGCGTGGGGTACCGGATCCGGAGCTGGCGTCGCTCGACCGGATCCGGGTGGCGGTGTTGCCGTCGGTGCCGGAGAATCCGTCGCATCAGCGGAAGACGGTCGAGAAGTTGCTGCGCTCGATCCGGGGGAGTCGCGAGCTGGCCGGGTGTCCCGAACCGCCGACGCCCGGATTCCCGCCGTTCCTGGATCAGCTGGTGCGAACGATCGTGGAGTTCGTCAACTGAGGGGATGAGCGTGGAGCTTCGGGGGTTCGACGACGGGTACGGGGTCCAGGTCGCGGGCTGGGCCGTGGACGAGAAGGAAGTCGCATTGCTGTCCGGGCGGGTGGCCTACCCGTTCCCGGAGGAACTGCGGTCGCGCTGGCAGACGGCCGACGCGGACATCCACTCCTATCTGTTGTTCGACGGCGAGCAGCCGGTCGGGTACGGCGAGGTGTGGCTGGACGACGAGGAGGACGAGGTCGAGCTCGCCCGGATCATCGTGGACCCGGCGGTCCGCGGCCGCGGCTTCGGCGGCGAGCTCGTCCGGGCACTGCTCGGGCCGGCGCTGGACGCCGGCTATTCGGAGGTGTTCCTGCGGGTCCGTCCGGAGAACGCTCCGGCGATCCGCGCGTATCACCGCAGCGGCTTCGTCGACGTCCCCGCCGCGCTGATGGAGGAGTGGAACGACGGCCAGCCGGTCCCGTACCGCTGGATGCGGTACGCGGGCGAGCAGGTGGGCACTGGCGAGCTCAGGGGCTGAGGATGATGCACCCACCTGCCTGCGGCGGTGGTTACCGGTCGGCCTGCCGCGCGCGCAGCAGGTCGCGGATCTCGGTCAGCAGCTCCTGGTCGGTGGTCAGCGCCTCGGCCTCCGCCTCCGGCTCGAGTCCGCGCTTGCGCCGCTCGTTCAGCTTGTTCAGCGGCAGCACAATGAAGAAGTAGATCGCCGCGGCGACGAACAGGAAGTTCAGCGCCGCCTGCACGATGACGCCGATGTGGAACTCCGCACCGTTGATCGTGAAGAAGAACAGCTTGCTGGCGTCCGCCTTGCCGAAGATCGCCGCGACCAACGGGTTGATGAAGTTGTTCACGAGCGCCGTGACGATCGTGCCGAACGCTGCGCCGATGACGACGGCGACCGCGAGGTCGACGACGTTGCCGCGCATGATGAATTCCTTGAAGCCCTTGAGCATTGTGGTGCCTCCACGAAGCGGGTGGTTGTACCCCGACAAGGTAGGGCCGCAGGATCGCCCGCGCGAGGGACCGCGCCGCACCGCGACGCATCGTGCCGCCGCGAACTCACACTGCGATCACCCGGTGTCCGGCGCCAGCGCCACACTGATGCGGGAATTCGTACTGGCCTGGGCCAGTCGGGTCGCGACGTCCGGCGCGGTCGCGACCACGACCAGCGCCCCCGACGTACCCGATCGCGGCGCCGGCAGGGCGACCACGGCGACCGACCGAGCGAGCAGCGTCGCGGCGTCGGCGTTCGTGCCGCCGGCGGCGTACAGGTTCACCCGGTCGCCGACGCGGAGGAGCCCGGTGATGTCAGTATCGTCGATGTGGAACGGGTAGGCGACCGAGCCGGACGGCACGGCGGGTGGCGCCAGGAAGCGGGCGTCAGTGAGCGGCTCGCCGGCTCTGACCGGGCCGCTGAGCACCCGTGTGGTCAGCTCACTGCCAGGTCTGAGCGCGCCGGCGGGCACGGCGCCAGGAGGTAGCTCGACGGTCCGTACGTCGGCCCTGGCCGGCGGGGCGCCGCCGGTGAGATCGCGTGCGGCGGCGAGCACCTTGACCGTCGGCGGCGGTGCGGGGGAGAGGGCGAGGAGTCCGAAGTACACGGCGGCTGCCGCGGTGGCGCCGGCCAGTAGCCGACGGTGCCACCGGGCGGCCCGGAGCAGGTCCCGGAACAGCGAGGAGAGATTCATGCCGGAGAAGGTACGAGTTTCGCCGGCACCCGCCGTTCAGTTATCCACAGGCAGCCGTCAGGCCGCGCTGGTCCCCGAGGAGGACGAGCCGCTCGACGACGAGCTGGCGGACGAGGAGGTCGACGAGGACCCCGACGTACCGGACGAGTTCGACGAACTCGAGGACGTGGAGGACGCCGAGGAACTGCCCGAAGAGGACGAGTCGGACTTCGCCGGCACCGAGCCCTTGCCGGAGGACCGGCTGTCGGTGCGGTAGAACCCGGAGCCCTTGAACACCACGCCCACGGCGTTGAAGACCTTGCGCAGGTTTCCCTGGCAGTTCGGGCACACGGTCAGCGCGTCGTCCGTGAAGCTCTGGCGCACCTCGAGCGCTTCGCCACAGTCGGTGCACTGGTACTGGTACGTCGGCACGGTCGGTTCCCTTCAAGCCGCTGGCACTCCTACTACCCGACTGCTAATAATGCGCCAGCGGCCCGAAGTATTCCAACTCAGGCCTGTCGGCGCACCGTGAAGTTCCAGCAACCGGCCACCACATTGCGCACCTGAACGGTGTCCACGACCGGGTCCTCGAACAGCCGGGCGAGCTCTTTTTCGCTCGTCCCAGCCTCTGCGACGACACCGTCCAGCATCTGGCCCGCGCCGTCGTACGGCCGGAGTACCGCCCGCCGGTCCCGGAAGTCGATCGGGAAGCCCGCGCCCGGCGCTGGGCAGTCCGTCAGGTGGACGAAGACCGGCCCGACCTCGGCGTACGGGCCGCCGGCCTCCATCGGCCGGTGCGCGACCAGCGCGATCCGCTCGCCCGCGCCTGCGATGGTCAGGCAGCAGCGGAGCGGCTCGCCGCCTTCGGAGGTCCGGGAAACGACGGCGTTTCCGAAGTCGTCGTGGCGGTTGCGGCGGATCCGGTCCAGCTGGGAACCCGGTACGCCCTCATACCTCAACTCTGCGTTCATGTCGAGGGAACGCAGAGCAACGCAAAGTTGTGAGGGACCCCATTTGGGGAGGGCGCCCGCATTCTCTACGGTTGGTCCGTGCGTCGCCTGCTTCGAGTCGTCATCATCAGCGGAATCGCCCTCGCCACGGTCCTCCTGGTGATCGCCGGTACCGCCGTCTACGTCGTCCGCCACTCGTTCCCGACGTACGAAGGAACGATCGATCTGGAGGGGCTCGACGGTGACGTGAACGTGGTCCGGGACGCCAACGGCATCCCGCAGATCTACGCCGACACCCCGGCGGACCTGTTCGCCGCGCAGGGGTACGTCGCGGCGCAGGACAGGTTCTTCGAGATGGACTTCCGCCGGCACGTGACGGCGGGACGGCTCAGCGAGCTGTTCGGCAAGACGGCGCTCGAGACCGACAAGTTCGTCCGGACCCTCGGCTGGCGGCGGACCGCGGAGACGGAGCTGCCGCTGCTCAGCCCGAGCACCCGGCAGTACCTCGACGACTACGCACGCGGCGTCAACGCCTACCTCTCCACGCACAGCGGCTCCGGCCTCAGCCTGGAGTACGGCGTCCTCTCGCTGCAGCCCGGTGGCCCGAAGAACTACCGGCCGGAGCCGTGGACGGCGGCCGACTCGCTCGCCTGGCTGAAGGCGATGGCCTGGGACCTGGGGGGCAACCTGGACGAGGAGATCACCCGCACCAAGCTGCTCGCGGCGTTCCCGGCGCGCAACATCGAGAGCCTGTACCCGCAGTACCCGTACGACCGGAACCAGCCGATCATGTCGTCCGGCTCGGTCGGCAAGGACGGGAAGTTCAGCGCCAGCCCGGTCAGCACCGAGGTACGCCGGAGCATGCTCACGCAGGACCTGCTCAAGTCGCTGGACTCGGTGCAGAGCGTCGCCAAGGGCCTGCCGGAGCTGCTCGGTCAGGGTGACGGCGTCGGCTCCAACTCCTGGGTGGTGTCCGGAGACCACACCACCACCGGCAAGCCGTTGCTGGCGAACGACCCGCACCTAGGCGCCACCATGCCGGGCATCTGGACGCAGGTCGGCCTGCACTGCAACAACGTCGGCAAGGCCTGCCCGTTCGACGTCTCCGGCTTCAGTTTCTCCGGCCTGCCCGGTGTGGTGATCGGGCACAACAACGCGATCTCCTGGGGCTTCACCAACCTCGACCCGGACGTCCAGGACCTGTACCTGGAGCGCATCGACGGCAACAACGTCCTCTACAACAACAAGTGGCGCGCGATGGCCACCCGTGAGGAGACGTTCAAGGTCGCGGGCGAGGACAAGCCGGTGAAGATCACCGTCCGCGAGACCCGGCACGGCCCGTTGATCTCGGACGTCGGTGAGGACGAGCAGAAGGTCGGTGAGATCTCCGCCTCGCAGGCGAAGTACCCGAAGGCGTACGGCGTCGCGCTGCAGTGGACCGCGCTGAACCCGGGCAAGACCGCCGACGCGCTGTTCGCGATCAACACCGCGCAGAACTGGACCCAGTTCCGGGCCGCCGCGGCGCAGTTCCAGGTGCCCTCGCAGAACCTGGTGTACGCCGACACCGACGGCCACATCGGCTACCAGGCCCCCGGGCTGGTGCCGATCCGCTCGGTCGGCCGCGGCGACTGGCCGGTGCCCGGCTGGGACCCGAAGTACTACTGGAAGGGCTACATACCCTTCGACGCGATGCCGACCGAGCTCGATCCGCCGAGCGGGATCATCGTCACGGCCAACCAGGCGGTGGTGCCGAGCACGTACTCGTACTACCTGACCAACTCCTGGGACTACGGGTACCGCGCGCAGCAGATCCTGGACCGGATCAAGGCCGCCGGGAAGCTGGACGTGAACGCGATGGCGTCGATCCAGCTGGACACCAAGAACAAGGCCGCCGAGATGCTGGTGCCGTACCTGCTGCGGATCAGCATCAACGACGCCTTCGACCGGCAGGGCCAGGACACCCTGCGGAACTGGGACTTCACCCAGCCGCCGGACTCCGCGGCCGCGGCGTACTTCAACGTCGTCTGGCGCAACCTGCTCGCGCTGACGTTCCACGACCAGCTCCCGGACGGCACCTGGCCGGACGGTGGCTCCCGCTGGTTCGAGGTGATCCACACGCTGCTCGGCCAGCCGAACAGCGGCTGGTGGGACGACATCAGGACGCCGCAGCGCGAGAGCCGCGACGACATCCTCCGTGAGGCGCTGGTGAACGCCCGTACCGAGATCACTCAGAAGATGGCGCGTGAGCCGGCCAACTGGCAGTGGGGTCGGCTGCACAAGCTCACGCTGACCAACCAGACGCTGGGCAAGTCCGGGATCGGTGTGGTCGAGAAGATCTTCAACCGCGGCCCGTACGAGCTCGGCGGCGGTACGTCGATCGTCGACGCCACCTCCTGGGACGCGTCCGTGGGGTACGACGTGACGTCGACGCCGTCGATGCGGATGGTCGTCGACCTGTCGAACTTCGACCAGTCGCGCTGGATCAACCTGACCGGTGTCTCCGGGCACGCGTACTCGTCCAACTACACCGACCAGACCGAGCTGTGGGTCAAGGGCGAGACCCTGCCGTGGGCTTACACGAAGGGTGCGGTCGAGGCGACCCGCAAGCACTCCCTGACCTTCACCAAGCCGGACAGCTAGCAGCTACCAGGCGGGCGCACTGGCCTCGGCGAACAGCTCCTCCGGCCAGGTCCAGAGCGCCCGCTGCGTCAGCAGGATCGAGATGGTCCCGTCAGCGGTGGTCGACCAGAGCGTGCCCAGCCCGCCGGCCCAGCCGTACCGCCCGTCGTCGCCGACGGACACCCCGTAGCCCCAGCCGGTGTCCGGCCCGAGGAAGTCACCAGCCCCAGCTCGCTGTTCCGGTGTGAGGTGGTCCGTCGTCATCTCTGCGACCGCCTCCCGCGACAGCAGGTCACCGCTCTGCAGCATCCGCGTGAACGCGTGAAAGTCGTCCACAGTCGAGATCAGCCCGCCGGCGGCGTCCGGGAACGACGGCGGCGCCAGCCACTGACTCTCAGACGCTGTATCGAGCACGTCCTCCCCGACGTACGCCGTGGTGAGCCGAGCCGGGTCCGCCGCGGTGAACCCGGTGTCGTGCATCCCCAGCGGCTCGAACAACCGCTCGCGCAGGAACTCCTCCAACGGCTGCCCTGCGACCCGTGAGATGAGTACGCCGAGCAGATGCGAGCCCGTGGCGTACAGCCACCGCTCACCCGGCTGGTACTGCAACGGCAACGTCCCGAGCCGCCGCATCCACTCGTCCGGCTCCAGCTCCGTCCGCGGGATCGGGGGCCCGAACGTCCGTACGCCGAGATCCTCCTCCCGCTGCCGCAACGAGGGGTTGTCCGACTCACCCAGGCCCAGCCGGAACGTCAGCAGGTCCCGCACGGTGATGGCGCGCTCGGCCGGCACCGTGTCATCGGCTGGCCCGTCCGGTGCTCGCAGTACGACGGGATCGGCAAGCTCCGGCAGTACGTCGGCCGCGCGTGCGTCCAGGGACAGCCGGCCGTCGTCGACGAGCAGCATGGTCGCGGCTGCCGTGATCGGCTTCGTGAACGACGACACCCGGAACAGGCTGTCCCGCTCGAGGTCAGGACCGTCGTACGCCGTCCTGCCGTGGATCTCCAGGTGGGTCTCGTCGCCACGGCTCACCAGGCTGATCAGCCCGGGTACGACACCGTTGTCGACGTACGTGTTCAGCATGAGTCGTCTGCCGATCTTCGCAGCGGGATCAAACGATTGGGTGTGAGCGCGGCGTCCACCGGGCGGTCGTGTGAGTCGGACGGGAGCGTGTCGACGACCTCCGTGTCGTACACGGCGGCCCACACCGGCGTACCAGGACGGACACGGGCCAGGGCCCGGTCGTACGAGCCTCCGCCGCGTCCTAGCCGTACGCCGTCGTACGCGACCGCCACGGCCGGGCAGATGACCAGGTCGGCGGTGGCGATCGCGTCGGAGCCCAGGTCGATCGGGGGCTCCGACAGCCCGAGCCGCCCGGGCACCAGGTCCGCCGCGCCGGGCGCAATACCCCAGCCCAGGTCGTTGTCGGCGTACAGGATCGGCAGCAGCACCTCGCGGTGTGTCGCGAGCAGCCAGTCGATCAACGCACCGGTCTGCGGCTCAGGGCCCATGGATACGTACAAAGCGACCCGGTACACAGCCGGCAACACCTGTTGGGCGCTCGCCAGCAGTCCCTCCGCGTGGTGCCGAGCACCCCGCGCGTCGAGGAACTGCTGCCGCGCCACGGCCTTCGTCAAGTACACCTTCTGATCGTATGAGCGTGACGCGGGCAACACTGGGATTACCGGCTGTCCCCTAGGGTTGGTGCATGGGTGAGGTGGGTCTCAGACAAGCGCAGGAGAAGATGCGCGCGGCCGGTGCTGCCGACGTTGCAATACGCGTCTTCACGCACTATTACCGGCTCCTCGAATCCGGGCACCAGGGCAAGATCCCCGAGGACGACATCGAGCCGGTCGGCGACCTGCCGCACCTGGACCACCTGGACACCGACCCGGACGCGCTCCGCGCCGCGCTCGCCGAGACCGTGGTGATCAAGCTCAACGGCGGCCTCGGTACGTCGATGGGCGTCACCGGCCCGAAGTCCGCGCTGCCGGTCAAGGACGGGCTGAGCTTCCTGGACATCATCGCCCGGCAGATCCTGGCGACCCGGCGCAAGTACGACGTACCGCTGCCGCTGGTGCTGATGAACTCGTTCCGCACCAGGACCGAGTCGCGGCGGATCCTCGGCGAGTACGGCGGGCTCGCGATCGACGGCCTGCCGCTCGACTTCCAGCAGAACATGGAACCGAAGCTGCTCGCCGACGACCTGACGCCGGCCGAGTGGGAACCGGACCCGGAGCTCGCTTGGTGCCCGCCCGGGCACGGCGACCTGTTCACCGCGTTGGTTGCCTCCGGCACCCTCGACGCGCTCCGCGAACACGGTTTCCGGCACGCGTTCATCTCGAACGCCGACAACCTGGGGGCGACCCCGGATCCCCGGATCGCCGCCTGGATGGCGGAACATACCGTACCGTTCGGTATGGAGGTCTGCCGGCGGACCCGGTCGGACCGCAAGGGCGGGCACGTCGCGGTCCGGAAGTCCGACGGGCGGCTGATCCTGCGGGACAGCGCCCAGGTCGCCGAGGAGGACACGCGGTACTTCCAGGACATCGGCCGGCACAAGATGTTCAACACCAACAACCTGTGGATCGACCTGGACCGGCTGGCCGAGCTGATGGCCGGGCACGACGGGATCCTCGGGCTGCCGATCATGGTGAACCGCAAGACCGTCGACCCGGCCGACCCGACGTCGCCCAAGGTGATCCAGTTGGAGACCGGGATGGGTACCGCGATCGAGACCTTCGAGGGGTCGCAGGCGGTGATCGTGGACCGCAGCCGGTTCAAACCGGTGAAGACCACCAACGACCTGCTCGTGCTGCGCTCGGACGCCTACCAACTGGACGAGGCCGGCGAGCTGACCACGATGCACGACGGCGACGAGCCGTACGTCGACCTGGACCCGGAGTACTTCAGGATCCTCGCCGACTTCGAGGCCAGGTTCCCGGCCGGGGCGCCGTCGCTGGTCGCCGCCGACCGGCTGGCGGTCCGCGGTGACGTTGCCTTCGGCAAGGATGTGGCGGTGGTCGGGGACGTCGAGGTGACCGCGCCGGCCGGCGAGCGCCGGGTGATCCCGGACGGAACCGAGCTGCGTTGACCGACGACCTCCTGGTCCGTCCGCTCGAGCCGTCCGACACGGCCGAGGCCGCCGCCGTCTGGTGGCGGTCGCGGCACGCCGACGGGTCCCAGCTGCCGCCGGCGATCCACACCGCGGAGCAGGTCGCGGGCTGGTTCGCCGACGTACTGCTGCCGGACGGCGAGACCTGGGTCGCGCTCGACGCGGACCGGATCGTCGCGGTCCTCACCCTCGACGGCGACGACCTCGACCAGCTGTACGTCGCCCCGGAGGCGGCCGGGCGGGGGATCGGCTCGGTGCTGGTCGACCTGGCGAAGGACCTCCGTCCCGGCGGGCTGGCGCTGTGGACGTTCCAGACCAACCTGCGGGCCCAGTCCTTCTACCGGCGGCACGGCTTCCACGAGGTACGCCGTACGGACGGCGCAGCGAACGAGGAACACGCCCCGGACGTACGGATGACGTGGGGCGCGCACCCCGAATCGGAACCCGACCGGACTTCTTGACGCACTCCTCCGGAACTATCGAGGGAAACCCGCGAGCCGTCGATTAAGGTCGGGCTCGTGAGACGAAGTGTGGATGAGCATCTAGAGGTCGTACTCGGACGGGTGACGGCCCTGCCGGCGTTCGATCAGCCGTTGATGGACGCGGTCGGGCTGATGCTCTGCGAGGACATCGTCTCGGGGGTGAGCCTGCCGGGGTTCGACAACTCGGCCATGGACGGGTATGCCGTGCAGGCCGCGGACCTGGCCGGTGCCTCGGACGAGAACCCGATCAGTCTGCCGGTGGTCGGGGAGTTCCGGGCCGGGCGCAGCGAGCCGATCGTGGTCACCCCCGGGACCTGCGTGCGGATCATGACCGGCGCGCCGATGCCGCGCGGCGCGGACAGCGTCGTGCCGGTCGAGTGGACCGACGGCGGGACCGTCACGGTCCGGGTCACCCAGCAACCGCCGGTCGGCGGGTCGGTGCGGTATGCCGGCGAGGACGTGACGGCCGGTGCGCAGGTGCTCGACCCGGACACGGTCCTCGGCCCGCGGCAGATCGCGGTGCTCGCGGCGGTCGGCCGGGCCCGGGTGAAGGCGCGACCGCGGCCGCGGGTCGTGGTGATCTCGACCGGCGCCGAGCTCCGCGAGCCAGGCAGCCGGCTGGGCGACGGGCAGATCTACGACTCGAACAGCTACACCCTGGCGGCGTGTGCGCGCGACGCCGGTGCGGTCGCGTACCGGGTCGGCATCGTCGACGACAACCCCAAGCGGATCATGGACACGCTCTCCGACCAGCTGGTGCGGGCCGACCTGGTGATCACCACCGGCGGCGTCAGCATGGGGGCGTACGACATCGTCAAGGAGGAGCTGTCCAAGCTCGGCACCGTGGACTTCCCGCAGGTCGCGATGCAGCCCGGCAAGCCGCAGGGGTTCGGCGTGATCGGCGACGACGAGGTGCCGATCTTCACACTGCCCGGCAACCCGGTCTCGGCGTACATCTCGTTCGAGGTTTTCGTCCGGCCCGCGCTGCGCAAGATGATGGGGCAGATGCCGTACCGGCGGACGCTGGTCCCCGGCGTCACGCTCGACGGGTTCAGCTCACCGGCGGGGCGGCGGCAGTTCGTCCGCGCCGCGGCCACCTCCGGCGACGAGGGCTGGATGGCCAGTACAGTCGGCGGGCACGGCTCCCACCTGCTGGGCGGCCTGAGCCGCGCGAACGCACTGATCGTCGTGCCGGAGGACGTCACGTCCGTCCGGGCCGGCGACCAGGTCGAGCTGATGCTGTTGGACGAATGACCGTGCTGGACGAGGAGACTGGATGACGCGCGACCCGGGTGCGACCCCGCCTGGCTCCGGTACGCCGGGACCCGGCCGGCTTACCCACGTCGACGAGACCGGCGCCGCGCGCATGGTCGACGTCTCGGCGAAGGATGCCGGTGCCCGACGGGCCGTTGCCAGCGGCAAGGTTTTCGTGTCCGCCGAGGTGGTGACGGCGCTGCGCGGTGACGGCGTGCCGAAGGGCGACGCGCTCGGCGTCGCCCGGATCGCCGGGATCATGGGCGCGAAGCGCACCCCGGACCTGGTGCCGTTGTGCCATCCGATCGCGATCACCGGTGCGAAGGTCGACCTGGAGGTGGCCGACGACGCCGTACTGATCCGGGCGCAGGTGAAGACCACCGACCGGACCGGCGTCGAGATGGAGGCGCTGACGGCGGTCGCAGTCGCGGGGCTCGCGGTCATCGACATGGTGAAGGCGCTGGACCCGGCGGCCGTGCTGTCCGACGTACGGGTGGAGCTGAAAGAAGGCGGCAAGACCGGGCACTGGGAGCGGCCGTGAGAGCTCTCGTCGTCAGCATCTCGAACCGCGCCGCCGCCGGCGTCTACACCGACACGACCGGTCCGCTGATCGCAGCACGCCTGGCTGACTGGGGTTTCGACGTAGCGGGTCCGGATGTCGTCCCGGACGGTACGCCCGTCGGCGAGGCGCTGCGGGCCGCGGTCGAGTCGGCGTACGACGTGGTGCTGACGACCGGCGGTACAGGGATCTCGCCGACCGACGAGACGCCCGAGCAGACGGCCGCTGTACTGACGAAGGTCGTGCCCGGGATCGCGGAAGCCATCCGGGCGTACGGCATCGCGAACGGCGTACCGACCGCTGCACTGTCCCGAGGGCTGGCCGGCGTCGCCGGTAGTACGGTCATCGTCAACCTGCCCGGATCACGGGGTGGTGTGAAGGACGGTCTCGCCGTGCTCGAGCCGCTGCTGCGGCACGCGGTCGAGCAGGTGCACGGCGGTGACCACGTGCGGACGGACACCGACTGATGGCGATCGTGCAATGGCCCGTGGAGTTGAAGCACGGGCAGGTCGGCCTACGGCCGCTGCGGACCGGCGACGGCAGCGAATGGGCCGCCGCCCGCCAGCGCAACGTCAGCTGGCTACGGCCGTGGGACGCCACCCAGCCACCCGGTGCCGAGGACGGTGCGCGCACGTTCCGCGCGATGGCCCGCGACTGGAACCGGCAGGCCCGCTTCGGACGGATGCTCCCGTTCGTCATCACGTACGGCGGTGCCGCCGGCGCCGGTGCCCGGGCGAAATGGCCGCTGGTCGGACAACTCACCGTGTCCGGAATCACCTACGGATCGGCGCGTTGGGCGAACCTCGGCTACTGGGTCGACGAGCAGTACGCCGGCCGCGGCATCGTGCCGACCGCCGTCGCGATGGCCGCCGACCACTGCTGGTTCACCCTCGGCCTGCACCGGATCGAGGTGGCGATCCGCCCCGAGAACAAGGCAAGTCTGCGGGTCGTGGAGAAACTCGGCTTCCGGTACGAAGGCGAGCGGCCGAGGTTCCTGCACATCGACGGCGACTGGCGCGACCACCGGATCTTTGCCCTCAACATCGAAGAGGTCGGACCCGGTCTCGTAGCGCGACTGACCTGACTACGGTGCGTGCTATTCACATCAGTCACACGAGTCTTCTTGCGACACACCGCGCCACGTACCCCATCTGGCCCCCGCCGCGCCTTAGCGTCGTCGCATGGGGACGACAGGACTGATCTATGTGGCGATCGTCGCCGCGTGGGCTGCCTATCTCGTCCCGATGTGGCTGAAGCGCGGTGACGAAGCCCGGCGCAAGCCCGTCGTGCCGTCGTCCGACGAAGCCCGGGTGCTGTCCCGCGATCCGTCCCGGCCCCGGTACGTCGTACGCCCCGCCGGATCCACCGCCGCCGACGACCCGTCGCCGCCGGCGAAGTACATCCCGAACCGAGCCCGCCGGGTGGCCGCGATGCGCCGCCGGCGGGTGCTGTCGATCCTGACGCTTTCGCTGCTGTCCGTCGTCGCCCTCGCCGGCCTCACCATCCTGCCCTGGTGGACCGTCGCGGTGCCCGGGGCAACGATCGCCGGATTCGTCGTACTCACACGGGTTCAGCTGCGCCGGCAGGCTCGCGCACGGGCCGCGGCCGCCGCGGAACGCCGTACCCGGGTCCGCGCCAAGCACGACCGCGGACCCGCCGGCAAGCCCGCCCCGACCCCCGACGAAGAGCTGACCATCGAGGTCAAGCTCCCCGCCGAACCCACCCCTGCTCCCGCCCCGGCCGCCAAGAAAGAGAAGCCGGCCGCGGAAGGCCTGTGGGACCCGGTGCCGGTGACGCTGCCGACGTACGTGATGAAGGAGAAGGCCCCCGACCGCACGGTCCGGACCATCTCCCTCACCGACGACGAAGTGTTCTCCAGCGCCCGTACCACCGACCCCGCGGAGAAGCCCGCCGCCACCGAAACCCCGGCCCCCCAGCCGATGGTCGAGCCAGAGGTGAAGCGCGCCGTCGGCGACTGATATCCGGTTTTAGATCGCGGCCCTCTCCGTGTTAGAGTTTCGCGGTCGCCAGGGAAACCCGGCGAGCAAGCCTGGGGCTGTGGCGCAGTTGGTAGCGCGCTTCGTTCGCAACGAAGAGGCCAGGGGTTCGAATCCCCTCAGCTCCACGAAGGCGATGGGCGAGGTGTGCCGACGGAAAGCGTCGGCTGCCTCGCCTTCGTCATTTGTGCGGCTGCGCTTCGCTTGCCGCAAGCGGGGGCTCCGCCACCCGCACCCCCAGCGCCGTCGCTGCGCTCGGCGGCTGTGGCTGGCTTGGGCAGGTCGGCGCGGGTAGGCCTTCGCTTCGCTCGGCTGTTTGGGTTGGGGTGGGTGGGCTGCTGTGGGTGGGCCTTCGCGCCGCTCGGCTGTTTGGGTTGGGGTGGGCGGGTCGGTCACCTGCCTTCGCTTTGTTGGTTAGGCGCTTGGGGTTTGCAGGGCTTTCAAGAGTGCTGTGCCGTCGGGGGCGCCTAGGCCGGTGCAGGCGTCCCAGCCTGGTGTTGCTTGGTAGGCGCCGTTGGTTCCGGTGGTGATGTCGTGAAAGCCTGGTTGTACGGCGCCAGCGCGGACGCCCTGGTAGAGCTGGGTGTGTATTAGGCCGAGGCTGTGGCCGGTCGCTTGGGCGAGGCGGGTTAGTAGGGCGGCCCACAGGGGGGCTACGGCGCTGGTGCCGCCGACGACCATGCGGTGGCCGTCGACCAGGATGTTGTAGCCGGTGGCGGGGTCGGCGTCGCCTGCTACGTCGGGGACGCCTCGGCCGGTGCCGCCGCCGGCTCGGGTGGGTACTCCGGCGGTGGACTGGTAGGCCGGCACCGGGAACGTGTCGCTGACGCCGCCGCCGGTAGCGCCGCCGCCTGGGGTGTTCCAGACCGTCTCGGAGGTGATCTTCGGCGGGACGCCTTCGAGGTGTGTGCCGCCGCACGCGAGGGCGTGCGGGCTCGAGGCGGGGAAGTCCGCGTGCTGCGCGCCGTCGGTCTGGCCGTCCGCGCTGCCGTTGTCGCCGCTGGCTGCGCACACGGTCACGCCGAGCGCTGCTGCGTCGGCGAATGCCTGGTCCATCGCCGTCCTCGCCTGCGCCGTCCACTGGTCCTCGGACTGGCCCCAGCTGATGCTGACCACGGTCGGCGTCGGGGTGGCGTGCACAGCGGTGCTGACCGCATCCAGGAATCCCTGATCGGTGTTGGGCGCGAAATAGACCAGCTGTTTGGCGCCCGGGGCGAGCGCCCCCGCGACCTCGATGTCGAGCATCACCTCACCGTCGGCGGAGCTCGGATCACCGGTCGGGGCATTCTTGCCGCCGTCCACCTCGACTGCGCTCACCTGGGGCTCGGGAATCTTCAAGCCGGTGAAGTACGTGCTGAGATCGGCCCGCTTGAATCCACCGCCGAGTTCGATGATCGCGATCGTCTGTCCGGTCCCGTCGGTCTGGGCCGGGAAGTTGTAGAGGGAGCCGACCTGGTCCGGCGTGAACGCCTGCGCCGTCGCCGGAGCCGCGTGCAGCCGGAACTGGGCGCGCGCCTGCGGGCGGTTGTCGAGACCGAGTACGGCGACGACGATCCCGTCGAGTTCGGCAGGCACCGATACCGCACCCGTCCGGACGCGGAGTTCCCCGTTGCTGCCTGCTTCGTCCCGGCTGCGGACGAGCGACAACTCGGTACCGAAAACGTCCGCCAACGCGGACGCCGGCCCGCGCACCGTCACTCGTCGGGCGCCTACGTGCGTTCCGGTGATGCTCAGCCCGGACGCGGTGAGCACCTCCTGCACCCGGGCGAGGTCTTCGTCGGTTGCGCCGAACCGCCGGGCGAGTTCCTCCGCCGTCACGGTGCCGGGACCTGTCACGAGGTCCTCGTCCAGTTCGGCACGACGACGCAGTACCAGCGTGACCGTGATCGAACTGTCCGGAGGGACCGGTCCGACCGTCTCGGCGTCAGCGAATGCAGGTCGGGAACTTCCGGGAAGCGGAATGCGAGTTGTGTTCGACACGCAATACATGATGAACCACCAGTGCCGCGTAAACCACCCAGTGTGCCGATCTCATTACGCTCAGAATTCTCTCAGTAAATGGGGCGCGAATGTCTCATTGCAATGCCGCAGTTGCCGCCTTCAGGTCGTCGAGGGCGGCCAGCACGTGCGGGGCGAGGTCCGAGTCGTCGTTCATGGCTGTCCACGATTCGTAGCCTTGTTTGAAGGCCAGTACGCCGAGCTCGGCGGCCAGGTGGGCCAGCGGGGTCGGTACGCCTCTTGTTTGCAGGGCTGTGGTCATGGCGTTGGCCAGGCCTACGGATTTGAGGGCGTCGCGTTCTTGGAGTTCTTTACTGGCGGCTATTGCCGCTTTCAGGCGAGGTGCCAGTTCGCGGTTCATGGGGCCCATGGCGGTCGAGGCACGCCGGAGGCAGGCGGCCACCGCTTCCAGCGGAGTGGCCTCGGCCGGGGCGTCGGCGATGCCCTCGGACAGCAGCGTGCTCAGGGTGTCCTGGCCGGCGACCAGGAGTTCTCGTTTGTCGGGGAAGTGGCGGAAGAAGGTGCTCTTGGTGACGCCGGCGCGGTCGGCGATCTGGGTGACTGTGGTGGCGTCGTAGCCGTGTTCGGCGAACAGGTCCACGGCGGCGAGGACCAGTCGTTCGCGGGCTCCGGGTTGCCATCGTGCCATGGGGGCATTGTAGGTGATGGGACCTTTGTCCCGTCGGTGCTATTGTGATGGGACAAAGGTCCCATCGCGGAGGAGTGTCCTATGAAGGTGTTCGTCACCGGCGGTACCGGGCTGATCGGGTCCGCTGTTGTTCGGGAGTTGCTCGGGAACGGGCATGAGGTGGTCGGGCTGGCGCGGTCCGAGGGGTCGGCGGCGGCGTTGCGGGAGGCCGGCGCCGAGGCGGTGCGGGGCGGGCTGGGCGATCTGGACGTCGTACGGGCCGGTGCCGCGAAGGCGGACGGGGTGATTCACCTTGCCTTTAGCAACGACTTCAGCAGTCCGGAGGCTTTGGCGGCGGGGATCGCCGAGGAGGGGGCTGCGTTGCGGGTCTTGGGGGAGGAGTTGGCGGGAAGCGGGCGGCCGCTGGTGACGGTGTCCGGTACGCCGTGGGCGCCGGGGCGGGCGGCTACCGAGGAGGATCCGTTGCCGCTCGAAGGGCCCGTCGGCGGTCGGGGGCGGTCGGTGATGGCGGTGTTGGAGTTGGCGTCCCAAGGCGTGCGGAGCGCTGCGGTGCGGATGCCGCGGACCGTTCACAACCAGGGGGACGGTGGGTTCGCGGGGCTGTTGACGCAGATTGCCCGGCAGTCTGGCGTGTCCGGATATCCGGGGGACGGCGCGCAGCGGTGGCCCGCGGTGCATGCGCTGGATGCGGCGGTGCTGTTCCGGTTGGTGCTGGAGAACGCGGAGGCCGGTACGGCGTGGCACGCGGTGGACGACGAGGGTGACGCCGTACGCGACATTGCTGCTGTGATCGGCCGTCGTCTCGGTCTGCCGGTGCAGTCCGTGCCTGAGGCGACGTACGGAGCACTGGGGCCGATCTTCGCGGCTGATCAGCCGGCGTCCAGTGCGTACACGCGGAAGACTCTCGGCTGGCAGCCGGAGCACCCGAAGCTGCTGGCGGACCTGGAGAACATCCAGCCCTGAGGTGCAGGCTGGGTAGGAAACGCCGCAGCTAATCTTGACTCATTCCAGAAAACGCGGAAGACTGCGGAGCATGCCGACGGCGGACGAGCTCCAGGAGTTGTTGCGTGGGGTCTCGCTGCGGGTGACGCGGCCGCGGCTGGCGGTGCTGGCCGCGGTGTACGGGAATCCGCATGCGGACACGGACTCGATTATCGGTGCCGTGCGCAACGAACTGCCGCAGACCTCGCACCAGGCGGTGTACGACTCGCTGCAGACGCTGACGGCGGCCGGCCTGGTACGCCGGATCCAGCCGCTGGGGTCGGTGGCGCGGTACGAGTCCCGGGTCGGCGACAACCATCACCACGTCGTCTGCCGGTCGTGCGGTGCGATCGCCGACGTCGACTGTGCGGTCGGGCATGCGCCCTGCCTGACCGCGTCCGAGGACCACGGGTTCGTCATCGACGAGGCCGAGGTCATCTATTGGGGCCGGTGCGCGGACTGCGCACGACATACCTGAGCTGAAGCCGAAAACGTCCAGTCCTGGAAGGAATCCGATGTCCGAGAACCATGAGCCCCTGCCCGGCGAGGCCTCCGCGGAGAGCCGCGGCGCCGAGACCGGTGGCTGCCCGGTGAACCACGGTCAGGGCGTGCACCCGACCAGCGGGAACGCCAACCGCGAGTGGTGGCCGAACCAGCTGAACCTGAAGATCCTGGCCAAGAACCCGGCCGTCGCGAACCCGCTCGGCGCGGAGTTCGACTACGCCGCCGCGTTCAAGACGCTGGACCTGGCCGCGGTCAAGGCCGACATCGCCGAGGTCCTGACCACCTCGCAGGATTGGTGGCCGGCCGACTTCGGCAACTACGGCCCGCTGATGATCCGGATGGCCTGGCACAGCGCCGGCACGTACCGGATCCACGACGGCCGCGGTGGCGCGGGCGCCGGTCAGCAGCGGTTCGCGCCGCTGAACAGCTGGCCGGACAACGGCAACCTGGACAAGGCCCGCCGGCTGCTCTGGCCGGTGAAGAAGAAGTACGGCCAGAAGCTGTCCTGGGCCGACCTGCTGATCCTCACCGGCAACGTCGCGCTGGAGACGATGGGCTTCAAGACCTTCGGGTACGCCGGTGGCCGCGAGGACGTGTGGGAACCCGAGACCGACGTGTACTGGGGCCCGGAGACCACCTGGCTCGGCGACGAGCGGTACTCCGGTGACCGCGACCTGCAGCGTCCGCTCGGTGCGGTCCAGATGGGCCTCATCTACGTGAACCCGGAGGGCCCGAACGGCAACCCGGACCCGGTCGCCGCCGCCCGCGACATCCGCGAGACTTTCGGCCGGATGGCGATGAACGACGAGGAGACCGTCGCGCTGATCGCCGGCGGCCACACGTTCGGCAAGACCCACGGCGCCGGCCCGGCGGAGAACGTCGGCGCGGAGCCGGAGGGCGCCCCGATCGAGCAGCAGGGCCTCGGCTGGAAGAGCACGTACAACACCGGCAAGGGCAAGGACGCGATCACCAGCGGCCTCGAGGTCACCTGGACCACGAAGCCGACGCAGTGGTCGACGGACTTCTTCGACATCCTGTTCGGCTACGAGTGGGAGCTGTCGCAGAGCCCGGCCGGCGCGAACCAATGGGTCGCGAAGGACGCCGAGGCGATCATCCCGGACGCGTACGACGGCCCGAAGAAGCTGCCGACGATGCTGACCACGGACCTGTCGCTGCGCTTCGACCCGATCTACGAGCCGATCTCGCGCCGCTTCAAGGAGAACCCGGAGGAGTTCGCGGACGCGTTCGCGCGCGCCTGGTTCAAGCTGACGCACCGCGACATGGGCCCGATCGTCCGGTACCTCGGCTCCGAGGTCCCGAGCGAGGAGCTGATCTGGCAGGACCCGGTGCCGGCCGTCGACCACGAGCTGGTGTCCGACGCGGACGTGACCGCGCTGAAGGCCGCGATCGCCGCGTCCGGGCTGACCGTCGCGCAGTTGGTCTCGACCGCGTGGGCGTCGGCGTCGACGTTCCGTGGCAGCGACAAGCGCGGTGGCGCCAACGGTGCCCGCATCCGCCTGCAGCCGCAGAGCGGGTGGGAGGTCAACAACCCGGACGAGCTCGCTCAGGTACTGCGGACGCTCGAGGGCATCCAGCAGTCGTTCGGCAAGCCGGTGTCGCTGGCGGACCTGATCGTGCTGGCCGGTGGCGTCGGCGTCGAGATCGCGGCGAAGAACGCCGGCGTCGACATCGTCGTACCGTTCACCCCCGGCCGTACGGACGCGACCGCCGAGCAGACGGACGCCGAGTCGTTCGCGGCGCTCCAGCCGGTGGCGGACGGGTTCCGCAACTACTACGGCAAGGGCAACAAGCTCCCGGCCGAGTACCTGCTGCTCGACCGCGCGAACCTGCTCACGCTGAGCGCCCCGGAGCTGACCGTGCTCGTCGGCGGTCTGCGCGTCCTCGGTGCGAACTACGACGGTTCGAAGTACGGCGTACTGACCGACAACCCCGGCACGCTGACGAACGACTTCTACGTCAACCTGCTCGACCTCGGCACCGAGTGGCACGCCGCGGACGACAGCCAGGAGACGTTCGAGGGCACCGTCGACGGCAGGGTCAAGTGGACCGGCACCCGGGCCGACCTGGTCTTCGGCTCGAACTCCGAACTCCGCGCCCTCGCCGAGGTCTACGCCGGCGACGACGCGAAGCAGAAGTTCGTCACCGAGTTCGTCGCGGCCTGGCACAAGGTCATGGAACTCGACCGCTTCGACCTCCACCACTGACCCACCCGAACCGGCTCTCCCCACGAAGGGAGAGCCGGTTCCGGCTGTCCGGCCGCTCGGTCAGCAGGACCGCGGTGCACTGGTCGGAGGCACCGAGCCGCCGTCCGGGTCGACCAGTACCGGCCGCAGGTCGGTGATCCTGAGCGGGAGCGACCGGCTGAAGTCGAGCGGAATGTCGCCCTGCATGCCGCCACCGGTCCAATGCACGTTCCAGTACGCCGTCGCGGTCACCCGGTAGCTGCCCGACGTCACACAACGCGACGACTTGCTGTAGCGAAAGCCGCAGGTCGGCGACGCGGGCATCTCCTTCAACGACTTGCCTGACGCCATGGCACGGGTGAACGGCGTCCCGGCCCCCTTGCAGGTCACCTTGCCCGCGCCCATGGACCACTCGATACGGTCGACGGTTCCGGTAGCCGTGATCGCAACTCCACCAAGGGCGGCAGTCTTCGTCTGCGGCCCGGTGGTCGTCGCCCCCGGATCCGTCACCCACATCCACACCGGGACGTTCACAACCCCGACGTGGTCCACGCTCTGCACGTACGGCGACAGCCCGAGTTGCGGTGCCGCGAAGTTCATCGTCTTCACTACCCGCTGAGCGGCGACCCGAGGATCGATGGTCCGAGTTTCGCCGGGCGGCTTGACGACGGAGAGCGCCTTCTCGATTCCGATCGGCTTTCCGTCGACGACGTCCAGAATCACCCAGCAGCGGTCGTACTTGGTCCCCGGCGGGTAATAGACGTGAGGGCCCATCAACAACGGGACATCGACCTGAGTGAGGTAACACCCGGATTCTGCGTCGAAGAACCCATCGGCCGTCCGGCACGGCACGACCTGCCCCTTGTATACGCAAGCTGCCTTACCGGGCTTCTTAACCCCAGGAGTCGATGTTCCAGTGGTCTTCGGCGGACTGCCGTCGTCGTCGACCCCGTAACTGCACTGGCCGTCGTCCCAGCTGGTAACACAGCCTGGATCGTTCGGCGTCGGGTCAGCCACCGCGATCGGCGGGCCGACGAGCAAGAGTAGTGCGGCCGCACTGATGATTCTTGGTATTAGCATTTCGCGGCCTTCCTGCCCTGCGAGTAGTCAGCCTTCCAGACACCTTGGATGCGACGCATGCGCATTTCATCGACACTCTGAGTGGGTGTTCCAGCAGGCCTCATGCTCTTGCCCTTGGAGTCCACTGATCCCGCTTTGGAGGAGTCGATGCAGGCGCTGAGGGTCAGCGCATCGATCTGCCCGTTCGTGTCCGGCTTGCCGACCGTCAGAGGCTTGACCCAGATGATCTGCAGATGGCCGACGGAATGCCACTTCTTGGCCCGGAGGTTTTCGGCATGAATGAGTTCAGCCTTCAATATGACACCGCTCGCGTACGTGCTGAGCGCCTTGGTGTTTACCCCTCCGCTGACATACGCGGCGTCGACCGCAGCAACGTAGCCTCGATAGGCCGCTGATGCGGCCGTCACGGCTTGTGTCTGAGGTGAACTGCTGGGGGTGGGGGACGGTGTCGGGGAGGAGGACGAGGGCACGGTTCGGTTGGGTTGGCCGGCTTCGGGGGAGCCTTGGCAGGCGGCTAGCGCGGTGAGGGCGCAGAGGGCTGCGAAGGTGGGTCCGAGGGCCGGTCGGCGCGGCATGGAGAGCTCCGTTCTCAGGTTGCTGATGGTGTAAGGGTCGCATACGGAGGGTGTTCGAATCGGAGTTATCCACAAGCGCTGCAGGTTGCTGCAGGTTTGTGGATGAGAGCGGCGGGATGGTGCTGTGGCGTCGTAGAGTCGAGGTGTGGCTACTGAAGGTTCCGGGGTTCGGTCGCTGGACGACGTACGGCGTGATGTCGCCGGGGTGCTGAACCGGTTCCGGCGAGGCCGGACCAAGGCTTTCAGCATCGGGGACGGGGGAGTTCCCGAGGCCGTGCTGCTGACGTACGACGAGTTCGAAGACCTCGGCGGGGAGACGAAGTTCGCGCGTCGGGCAGGTGTGGTCACGGCAGTGACTGTGGGAGCGGAGCTCACTGCGATGGTGGCGGCCATCCGGGAGGGGGCGTTCGCGCCGGTAGTGTGGGGCCTGGGTGACCAGCCGGAGGCGGTCATCATGTCGACCTCGCAGTACCGCGCGCTGCGCGGTGACGACGAGCCGCCGGCCGGGACGATCGACGATCCGACCCGTCGGGTGTATGCCACCGAGCCGCTGCCGGACAGCCGCCCGATGACCATCGACGAAATCGCCGAGATGATGGGCCCGTATAGCCAGCAGGTCCTCGCGGAGATCCGCGAGGAGGCTGATCGCGCACGACTAGAAGACGACTCGCCATGAGCGAGGACTCCGCGAGGTACGAGGTCGTTCTTGGCAAGGAGTTCGCGGTCGATCTAATGCGCCTTGCGGCGGCCGCGGAGGAGGACCCGCGGGGCCCGGCAGGCTACCTCCATCGACAGGTGCTGAAGCAGATCGGCGATCTTGCACTGGGGAGCACGGACGGGCGGCATGCGCTCGGGTACGAGTCGGGGAAGGGGGATCTGCGGGACTGTGTCACTGCCTATCTGCAGTCCGATCCGCAGGCGAAGGCGGACTATCGGCTGACGTTTCGGGAGATGCCGCCCGCGGCACCAGGCGGGCTTGCTCGACGAGAGTTGCTGGCGATCAAGCCGCGACAAGGTTCTGGCAACATTTACGAACACACGTGCGCCCGGCTCAATCGAAACCTGCATGACCGTCAGCCGGGTCTGAATGCGTTCGGTGATCGAATGCCCAGCCTGAAGCAGAACCAGGCGCAGCGTCAGGCCCAGCTTGATGCCAATCGCGCCATCGCGCACGCCTTCCCGGGACAGGTGCCGTTGGCAACTTCGCGGCCGCTGACGGCGGATCGCTTCGGTGGCCGCCGTGTAGAAGCTTCGCCCAAGGCAGGTCGTGAGGGCCGCACTACCAGTTGACGGAAGCCGCTCCGGGGTGAACACGAGGTGTGACGAGCCTTGTTCCGAGTCGGTCGGTCTGGCAGGCTGGCTGGGTTTGGATACGGGCGGAAGGGGTCTGGTATGCGGTTTCATCAGGATCGGGAGCCGGCGGGTGACCTGACGTTCAGTGATGTGTTTTTGGTGCCGAACCGGTCGGGGGTGGCGTCGCGGCTGGATGTGGATCTGTCGACGGCGGATGGGACCGGGGCTTCGATTCCGGTGGTTGCGGCGAACATGACCGCGGTGTCGGGGCGGCGGATGGCGGAGACGATCGCGCGGTGTGGTGGGCTGGCGGTGATTCCGCAGGACATTCCGGTGGACGTGGTCGCCGAGGTTGTTGCCTGGGTCAAGCAGCGCGATCCGGTGCACGACACGGCGCTGACCCTGGCACCGACGGGGACCGTTGGTGAGGCGCTGAACCTGCTGCCCAAGCGGAACCACGGCGCCGTGGTCGTCGTGGATCACGGCAGACCTGTCGGCGTGGTGACCGAGGCGGACTGTTCCGGCGTGGATCGGTTCACGCAGTTGGACGCGGTGATGTCCCGCGAGCTGCTGACGCTGCCACAAGGTACGGACCCGGAGGCGGCGTTCAACCAGCTGCACGACGGGCGGCACCGGCTCGCGCCTGTTGTCGACGGCAACGGTCAGATCGTTGGCATCCTGACCCGCCAGCGGGCGCTCCGGGCGACCCTGTACGACCCCGCACTCGATGCCGACGGCAAGCTTCGGGTGGCCGCGGCGATCGGGATGAACGGCGACGCCGAGCAGAAGGCGAAAGCCCTGCTGGACGTGGGCATCGACGTACTCGTGCTGGACACCGCGCACGGCCACCAGGAGCGGATGCTCGAGGTCGTGGAGCGGGTCCGCGCCCTCGGCCCCGGCGTACCGATCGTGGCCGGCAACGTGGTGACCGCCGAGGGCGTGACCGACCTGGTGAACGCCGGTGCGGACATCGTGAAGGTCGGCGTCGGCCCCGGCGCGATGTGCACGACCCGGATGCAGACCGCGGTCGGCCGCCCGCAGTTCTCCGCCGTGCTCGAATGCGCGACCCGGGCGCGGGAGCTGGGCAAGCACGTCTGGGCGGACGGCGGCGTACGGCATCCCCGTGATGTCGCGCTGGCGCTCGCGGCCGGGGCGTCGAGCGTGATGATCGGGTCCTGGTTTGCCGGTACGTACGAGTCGCCCGGCGACCCGCACCGGGACAGCCAGGGCCGGATCTACAAAGAGAGCTTCGGGATGGCGTCGGCGCGCGCCGTGAAGTCCCGGACCGCCGAGGACTCGCCGTTCCAGCGGGCCCGGAAGAGCATCTTCGAGGAAGGCATCTCGACCGCCCGGATGTACCTGGACGCCGAGCGCCCGAGCGTCGAGGACCTGCTGGACTCGATCGTCTCCGGCATCCGCAGTTCCTGCACGTACGTCGGGGCCGCGAACCTCACCGAGTTCCACGAGCGCGCCGTGGTCGGACTGCAGACCGCCGCCGGGTACGCGGAGGGCAAACCGCTGGAAACCAGCTGGCTCTGATCTCATCCCGCGGATGAGGTGTGGATCCGGCAAGTTCATGCGCCGGGCGATGGTCACGCACGGCGATCGGTGGCACTGTGTAGCCAACAGGGGGAGGAAGGGCACCGGGCAACGGTCGGGGGGCCGAGGATCCGCCAGGGGGTGTGCGGATCCGGTCGGCACGGGGCGCAGAGTTGCGGTGTCCTGCTCGTGGGCGCGGGCGGCGGCGGTACCGCCCGCGCCCACGCAAACACATGCTTGATCCACGGCCTGGTACGGCGGATAGTCGAGAGATCGATACCGCCGACGGTTGTGAGGGCCGGCTCCGTGGAAGGGGACAAGACCGTCCCGCTGCGGGTTGACGCGGAGACCGCGATCATCCTGCGCGAGGCGTACCACAAGATCGAGACCATGTTCCGGTCGGACCACTACGGCTTGTACGACTACGTCCGGGTGGTGGCCGGGAAGGTGGCGCAGGTCGACGCGTTCTTCGTCGGCCTGCTGCAGGGCGCCCGCCGGGTGCGCTACCCCTACGGATACCTCGACGGGCAGTACGTCGACCCGGCGACCCACAACTACGGCCCGACCGGGCAGACCGCGTGGCTGATCGAGCATCGGCAGACGTACCGGTTCGCCGACGACGGCGGGGCCGCGCTGCGGTCCGGCGTACCGGTCGGAGATCCGCGGCACCGGCCGGCGGATGTCGTGACGGTACCGATCTTCCGGCCGGCGAAGGACGGGCCGGACCAGTTGCTCGGCATGCTTTCGATGCAGAGCTTCACCGCCAGGTCGTACGACGAGAACGCGGTGCGCGCGTTCGAGTGGTTGTGCGGGGTGGTGCAGCGCGTACTGACCCGCGAGGGCGAGGACCGGGACGCGTTGCGCCGGCTGCCCGCGGGCGACAACAGCCCGAACACGCTGACGTCCGACCACGTGATGGAGTACCTGACGCACCGGGTCGCGTCGATCCGCGAGATCGCCACGGAGGCGCTGGACGAGCCCGCGGTGAGCTCGGCCGTCCAGGCGCACCTGGAGCGGATCGTTGACGTCACCAAGCACATCCAGTCCGAGATGATCGAGATGCTGATGGACACCGACGAGGCACCCGAACGCCGGTTCGCCAGCCTCACCAAGGCGCAGCAGGGTGTCGCGTTGCTGCTCGCGGACGGCCTCGACAACGATCAGCTCGCGGCCGAGCTCGGCGTCAGCCTCAACACCGTGAAGACCCACCTGAGCGCGATTCTCCGGAAGTACGGTCTCCGGTCTCGCGCCCAGGTGGCCGACGACGTCCGCCGTTACCTGGCCCGCTAGTACGAGCGGGCGACGTACGCCGTCAGGTCCGGCTCGTTGTCCTCCACGGGCAGTGAGCCGTCCTGACGTTGCAGGCAGCGGACCGTGACGCCGGATTCGCCGAGGCGGTCCTCGCCCTCCTCGCCGATCGCGTCGTACGGCATCCGGGCCCACCCGGTCGCGGCCGCTTCGATCGCCTCGTCGACCGTGGCGACCTCGGTGATCCGAGACCTCTGCCGCTCGGTCGCCTCCGCCAGCAGGTGGGCCTGGTCGGCCTCAAGGGCTGCTACGACGGTCGGAGTCAGCTCGGTCAGAGCGACGGCAGACTTGGTGGACCGCAACCGCCGTACGACGGTAGCGACGCCGGCGGCCAGGTCCCGCGGGCCGACCTCGACCCGGAACGGGACGCCCTTCAGCTCCCAGTTGACCGCGCGCCGCCCGAACGGCTGGTCGGTACGGTCGTCGACCGACGCGCGCACTCCGGCAGCGGTCAGCTCGTCCGCGATCGTGCGCGCGGCGGCGACCGCCTCGTCCTTGACCGCGAGTACGACGACCTGCACCGGGGCGACGGCGGGCGGGACCCGGAGACCGTTGTCGTCGCCGTGCACCATGATCAGGCCGCCGACCATCCGGGTGCTGCTGCCCCACGACGTCGTCCAGGCGAGTTCACGCTGCCCGTCGCGGGACAGGTAGCCGATGTCGAACGCGCGCGCGAAGTTCTGCCCGAGCTCGTGCGACGTCCCCATCTGCAGGGCCTTCCCGTCGCGCATCATCGCCTCGAGCGTCATGGTGTTCACCGCCCCGGCGAACCGCTCCCGCCGCGTCTTCCGGCCGGCGACGACCGGGATCGCGAGCACGTTCACCATCACGTCCCGGTAGACGTCGGTCAGGATCCGCGTCGCGTAGGCGCGGGCGTCCGCGGCGGAGGCGTGTGCCGTATGGCCTTCCTGCCAAAGGAATTCGGTGGTCCGCAGGAACAGCCGGGGCCGGAGCTCCCAGCGGACGACATTGGCCCACTGGTTCAGCAGCAGCGGGAGGTCGCGGTAGCTCTGGATCCACTTCGCCATGTACTCGCCGATCACGGTCTCCGACGTCGGCCGGATCACCGCGGGCTCCTCGAGTTCCTTCCCACCGGCATGCGTCACCACCGCCAGCTCAGGGCTGAAACCCTCGACGTGCTCGGCCTCGCGTTGCAGGTAGCTCTCCGGGATCAGCAGCGGGAAGTACGCGTTCACCGCGCCGGTCGCCTTGATCCGCCGATTCATTGCCTCCTGCAACAGTTCCCAGATCGCGTACCCGTACGGTCGTACGACCATCGTCCCCCGCACCGGGCCGTTCTCAGCGAGCTCGGCCTTGGCGATCACATCCTGGAACCAACGGGGGAAGTCCGTGGCCTGCGCGGCAAGCACGGATCGGGTAGCTGTCATGACGGTCAGTGTAGGAAGGTCCCACGACGTACTGCCACGTATTTCCGGGGCGCCAATGTTCACGCGGGAGTGCCCGGGCGTTCACCACCGGGCCGAAAAGTTGGCCCGTACCCGCTCGGACTTGGAGGAATCAGTGAGAGTACGTCGTACGCCCGTGATCACCGCGTGCCTGGCCCTGGTCGGCCTCGCGGTCGGCGTCCCGAACGCCGTCGCGGACCGGGGCCCGGACCCGTACACGTTCGCCGTGATCGGCGACATTCCCTACGGTCCCGCGCAGATCGCCCGGTTCCCGAAGGTGGTCGACCAGATCAACGCGGACAAGCCGGTCAAGCTGGTCACCCATCTCGGCGACATCAAGGACGGCTCGTCGGTCTGCAGCGACGAGTACTTCGCCCAGGTGAAGACGCAGTTCGACCGCTTCGCCGACCCGCTGGTCTACACCGTCGGCGACAACGAGTGGACCGACTGCCACCGGGTGAACAACGGCGCCTACAACCCGCTGGAGCGGCTGGCGAAGATCCGGCAGATGTTCTTCCCGCAGCCCGGCCGGACGCTCGGGCAGCACTCGGTGAAGGTCGAGAGCCAGGTCGCGCAGGGCGTCCCGGAGGACGTCCGGTTCAGCCGGGGCGACGTCGCGTTCGCCGCTCTGCACATCGTTGGCAGCAACAACAGTATGGCGCCGTGGACCGGCAAGACCGCGCCGACCCCGGAGCAGACCGCCGAGGTGCTGAACCGGACGTCGGCCGTCATGCAGAGCATCCGCGACACGTTCGCGCAGGCGCGGGCCGATCACAACAAGGCCGTCGTCCTGCTGACCCAGGCCGACATGTTCGACCCGACCGTGACGAACCCGGCGTACGCGGACTACTACGCGTTCCAGCCGATCGTGCAGGAGATCGCCCGCGAGTCGGCGAACTTCCGCGGGCCGGTGTACCTGTTCAACGGTGACAGCCACGTCTACAACAGCGACAAGCCGCTCGCGGCGAACTCGTCGTGGACCAAGTTCTACGGTGCGACTCCGGCCGCGAACCTGTCCCGGATCACCGTCGACGGGTCGACCGGCGACAACGACTACCTGCGGGTGACGATCGACCCGCGGAACCCCGCCGTACTGAGCTGGGTCCGGGTGCCGTTCACTTCCTGACGCAAAAGGGCGCCCGGGACATCCCGGGCGCCCTTCGTACGGTCAGAGCGTGGCGAGTGCTTCGTTCCAGGTCTTGGACGGGCGCATGATCGCGGCCGCCTTCGCCGGGTCCGGCTGGTAGTACCCGCCGAGGTCGGCCGGGCTGCCCTGGACGGCGAGCAGCTCGTCGACGATGGTCTGCTCGTTCGCGGCCAGCGTCTCCGCCAGCGGGGCGAACGCCTTCGCCAGCTCGGCGTCCTCGGTCTGCTTGGCCAGCTCCTGCGCCCAGTACAAAGACAGGTAGAAGTGGCTGCCACGGTTGTCGATGCCGCCGACCCGGCGGGTCGGGGACTTGTCCTCGTTCAGGAACGTGGCGGTCGCCCGGTCCAGCGTGTCGGCGAGGATCTGTGCCCGCGCGTTGCCGGTCGACTGGGCCAGGTGCTCGAAGCTCGCGGCCAGCGCGAAGAACTCGCCCAGGCTGTCCCAGCGCAGGTAGTTCTCCTTGACCAGCTGCTGCACGTGCTTCGGCGCCGAACCGCCGGCGCCGGTCTCGAACAGGCCGCCGCCGGCCATCAGCGGGACCACCGACAGCATCTTCGCGCTGGTGCCCAGCTCGAGGATCGGGAACAGGTCGGTCAGGTAGTCACGCAGCACATTGCCGGTCACCGAGATCGTGTTCTCGCCGCGGCGGATCCGCTCGAGAGTGAACTTGGTCGCATCGACCGGCGACAGGATCCTGATGTCCAAGCCCTCTGCGTGGTTCTCGGGCAGATACTGCTTCACCTTGGCGATCAGCCGCGCGTCGTGCGCGCGGTTCTCGTCCAGCCAGAACACTGCCGGGTCGCCGGTCGCGCGCGCCCGGGTCACTGCCAGCTTGACCCAGTCGCGGATCGGAGCGTCCTTGGCCTGGCAGGCGCGGAAGATGTCGCCGGCCTCGACCGGCTGCTCCAGTACGACGGCACCGGTCGTGTCGACCAGCCGTACAACGCCCGCGGTGGCGATCTCGAAGGTCTTGTCGTGCGACCCGTACTCCTCCGCCTTCTGCGCCATCAGACCGACATTCGGCACCGAACCCATCGTTGCCGGATCGAATGCCCCGTGTGCCCGGCAATCGTCCAGAACGACCTGGTACACGCCGGAGTAGCTGCTGTCCGGCAGCACGGCGAGCGTGTCGTGCTCCTGGCCGTCAGCGCCCCACATATGACCCGACGTGCGGATCATGGCGGGCATCGAGGCGTCCACGATGACGTCGGACGGGACGTGCAGGTTCGTGATGCCCTTGTCCGAGTCGACCATCGCGAGCGCCGGTCCGGCCGCCAGCTCGGCGTCGAACGACGCCTTGATCGCGGCGCCGTCCGGCAGGTCGGCCAGGCCGTTGAGGATCGAGCCGAGACCGTTGTTCGGCGACAGGCCGGCCTTGGCGAGCGTCTCGCCGTACTGCTCGAAGGTCTTCGGGAAGAACGCGCGGACCGCGTGGCCGAAGATGATCGGGTCGGAGACCTTCATCATCGTGGCCTTCAGGTGGACCGAGAGCAGTACGTCGTCGGCCTTCGCCCGCGCGACCTGCGCGGTGAGGAACTCGCGCAGTGCGGCGACGTGCAGGACCGCCGCGTCGACGACCTCACCGGCCAGCACCGGGACCGACTCGCGGAGCACGGTCGTCGTACCGTCGGCGGCGGCCAGCTCGATCCGGAGCGACCCGTCGGCCTCGATCACGGTGGACTTCTCGGAGCTGCGGAAGTCGCCCGCGGACATGGTCGCGACGTTCGTCTTCGAGTCGGCGGTCCACGCGCCCATCCGGTGCGGGTGGGTCTTGGCGTAGTTCTTCACCGAGGCGGGGGCGCGGCGGTCGGAGTTGCCCTCGCGGAGCACCGGGTTCACCGCGGAACCCTTGATCTTGTCGTAGCGGGCCTGGATCTCCCGCTCCTCGTCCGTCTTCGGCTCGTCCGGGTACTCCGGCAGCGCGTAGCCCTGGGACTGCAGCTCGGCGATCGCGGCCTTCAGCTGCGGGACCGAGGCGGAGACGTTCGGCAGCTTGATGATGTTCGCCTCGGGACGGTGGGTCAGCTCGCCGAGCTCGGTGAGCGCGTCCGCGACCCGCTGGTCGTCCTTCAGGTACTCCGGGAAGACCGCCAGGATGCGGCCCGCGAGTGAGATGTCCCGCGTCTCCACGCCGACACCGGCCTGGCCGGCGTACGCCTGGACGACAGGGAGGAACGAGTACGTGGCGAGCGCCGGAGCCTCGTCGGTGTGGGTGTAGATGATCGTCGAGTCAGTCACGGGCCCACCTTATCCGGCGTACGGCGCCCACTGGCGTGGGCAGGATCACTCCAGGTCGTCGGGGTGCGCCAGCGTGATTCCGGCGGCGACGGTGACCGCGCTGGTGAAGGCGAGGGTGTCGATCGGGGAGGCGGCGGCGACCGTCGCGCCGGCCAGTGAGGCGAGGCCCTTGGCGGCGTCCCAGGTGCAGTCGACGAAGACCGCCTTGGCCGCCTTGACCTGGGAGAACTCGACGCCGGACAGGTCGCAGCCGCGGAACGTCGCGCCGGTCAGGTCGGCGGACACGAAGTCGGCGCTCTGCAGCCGGCAGTCGGTGAACTCGGCCCTTTGGAACTTCGCGAACCGGAACGAGGCGAAGTCCAGCACGGTGTCGCGGACCGTGACGTGCTGGAAGTTCGCCCCGGGGCCGGCGAAGCCGATCATCCGCGAGCCGGTGACCGCGACCCGGGTGAGCGACGCGTCCGCCCAGCGGGAGTTCGCCAGATCACACTGGGTGAGCTCGGTGTCGACCAGGAGCACCTTCTCCAGCTCGGAGCCGGCCAGCTTGGAGCGCGTCAGCCGGCAGCCGCTGATCTCGACGTGCTCCGCCTCGGTGTCGCTCAGGTCCACGTCTTCCAGTTCGAGGTCGAGCAGGCGGTCCTCGTCGTCGATTCCGTCCGGGGTGGCGGAGTCGAGTTGGGCACGGAGGCGGGGCTCGGCGATCTTCACGCCACTGACCGTAGCGGGGGTCACCGACAGGTTCTGAGGTAGTGGGCTGCGGCGCCGATCAGGGCTGAGTGTTCGGTGTCCTTGGTGGCGGAGGCTTGGAAGGGGAGGGACGAATGGATCAGGTCGAAAGCTCCTGCTATCGAGCCGCCCAGAACTGTTTGGGTAACACCGAAGCGGTCTATCCACGGGGTTAGGGCGTTGGCCAGGTCGGTGAAGCATTCGGTCAGGACCTCGTGGGCGGTGGCGTCGCCGGCGCGGGCCTGGTCGGCGATTTCCTTGACGCCGGGGGCTTCCTGGCCGGTCGCCTCGGTGTAGCGGCGGAGGATGGCGCGGGCGGAGATCGCGTCCTCCAGCGGCTTCCCGGCGTACGTCGTCTTGTAGAGCTCACCGCCCGGTGGGACCGTGCCGCCGTCGCGGACGACCCGGCCGTCGGCGAGGAACGCCGTACCGATGCCGGTACCGATCGTCACGCCGACGCAGCGCTCGACGCCGCGGACCTCGCCCGCGGTCCACTCGCCGACCGCGAACGCCTCCGCGTCGTTCATGAACATCAGCCGCTCGACACCGAGTTCGTTGCCCAGGGCAGCGCCGAGGTCGAATCCGTACAGCTGGTCGAACTTCCCCTGGTCGCGGTACCAGGCGACCCCGGTGCCGAAGTCGAACGGACCCGGCAGCGCCACCGCGAGACCGTTTGCCAGCGGCAACTTCCGGGCCGCGTCCGCGAGCTGCCCGACCACCGCCCCGGCCGCCTCCTGGGACGCGAGCTTCGCCCGGTCCACCTCGGTCACGTCCCACGTCCCCGGCGCCACCACGGCCGCCGTCACGTGACTTCCCCCGATCTCCAGCACCGCTACGTCCATCCGGACATCATCGCAGCAGGTCAGTACCTGTCCCGGAACACCTGCTTGCCGGAGGCGTCGAACATCGTGATGTACACCGGGTCGGTGTTGCCGTTGCGGATGTCGCCCGTGTACACGCGATGCGCCCAGTACCCGTCCTTGATCGTGGCGTCCGCGTGCTGCCCGAGACCGGAGAAGGCGATCCGGGTGATTCCCTCCGGCACCCGGCCCGCGTAGCTGTAGACGACGCCCAGGCAGTTCATCCCGTCGCTCCGGTCGACCTTCGCGCCACCGCACCCGGTGCTCCAGTACCGCTGGATCTGGTACATGCGGGTGACGATGCCGGTGTTCAGCAAGGTCGCGCCGAACCCGCCCACCGGCTTCCCCTGGATCGGTACGCCGGCCACGCAGTACGCGTACTGCGTCCCGTCCGGCGACCGGCGGACCGTCATCGCGCCGTCCGCGTCGGTGACCTCCACCACCTTGTCCGTCCAGGTCCGCACGACCTTCGCGCGCCAGGCGTCGTCGTTCGCGGTCCGGAAGAAGTCGTCGGACTTCGCGCACAGATCCGTCACCGCGGCCGGCCGGCTGACGGTCGGCGTGATCGCGGGCTGCGGCTCGGACCGGGTGATGCGGAGCGGCCCTGCCAGCAGTACGGCGGCGCCCGCGATGACGGCGACGGCGCCCGCGCTCAACACGGTCCGGCGTACGCGGGTCCGGTGCTGCCCGGCGGCAACGAGTTCGCTGACGTCGGGAGTGAAGGTGCCGGGGCGGTCGCTGGCCTGGTCCAGCAGGGTCTTGAGGTCGGTCATGCCTGCACTCCGATCAGGTCGGAGAGATCGGCCAGCGCCGGGTGTGCGCGGAGTTTCTCGAGGGCGCGCATCGTCTGGCTCTTCACGGTTCCGGGGCGGCAGTCGAGCGCGGCCGCGGTCTCCTCGACGGACAGCTCGTCGAAGTACCGCAGGACCACGCAGGCGCGTTGCCGGGGCGGGAGTTCGGCGAGGGCGGCGGTGATCACCATCCGGTTCTCGACCACGCCGAGGGCGTCGGAGTCGGGCTCGTTGACGAAGTACTCGTTGCCGGTGACGACTTCCTGGCTGGACTTCCGCCGGAGGCCGTCGAGGGTGGTCGACACCACGACCTTCCGGGCGTACGCCGCGACCACGCCCTTGCGCTGGATCCGGCCCCAGACCCGGTACATCCGGATCAGCGCCTCCTGCGTCGCGTCCTCGGCCCGTCGCCAGTCCCCGCACAGCAGGTAGGCGGTACGGCACAGAGAGTTCGCGTGATGGGTCACGAAGTCCACGTAGTCCTGCTCCGTCTCTGCTTTCACCCGTGCTGCTCCCTGGCCATGCCGAGTCCAACGTGGTGAGTCTCGCCGGAGGTTGCACGACGGACCGGGGGAACCCGGACGCGCCGTTGTCCGTAGAGTGACACGAGCGAGGGGATCGAATGCCGACAGAGAGCAGACCGACGTCCGCGGTCGCGGCGCTGAGCGTCGCGGTGGCGGTGCTCGGTCATGTGCTCGTCGGGGGTGGCGACGTACCGCTCGGTGTCCTGCCGCCGCTCGCGGCGCTGGCCGGGGTGTGCTGGCTGCTCGGCGAGTACCTCGCGGGGGAGCGGCTGCTGACCGGCCTGGTGCTGGCCGCCGTACAGCTCTTCGTGCACGTCACAGTGGACGCGGCGTCGATGCACCACATGATGTCGATCACGGACAGCGTGACGATGACCGCCGCGCACCTGGGCGCCCTGCTCGCCGGCGTCCTCGCGATCGGTCACGCCCACCGCTGGGTCCATCGGGTACGGCGGGTCTTCGCGCGACTGCTCCCGGAGCTGCCGGTACTGCGTCCGGTCCGGCTCGTCCCCGCGACGCCCGGCGTTTTCGCATCCTGGACCCCGGCCAGGTCCCGGCTCGGGACGAGCATCTCCGGCCGCGGGCCTCCCGGCGTACGAGTGATCACCGCTGTCTGAACCGGCGCTCGCGCCGGATTACTCGTATGCCTTGAAAGGTTCTCTCATGCCCAAGAGATATGTCCTGCGCGCTGCCGCGATCGCCGCGGCGTCCGCGTTGGTGGTGATCGGCGCCACGAGCTCGGCGTCGGCCCATGTCATCGTGTCGTCGCCGGACGCCAAGCCCGGCGGCTACGCCAAGCTCGTGTTCCGGGTGCCGACCGAGTCGGACAACACCAGTACGACGAAGGTCGTCGTCTCGTTGCCGAAGGACCACCCGTTCGCGTCCGTCGGGGCGCAGGTGATGCCCGGCTGGAAGGTGGAGAAGAAGGAGGAGAAGCTGCCCGCCGCGGTGAAGGTCGGCGACGTCACGCTGACCAAGGCGATCACCACGGTCACCTGGACCGCGACCGCGGGCGGGATCCCGCCGAACGACTTCGACGAGTTCGCACTCTCGGTCGGGAAGCTGCCGGACGGGGTGGACTCGCTGAGTTTCCCGACCGAGCAGACGTACAGCGACGGCTCGGTGGTCAAGTGGGCCGATCCGATGAAGGACGGCGCGGCCGAGCCCGAGCACCCGGCGCCGACCCTGAAGCTCGCCGCCGCGGTCACACCGGTCGTGGCGACGACGTCCGAAGGTACGTCGGACACGTTGGCGCGCTGGCTCGGCGGTGGCGGCCTGCTGGTCGGGCTGCTCGGCCTGGCGTTCGGGCTGCGGCCGCGACGGGTCGCCGCGGAGACCGGGAAGTAGTCGTGCGCCGACTGATCGCAGTACTGGTGGCGTCGCTGTTCATGCTGGCGGGTACCGCCGGCGTGGCGGCGGCGCACGCCAAACTCGAGTCGATGACGCCGGCCGACGGTTCGTCGACGGCCGCGCCGCCGACCAAGGTGGTGCTGACCTTCAACGAGCCGGTCGGCTCCGACGGGACCCAGGTCGAGGTGAAGTCGCCGAGCGGCAAGGACGTCGCGAACGGTGCCGCGCAGGTGATCGACAACACGGTCACACAGCCGGTCGGCGCGATGGTCGAGGCCGGGAAGTACACGGTGGAGGCCCGCGTGGTGTCCGCCGACGGCCACCCGGTCGAGGTCTCCGGCGCGTTCACCGTGACCCATGCCGGGCACCCCGCGACCGAGCCGGCCGGCACGCCGGCGAGCTCGCCGTCCGAGGGTGGTTCGAACACGGTCACGATCGTCGCGATGTGCCTGGTGATGCTGGTCGTGGTCGCCCTGGCCGTGGTGATCGTCCGGCGCCGTCCGGCCTCATGAGACGGCCGCTCGCGATCGCCGGACTGGTTGCCGTCGGCATCGTTGTGATGGTGCTCGCGCTGCTCGCCGGCGGCGGGGCACCGCAACGTGCTGCCGACGGCTTGCTCGGCGCGGGTCTCGGCGTGTCGTGGGCGGTTCCGGTACTGCGGATCCTCGCCGACGCGGCCGCGGTGGCGACCGGTGGTGCCGTGATCGCGGTCGTGCTGTTCCTGCCGGCCACCGACGGAAAACTCGGCGGCAAGGCGCTGCGTGCCTGTCAGGACGCGGCGCTCGCCGCCGGGATCTGGGCGGTCGCGAGCATCGGCGGGCTGATCGCGACCGCGACGGTGATCCTCGGCATCCCGCTGTCCCACCTGGCGGAGCATGCCGAACCGGCCGGGCGGCTCAGCCAGGTGCGGGCGTTGGCGGTCGCCGTCGTACTGACCGCCGTACTCGCTGTGCTGTTGAGCGGTACGAAGACGCTGCGGGCCGCTCGGGTTGCGGCCGTACTGACGGTGGCGGCGCTGATCGGACCGCTGCTCACCGGGCACGGGGCGATCGACCGCACCAACCTGTGGTCGGTGCTCGCGACCGTGTCGCTCGTCGTCCACGTGATCGCCGCGACCGCGTGGGTCGGTGGGCTGGGCGCCGTACTGCGGTACACCCGCTCGCGGGAGTCGGTCGAGCTGTTCAGCACGCTCGCGTTCGTGTGCGCGGTGACGATGGGGATCACCGGGCTGCTCACCGCGGAGATCCACCTGGACGGGCGGCAGGGCGGGTGGGGACTGATCACGCAGTGGGTGACGAGCGGGTACGGCGTCCTGGTGCTGGGGAAAACGCTCGCGTTCGCGGCGCTGGTGTTCATCGGCTGGCAGCACCGCCGGAGCAGCCTGCCCCGGCTGGCGGGCGGCGACCCGGCGGCGTTCCGGCAACTCGCGGTCCTCGAGCTGGCGGTGATGGCCGGCACGATCGGGCTCGCCGTCGCACTGTCGCGTACTCCGTGACATGTCAACGTCCGTCCGTACAATGCAGGTATGTGGCTCGACGAGCGTGAGGCGCGGCTCTGGCAGGCGTACCGTGACACGCATCGCGAGCTGATGCGCGCGCTCGAGGCGCGGATGATCGGCAACTCGGGGCTCTCCGGCGCCGACTACGCCCTGCTGCACCCGCTGTCCGAGGCCGAGAACGGCGTACTCCGCACCCGCGACCTCGGCCGCTCCGTCGGGTGGGAACGCAGCCGGCTCTCGCACCAGGTCAGCCGGATGGAGAAGCGCGGCCTGGTCTGCCGCGAGGAGTGCGCGGCGGACGCCCGCGGCTCGATGGTCCGTCTCACCGACCTGGGCCGCAAGGCGATCGACGCCGCCGCCCCCGACCACGTCGACGCGGTTCGCAGCTACTTCTTCGACCGCCTGACCCCCTCCGAGCAGCTCCAACTCACCACGCTGCTCGACCGGATCGCCACCCAACTCCCCAACACCTGCAACCCGGCTGAGTGCGCGGAGTAGGACCGCCGTCAGTGGTCCGTCTTTTCGCCGGATCGGCACGCCCTGACACGCCGTTACGGAGAGCGATCGGTGCTGCCGGGCGGAAAGAATGATGGCGATCCGGATGCGCGCTGGATTTGACAATCGTTTTCACTAAGGTGAGGATGTGGCGCGTGTCCGAGGCGTTGGGTAGGCGTGGGTTCCTGGGGATGGTCGGGCTGGCCGCGGTGGCGGGATGTGGGGCGGCGACCGCGGAGCCGACGCAGGGCGGGCGGTTGCGGGCCGTGTATGCGGGCGGCGGGGCGAAGGAAGTGCTCGATCCGCACGTGCAGAGCCTGTTCGTGGACATCGCGCGGCACAAGGCGATCTACGAGAAGCTGGTCGAGCTCGGCCCGGACCTGAAGCCGGTGCCGCGACTCGCCGCCACGTGGGACCACGACGGTACGGCGACCACCTGGCGGTTCACGCTGCGGGACGCGACGTTCCACGACGGATCGCGGCTGGTGCCGGAGGACGTGCTGTACAGCCTGAGCCGGATCGCGGATCCCGCCGTACCGGACCGGGTCGCGCAGTCGTCGCTCGGGACGCTGGATCTCAAGCGCAGCAAGGCGATCGGTGCGTCGACGGTCGAGCTGGTGCTGACCGAGCCGAACGCCGAGTTCCCCGCGCTGCTCGCCGGCATCGGCACGCAGATCGTCCGCAACGGGTTCAAGGATCCGTCGAAACCCCTGGGAACAGGCGCTTTCCGGTACGTGTCGTTCGAGGCCGGCCGGTCGATGGTCGCCTCGCGGTACGACGACTACTGGGACGGCCCGGCGCGGATCGAGGAGCTGCACATCCTCTCCGCGGACTCCGATGCCCGGGCGAACGCCGTACAGGGCGGGCAGGCGGAGTACGCGAACGACATGACCGCGACGTTCGCGCGGACCGCGGAGGCCGGGAAGACCGTACGGATCGTGGCCGCGAAGGCCAGCACGATGCAGGCGTTCGTGATGAAGGTCGACCAGCCGCCGTTCGACAACCCCGACGTACGGCTGGCGTTCAAGCTGCTCGCGGACCGGCAGCGGCTGGTGGACGTCGTACTCGCCGGGCGCGGTGAGGTGGGGAACGACCTGTTCGGCAAGGGATATCAGTACTATCCGGCCGACCTGCCCGCGCGGGAGCGGGACGTGGATCGGGCGAAGGCGCTGCTGGCAAAGGCCGGACTGGCCGGGAAACAGGTGGAGATCTTCACCGCGGACGCGTCGGCCGGGTTCGTGGCGGCGGCGACGTTGTTCGCGGAGCAGGCGGCCGAGGCCGGGGTGCGGTTGAAGGTGACGACCGGGAGCCCGCAGACGTACGCCAAGGACCTGCTGACGAAGGGGGCTATCGGCAACCATCGGTCCGGGGCGATGCCGATCCCTCAGTATGTCACCGATCGGCTGCTGTCGCATTCGCCGTTCAACGTCACGCACTGGCGGCGGCCCGCGTTCGACGCTGCCTTCGCGGCCGCGCGTGCTGTGACCGACGAGGCGGAGCGGTCGCGGCGGTACGGCGTACTGCAGAAGACGTTGCGCGACGAGGGCGGGATCCTCGCGTGGGGGTTGCCGGACTACCTGGTGGCGGTGTCGGCGAAGGTGCAGGGGGTGCAGGCGGCGCCGCCGAACACGTTGGACCAGGGCCGGTTCGACAAGGTGTGGCTGGCCTGAATGCGGTACGCCGTCCAGCGGGCGCTGCTCGCGGTGGTGCAGCTGGCTGTGCTCTCGGTGCTCGTGTTCGCGCTGACGTCGCTGCTGCCGGGGGATGCGGCCGATCTTCGCTTCACCGAGACGTTGACGCCTGCGCAGGTGGTCGCGTTGCGCGGTGAGCTCGGGTTGGACCGGCCTCCCGTGGAGCGGTTCGTGCACTGGTTGGGGAATGTGCTGACGGGCGACCTCGGTACGTCGTTGATCAGCGGGGGACCGGTCGCGGACATCGTGCGCGGGTCGATCGGGGCGACGCTCGTGCTCACGCTGGCGACGCTCGCGGTCGTCGTACCATTGGCCGTTGCCTTGGGCATCGTGATGGGGACCCGTGAGGGCGGGCGGGTGGATCGGGTTCTCACGTCGGTCACTGTGGGGTTGTCGGCGATTCCGGACTTTGTTGTCGCCGTACTGCTGGTGGCGGTGTTCGCGTTGAAGCTGGGGTGGTTGCCGGCTACGTGGGTCGGTGGGGATCTGCTGGCTTCGCCGGGGTTGCTGGTTCTACCGGTTGCGGTGCTGCTTGGTCGTACCGTCTGTTTGCTGTCGCGGCAGGTGCGGGCGGGGACGGTGGCGGCGTTGCGGGCGGAGTACGTGGTGCAGGCCCGACGGCTCGGGGTGCCGCGGCGGCAGTTGCTGCTGCGACACGTGCTGCCGAACGCCGCGGTGCCTGGGGTGCAGGAGCTGGCTCGCACGGGCGACACGTTGCTCGGCGGGGTGCTGGTGGTCGAGGCGATCTTCGCGATTCCCGGGTTCGCGACGGCGCTGGTCGACGGGGTGGAGACGCGCGATGTGCCTGTGGTTCAAGGCCTCACGCTCGTACTGGCTGCCGCCGCACTGCTGATCAACCTGTCGGCCGACCTCGTCTGCAACCGCCTCGTTCCCCGCACGGAGCTCCTCCGATGAGTCGGGGCGGAGCGCGGCGCCCTGCTCGCCGCAGTGTTGCGGTGGGGTTTGTTGTGGTGCCGGTGGTGGTGGCTGTGGTTGGGCCGTTGGTGCCGTACGACGCAGCTGAGGGGTTGCCGTACTCGTCTGCGGGGTTGTTGGGGACGGACGGGTTGGGGCGGGACGTGTTCGGGTTGCTGCTGATCGGTGGGCGGTCGGCGTTGGGGATGGCGCTTGGGGCGGTGGCGCTGGCGTACGTCGTCGGTGGGGCGATCGGGTTGATCGCCGCGTCCACCCGGCATCGGTGGGTGGACGAGGGGTTGATGCGGCCCCTCGACGTACTGCTGCCGTTGCCGTCGCTGCTCGTGATCAGCGTGGTCGCGGTCAGCTGGCGGGCGTCCGCGGTGGCGATCACCGTGGCGGTCGCGATGATGAACGTGCCGACCGTCGCGCGGCTGGTCCGCGCGGCCGCGCTGGACGCTGCCAGCGGGCCGGTGGTCGAGGCGCTCCGGATGCAGCGCGAGTCGTGGGTGCGGATCCAGCTCGGGTACGTCGGACGCGCGGTCCTCGGCCCGGTCGCGGCCGACCTAGGTACCCGGATCACGCTTGCTGTGTTCCTTGTCGCCTCGGTCAACTTCCTCGGGCTCGGCCTCAGCCCGACCGCCCCCGATTGGGCCGTCACCGTCTCCCGCAACCGCGAGGGGCTCCTCCTCCAGCCGTGGTCGGTCCTCGCCCCCGCCCTCCTCCTCATCTCCTTCACCCTCGGCTTCAACCTCCTCGCCGACCACCTCGTCCACCGCTCCCGCCGGCCCGCGGAGACGCCGAGATGACCCACCACTCCCAGCCGGGGGAGTCACCCGAACACAACCCCCTGCCGAACAACCCGGTACCACAGGCGGCACCCACCTCCGCCGGGCAACTGTCTGCCGCATCCCGCTCCGCGGATGGGATGGGTGGGATGCCGCGGTCCGCGGGTGAGGTGGGTGGGGTGTTCCGCTCCGCGGGTGAAGCGGCTGAGGTATCCGGTCCCTCGGGTTCGCTGGTGGAGGTGTCGGGCTTTGCGGGGGAGCTGGCTGGGGGGCTGCGGGCGGCGGGGGAGGGGATGCCTCCGACGCGGCGCGTCGCGAGGGAGGAGGCGGGGGTTGGTGGGGAGGTGGTTGTTCGGGTTGAGGGGTTGGCGGCGACGGGGGGTGCTGGGGTGTTGGTGGAGGGGGTTTCGTTTGAGGTTTTGGTGGGGGAGGTTACGGCGTTGGTGGGGGCTTCGGGGGCGGGGAAGACTACGGCGGCGTTGGCGTTGTTGGGGGAGGCTGGGGACGGGGTGCGGCTGGCGGGGCGGGTTGAGGTAGCGGGGGAGGTCGTTGTCGATGGCAACGGGGTGACGGGGGTCGATGTTCGGGGGCGGGTGGTGGCGTACATGCCGCAGCATCCGGGGAGTGCGCTCAACCCGGCACGGCGGATCGGGGCGACGGTGCGGGAGTTGGGGAAGTTGCACTGGGGCGACCCGGAGGCGGCGCTGCGGGCCGCTCAGTTGCCGACGGAGCGCGCAATCCTCAGACGGTTTCCGCATCAGTTTTCGGGTGGGCAGCGACAGCGGGTCGTGCTTGCGCAGGCTTTGACCTGCCGGCCGCGGGTGCTGGTCCTCGACGAGCCGAGTACCGGGCTCGACTCGATCACCCGGCTGCGCCTCGTGCACGAGCTGCGCGAGCTCGCCGCGTCCGGCCTCGGCATCCTGCTGCTCAGTCACGATCTCGACCTGGTCCGCGCGCTCGCCACCCGCGTCATCGTCCTCGACGCCGGCCGCGTCGTCTCCGACGTACTCCCACAATCGACCGAGCCGCCGCGCCTGGGAACCTCCACCCCCAGCCAACCGTTGCTAAAGGCAATGAACCTGTCAGCCACCGTACGTCGCGAGCCGGTCGTTCGCGAGGTGGACCTCACCCTGCACGCCGGCGGCTGCCTCGGCATCGTCGGCCGCTCCGGCAGCGGCAAGACTACCCTCGCCCGCTGTCTCGCCGGCCTGCACGAACGCCACACCGGCACGATCCACCTCGACGGCAACCCACTCCCCGTACTCCGGAAACGCACCCGTGACCAGCACCGTCGCGTGCAGTACGTCTGGCAGGAGGTCCGCGGCTCGTTCGACGAACGCCGCCCCGTCCTCCAGCAGGTCGCCCGTACGGCGGAACGCCTCCGCGGTCTCGCCCCGGGCCAGGCCCACACCGAGGCCGCCGCCACCCTCGCCCGTCTCGGCGTCGCTGCGATCACCGCCGCCCGCCCACCGAGCCAATTGTCCGGCGGTGAACTCCAACGCGCCGCCCTCGCCCGCGCCGTCCTCGCGCATCCCGACGTGCTGATCTGCGACGAGATCACCACCGCCCTCGACGACCGCGGTACGGCGCTCGTCCTCGACCTGCTCGGCGAGCTGAAGGACCGTGGTACGGCGCTGCTCTGGATCGGCCACGACCTCGGACTGGTCGCCGCCGTCGCCGACGAGGTGCTGGTCCTGGACGCCGGCCGCGTGGTCGAGCAAGGCCCGCCGACGACGCTGACGACCGACCCGCGGCACGCCCTGACCCGGCAACTCGTTGCCGCGGCCCACATTTCTCCGCCCGCACCCATCGACATGAGGAGCGAACCGCGCCGATGACGCGACTGCACGACCACCTGGCGGAGGCGATCAAGGATCCGGACCCGATCCGGGTGGACGACCTGATCTGCCTGCGGTTCGAGACCATGAAGGTGTACTCCGCGCTCGGCGCCGTCCGGCACCTGCTCGACACCGGACAGGTCCGCCCGGGTGACACGCTGATCGACAGCTCGAGCGGGATCTACGCGCACGCGCTCGCGCTGGCCTGCCACCGGTACGGGATGAGGTGCCACATCGTCGGCTCCACCACGGTCGACCGGACGCTGCGGATCCAGCTCGAGATCCTCGGCGCGACCGTCGAGCAGGTGCCGTCGTCGAACAACCTCCAGCTCGACCAGAACCTCCGGGTCCGCCGGATCGGCGAGATCCTCCGCGACAACCCGACGTACCACTGGATGCGGCAGTACCACGACGACATCCACTACCTCGGGTACCGCGCGGTCGCGGACCTGGTCGCGTCGCTGGTGCCGAGCGGGCCGCTGTGCCTGGTCGGCGGGGTCGGTACGGGCGCCTCCACCGGCGCGATCGCGGCGTACCTGCGGGAGAGTGGGCGGGACGTGAACCTGGTCGGCGTGCAGCCGTTCGGGAGCGTGACGTTCGGGGCCGGGCACACGCAGGACCCGGAGATGATCATCGCGGGGATCGGCAGCTCGATCGAGTTCCGGAACGTGCGGCACGAGCTGTACGACCGGCTGCACTGGGTGTCGTTCGAGTACGCGATGTCCGCGGCGGTCGACCTGCTCCGGACGTCCGGCGTTTTCGCGGGGCTCTCCGCCGGGGCGGCGTACCTGTCGGCGGCCTGGGAACACAGCTGCGATCGCGGCCGGAAACATGTCTTCCTGGCCGCGGACACGGGTTTCCGGTACGTCGAGTCCGCGTTCGCCCGGCATGCCGAGGCGCGGCCGATGGCGTCGATGCAACCGCGCGAGATCGACTCGCTGGACGACCTCACGGTGCCGTGGTCGGCAATGTCCTGGGACCGCCGCGAGTCCGCGCAACGGTCCCACGCGGAATTCCCATCTGCGACGCCGTCGCATTAAGGTGTTTGCTGGACAACCCCGAAAGGCTGACTCATGACCGTTGCCGAGCTCACCGCCGCTGTCCTCGCCGGTACGCCGTCACCCGCGGACTTCGGCATCACCAGCGCGTTCTGGTTGCACCACACCACCCGCCTTCCCGGCGCCGACGTCACCTATCGCAACTACTACGTGCTGCTCCGGGTGGGAGAGGTCTTCGGTGCCTGCTCGTTCGAGGCCGGTGAGCTCGACCCGGCGTACTGCGCGGACACCTCCGGCCGCACCCTGGCCGACGTACTCACCTCCGACGACCCGCTCCCGGTCCGGATCGCCGCGCTGGACGCCTATTTGGCCGCGGTCGAGCCGCATCACACCTCGCCGTACGCCGAGGAGGTCGTCCTGCCCGCGGGTACGCCGGACGTTCGCGCGAAGGCCCGGGACGCGGCCGTGGCCGGTCTCCTGGATGTTGCCGAAGGCACCAAGGTGGCACTGATCGGCGTGGTGAACCCGCTCGTCGACGCGATCACCGACCGCGGCGGGATCTGTCTGCCGTGCGACTTCAACCTCCGCGAGACCGCCTCCGGCCTGCCGGTCGCCCGCGACATGGCCGAGGTGATCGACGCGGCCGACGCGGTCGTCGCCACCGGGATGACGCTGTCCAACGCCAGCTTCGACGTACTCCTCCAAAGTTGCCGCGAGCAAGCGAAACCGCTCGCGATCTACGCGCAGACCGGCAGTGCTGTCGCCCGGGCCTTCCTCGGCGCCGGCGTCACCGCGCTGTCGGCCGAACCGTTCCCCTTCTCCCAGTTCAGCTCCCGCCCGAGCAGCCTCTACCGCTACAGGACGGACACATGACCACGCAGCAGCTCACCGCCGAGGTGCCCGGCGATCTCCGCATGGCCAAGCGGCTCTGGCCGTTCCTGCTCGCCTCGACCGTGAGCCTGATTCCGTTCACGGTCTTCGGCATGTACCTGGTGCCGATCTCCCAGGCCGCGGGCGGCAGCGTCGCGGAGATCGGCGGCCTCCGCGGCCTGGGCGGCCTCGCGGCGCTCGCGGTCGGCGTCACCCTCGCCCCGCTGATGGACCGTGCGCCGCGTGAACTGGTCGCCGCGGGCGGGCTCGCGCTGCTCGGTGTCTCCGCCGCATTGGGTGCTGTGGGCAACGTCTTCGCGTTGGCTGCGTTCTGCCTGCTGATCGGTGCCTCGACCTCGATCCTGGCGCCGTCGATCGGCGCCGCGGCCGCAGACCGCTTCCGGTCCCCGGCCGCGGCGGGGCGGGCGGCGACGTTGGTGTCGGCAACGACGAGCGCGATGGCGATGCTCGCGGCGCCGGTGCTCGCCGGGCCGGGGCTGATCTGGGGCTGGCGCGGCAACCTGCTCGCCGCGTCGGCGATCGCGCTGACGTTGTCGGCCGCCTTCTTCGTCCGCGGGCGCGGCCGCACGGCGCCGATCACCGGAAGAGAGCGCGTCAGCTACCTGGCGACATACCGCGAACTCGCCCGCATCCCCGGCGCCGTCCCGCTGCTCGCGGTGGCGATGCTCCGGACGGCTGCGTTCATGGGGTACCTCGCCTATCTGGCGGCGTTCTACGACGACAAGTTCGACCTCGCGCCCGGCTGGTTCGCGCTGGTGTGGTCGCTCAGCGGGGCCTCGTTCTTCCTCGGCAACCTGTTCGCCGGACGGTACCTCGCCACCGACCGCGCGGGGACCGAGCGGCTGCTGCTGATCGGGATCGTCGCCGCGCTGGTCGCCGTCTCGGCGTTCTACTTCTCGCCGAGCCTCCCGCTGACGCTCGCGCTGACCGCGGTGATGGGCGCCGGCCATGCGACCGTCGCGGCCTGCGTCACCACGCTGCTGGTCCGGCGCAGCGGCGATCTGCGCGGCTCGGCGCTCAGCGTCAACGCGGCCGGGATGAGCCTCGGGACGTTCCTCGGCGCCGCGATCGGCGGCCTCGGCCTGGGCCTCGGCGGCTACCCCGGTACGGCGGTCACGTTCGCCGCGATCACCCTCGTCGCCACGGTGTGCGCGGCCCGCGTCCACCGCCGCTGACCGCGGCGCTGCCTCTCTCCGGAACATTTCCGCCACCAGGCGCGAACTTGTTTCCGCGAACTGCGGATCTCAGGGCCGGTCGGGGGTAGATCAGGGTCGTCACGGGGGTTTCACGAGCCCGTTCTCGATATATCGTTCAGGGTTATGGAGAACCTGCCCGACAACCCGCATCCGCACGCGCATCTGCGGGCGTCCGACATCGATCGCGACCAGGTCGTCGATGTGCTGCGGGATGCCCTGATGTCGGGGCGGTTGACGCAGGACGAGCACGCCGACCGGCTCGAGCAGACGCTGCAGGCGAAGACGCTCGGCGAGCTGGAGCCGATCACCCGGGACCTGGTCGCCCCGGGGCAGGCCGCGCCGATCGCCCCGATGACACAGCCGGCCGCGGCCGGCTCGACCAGCCTGGTCCCGATCGAGGAGCCGGCCGACCCGGCCGCCAGCGTGGACAACCTGGTGGCGATCTTCGGCGGCGGCGAGCGGAAGGGCCGCTGGCGGGTGAAGCGGCGGACGAACGCGCTCGCCGTCTTCGGCGGGCACGACCTGGACATGACCGACGCGGTGTTCGAGGGCCGTGAGGTGACGATCTACGCGGTCGCGGTGTTCGGCGGGATCGACATCACCGTGCCCGAGGGCGTGACCGTGCGGAACGAGGGGATCGGGATCTTCGGCGGGTTCGCCGCGCAGGGGTCGGACGACCCGGACCCGCACGCGCCGACCGTCGTGATCAAGGGCCTCGCGCTGTTCGGCGGCGTCGGCGGGCAGTCGTCGGCGAAGCGGCACGGCAAGAAGCTCCGGCACCGCAACCGGCACGAGCTGCACTAATCCGGGTGCGCCGGCGCACGGTCGCTCGTAGCCTGCGGTCATGGCCGACTTCGTACCCGCCGACTTCGACGTACCGCTCGAGCTCACCACGCCGCGGTTCCGGCTGGAGCCGCTCGGGCCGCAGCACAACGACGCGGACTACGCGGCGTGGACCGGCAGCATCGAGCACATCCGGTCGACGCCCGGGTTCGGCGGCAGTTGGCCGCCGGTGAACGGGATGTCGCTGGAGGCCAACCTCGGCGATCTCCAGCGGCACGCGGACGACTTCGCCGCGCGCCGCGGGTTCACGTACACGGTCATCGACACCGACGTGATCGGCTGCCTCTACATCTACCCGTCGCGCAAGGACGCCGCGGTCACCGACGTACGGTCGTGGGTGACCGCCGCTCGGGCCGAGCTCGACGTCGAACTGTACGACGCGGTCAGCGACTGGCTGGCCACCCGCTGGCCGTTCGAGAACGTCGACTACGCGGTCAGATCCAGGACTTGAACCACATCCGGCTCAGCCAGTCCTGGTGCGGGAGCACCTTGTCGGTCAGGATCGGCCAGATGTAGGCGAAGTTCAGCACCACGAGTACGACGAACGCGCCGACCATCGCGCTGCCGATCAGCCGGCGCGGGGTCGCCGTACTGAGCGCCGCCTTGGCCGGGCCGAGGACCTTGCCGAGGACCAGCGCCAGCGCCATCACGGTGAACGGGATCATCGTCACGGCGTAGAAGAAGAAGATCGGTCTCTGGTCGTACGCGAACCAGGGCACCCAGCACGTCACGAACCCGACGACAGGTATGCCGAACCGCCAGTCGCGCGTGCTGATCCACAGCACCAGCGCGGCGAGCAGCGCGAGCGCACCGCCCCACCACAGCAGCGGCGTCCCGAGGGCAGAGATCACCTGCAGACACGTCTGACCGGCCGGGACGTCGCACCCCGGCGTACCGGGCTTGATGTCGTTGACCGCGTCGAAACCGATCGGCCGGGCGATGATCGGCCAGCCCGCCGGGTTCGACTGGTACGGATGGGTGGCGTGCTTGATGTAGTCGCCGGTGTGGAACGCGTAGACCTCTTTGTGGTACTCGAGCAGTGACCGGAAGTCGTCCGGAACCACCTTCATGATGCCGTGCGCCGGGTTGCTCGCCGCCCAGTTGTGGTCGTACGCGTTGTCGTGCAGCAGCCAGCCGGTCCACGTCGCGGTGTAGGTGATGCCGGCCACCAGGACCAGGCTGACGAACGCCGGGATGCCGTCCACCAGCGCGGACTTCACGAACGCGAACCGGACGCCGAGCGCGCGCCGGGCGCCGAAGTCCCAGGCGAACGCCAGCACGCCGAACGCCGCCAGTGTCCAGATCGCGGACCACTTCGTGCCGCAGGCGAGACCGAAGCAGACGCCTGCCGCGAGCCGCCACGGCCGGATCAGCAGCCAGCGGCCGATCGTCCGGCGTTCGTCGTTCTCGACCGGCTTGTCGAGCGTCTCGGCGTGCCGGCGGCGGGTCCAGTCCCGGTCGCAGACCAGGCAGGCGGTGGCCGCGACCAGCCAGAACGCCAGGAAGATGTCGAGCAGCGCGACCCGGGACATCACGAACGACAACCCGTCGACCGCGAGCAGCAGGCCCGCGATCGCGCCGATCAGCGTGGAGCGGGTCATCCGCCGTACCGTCCGGATCAGCAGCAGGACCGTCAGCGTGCCGAACAGCGCCGGCATGAACCGCCAGCCGAACGTGTTCATCCCGAACAGCTGCTCACCGGCCGCGATCATCCACTTGCCGACCTCGGGGTGCACGGTCAGGCTCGGGGTGTCCTTGAAGACGTCCAGGTTGCCGGCCAGGATCGCCTTGTCGGCGGCCCCCTCCGGCTGGTCGATGAACTGCCGCGCGTACCCGTACTTGAGCAGGCTGAAGGCGTCCTTGGCGTAGTACGTCTCGTCGAAGACGAACTTGACCGGCGTACTCAGATGCCAGAACCGCAGGATGCCGGCCACCAGCGTGATCGCCAGCGTGGCGATCCAGCCGCCGTCGAAGTCCCGCGGCATCGCCGGATACAGCCGCTCCTTGAGCGGCGGCAGCCGTCTGCCGAGCACGTCCCGCCCGAGCATCTCGCGGTCGTCATCAGCCTCGCCACGCCGGACGGTCCCGTCCTCGATCACAGCAGCCACGCCCGCCATGCTACGGACCCCCCGGTCCGCCCGCCTCCCCGCTCCTGTGGAAAACCCGAACCGGCCGCTCCGAACCTCCTACAATCAGTCACATGAGCACGCCCCGCGAGGAACTGCACGCCCTGATCGACGAGCTGTCGGACAAGGCGGCAGCAGACCTGTTGCCTGAGCTTCGCCTGCTGAAGATGCGGGCCGAGGCGCGGGCCAGGCGTCCACGGGAGGCGCGTCCGTGGCCGCCGTCCTGGTTCGGTTCGATCGACGGGACTCCGCCCGACTTCACCCAGCACATCGACGAAATTCTCCACGCGGAGTTCGGGCGTCACCCGAAGTGATCGTCGTTGATACTGGCCCGCTGGTCGCGGCCGCCCTGACCTCCGACGCCAACCACCAGCCTTGCGTCGAACTGTTCGCCTCTCTGCGCCTGACCAACGAGCGGTTGATCCTGCCCCCGTTCGTCGTCGCCGAGGTGTGCTACCTGCTGGCCCGCTCGGGAGGTTCCAAGCCCGAGGCCGCCTTCGTCCGCTCGCTGGCGACAGAGGACTTCACCGTCGCCCCCGTGACGCCTGCGTGGCTCGAGCGCACCGCCGACCTCGTCGAGCAGTACGCCGACCTGCCGCTGGGGACGGTTGACGCATCCGTGGTTGCGCTCGCGGAGGAGCTGGGAGTTGAGGAGGTTGCCACGCTGGACCGGCGGCATTTCAGTGTGGTCCGGCCTCGGCATGTCGACGCGTTTACGCTCCTCCCATGACCGGGCGATTGGTGCTTGCGGGGACTCCTATCGGGGACGTTTCGGATGCGTCGCCGCGGTTGGGGAGGGTGCTTTCCGGGGCGGATGTGGTGGCCGCGGAGGATACGCGGCGGTTGCGGCGGCTGACTTCTGAGCTGGGGATTCAGCTGAGCGGGCGGGTGGTGTCGTACTTCGAGGGGAACGAGCGGGAGCGGACGCCGGAGCTGTTGCGGGCGCTGACCGAGGGGCAGACCGTGGTCGTGGTGACGGACGCGGGGATGCCGAGCGTGTCGGATCCGGGGTACCGGCTGGTCGCGGCGGCGATCGAGGCCGACGTGCTGGTGACCGCCGTACCGGGGCCGTCGGCGGTGCTGACCGCGCTGGCGCTGAGCGGGCTGCCGGTGGACCGGTTCACGTTCGAGGGGTTCCTGCCGCGCAAGCCGGGGGAGCGGGGGCGGCGGCTGGCGGAGTTGCGGGACGAGCCGCGGACGATGGTGTTCTTCGAGGCGCCGCACCGGCTCACCCAGTCCTTGGAGGCGATGGCCGAGGCGTTCGGGGCGGATCGGCGTACGGCGGTGTGCCGGGAGCTCACGAAGACGTATGAGGAGGTCAAACGGGGGCGTCTTGATGACCTTGTGCTGTGGTCGAAGGACGGGGTTCGGGGGGAGATCACGGTGGTCGTCGCGGGCGCGGACCCGGACCGGGTGATGACGGCGGAGGACCTGGCGCGCGAGGTGGCGGTGGACGAGGAGGCGGGTACGCCGCGTAAGCAGGCGATCGCCGACGTCGCGAAGCGCTTCAACGTGCCGAAACGGACCGTGTACGACGCCGTACTGGCCGCGCGAAAACCGGGTTAACCGGGGCACTACTCTTTAAGGCATGTCCGAGAAGGCCTATTACGTCACCACCCCGATCTACTACGTCACGGCCGCGCCGCACATCGGCAGCGCGTACACGACAGTGGCCGGGGACGTCCTGACCCGTTGGCACGCCCAGCGCGGCGAGCGCAAGTGGTACCTGACCGGTACCGACGAGCACGGCGAGAAGGTGATGCGCAGCGCGCAGGCCCAGGGCATGACCCCGAAGGAGTGGACCGACAAGCTCGTCGAGGAGGCCTGGAAGCCGGCCTGGGTCGACGTCGACATCGCGTACGACGACTTCATCCGGACGACCGAGCAGCGGCACACCGAGCGGGTCCGCGAGTTCTGGCAGAAGCTGTACGACAAGGGCGACGTCTACAAGGGCGAGTACGAGGGCCTGTACTGCGTGGGCTGCGAGGAGTTCAAGCTGCCCGCGGACATCCGTACCGACTCCGACGGCACTCAGCGGTGCATGATCCACGGCACCGAGCTGGAGACGGTCTCGGAGACGAACTACTTCTTCCGGCTCTCGGCGTACGCCGACCGCCTGCTCGAGCTGTACGAATCGCAGCCCGACTTCGTGGCGCCGTCGAGCGCGCGCAACGAGGTGATCGCGTTCGTGAAGCAGGGTCTGCAGGACCTGTCGATCACCCGGTCCACGTTCGACTGGGGCATCCCGGTGCCGTGGGACGAGGACCACGTCCTGTACGTGTGGATCGACGCGCTGCTGAACTACGTGACCGCGGCGGGCTACGGGACGGACCCGGAGCGGTTCGAGGAGCTGTGGCCGGTCGACGTGCATCTGGTCGGCAAGGACATCCTCCGGTTCCACGCGGTGATCTGGCCGGCGATGCTGATGGCCGCGGAGGTCGCCGTACCGAAGCAGGTGTTCGCGCACGGGTGGCTGCTGGTCGGCGGCGAGAAGATGAGCAAGTCCAAGCTGACCGCGATCGCGCCGGACGAGATCACCGACCACTTCGGCTCCGACGCGTTCCGGTACTACTTCCTGCGCACGATCCAGTTCGGGTCGGACGGGTCGTTCTCGTGGGAGCACCTGAGCGCGGTCTACACCTCCGAGCTGGCGAACGGCCTCGGCAACCTGGCCAGCCGGATCGCCGCGATGGTCGGGAAGTACTTCGACGGCGTGCTGCCGGAGCCGACCGACCACGGACCGGCCGAGCAGGCGCTGGCGGACAAGCTCGCGCAGACCGTGGCGACCGCCGACAAGGCGCTGGACACGCTCGCGTTCCAGGACGCGCTGGCCGCGATCAACGAGCTGGTTGGCGCGGTCAACGGGTACGTCACCGAGCAGGAGCCGTGGAAGGTCGCCAAGGACGAGTCCCAGCGGGACCGGCTCGCGACGATCCTGTACTCGGCGGCCGAGGTGCTGCGGGCCGTCGCCGTACTGCACAACCCGACGATGCCGAAGTCGTCCGCGAAGCTGTGGGAGCTGCTCGGCGCCGAGGAGAAGCTCGGCGCGCTCGCCGACCAGCGGGTCCAGGACGCCGGCACGTGGGGCCAGCTGCCGGCCGGCGCGACCCTGACCAAGGGCGACCCGCTGTTCCCCCGCCTCGAAGAGAGCTGATTCGCCCCGCCGTTCGGGAATGCCGGGCGGCGGCGCAGCCTTTCTTGTAGCAACAACCAATTCGAGGAGGCTGTGGCATGCGGGCTGTGGTGTTCGAGGAGTACGGCGATCCCGAGGTACTCCAGGTGCAGGACGTGGCGGAGCCGCACGCGGGCCCCGGGCAGGTGCGGATCAAGGTCCAGGCGGCCGGCGTGAACCCGTACGACACCAAGATCCGGCGCGGCTTCACGAAGGACTTCGCGCCGGCGAAGTTCCCGGCTGTCCCCGGGTTCGAGGTCGCCGGGGTGGTGGACGAGGCTGGTGACGGCGCGGCGTTCGCGGTCGGCGACGAGGTCGTCGGCTGGTCGGCGGGCGGTTCGTACGCGGAGTACGCACTCGGCGGCAACGTGACGCACAAACCGGCGGGCCTCCCCTGGGAGCAGGCTGTCGGAGTACCGGTGGCAGGCGAGACCGCGCAGCGGGTGCTCGATCTGCTCGGGGTGAAGTCCGGCGAGACGATCCTGATCCACGGCGCCGCGGGCGCGGTCGGCTCGGTGGCCGTCCAGCTCGCGGTAGCGGCGGGCCTTACCGTGATCGGTACGGCGTCGCCTGCGAGTCACGAGTACGTGAAGTCGATCGGCGGTATCCCCGTGGCCTACGGGGAGGGTCTGCTCGAGCGTGTCCGCGCGGCCGCTCCGCAGGGCGTCGACGCGGTGTTCGACACCGCCGGCCAGGGCGGTCTGGAGGAGTCGATCGAGCTCCGGGGCGGCACCGACCGGATCGTCACCATCGCCGACTTCGGCGCCGCCGGGCTCGGCATCCAGACGTCCTCGGGCGGCACCGGGACCCCGGAGGAGGTTCGCGCCGCGCTCGATGCCCAGCTCCGGGCGGCCGCGGACGGCAAGCTCACGATCCGGATCGCCGACACGTTCGCCCTCGCGGACGCGAGCAAGGCCCAGGCGCTCAGCGAATCCGGCCACGCCCGCGGCAAGATCGTCATCCGGCCGTAGGCGGACCTCCCACACTCACCAACCGGCGGCTTGGCGCGATCGCCTACGCCTGGCGGTGGATGGGCGCCGCCGGTTGGTGAGTGTCTCAGACGTAGGCGAAGCGGGACGGTGGGGTGGGTACGTCGTCGACGCGCGGGTCCCAGCGGTCGACGAAGTTGACGCCGGCGGGGATTTCGACGCAGTCGGTGGAGGTCCAGCCTCGGGTGAGGGTGGAGAAGTCGGGGACGTCGGGGTGGTAGTGGGGTTTGCCGGTGCCGAGGAGGTCGCGGGCCATCGGGGCGGTTCGGGCCTGGTAGCGGAAGTCGGCCGACAGGCGCAGGCGGTTCGTGCGGTTGGGCATGGCGCCGTGGACAGTGAGGCTGCCGAAGAGGAGCACGTCGCCGGGGTGGTACGACGTGGTGCGCCACTCCGGGTGGTTCTCGTCCGCCTCAGCGCGCATCATCCCGGGGCCGTCGGACGCCTTCACCGGGAGTACGCCGAGCCGCGGCGAGCCGGCGTACACCCGCAGACCGCCGATCTCCGGCGGCGCCTCGCTCAGCGGCAGCCAGGTGGTGAGGGTGTCCACGGAGCCCTGGATGAAGCGATAGTCCTGGTGGATCGGGGTCGGGTTCGCTCCGGGCGAGGGTGGCGCGATCCGGCAGATGTGGGCCGGATGGGCGAACGCCTCCTCCCCGAGCAACCGCGCCGCTAGACCCAGCAACTCCGGCCGTACCGCCAGCCGGTGAAACGCCTCCGTGCTCTGGATCGCCGTATACGCCCCGAAGAACCCTGCCGACCCCTCCTCCACAGCCCGCCCCGACGCCACCAATTCCCGCGGATCAGCCGCCCGATCCAACCAGTCGCTGTCATACAGAATCCGCGCAAGCTGCTCATGCACATCCCCCACCACATCGGTAGGCAACAACCCCCTGAAGAACAAGTAACCATCATTCGCCAGCCGCTCCCGCAGCACGCCGACGTCCCGCACCTCGCCATACGAATCAGTTAGCTCTTTCACTTGTCATTACCAATCTTGTCCATCGAAGCAGCGATCTCGGACACGCTGATCTTGTCCAGGTAGAGGTCGTTGACGGTTTTGTTGATTTCGGGGGACTTGGCGGTCCAGCCTTCGGCGATCGGGAGGTTGACGGTGCTGCCGGCGGCGGAGTCGAGGAACGGCTGGACGTCGATGTTCTTCTTCTTCCAGTACGCCTTGTACCCGGCGCCGGCGTCGTTCAGGGCGGGGATGACGTAGCCGGCGTCGCCCATCAGGCGCTGGGCCTTCTCGGAGCCGAGGAACGTGACCAGCTTGCCGGCCTCGTCGGGGTGTTTCGTCTTCGCGAACATCGCCTCGGCGAGGCCGTTGATGACGACCGTCCGGCCGGCGGGTCCGGCCGGCATCGACGCGACGCCGATCGGGAACTTCACCTCGGGCAGCGCGAACGGGAGCAGCGCGTTGTTCGCCGGGAACATCGCGACCTCGCCGCGGTAGAACATCTCGGTGGCCTGCCCGGTCGGCGGGTTCGTCCGGGTGCCGTCCGGTGAGACCTTCCACTTGAACACCAGGTCGCGGGCGAACTGCAGCGCCTCGACGGACTTGTCGCCGGCGAAGTCGAAGGCGCCGTACGGCTTGTCCATCGCGTGGCCGCCGTTCGAGGCGATCCAGTTCAGCCACTGGGTCTGGCTGTGGTTCCAGGAGCAGAACCCCCACTGCTTGTCGCCGACCGTCAGCTTGCGCGCGACCTCGAGGAAGCTGCCGGAGCCGTCCGGCGCCCAGGTCAGCTCGGCGGGCATCGTGATGCCGGCCTTCTCGACGAGCGTCTTGTTGTAGAGCAGCCCGACGATGCCCATGTCCTTCGGCATCCCCAGTTGCTTGTCCTCGAACTTGTACGACTGCACGACGTTCGGGTGGTACGCGTCGAGCTTCAGCCCGGCCTTCGAGATCAGGTCGTCGAGCGGCGCGAGTACGCCCTTGCTCGCGAAGTCCGGGAAGTAGTCGACGGTCAGCCAGAACACGTCCGGCGCCTTGCCGCTCGCGAGTTCGGTGGTGAGCTTGGTCCAGTACTGGTCCCACGGCAGCACCTCCATCCGAACCGTGATGTCCGGATTCTCAGCAGTGAACGCGGCGAAGACGGCCTTGTAGCCGACCTCCTGCTGCTCGTCCCAGAGCCGGTACACGAGCTCGACCTTGCCACCGCTGCCCGTCTTGTTGTCCGACGAGCCGCAGCCGGCGAGCGCGAGCACGCTGCCCGCGCCGATCAGGAATGTCCTTCTGGACAGAGACATCAGTACCTCCGTACTACTTGAGCCCGGTAACGGCGACCGAGCGGACGATGAAGCGCTGGAACACGACGAACAGCACGAGCAGCGGCGCCAGCGCGATCAGGCTGCCGGCCATCACGGCGTTGTAGTCGACGCCGATCTCCCCCTTGAACAAGGCGATCCCGACCGAGAGCAGCCGCTTGTCGTCGCTGCTGGTGATGATCAGCGGCCACAGGAAGCTGTTCCAGTTCGCCACCACGGCGAGGGTGGTGACGGTGACCAGGATCGGTTTCGACAACGGCAGCACGATCGACACCAGCGTGCGGACCCGGCCGGCGCCGTCGATCCGCGCCGCGTCCTCCAGGTCCGCGGGGATGCTGCGGAAGAACTGGCGGAGCAGGAAGATCGCGTACGGCGTACCGAGCATCGTCGGCAGCATCAGGCCGGCCCACGTGTCGACCAGGCCGAGCTTCTGCATCATCAGGTACAGCGGGATCATCGTGACCACCGGCGGCACCATCAGTGTCGACAAATACACCCAGAACAGCGCGTCCCGGCCCGGGAACGACAGCCGCGCGAACGCGTACGCCGCCAGCACCGCGAACACCACCTGCCCGAGCGTGATCCCGGCGGTGACGAACGCGGTGTTCATCAGGTACCCGCCGAACCCGGACGCGAACAGCCGGTGGAACGCCGCCGTACTCGGCGGGATCCCCGGCTCCCAGGGCATCGTCTCGGACAGTTGCCCGGGGCCCTTGAACGCCGTGAGTACGGTCAGGAAGTACGGGAAGATCGCGAGCACGCAGCCGATCACCAGGACGGCGTACACGAAGATGCGCAGTTTCATCCGGTCACCTCGTAGGTGGTACGGCGTTCGAAGTACACGAACTGGGAGATCGTCGCGACCAGCACCACCGCGAACAGCAGCACCGAGATCGTCGACGCGTAGCCGAAGTCGAACTTGTGGAACGCCTCGTCGTAGATCTGGTACGTCGTGACCTCGGTGCTGTGGCCGGGCCCGCCCTCGGTCATCACGAAGATCGTGTCGAACGCCTGGAACGACCCGATCACGTTGGTGATCAGCACGAACAGCATCGTCGGCCGCAGCAGCGGGAGCGTGATCGTGAAGAAGTGCGCGACCGGGGAGGCACCGTCCAGGGCCGAGGCCTCGCGCAGCGACGCCGGGATGTTCTGCAGGCCGGCCAGGAAGAACAGCATGTTGTACCCGGCGAACTGCCAGATGTGCACCGCCGCGACACTCGGCATCGCCAGCACCGGCGACGACAGCCACGCCGGTCCGTGGAGGTCGAACAGCCCCAGGAACTGGTTCAGCGCGCCGCGTCCGGGGTCGAAGATCCAGCTCCACACCAGCCCGAGCGCGACCGGCGTCGCCATCCACGGGATCACCAGCAGCGCCCGGAAGTACTTCATCCCGCGCAGCTTGCGGTCCACCAGCAGGGCGAGCAGCAGCGACAGGATCGTCGTACCGGGCACGCAGATCAGGACGTAGTACAGCGTGACCAGCAGTGAGTGCCAGACGTCGGAGTCCGCAAACAGCTTGCGGTAGTTGGCGAGGCCAATGAACTCCGGGGTCGACAGCAACTTCCAGTCGAACAGGCTGAGGACGAGCACGATCAGCACCGGCGCGAGCAGGAAGCCGACCACGCCGATCAGGCTCGGGGCCAGCAGCGCGTACGCCGCTGCCGTCTGGCGGCCGTGCCGTCCGTTGCGTCGCGCGCGGGGCGCCGGCCTAAGCATCGGGATCCTTCAGCGGGTGCGGCCGCGGCGAGCTCGGGACGAGCAGCTCGCGGGTACGGTCGAGCGCCCACCGGTCGAGGGCGCCGATCGGGTCGCTGGACATCCGCAGCCCGGGGCCGTCAGCGATGTGCTGCGCCCACCGCTCCCGTTCCTGGACGTCGGGCCGGACGATCAGGCAGTCCGAGTCGTTCGCCCACCAGCGGCCGTGCAGGAACTCGCGTGCGACCGACGTCGACCGGGCGCCGTGCTGACCGGGCTGGCTGATGTCGCCGGACGGTGGTTCGACCAACGGATCGGTGTCGGGAGAGATGCGCATGCAGTCGACCAGCCCGAGGCTCGGCAGGATCGGCGCGCCGCAGCCGTGCAGGATCCGGTTCGGCCCGACCGCGTCGCGGAGCAGCCGCAGGCCGTGCCGGTACGCCGCGACGCCGTCGACCTGCTCGTACCGCGGCCCGTCGATGGCACCGGCGTACACGAAGTCGAGCTTGAAGTGGTCGTACCCCTGCCGGCAGAGCTCGGTGAACACGTCGGTGAGGTGCCGCGCGGCGCCCGGGTGGGTGACGTCCAGGACCAGTTGCTCCTCGCCCCAGTTCGTCCCGGCGCTGATCCCGGGGACCAGCCACTCGGGGTGTTTGCGGGCCGTCTCGCTGCCGGCCGCGACCAGGAACGGCGCCACCCAGATGCCGGCCCGGCGCCCGCTGGAGCGGATGTCGGCGGCCAGCGTCACGGTCGACCCGAAGTCGTCGCGCGGCGTCAGCCAGTCGCCGATCGCGGCCTGGTACCCCTCGTCGAGGAGAACGAGGTCGACGCTGAGCTCGTGCTGGTCGAACTGCCGTACGTCGGTCATCACGTCCCGCTCGGTGACCTTGCCCCAGTACGCGTACCAGCTGCACCAGGACGGGCCGAACACGCGCACCGGCGGTGCGCCGGCCGCGAACGCGTCGGCCCAGTCGGCGAGCGCCTGATTGGGGTTGGTCTGCGTACTCGTCTTCACCTCGACGTCTCCGTCGGCGGTGATCACGAGCTTTTCGCCATGGACCTCGGCGCGGATCGACGGTACGACGTCCGGGGTGAGCGCGGACACCACGACGACCTCGCCGGCGTTGGCGACCGCGAGCAGCCCTTCGCCCTGGAAGCGGCCCGCGTCGACGCCCGGGCGGTACGCCATCATGTGGTGGTTGGGCGCCGTCGGCCGGGGCGGCCGCGCGTCGAGGCGGTACCAGCCGCTCGGGCTCCAGGACTGCCAGCCGTGCTCGAAGACCAGCGTGTTCGGGTCGTGGCCGAGCTCGGCGACCGGGCGGAAGGGCACGGATCCCTCGATTCACTAGAGGTGCAGGATCTTGCTGCTGTGCCGCTAATCTTGAGGCGCCGACGAGGAGATAGACCATGACGGAGCCTGCTGACTTCGAGCACGATCTTGCTACCCAGGTGCTGATCGAGCTGTACAGCGAGATCCCGCCGCCGAGCAAACTGGTGACCGGGCACTTCCACAGCGGTGGCGACTACCGCGTCGTCCGGCCGGACGGTGTGGGCAGCTGGTACCTGCTCTACACGGCGTCCGGGACCGGCCGGTACGTGCTCGGCGACAACACGTTGACCCTGCGCCACGGGGACGTCGTACTGGTCAGTCCCGGGACGCCGCACGACTACGGGACCGTGGGGACGTACTGGGAGTCGTGGTGGGCGCACTTCCAGCCGCGGCGGGAGTGGCATTCGTGGCTCTCGTTGCCGCAGGCAATGCCCGGGCTGTCGTACGTCCGGCTCAGCAGGTCGTCGGAGACCGACCGGGTGGTGTCGGCGTTCGACCGTCTGCACCGGGACGCGCAGCGCGCCGGGCTGTCGCCGACGGGGGACACCGAGCTGCATCTGCTGGAGAAGAGCGTCGCGACCGAGCTGACGATGAACGGCATCGAGGAGGTGCTGCTCACCTCGGTCGCCAGCCTGCGCCGCGAGACGCAGCAGCTGGACGCCCGGGTGCATCTGGTGCTCGAGGCAATCACCGCCGACCCGGCGCGACCGCACACGCTGATGTCGTTGGCCGGCCTCGCGCAGGTGTCGGTGTCCCGGCTCGCCCACCTCTTCAAGGAGCAGGTGGGCGACTCGATCATGAACGTCGTACTGGCGCTCCGGCTGCAGCGGGCGGCGGAGTTGCTCGGCGCCACCGACATGTCCGTCGCGCAGATCGCGGCGGCCGTCGGGTTCGACTCACCGCACTACCTCAGCCGCCAGTTCGGCCGCCGGTACGGCATGTCCCCGACAGCCCACCGGAAGGCGGTCAGGAACCCGGAGCTAGAGCTATATTGAGCTCGGTCGCCGCCGCGTAGTCCGCGCCGCCCGCGAGTCCGACGAGCCGCACGTAGCGGGCCGTCGTACCGGCCGGGAACCGGGCGATCTTCGCGTCGACGCTGCCGTCCCACGAGCCCTGCACGGCCGAGGTGAACGTGACGCCGTCGGCGCTGGTCTGAACGTCGTACGACGAGATGCGCCCGTTCGGTACGTCGGCGTCCTGGCGCGGGGTGTAGACGAGCGCCTCGAGCGCGCGCGGCGACTTGAGGTCGAGCGTGATGTACTGCGGCAGCGGCGCGTGCGGGCTCCAGTTCGAGTGCCACATCGTCGTGCAGTTGCCGTCGATCGCCGCCGAGGCGCCGTACGCCGCCCCGCCCTGGCTGGTCGCGGTCGCGGTCATCTCGCTCTGCGGCAGGAAGTTCAGCGGGCCGAACGGTCCGTCGGACGGCGGCGGCGTACCCGGGATCGCGTTCACCCGGCCGAGATCCGGTGCCTTGAGCAACGGATGGGTGCGCAGATAGTTGAGGAACACCTCCTGCCCCATCCGCGGCGCCCGGGTGAGATCCGTGGGCTGCTGGAAGCCGGGATAGCCGTACTGCGCCCCGTGCAGCGGCATCGCCGCGCTGGTCGTCACGCGGTACGTCTTGCCGAGCTGCAACGGCTTGCCGTCGATCAGCACCTTGGCCGGATCGACCCGGTCGCCGACCGGCCGGCCGAGGTCGTACGTGTAGCGGAAGTTCGCGGAGGTGGCGAGTGCGGACAGGCGCGTGCAGCCGTACGCCGGCGGGATCCACTGCTGCTCCAGGACCTGCTCGACGGTGGAGCCCTTCATGGACTGGGTGGTGATCGGGGAGATCCCGGCGACCGGCCACGCCTCGCCGTACGTCACGGTGCCCTTCCCGAGACCCGCGGCGATCACGTCGATGCCGAGGTCGGCGGGGACCAGCGCGAAGTCGCCGCCGGACTCGGACTTGTACAGGTCCGCGACCAGGTTGCCGGCGCGGCTCTCCGCCTTCGGTGCGAAGTCGAGGTCCCGGTCGAGCTTCGTGATCGGCTCCCGCTGGCGGGCCGTCCACTTGTCCATCCAGTACTTGACGATCTTCTGGACGCCCGGATCCGGTGTCACGTCCTTCGTCACCGCGTGGTTGGTCGCGGTCGTCGCGGACCGGATCACCTCACCGGTCGCCGGGTCGAGCGACAGGTTCACCTCGCCGAGGACGCGCCCGTGGTTGCTCGCCTCCAGCACCGGCCGCGGTACGCCGTTCGGGTCCGGCACCATGCAGTTGAACGCGGTGTGCCAGTGCCCGCCGAGGATCACGTCGACGTCCGGCGAGATCGCCCGCGCGGCGTCGAAGATCGGACCGGTCGGGTTCTTGCACTCGTCGTACAGGCCGCCCTGCTGGCCGCCTTCGTGCATGCTCACCACGATCGCGTTGACGCCCTGCGCCTTCAGTTCGGCCGCCGCCCGGTTCGCCGCCTCGACGACGCCCTGGAACTCGAACCCGGAGCCCTTGATCGACAGCGTCTCGGTCGGCGTCCCCGGGAAGCCCAGCCCGATGAACCCGATCCGCTGCGAGCCCGCCTTCGCGATCCAGTACGGCGGGAGCACGGGCTGCTTGCTCTTCGGGTCGACGATGTTCGCCGCGTGGTACGCGTAGTCGGTGCCGTGGAAGTTCTTGCCCGTCGAATCCTTGAAGCAGCTGTCGAACCCGGGCTTGCCGTAGCAGGCGCCGGTCGTCATCCGGCGCAGGAACGGGAACTCCCGGTCGAACTCGTGGTTCCCGGCCACGTCGAAGTCCATCCCGAGCGCGTTCGTGACCTCGATGGTCGGCTCGTTCGCGAACGCCTGCGTGTAGTCGGGCCAGCCGCTGAACTGGTCGCCGGAGCCGATCAGGAAACTGTTCGGCTTCCGGAGCCGGTCGAGGTGTGCCTTCAGGTACGCCGCGCCGCCGACCTGCTGGGTGCCCGCCGGGCCGGCGATCGTCAGGTTCTCGGTCTCGGACAGGTAGCCGTGCAGGTCGGTGAGGCTGAACAGCTGCACCGGGATCGGTGGTGGGGCGGCCTCGGTCGGTACGGCGGTGACTCCCGCCAGCAGGCCGAGGACCGCGAGAGCTGAGCTGATCCGGAACGTCATCGCCGCAACGTAAACGCCGGGCCCGGGGGCCGGACATGGATCGGAGTGCTGACTTCCTGCACGATCCGGCTGACGCTTTTCTACAAGCCGGGGCGGTCCGGCGGCCGTACTGTCGGCGTATGACTGGTTATGTGGCAGTTGCCGAGATCGACATCGCGGCCTCGCCCGAGCGGGTGTGGGACGTGCTCACCAAGCCGGACGAGGTGCCGGAGCTGTGGTTCGGCGCCACGGTGGAGTCGGACTGGCAGGTCGGCAGCCCGATCACCTGGAGCGGCGAATGGCAGGGCAAGACGTACCAGGACAAGGGGGAGATCCTGGAGTTCGACCCGGGCCGCTCGCTGAAGCTGACCCATTTCAGTCCGCTGACCGGGCAGCCCGACGTACCGGAGAACTACCACACGCTCACATACACGCTGACCGGAAGTACGCACCTCAAGTTGGAACAGGACAACAACGGCAGCGAGGAAGAAGCCAAGCACGCCCAAGGCATGTGGGAAACGCTCGTCGCCAAGGTGAAGGAAGCGGCTGAGTAATCTAGGCGGCATGTCTGATGGTGTTGAGGTGGGCAGGCCGACGCGGGAGCGTGCGGCGGTCGGGGAGGACGGGCGGTCGCGGGACCGGAGCCGGCCGGCGGTGCCGGATCCGTTGCCGATCAGCGTCGTCGACGCGCACTGCCACCTCGACATCGCGGACGGCGAGGACGGCGCCTGGCTGAGCCCGGCCGAGGCGATCCGGCTCGCGGCCTCGGTCGGCGTGACCCGGATCGTGCAGGTCGGCTGCGACCTGCCCGGCGCGCAGTGGGCCGTCGAGGCGGCCACGCAGTACCCGAACCTGATCGCCGGCGTCGCCCTGCACCCGAACGAGGCCCCGAAGCTGAAGGAGACCGGCGAGCTCGACAGCGCGCTCGCCGAGATCGAACGGCTGGCGTCGAGCTCCGGCAAGGTCCGCGTGATCGGCGAGACCGGCCTCGACTACTTCCGCACCGGCGCCGACGGCCAGGCCGCCCAGCACGAGTCGTTCGCCGCCCACATCGAGCTCGCGAAGCGCCTCGGCAAGACGCTGATGATCCACGACCGCGACGCCCACGACGACGTACTCCGCATCCTCGACCGCGAAGGCGTACCGGACCGCCTCGTGATGCACTGCTTCTCCGGCGACACCGAGTTCGCCCGTGAATGCGTGAACCGCGGTGCGTACCTGAGCTTCGCCGGCGTAGTCACCTTCAAGAACGCCCAATCCCTCCGCGACGCCCTGGCCGTCACCCCCCTCGACCACATCCTGGTAGAAACCGACGCCCCCTACCTCACCCCATCCCCCTACCGAGGCAAACCCAACGCGTCGTACCTCATCCCCCACACCGTCCGCAAAATGGCCGACGTCCTCAACATCTCCGTCCCCGAACTCTGCGAGGCCCTCAACAACAACGCCAACACCGCCTTCGGAGGAGCCTGGTAGATGGTCGACTACGACGCTGTCAACGCCCAGGTGAAGTCCCTCGCCGAGTCCCTGCGCGGCGCCGACGACGCCACCGTCTCGGCCGAGATGGAACGCCTGGAGCGGCTGGCGGAGCAGATCGCCGACGAGGCTTCCCGGACGATGGCGTTGATCAGGGTGCGGAAGCTCCCGGAGCTGATCAACGGACCGAAGGCGCCCACGAGCCCCGAGTTCTGGCGCGCCTCCACCTTGCTGGCCCAGGTACTCGTGGACAAGGGCACACCCGCCGAGCGGATCGCTCATGCCGAACGCGTGAAGCGCGAGATCGGGGAGCTGTCCAGACAGGCGCCGGTGCGCGAGTCCATGACCGTCCTGCGGCTGAACTCCACGCTGGCGAGGCTGATCGAGCGCCTTCGGCAGCAGTCCCCCGACGACTGACCATGGCCGACCAGTACGTCGGGATCTCTCCGCAGTCCTGGGAGTACCGGCTGGTGGCAGCGGTGGTGCGTGCCGTCGAGCAGCGTGCCGGGAGCAGCCACGCCCGAACCAGGTGATCTTGGGGCGGGGCGGGTGGTGTTCACCACAGGGGCGTTGGAGGGGGAGTGGTTCGGGTATCGGTCGTACGACTCGTTCGGGGGTGTGCCGGGGGAGCGGGTTGTGGTGGTGCAGGACTGGGCGAGCGGGGTGGTGCGTGGGGTTGCGTTGGGCAACGAGTTGGGGCTTCGGCGGGTGGGGGCGATCGGGGCGGTGGCGGTGGACGCGCTGGCGGATCCGCAGGCAAGCACCCTCGGGTTGATCGGTGCGGGGGCTCAGGCTTTCACTCAGTTATGGGCTATCGGTGCGGTACGGCGGCTGTCGGGCGTTCGGGTGTACAGCCGGGACCCGGAGCGGCGAATGTCCTTTGTCAGAAAGGTTTCTGAGGATCTAGGACTGCGGATAGAGGCGGTCGGTTCGGCGCGGGAGGCGGTCGAGGGGGCGAACCTGGTGGTGCTCGCGACGAGCAGTGCGACGAAGGTGATCGAGCCGCAGTGGATCGCGGATGGGGCGTTCGTGACGACGCTCGGGCCGAAGCAGGTGGGGCGGGCGGAGTTCGGGCCCGAACTGATCGATCGGGCCGATCTCGCGGTGACGGATTCCGTCGCGCAGACGTCTGCGTACGATCCGCCGTACATCCTGGCCGGCACCCCGCAGCACGAACGGCTGGTCGGCCTGGGGGAGGTGCTGGACGAGCGACCGGCGGGCAGGACTGTCGTTTTCTGTTCGGTGGGGCTCGCGGGGACCGAGGCGTATCTGCTGGCGCGGCTCGTTTCGTGATCGGGCGGGCGCTCCTGGTGAACCTTTGCGGGGACCGTTGCGGGGTGCGCCGCGGTGGCGCAGTCTGAGGGTGCCGGTCTCGGGCGGGGCCGGTCCTCGAGGGGAGGGGCAATGAGCGTTCTGATGACGCTGCGGATGACTGGGGACGCGACAGCGGTGGAGAAGTTGGGCGCGGACAACGGCGCGCTCTTCCAGGGGGTGGTGGCGGACGCGTCGAGTCGCGGTCTGATCTCGCACCACTTCTACGGCAGCGGGACCGAGGTGCTGGTGGTCGACGAGTGGCCGGACGAGGCGTCGTTCCGGGCGTTCTTCGAGCATTCCGGACCGCAGATCCAGCAGATCATGGCGAAGGCGGGCGTGACGGCTGAGCCGGAGCCTGAGTTCTGGCGGCACCTGGAGGTCGGCGACGACGTGGGCTGACGCCGCTGGTAGACACCTCTCATGGAGTTCAGTGAGGTGGTCCGCAGGCGGCGGATGGTCAGGAACTACGACCCGGACCGGGCGGTCCCCGACGAGGTTCGCGAGCGGATTCTCGGGAACGGGCTGCGGGCGCCGTCCGGCGGGTTCAGCCAGGGGTGGGCGTTCCTGACGCTGGAGGGGGAGGAGCGGGAGCGGTACTGGCGGATCGCGGCCGAGGATCCGGACGAGAAGTATGTGGAATGGATCACAGGTTTGCGCCGGGCGCCGCTGCTGATCCTGGCGTTCGCGCACAAGGACGCGTACCTCGATCGGTACACCGAACCGGACAAGGGCTGGACCGATCGCGACGAGGGTCGCTGGACCGCGCCGTACTGGTACGTCGATACCGGGATGGCGGTGCTGCTGATGCTGCAGACCGTGGTCGCCGAAGGCCTGGGAGCCTGCTTTTTCGGGCCGCCCGCAGAGAAAACGAAGCGATTGCTCGACGAGTTCGGCGTACCCGCGGGGTTCGATCTGGTCGGTGTTCTGTCGGTCGGGTACCGGGCCCCGGACAAGCGGTCGCCGTCGCTGAAACGGGGTCGCCGGACGACCGCCGAAGTGGTGCATCGGGGGCACTGGGGCAATCACGCCGAGTAAGGGCGCTGTTACACCTTTTCGCGACACTCCGAACAGGGGATTGGCGCTTCCGCTACTTCTTCGTTATGGTCCCGTGATGTTGGCCGGGATCGGGGAAGTTCCCGGACGAGCACAACCCCTCGGCGGGGTCACCAAGTCTGGACAGCCGGTCCAGCGGCGGCGGCCGGTGCCTGTGCTGTCCCACCCCGTGCCCGGGTAGCCCTACCTGGGAGCTTTAGTGCGCAAGTCCATCATCGTGGCCGTCGGTGCGGCGGCTGCGTTAGCCGTCGCGGGCGGCTCCGTGGCATATGCCTCGAAGAGCAAGACCGTGAGCATCTCCGTCGACGGCCAGGTGCGGAAGGTGCACACCTTCGGCTCCACCGTGGCAGACGCGTTGAAGGACGACAAAGTTCGGGTCGGTGACCACGACAACGTCGCGCCGGGCCTGGATTCGAAGCTGAAGGACGGCCAGGAGATCGCCGTCCAGTACGGTCGCCAGCTGACCGTGAACGCCGACGGCACCAAGAAGGCCTACTGGACCACCGCGGACAGCGTGAACGAGGCGCTCGCGGACCTGGGCCTGCGGTACGACGGCGCCCAGCTGTCCACCAGCCGGAGCGCGCCGCTCGGCCGCCAGGGCCTGGAGCTGACCGTCACCACGCCGAAGACCGTGCAGATCGTGCACCTCGGCAAGACCGTGACGATCAAGTCGCTGGCGGACACCGTCGGCCAGGCCCTCACGCAGGCGAAGATCCGCTGGGACGCCGACGACCGGATCACCCCGGCCGCCGCCACCCTGTTGAAGCCCGGCGTGAACAAGATCGGTTACGTGCAGGTCGTGCAGAAGACCGTCACGAAGACCGAGGCGATCGCGCACAGCACCCAGAAGACCGACTCGGCGACGCTGGTCCAGGGCACCACCAAGACCACGACCAAGGGCACCGACGGCTCGAAGACCGTCACGTACCTGTACACCTACCTGGACGGCAAGCTGTCGACCACGAAGGTCGTCGGGTCGAAGCTGGTGACCAAGGCCGTCGACGAGCAGGTCCTGGTCGGCACCAAGCCGAAGCCGGCCGAGCCGACCAGCACGACCACCGACAACAAGCCGCCGGCGAGCACGGGCGGCAGCGGGGCGTGGGACCGGATCGCCGCGTGCGAGTCCGGCGGCAACTGGGCCTCGAACACCGGCAACGGGTACTACGGCGGTCTGCAGTTCGACCACGGCACCTGGGCGGCCTACGGCGGTACGGCGTACGCCAACAACGCGAACGGTGCGTCCAAGGCGCAGCAGATCGCGATCGCGGAGAAGGTCAAGGCCGACCGCGGCGGCTACGGCGCCTGGCCGGTGTGCGGCAAGAAGGCCTGAGCCTGACACACTGACTCACGTGTGCTCGTCTGATTCATCCACTTCCGCCGGACCGAGACTTCTCGGTCCGGCGGAAGTGCGTTCACTGGCCGCCGCGCTCGGGGTCCGCCCGACCAAGCAGCGCGGCCAGAACTTCGTCATCGACCCGAACACGGTCCGCCGGATCGTCCGCGCCGCCGATCTCACCGCGGGCGAGCACGTGCTGGAGATCGGCCCGGGGCTCGGTTCGCTGACGCTGGCGCTGCTCGCCGAGGGGCACCCGGTCACGGCGGTCGAGATCGACCCGCTGCTCGCGCGGGCGCTGCCGTCCACGGTGGCGACGTACGCGCCCGTCCAGGCGGAGCAGTTGACGGTGGTCGAGGCGGACGCGATGGAGGTCGGCCCGGAGCAGATCGGTACGCCGACCGCCTGCGTCGCGAACCTGCCGTACAACGTCGCCGTACCGGTCCTGCTGCACCTGCTCCAGGTGTCGGACGCGCTGCGGCACGGACTCGTGATGGTGCAGGCCGAGGTCGCGGACCGGCTGGCGGCGGCGCCCGGCTCCCGGACGTACGGCGTACCGTCCGCGAAGGCCGCCTGGTACGCCGACGTGCGCCGGGCCGGGCCGATCGGGCGGAACGTGTTCTGGCCGGCGCCGAACGTGGACTCCGGGCTGGTGGCGTTCGAGCGCCGCGACCCGCCGGTGACCGCGGCGACCCGGGAGGAGACGTTCGCGGTGATCGAGGCGGCGTTCTCGCAGCGCCGCAAGACGGTCCGGTCCGCGCTGGCCCGGTGGATGCCGGACCGCGACCAGCTGGACGACATCTTCAAACGCACCGGGATCGACCCGGGCTTGCGCGGCGAGATGCTGGGTATCACAGACTTCGCGGCCCTCGCTGGTGCGGCGAGGCACTAGCCTGTCCGACGTGCCACCTTCTGCTGAGGTCACGGTGCGGGCGCCGGCCAAGATCAATCTCGGTCTGTCGGTCGGCCCGCCGCGCCCGGACGGGTTCCACCCGCTCGCCACGGTGTACCAGGCCGTTGCCCTGTACGACGATGTGACCGCGGTGCTGCGGGAGGACGACGGCGAGGTCTCGGTGGAGATCTCCGGCGACTTCGCGGACGACGTACCGACCGACGAGACGAACCTCGCGGTCCGGGCGGCGCAGCTCCTGCAGGCCGAGTACGACGTGGACGAGGGCGTCGACCTGACGATCCGGAAGACGATCCCGGTCGCGGGCGGGATGGCCGGCGGGTCGACCGACGCGGCGGCGACGCTGGTGGCGTGCAACCGGCTGTGGGGCCTGCAGCTGACGCAGACCGAGCTGCAGCACCACGCGGCCGAGCTCGGCAGCGACGTACCGTTCTGCCTGGTCGGGCACACCGCGCTCGGCCAGGGCCGCGGCGAGCAGGTCACCGAGGTGATGTCCCGCGGGACGTTCCACTGGGTGTTCGCGATCGCCGACGGTGGGCTGCCGACGCCGGAGGTGTACAAGCAGCTCGACCGGATGCGTCCGCTGCGCCGGGTCGAGGCGCCGCAGGTCCGCCCGGAGCTGCTGTCGGCGCTGCTGTCCGGCAAACCCGCGGCGCTCGCGGTTGCGCTCAGCAACGACCTTCAGGCCGCCGCGCTCGCGCTCCGCCCGGAGCTCGGCGACACCCTCCAGTTCGGCCTCGAGCACGGCGCTCTGGCCGCGCAGATCTCCGGCTCCGGCCCGACCTGCCTGTTCCTCGCCGCCGACAGCCGCAGCGCCGTCGACCTCGCCGTCGACCTGGCCGAGTCCGGCCTCTGCCGGATGGTCCGCCAGGCCGAAGGCCCGGTCCCCGGCGCCCGGATCCTGCCGGCCATCGTCAGCCGGTAGTAGTATCCTTAGCTAAGTGGGCTAAGGAGGCGTGATGAGCGAGCTGGCGCAGTACAACATGCATCAGGCGAAGTCGCAGCTGTCCCGGATCGTCGACCGGGTCGAGCATGGCGAGACCGTGGTGATCAGCCGGGCGGGCAAGCCGGTCGCGAAGGTGGTGCCGCTGGCGACCGTGCTGCGGCGGACCGGGCGCGGATCGCTGGCGGGACGCATCAGCGTGTCCCCGGACTGGGACTCGGCCGAGGTGAACGAGCGGATCGCCGACGACTTCGGTCTGCTGTGACGATCCCGGCGCCGGGTGCTGCCCGGCTGCTCCTGGACACGCATGTCCTGCTCTGGTGGTTGCAGGACACCGCCGATCTGTCGGACGAACTGAAGGACCGGATCGACACCGAGCTCGAGGTCTTCGTCAGCGCCGCGACGATGTGGGAGCTGTCGATCAAAGCTGCGGCAGGAAAGCTCGAGCTGCCCGACGACCTCGCCGTCTGGGCGGAGCAGGGCGGCCTGCGAGCGCTGCCGATCGACACGACGCATGCGGTGCTGGCGGGCATGCTGCCGATGATCCATCGGGATCCGTTCGACCGGATGCTGGTCGCGCAGGCGATGGCCGACAGGTTGACGCTGGTCACGCGCGACCGCTTCATCCGGAAGTACGACGTGCAGGTTCTCGAAGCCTGAAAACCGGTCGCCACCGGCGGCCACCGCTGCTAGTTTCAGCGGAAATACCTTCGCCAGACAGGAGACCGGGATGCGCCGCGGATCGATCTACCGCATCGGTACTGATCGTTTCGACGCGTTCGCGAGGACTCTTGAAATCTCTGACGATGGGCATTGTCGCGCATGTCGACGCCGGTAAGACCAGCCTGACCGAGCGGCTGCTGTACGCCGCCGGGGTCGTCGACCGGGTCGGCCGGGTCGACGACGGGGACACCCGCACCGACTCGATGGAGCTCGAGCGGAAACGCGGCATCACGATCCGCTCGGCGGTGGTGTCGTTCCGGCTCGGCGACCTGCCGGTGAACCTGATCGACACGCCGGGGCACTCGGACTTCATCGCCGAGGTGGAGCGGGCGCTGTCGGTGCTGGACGGCGCCGTCCTGGTGATCTCCGCGGTCGAGGGCGTGCAGCCGCAGACGCGGCTGCTGATGCGTACCCTCGGCCGGCTGCGGATCCCGACGCTGCTGTTCGTGAACAAGGTCGACCGGGTCGGAGCGCGGTACGACGACCTGCTCGCGGACATCCGCCGCCTGCTGACGCCGGGCGCCGTACCGATGCAGTCGGTGCCGGACCTGGGGACCCGGGCGGCCGCCGTCGTACCGCTCGACGTGCAGCGCGCCGAGCTCGGCGAGATCCTTGCCGAACGCAACGACGACTTCCTGGAGCGGTACCTGCGCGGACCCGTCGACCAGGCGGCGGAGCTGCGGCGGCAGGTCGCGACGGCCGACGTACATCCGGTGTACTTCGGGTCCGCGATGACCGGTGTGGGCATCGACGAGGTGATCGACGGCATCCGGAACTGGTTGCCGCGGGCAACGGGATCGCCGGACGAGGACCTGCGCGCGCGGGTGTTCAAGGTCGAGCGGGTCGAGGCCGGCCAGAAGATCGCGTCCGCGCGGATCGTCAGCGGCACGCTCACCGCCCGCACCCCGGTCGCCGTCCATCCGGGCGACGGACCGGAGTACCAGGCCCGGCCGAGCGGGATCGAGCTGTACGCCGACGGCGCCCGGCGGCCGGTGGACCGCGTCGAGGCCGGGCAGATCGTCGCGTTGCGGGGCCTGAAGAGCATCCGGATCGGCGACCAGCTCGGCGTACCGTCGACGTACGCGCAGCGGCTGTTCGCGCCGCCGACGCTGGAGACCGTGGTGAGCGCGCGGGACCGGGTGCGGCTGTTCCAGGCGCTCACCCAGCTCGCCGAGCAGGACCCGCTGATCCGGGTCCGGAAGGCCGCCGAGATCACGGTCAGCCTGTACGGCGAGGTGCAGAAGGAGGTGATCGCGTCGCTGCTCGCCTCCGAGTACGGCGTCGACGTCACGTTCAGCGAGACGACGCCGATCCACGTCGAGCGGCTGAACGGCACCGGCGCCGCGACCCGGACGATGGCCGACAACCTGTGGACCGCGGGCGTCGGGTTCCGCGTCTCACCGGTTGCCGAAGGCATCGAGTACCACCTGGAGGTGGAGCTCGGCGCGCTCACCCGGGCGTTCCACACCGCGATCGAGGAGACGGTCCGGCAGACCCTGCGCCAAGGCCTGTACGGCTGGGAGATCCCGGACATCCGGGTCGCTCTCACGCACACCGAGTTCGACAACGCGACCAGTACCGCCGCCGACTTCCGCCGGCTGGTGCCGCTGGTCCTGATGCGGGCGATCGCCGAGGCCGGTACGACGGTCCTGGAGCCGGTGAACCACGTCGAGCTGGACGTCCCGCCGGACACCGTCGCCCGGATCATGGCCCATCTCGCCGAGCACCGCGGGGTCGTCACGCAGGCCACCCAGACGCACCTCGAAGGCACGATCCCGGCGGCGGCCACGCACTCGTTCGAGTCCCAACTCCCGACCCTCACTCGCGGCGAGAGCATGCTCGCCACCACGTTCGACAGCTACCACCCGGTCCCGGCCGCCCCACCACTCCGCGCCCGCACCGACGGCAACCCCCTCAATGAGAAGCAGTACCTGCTACACCTCAGTCGAACGTTTTGAGGATCGTGTGGATCTCGCTGACGGTGTCGGGTACGTCGGGGGTGTGGGCGGTGATGCAGAGCAGCTCCCGGAGGTGTAGTAGCGGGAGGCGTTCGCGCCAGCCGGGGGTCAGCGGGTGGAGCTCCTCGTACGCCGTGAAGAGGGCGTCGGAGAGGTGGTTGTAGATGAGCAGCGTCGCCAGTTCCGCCTCCGGCCAGCCGTAGTACACCGCCGGGTCGATGAGGGCGGGCGCGCCGGTGGGTGCGGGCAGCAGGTTGCCGTGCCACAGGTCGCCGTGCAGCAGGGCGGGTGCCTGCGGCGGGATCAGCTCCCCGAGCCGGCCGGCCACCCGCTCCAGGCGCCGGCGGTCCTCCGGCGGGAGCTGCTGGTGACAGTTGGGCTCCTCGAGGTACCGCAGCAGCCGGTGCTCGGCGAAGAACGCGTGACCGTCCGTGGTCCACGGGTTCCGCTGCGGCAGTACGCCGAGGTAGTTGTCCCGGTCGTACCCGAACTTGTCGGCGGTACGCCGGTGCTGCCGCGCGAGTGCCCGCCCGGCGTCCTCCCAGTACGTCGGCGACGGTTCCGGCGTACCGAGATCGGCCAGCACGATGAAGTGCGGCGTGATCCGCAACACTTCCGGTACGGCGAATCCGCCGGGCGAGCGCAACGCGTCGAGACCGTCCGCCTCCAGCGCGTACAGGTCCGGCGGGAGGTTGTCCTGGGTCTTCACGACCACAGAGCGGCCCAGCGTCGTACGGACGCGGAAGGTCTTGCTGGCGTACCCGCCTTCGAGCGGATCGGCGGAGATCGGGTCGCCCAGGGACAGGCCCTGGAGCCAGGCAGGAGTCAGCACTCGGACGATCCTGGCATGCCGGTCCGCGTCAGCTACCCTTGGGCGCGTTATGGCGGCACCTAACTTGGTCAATCTGGAAGCTGTTTCGAAGGGCTTCGGGACCCGCACACTGCTCGACTCGGTCAGTCTCGGCGTAGGCCGTGGTGAGCGGATCGGCGTGGTCGGGCGCAACGGCGACGGCAAGTCGACGCTCCTGCGGGTCCTGGCCCGGCGCGAGCCGCCGGACAGCGGACGGATCACACACAACCGCGACCTGCGGCTCGGGTACCTCGGACAGACCGACGACCTCGACCCCGAGCAGACCGTGCTGCACGCGGTCCTCGGCGACGTCGAGACCTACACCTGGGCGGCCGACCCGAGGGCCCGCTCGGTGATGGAGCACCTGCTCGGCGAGGTCGACCACGAGGCCTTGGTCGGCAGCCTGAGCGGCGGTGAGCGGCGGCGCGCGTCGCTCGCCCGGCTGCTGCTGACCGAGGTCGACCTGCTGATCCTCGACGAGCCGACGAACCACCTGGACATCGAGGCGGTCAGCTGGCTCGCCGAGCACGTCGTCGACCGGGCCGGCGCGCTGATCGTGGTCACCCACGACCGCTGGTTCCTGGACGCGGTCTGCACGGACACGTGGGAGGTCCAGGGCGGCCGCGTCACGTCGTACGACGGCGGGTACGCCGCCTACGTGCTGGCGAAGGCGGAGCGCTCCCGCACCGCCCAGGTCAGCGAGGAGAAACGGCAGAACCTGCTGCGCAAGGAGCTGGCCTGGTTGCGCCGCGGCGCCCCGGCCCGGTCCACCAAGCCCAAGTTCCGGATCGACGCGGCGAACGCCCTGATCGAGAACGAGCCGCCCCCGCGGGACAAGCTGGCGCTGTCCCAGCTGGCGACGTCGCGGCTCGGCAAGGACGTGTTCGACGCCGAGGACGTCAGCCTGAGCTTCGGTGACCGGAAGATGCTCGACCACGTCACGTTCCGGCTCGGCCCGGCGGACCGGATCGGGCTGCTCGGCCCGAACGGCGCCGGCAAGACCACGTTCCTCAAGGTGCTCACCGGGCAGCTCCCGCCGGACCACGGCCTGGTCAAGCAGGGCAAGACGGTCCGGGTCGCGAACCTCTCGCAGAACCTCGAGGAGATCGACGACTCGGTCACGGTCCTCGACCACATCACCGCGATCCGCCGGACGGCGGCGCTGGCCGGCCGCGGCGGCGAGCTGACGTCGTCGCAGCTGCTCGAGCGGTTCGGGTTCACCGGCGACAAGCTGACCACGCGGATCTCGGACCTGTCCGGCGGCGAGCGTCGCCGGCTGCAGTTGCTGCGGATCCTGCTGGACGAGCCGAACGTGCTGATCCTCGACGAGCCGACCAACGACCTGGACGTCGAGACCCTCACCGTGCTGGAGGACTTCCTCGACGGCTGGCCGGGCGTGGTCGTCACGGTCACCCACGACCGGTACTTCCTGGAGCGGGTCAGCGACATGGTTTACGCGATCATGGGCGACGGCCGGGTCCGGCACCTGCCGCGTGGCGTCGAGCAGTATCTCGACGAACTCGCGGCCGGAATTCCGCGGCGGGCGACGTCGAATGTGTTGACACCGGCCGCGGTGGTGTCAACGGATTTGCCGGCCGGTGTTAATGCCGAGATGGTTGAGCGTCCGACCGCTGACGCGGCAGCGGCCCGGGCGGCGAAGAAGGAGCTGAACCGGATCGAGCGGCAGCTCGCCAAGCTCACCGAGACCGAGGCGAAACTGCACGACCAGCTGGCCGCGAGTGCCAGCGACTACGGGCGGCTGGCCGAGCTGGACGCCGAGCTGCGCACGCTCGCGGACGAGCGCGGTGAACTGGAAACGGCCTGGTTCGAAGCGGCGGAACGCGCCGAATAGCAGGGGTTTCGAGCCGCGGCGTCCCCTCCGATCCCCTGTGATTCGGAGGGGTACGCCGAGCTCCTGGGTGAGCGGGCCCCGTGCCGGCCGGCGTTGTTCGGGCCCCGAGCCCCGGACACCGCGCAGCCGCTTTCGGCGGACCACCTCTTGCCGCCGAAGTCACCTTGTTTTGACATTTTGTAGTCGGTTGGCCACCGACGGTCATGACCCTAGTAGGGGCGTAGACCGGTGTCGATACGACAGCCTCTCGATCCTGTTGCAACTAGCAACGATTGGAACAGGGTAGGAGTGACGCATCGTCTTTTCGGATAATTCCGGCGCAATTCCTGAGGAGCTTTGTCGCGGCGAACAAAGCCTTTTGTTCTTGGCTATTCGAACGGGCGGACGAGTTCCCGCAGCACGCGCGCGATCTTCTGCTGGTCGCGCTCCCCGATGGCGCCGAGCAGGGTGCGCTCGTGGGCGAGCAGGTCCGCCATCGCGGCGTCGACCTTGTCCCGCCCGGCCGGGGTGAGCTGGACGAGCACGCCGCGCCGGTCGTTCGGGTCCGGCAGCCGCTCGACCAGGCCGCGCGCGGCCAGCCGGTCGACCCGGTTCGTCATCGTGCCGGACGTGACGAGGGTTTCCTTGAGGAGGCGCCCGGGCGACAGTTGGTACGGCGTACCGGCGCGGCGGAGGGCGGCGAGAACGTCGAACTCCCAGGACTCCAGGTCGTGCGTGTCGAAGGCCTGGCCGCGGGCGCGGTCCAGGTGCCGGGCGAGCCGGCTGACCCGGGACAGCACCTCCATCGGCGCCACGTCGAGGTCGGGGCGCTCCCGCCGCCAGGCCTCGATCAGCCGATCGACCTCGTCCTCCATGGATCCGAGCGTACCGATCAAGACTCTTGACATCAAGACAACTTGAGTGGTTAAAGTATCTCGACATCAAGATAAACCCGAGGGAAGGTGCAGGCTGATGCGCAGGTCACCGGTGTGGAGTCCGGAGCAGTACGGCACGTACGCCGACGAGCGGGCGCGGCCGTTCCGGGACCTGGTGGAGCGGGTCCGGGCGGACGACGTACGCACCGTGGTCGACCTCGGCTGCGGGCCGGGCGCGCTGACCGCGACGCTGCGGGACGCCTGGCCGGAGGCGACGATCCGCGGGATCGACAGCTCGCCGCAGATGCTCGAGGCGGCCGCGCCGTACGCCGACGACCGGCTCGGCTTCGAGCTCGGCGACGTCCGCGAGTGGACCGGATCCGGCCTGGACGTGATCGTCACGAACGCGACGCTGCAGTGGATCCCGGAGCAGCTCGACCTACTGCCCGGGTTCGTCCGGGCGCTGCGGCCGGGCGGCTGGCTGGCGATCCAGATCCCCGGCAACGGGGACGCGCCGTCGCACGCGATCCTCCGCGAGCTGGCGAACAAGCCGCCGTACGCCGAGTACGCGAAGGACACGTCGTTGCGCCCCGACGTACCGGGGCCGGCCGAGTACGTCGACGCGCTCAGTGCCCTCGGGTGTGTGGTGGACGCGTGGGAGACGACGTACTTCCACGTGCTGGCCGGGGACAACGCCGTACTCGAATGGGTGAAGGGGACCGGTGCGCGGCCGGTGCTGCAGTCGCTGCCGGACGACGTCCGGGCGGATTTCGAGGCGGAGTACGGCGCGCGGCTGGCGGAGGCGTATCCGCAGCAGGAGTACGGGACGTTGCTGCCGTTCCGGCGGATCTTCGCTGTGGCGCAGAAGAAGGGATGAGATTGTGCGACTCGATCATGTGCAGGTGTCGTGTCCGCCGGGTGGGGAGGACGTGGCCCGGGCGTTCTACCGGGACGCGCTCGGGATGACCGAGGTGGAGAAGCCAGCGCTGCTGAAGCGCCGTGGTGGCTGCTGGTTCAAGGCCGATGCCGCGGAGATCCACGTGGGTGTCGAGCAGGATTTCAAACCGGCGAAGAAGGCGCATCCGGCGCTCGCGGTGGACGACTTGGATGCTCTGGCTGCACGGCTGGAGAGCCTTGGTTTTCCGGTGACTTGGGACAACGAGACGATTCCCGGCCGCCGGCGCTTTCATACCGCCGACGGGCACGGGAACAGGGTCGAAGTTGTGTAGCGGCTCGCCCGGCCCCCTCAAGCCCGGCGAGCCGCTGGCTCATTCGGTGGCCAGGGCGCCGGCGGGTGCGACCTTGGCCGCGCGGCGGGCCGGGAGCACCGAGGCGAGCAGGCCCGCGACCGCGGCGACGGCGGCGATCGCGATCAGCAGCGTGCCGGGTACGGCGTACTCGACGGCGCCGGTCGTCGTCTGGCCGCCCATCAGTGCGCTGGTCCCGGTCCACCCGTAGATCAGGCCGAGGACGATCCCGAGCCCCGCCGCGACCACCGCCATCAGCAGCGACTCGACGGCGAGCATCCGGCGCAGCTGGCCGCGGGACAGCCCCATCGCCCGGAGCAGCGCGTTCTCCCGGGTCCGCTCCAGCACCGACAGGCTGAGCGTGTTGCCGACGCCGACCAGCGCGATCAGCACCGACACCCCGAGTAGACCGATCCCGACGATCAGCAGCACGTCGAAGATCTGCGTGTACGTCGCCCGCTTGGCCAGACCGCCCTCGACGGTCAGGTCCTTCACGCTCGGGATCGACTGCTGCACCGCGTCGATCACGTCCGGCGCGTTGGCCTTCGGGTCGGACGCCAGCCAGTACCCGGTGACCGACGCGTTCGGCGCCAGCTTCGCCAGGTCGGTCGAGGTGAGCGTGATCGGGTCCAGTCCGATCGACAGCTGCACGGTCAGCGTGAGCTTGTGCTGCCCCGCCACGATCGTGATCGGCGACCCCTCCGAGACGTTCAGCCCGCGCATCGTCGGGTACGTGAGCAGCGCCGTACCGGCCTTGAGCTTCCCGGCCAGCTCCTGGTTGTGGATCACCGAGCCTGCCTTGGCCGGGTCGATGCCGGTGGCCGACATCTCCTGGCCCGCCGCCTTCACGTCCGCCGTGCTGACCGGGATCACCTGGGTGATGCCCTTGATCTCGCGGAGCTGCTGCTCGGCGCTGGCCGGCATCTTCTCCTTCCACGCCGTCACGGTCAGGTCGACCGGGTACTGCCCGTTCATCGTCACGTCGAACGTCTTCTGCACCGAGGCGATCCCGACACACGTCAGGCTGATCAGCGTGACGCCGATGAGCAGCGCGGACGTGGTCGCCGCGGTCCGCTTCGGGTTCCGTACGGCGTTCGCGACCGCGATCCGGGCCGGTACGCCGCCACCGCGGGCGGGTAGTGCGCCGATCAGCCGGATCAGCGCCGGTACGAGCAGCGATCCGACCGCGAGTACGCCGAGGAACGAGATCACGCCGCCCGCGACGCCGATCAGCACCTGATGCATCGCGGCGCCGGCCGCCAGCAGTGCGCCGCCGCCCGCGAGGAGCAGGAAGCCGGCGAGCAACCGCAGTACTCCGGCCCGGGACCCGGCCGCCGGGGCAGCCTCCGGGCGAAGGGCGGCCAGCGGCGCCACCTTGGTCGCGCGGCGCGCCGGTACGACGGCCGCGATCAGCGTGGCCAGCGTGCCGAGCAGCAGCGGGACGAACACCGACGCCAGGTCGAGGTGCAGCGGCACCTTCGGGATGCCCCAGTCGAACTCGCGGGACAGCGCCAGCGCCAGCGCGGACAGCGCGACGCCGAACACCACGCCGACCGCGGACGCGACCACGCCGACCACGCTCGCCTCCGCGAGGACGGACGTGAACACCTGCCGCCGGGACGCCCCGACGCAGCGCAGCAACGCCATTTCGCGGGTCCGCTGCGCGATCACGATCGTGAACGTGTTGCCGATCACCAGGCACGCGACGAACAGCGCGATCAGCGCGAACATCCCGAACACGCCGCCGAGTACGTCGATGCCGTGCGTGTACTCCTCGACCTCGCGCTGGATGAACTCCTTGCCCGTGTACACCGTCAGCTCACCCGCGACCACCGCGCGGGTCGCGTCCGCGAGCTGTACCTGCGAGACGCCGGGCTTGGCGGCCAGCGCGATCGCCCGGACGAACGCGTCCGGCGAGATCACCTTCATCGCGGCCGGCGTGACCACCGCGGGCGCCGTACCGACGGACTTCTCGTCGTCGACCAGGCCGACCACGCGCAGCGTCCAGGACTTGCCCTCGAACGCGCTCAGCCGCAGCTGGTCGCCCACGCCGACCTTGTGCTTGGCCGCCTGCCGGGCCGGGATCGCGATCTCGTCCGTTGCGGTCGGCAACCGTCCGGAGGAGGTGCCGGGGCCGGCGATCACGGTGCTGTCGTGCAGCGTGTCGATCTCGATCCCGGTCGGCCGGACCAGGTCCGGATACGCGGCGTTCAGGTACGCCGTGGTGAGCGTGACGACCGCCTTCGCCTGGGACAGCCGCTGTGCCTTCGCGATGTCGGCCGGCGAGATCGTCGCCCGGGACGGGTACACGACCGCGTCGACGCCCTGGTACTGCGCGCCGATCGTCTCGTCGATGCCGTGCGACGCCGACGAGTGCACGATCATCGCGAGCGAGCCGAACCCGACCCCGAGGACGATCGCCAGGCACGCGGCGACCAGCCGGCCGAGGTGGGCGCGCAGCGAGGAGAGGAGTGAACGTCGCACGTCAGGCCCCCAGCTGCCGCAGCGCGTCCAGGACGCTCTCCGGGGTGGGCTGCTGCAGCTCGCCGGCCAGCTTGCCGTCGGCGAGCATCACCACGCGGTCGGCGTACGACGCGGCCAGCGGGTCGTGCGTCACCATCACCACGGTCTGCCCGAACTCGCGGACCGAGCGGCGCAGGAACCCGAGCACCTCCGCCCCGGACCGGGAGTCCAGGTTGCCGGTCGGCTCGTCGGCGAACACCGCTTCCGGCCGGCCGACCAGCGCCCGGGCCACCGCGACCCGCTGCTGCTGACCCCCGGACAGCTCCGCCGGGCGGTGCGTGAGCCGGTCCGCCAGGCCGAGTACGTCGATCAGCGTGTCCAGCCACTGCTGGTCCGGCTTGCGGTTGCCGAGCTCCAGCGGCAGCAGGATGTTGTCCTTCGCGGTCAGCATCGGCAGCAGGTTGAACGACTGGAACACGAAACCGATCCGGTCCCGGCGGATCTTGGTCAGCTCCGCGTCCGCGAGCCGGGTCAGCTCGGTCTCGCCGAGCAGGACCTGGCCGCTGGTTGGCGTGTCCAGCCCGGCCAGGCAGTGCATCAGCGTCGACTTGCCGGACCCGGACGGGCCCATGATCGCGGTGAACCGGCCGACCCCGAAGTCCACCGAGACCCCGTCGAGGGCGGCCACCGCGGTGTCGCCCTGCCCGTACACCTTGCGCAGCTCGTGGGCGCGGATCGCGGTCCGCGGCGTACCGTCCTGCGGCAACCGGCCGACCGCGGGCTGCGGCGTCTGCAAGCTCATGTCACTCCTCGACTCAACTGAACGTTGGTGAAGAAGTTACTGAGCGGAGCCGCCGATCTCGTCGGACCGCAGACTGGAGTCCGCGTACGACCTGGGTATTACTTGGTGGGTTTCACCAGTCCGGTCTCGTACCCCAGGACTACCAGGGCGACCCGGTCGCGGAGGCCGGTCTTGGCCAGGATCCGGCCGATGTGCGTCTTGACCGTTGCCTCGGACAACGTGAAGAGCTTGGCGATCTCGGTGTTCGACAGGCCGCGGGCGACCTCGATCAGCACCTCGCGCTCGCGGGCCGTCAGGTCGGCCAGGTCCGGGCGCTCGGTCGCGGTGTCGGGCAGCGCGCCGGCGAAGTGCTCCAGCAGGCGTTTCGTCGTACTGGGGGAGACGACCGCGTCCCCGGAGTGCACCTGGCGGATCGCGCTCAGCAGGTCGGCGGGCGGAGTGTTCTTGAGCAGGAAGCCGGCCGCACCGGCCTTGATCGCGGCGAACGCGTACTCGTCCAGGTCGAAGGTGGTCAGCACGATCACCTTGGGGGCCTGGGGCAACGAGTTCAGCTGCCGAGTCGCCTCGACACCGTCCAGCCGCGGCATCCGGACGTCCATCAGTACGACATCGCACGCGGTCACCTGGATCTTTTCCACCGCCTCGCCGCCGTCACCCGCCTGGCCGACCACCCGCATGTCGGCCTGCGAGTCCACCAGCATCGTGAACCCGGCCCGGACCAGCTCCTGGTCGTCGACAAGGAAGACCCGGATCACTTCGTCTGACACTTACCCTCCGTTGGGCAGGTTGTACGGCAGCCTGGCGACCACCTCGTACCCGCCGCCTGCCTTCGGTCCGGCGTTCACCGTACCGCCCGAGACCGAGACGCGCTGCCGCATCCCGACCAGGCCGTGCCCCGGATCCGCGCTCGGCGCGACCCCGGCCCCGCGGCCGTCGTCGGTGACCACCACGGTCAGCATCTCGCGCCCGAAGTCCAGCGCGACGGAGGTGCGCGCTCCCGGCCCGGCGTGTTTCAGCGTGTTGGTCAGCCCCTCCTGCACGATCCGGTACGCCGTGAGGCCCAGCAGCGCGGGCAGTTCGCGGGGCTGACCGGTGACCGCGTACTCGACGGCCAGGCCGGCCTCGCGGACCTTCTCGATCAGTTCCGGGAGACTGGAAACACCCGGCTGCGGGCGCGGCTGGTGCGGGCCGAGTTCGGACTGCTCGTCCTGTTTCAGCAGGCCGAGCATCTTCCGCATCTCGGTCAGGCTGGCGCGGCCGGTGTCGCCGATCGTCGCGAGCGCCTTCTTCGCGGCCTCCGGGGACTGGTCCGCGGCGTACAGGCCGCCGTCGGCCTGCACGATCATGATCGACAGGCCGTGCGCGACCACGTCGTGGATCTCGCGCGCGATCCGGGTCCGTTCGTTGCTGACGGCGAGTTTCGACTCGCGGTCGCGGTCCCGTTCGAGCTGGGCGGCCCGTTCCTCGAGCTGTGCGACGTACAGGCCTCGGGTTCGGCGGCGTTCGCCGAACGCCCAGACCCCGAAGACGAGCGCGGCCAGCCCGCCCATCGTCGTGACCTGCTGCTTCCAGTCCGAGTTGGCCCAGTACCGCGACGTCGCCATCAGTACGCCGAGGCCGCCGATGCCCAGCGCGATCCGGCTCAGGCGTACGTCGCCGTACACGGTGATCGCGTAGAGAGCGATGAGGAGGCCGACGTTGCCGGGCTGCAGTTCGACACCGGCCAGCCACTGCAGCGTGGCGACCGAGCAGACGGCGAAGAAGACCAGCTCGGGGTGCGTCCGGCGCCAGATCAGCGGCACCAGCATGCCGAACGCGAGCAGCCCGCCGAAGTGCGCCTGGGCGAGCGACAGGAAGCCGAAGACCATGCAGAGGCTGCCCGCGAGAAGCAGGTCGAACGCCTTGCTCCGGGCAGGCAACGGCCGCGCGGTGAAGATCCCCGTCATGCCCGCCAGGGTACGGGCTGAGACCTTTTCGGGGGTCATGCCGCGGACTGATGTCGGCGTACGACCGGGGTCTACTTGTGCGGGCGGGTCGAGAGGATGGGCTTCGCCTCGAGGCCGGACAGCCCGTTCCAGGCGAGGTTGACCAGATGTGCGGCGACGTCCTGCTTCTTCGGCTTACGGGCGTCCAGCCACCACTGGCCGGTGAGCGCGACCATCCCGACCAGCATCTGCGCGTACATCGGGGCGTTCTTCGGGTCCAGGCCGCGGCGCTTGAACTCCTCGGCCAGGATGTGCTCGACCCGGGTCGCGACGTCGCTCAGGATCGAGATGAACGAGCCCGTCGACGACCCGACCGGCGAGTCCCGGACCAGGATCCGGAAACCGTCAGCGTTGTGCTCGATGTAGTCGAGCAGCGCCAGCGCGGCCTGCTCGACCAGTTCGTGCGCCCGGCCCGCCGTCAGCGACTGCGTGACGCCGTCGAGCAACGCCCGTACCTCGCGGTCCACGACCACGGCGTACAGACCTTCCTTGCCGCCGAAGTGTTCGTACACGACCGGCTTGGAGACCTCGGCGCGGGCCGCGATCTCCTCGACCGAGGTGCCCTCGTAACCCCGCTGCGCGAACAGGCCGCGGGCGATCGTGATGAGTTGCTCGCGACGCTCGGCACTGGTCATCCGGATCCGGCCGGACCGCCGCGGTTTGGGTTCCGTCACGTCGTGATCACGTCAGCATCATGCCGTACTTCCGGTGCTGCAGGGGTAGGTTTTCGCTCTCAGGCAGCTTTCAGCGTACGCGTCGAAGCGTCCACCCGGCGGGCTTCCAGCCGCTCCTTGACCGGCCACCGGACATCCGACACCCAGCCGCGCTTCTCGAAGAACCAGATGCACCGCGCCGACGTGTCCAGCTGCCCCTTGAGTACGCCGTGCCGCGCGCAGGTCGGGTCCGAGTGGTGCAGGTTGTGCCACGACTCGCCCTGGCTGAGGATCGCCAGCCACCACACGTTGCCGGACTTGTCCCGGCTCTTGAACGGCCGGTCGCCGATCGTGTGGCAGATCGAGTTGATCGACCAGGTCACGTGGTGCAGCAGCGCGATCCGGACCAGGCTGGCCCAGAAGAACGCGGTCAGCGCGCCCGTCCACGACCAGGACCAGAGGCCGCCGATGGCCGCCGGCGCGAGCAGGCTCACGGCCACCAGCAGCGGGAACATGCGGGAGACCTTGACCACGTCCTTGTCCCGCAGCAGGTCCGGCGCGTACTGCCGCTGCGGGGTCTGCTCGGTGTCGAACAGCCAGCCGACGTGCGCGTGGAAGAACCCCTTGGTCAGCGCGCCCATCGTGTGCCCGTACTTCCACGGGCTGTGCGGGTCGCCGTCGCGGTCGGAGAACTTGTGGTGCTTGCGGTGGTCCGCCACCCAGCGGATCACCGGCCCCTCGATCGCCAGCGAACCGGCGATCGCGAGCGCGTACTTCAGCGGCCGGTTCGGCTTGAACGACTTGTGCGTGAACAGCCGGTGGAAACCGATCGAGATCCCGTGCCCGGCGACCGTGTAGAACACCACCGCGAGGACGATGTCGCGCCACCCGAGGAACCCGCCCCACGCGATCGGCACCGCCGCCAGCACCGCCAGGAACGGGATGCCGATGAACAACGCCAGCGCCACCTGCTCCCAGAGCTTCTTCTGCTCGCCACCGAGAGTCCCGGTGTCGACCTCGTCGACGGACGCGGTACGGGTGGGCGCGTCCGGAACGGTCGCAGTGGGTGGAGTCATGACGTGTCTTCCCTCGCCTCCGGGGGTCGTTACCTACGCCACCGTAACCTACGGACCCGTAGGTAAGGAACCCCTCAGCGTGTCGTGCACGCCACTCGTGGCAAACTGTCCCGGCAACCACGATCCCCCGTGGGGTAATCGGCAGCCCGCGAGACTTTGAATCTCGAAGACCAGGATCGAAACCTGGCGGGGGAGCAGCGCAAACCCCGGCTCGGGACCCTCTGAGCCGGGGTTTTTGCCAACAGGCCGACGATTTCACCCTGCTGTCGAGATCAGCCCACCCATTTGATGCCTCGGTTTGCGTGATGCAACCGGATCGGTCTGTCAGGACTCGTGAGGGCAAAGGGTCCGATCTGGGGAGCGGTGATGGCTGACGGCGACACGGCCGAGATGGTGCGGGAGCTGTACGAGGGGTGTTACCGGCGCCTCGTCGGGCAGTTGTTCGCGATCTGCGGGAACCTCGGCGAGGCCGAGGACGCCGTACAGGAGGCGTTCGTCCGGGCCGTCGAGAAGCCCCGGCGGTTCGGCCAGCTCGACAACCCGGAGGCGTGGCTGCGTGCGGTCGCGCTGAACGCCGTACGGCGGCGGTACCGGCGCGCGAACCGCTTCCACGGGTTGCTGTCGCGCACCGGTGTCCCCGAGACGACGACCGCCGGTATGTCGGCGGACCGGGTCGCGCTGGTCGAGGCCCTGCGGCAGCTCCCGTACGAGCAGCGAGAGGCGATCGTGCTGCACCACATCGTCGACCTGCCGGTGCGCGAGATCGCCGTACAGCTGGGTGCGCCGGAGGGGACCGTGAAGGCGCGCCTGTCCCGCGGCCGGGCCGCGCTGGCGCCGCTGGTCCACGAGTTCGCCGACGACGCCGAGGAGGTCAACCATGTCTGAGCTGAAGGAACTGTCCTGGGAGGTCCAGGAGACCGTCGAGCCGTTGCCCTTCGAGCTGCTCGAACGTCGTGGCGTACGCCGCCGGCGCCGGCGGCAGGCGTTGACCGGGGCGGGCGTCGTCCTCGCCGTGACGGTCGCGGTGCTGGCCGCCGTACTGCCGTTCCGGAACGTCACCGGCACCGAGCGGCCGCCGGCCTCGATGCCGGTCGACCACGCCGCCGAGAAGCTGATCGCGGACAAGAAGTCGGGCGCGGCCGGTATCGCGTTCGCCTCGCCCAAGCGGTGGGTCTCGGTGTGGTCGTCGCCGCAGGCCGGATACACCTATGCGTACGCCGCGGTGTTGTTCCGGGACGGGGTGCGGACCACCGCGCCGGTGCGTAAGAACGGGTGGACCGCGGTGCGGGACGGCGCCGACGTACTGGCAGTGTCGATGCCGACGAGCATGAAGGGGACCGATCCGACCTGGGCCCAGACTCTGATGGTGCGCCTGACCGACCAAGGGCGGGTGGAGAAGAAGCTGCGGTGGGCTGCGCCGGCGACCGAGTTCACCGACCGCGAGGTGCTGCTGGCGTACGGCACGCTCCGGGCGCTGGACCCGGACACCGGCGTACTGCGGGAGGTGAAGATCCCCGGGGTTGACAACGCTATCGAGCCCCAACGCGACAGTACGGGCCGATGGTGGGTGGTCGGCGCCAAGAACAGCGGCGTCGGCAACCTCTACTGGACCGACGACCTCGGCAAGACCTGGGGCCACTCCGTCATCAGCCCCGGTCGATTCAACGGCGCCCTGAGCGTCAGCCCGAACGGCCGAACTCTCATGGTGATCCCCGGCAACAAGCCCGGAGGCCGCGACGAACAGGTGCCGCTGCGGATGTCGACCGACCGCGGCGAACACTGGACCACCGTCGCCACCCGCGACGAGCCGTACCTCCAGTCACCCGTTGCCTTCGACAACGGAACCGGCCTCGCCCTCTACCAGGGCAAACACCGCGAACTCCTCCGCCCCGGCGCCGGCAAACCCCTCACCCCACCCACCGACCTGGGCAGCCTGACCGCCGTCGGCGACTTCCTCTACGCCCTCCAGTACAACGGCAACCAGGCACTCACCAGCACCAACCACGGCGAGACCTGGAAGTACTTCGTACCCCGCTGAGGAGGTTTCCGCTGCGGCATCTGACTCTGTACGGTTCCGTGGATGGAGCGCGTGTTGCTGGACCAGACGATCCGGACGGACTACGGGCAGTTCGATCTTGTGTGGGGTGGTGGTTTCGGCTTCGACGGGGACGCGGACCGGTTCTTCGCGGGGCAGGTCAACGGCCTCGCGGGTGCCGCCCACGGCGATGGGGTCTACCTGCATTTCGCGCGGCGATCCGGTGCACCACTGCGGATCGTGCTGATGGACGAAGCGCCGCCCGACTCCTCGTCGTGGGAGGACGTGGTCGAGGTGTCGGTCGACGTACCGCCCGGAGAGGCCGTCGGCTGGTCCTCGTGGGGCGGCGGGTCCGGCGGCCGCCTCGAAGGATTGGCCGGCAGCTACCGGCTCCGGCTGAACGCCCGCGGCCGCGACGCCGCCCGGACCGGCGAGTCCGGGAACGGCCTCCTCGACGAGTACCTCATCCAGCTGTGGCCGGCTCCCGCCGAGCCCGACGCGATCCTGCGCGCAGAGACCGCCGACGCCGCATACTGGCACGACGCCTGGGGAAACCGCCGCACCTGATGCCTTACACGTCGGGTTCGGGGACCCAGCAGAGGCAGAACGGGTGGCCGGCCGGGTCGGCGTACACCTGGACTCCACGTGCGGCCGCGCGGTCTTCCGCGGGTTTGAGGAGACGGGCGCCGAGGTTGATCGCCCGCTCGTGGGCGGCGTCGTGCGCTGCGAGGCCCTCGAAGTACAGGTCGAGGTGGATCTGCTGTGCCGGCGTACCGTCGGGCCAGTCCGGGGGTACGTGATTGGGCGCGAGTTGTACGCCGAGCGCCCACCCACCATCAACCCAAACCGCCCGCCACGTACTCCCCCACTCCTCGACCCGCCCATCCAGGAACGCGCCCCAGAAAGCACTCTCGGCATCAATATCAGCAGCGTCGAACACGATCATCCGGTGCTTGATCTCCATTCCAACCAGTCTGCCGTCTGTTGCCGCTACCGGTGGCGGGGTGGGGGTTGGGGGCGGCGGTGGGCGTGGATTACTGCGGTGGTCCAGGTGGCCAGGGCTAGGAGTAGGCCGATTGTTGCGCCGGTTGCGGAGGAGTTGAAGAGGCTGCCGAGGGTGGCGCCGGCTGTGGTGAGGGGGAGGGCGGTGGCGGTCAGAAGGCCGAAGGAGTCGCCCGTGGTGCCTAGGTCTCGGAGGCGTTTGGTGAGGGGGCGGCGGGGTGTGTGGTTAGGAGGAGCTGGGCGGACACGATGAGTGTGATCGCCAGCGCCAGTAGATACGGCACGGTGCGCATCTAGTGTCCCCCGCCAGGAATCCTTTGAATATATGCGTTGAGTCGTTCGAAGATCTGGTCGGCGGTCTTGGTCCAGGTGAACGGTCGCGGGTTGT
>NZ_JBHWKR010000017.1:0-107905 GCF_042730855.1 Kribbella sp. NPDC059898
GGGGGGGGCCCCCCTCATTTTAAAAACCGGGGGGGCCCCCCCAAATTTTTTTTGTTGGCCGGGCCACCCCAGGCGCTGTCCAGTCAAGCGACGGAGCGGACCCGGGTGACGAGGACGCCCGCCAGGACGGTGACGGCGGAGGCCAAGAGGTAGAGGACCGGGTAGCCGCCCAGGTGTTTGACGATCGGGGCGGCGATGACCGGGGCGAGGACTTGCGGCAGCGAGTTCGCGATGTTGATGACGCCGAGGTCCTTGGCGCGGTCGCGGGCGTTCGGGAGTACCTCGGTGAGCAGGGCGAAGTCGACGGACAGGTACACCCCGAAGCCGGCGCCGAGGACGATCGCGCCCGTGATCGCGCCGGTCCAGGTCGGCCAGACGGCGAGGATCACGCCGGCCACGGCCATCACCCAGCCGGAGACGTTGACGAAGATCTTCCGGCGAGCGGAACGGTCCGACCAACGGCCGAAGGTGATCGCGGTGGTCAGCACGCAGACGCTGTAGATCGCGGTCAGGATCAGTACGCCGGTGTCCGGGTCGGTGACGCCGACCTCGTCCTGGAGGTAGTAGAAGAGGTACAGCGTGCCGAGCGCGTTACCGACGTTGAAGAGGAACCGGGTCAGCCAGGCCCAGCCGAAGTCCGGGTAACGGCGCGGGCTGATCCAGAAACTCTTCAGGAAGTCGGGGAGGACGAACGCCGGACGTTCCGTCAACGGCTGGTCGTGGCTGCGCAGTAGGTACGGCACGACGGACAGCAGGAGGAAGGCGGCGCAGGCGACGTACCCGAGGGTGTAGTTGTTGAAGGACGCCGCGAGGGCCGTTCCGACCAGGGCGCCGAGGACCTGGGAGATGGCGACCCAGCCGCCCACGACCCCCCGTTGCGCGACAGGCACCCGGTCAGGGATCACCGCGGTCGCCGCCGCGAGGAGTGCGTTGCCGAACAACTGCATCAGGCACCAGCCGATCAGCATCAACGCGATCACCCGGGCGCCCGACAGGATTCCCAGACCGATGGCGCCACCAACGGCACCGGCGATCACCCACGGCACCCGTCGACCCAGTCGTGACGTCGTACGGTCGGAGATCGCCCCGAACGCCGGGTTCGCGACCACCGATACCGCCGCGCCGACCCCGGTCACCAGCCCGAACACGAACTCCTTGTTGCCCGGAGCAACCGCCTCGGACTGCTTCGCCAGCAGCACCTGGATAGGCCCGAGCCAGGCCGCGAACACGCCTACGTTGGCCAGTACGACGGCGGCGGTCCACCCACCCCGCACCCGCACCGTCGGTTCCGCCAACGCATCCCCAGCGCCCCACGCAGCCGCGGCGGGCGACGTGGGGTGCACGCCGGCGAGCGGCTCCTCCCCCTCGGGAATCATCTGCGGTTCTGAGCGATCAGGGCCTGCAGCCAGAAGTACGACTCCTTCGGGGTCCGCTTCTGTGTCTCGAAGTCGACGTCCACCAGCCCGAACCGCTGCGAGTACCCGGCCGCCCACTCGAAGTTGTCCAGCAACGACCACTGGAAGTACCCGCGCACGTCGATCCCGTCGTCGATCGCCACCTTCAGCGCCCGCAGATACCCGTCCAGGTAGTCGATCCGCCGCCGGTCCGACACCCCGTCGTTGATCGCGCACCCGTTTTCGGTGATGTAGATCGGCGGCAGCTTGTCGCCGTACCGCCGCTTGAAGGTCCTTAGGATCTCGCCGAACGCGTCCGGCACGATCGGCCAGCCGAAGTCCGTGGCCGGGTATCCGGGCAGCGTCCGCGGCTCGAAGGGCAGACCAGGCGGCAGCTGTACGCCGTCGGTCGCGGCCGTGTCGCCCTGCCCGGTGGCCGCGCCGACCGACACCGGCGCGTAGTGGTTGATCCCGAAGAAGTCGAGCGGCGTCGAGATCACCGCGAGATCGTCCGCGACCGGCCCGGGCATCCCGTCGCCGATCCCTGACGGGTACTCGCCGAGGATGATCGGATCGGCGAACATCCAGTTGATCAGGTTGTCGTACAAACCGGCCGCTTCGACGTCCTCGGCGCTGTCGCTGGCCGGCCAGGTCGGCGCGTGGTTCGACGCGATCCCGATCTGCGAAGCCCCGGCGGCACGCAAGGCCTGCACCGCGCGTCCGTGGGCGAGCAGCTGGTGGTGCGCGACCGGTAGCGCGTCGAAGAGCAGCTCCTTCCCGGGCGCGTGCGCACCGAGCGAGTACCCCATCAACGTCAGCACCATCGGCTCGTTGATCGTGATCCACAACGGCACCCGATCCGCGAACCGGGCGCCCAGCAGAGCGGCGTACTCCGCGAACCGCTCGGTGATGTCGCGGTTCAGCCAGCCGCCCGCGTCCTCGAGCGGCTGCGGCGTGTCCCAGTGGAACAGCGTCGGCGCCGGCTGGATCCCGGCGCCGAGCAGCGTGTCGACGAGCCGGTCGTAGAAGTCCAGCCCGGCCGCGTTCGCCGGTCCGCTCCCGGTCGGCTGGATCCGCGGCCACGCGAACGAGAACCGGTACGTGTCCACGCCCAGTTCCCGCATCAGCGCGACGTCCTCGGCGTACCGGTGGTAGTGGTCGCACGCGACCGCTCCGGTGTCGCCGTTCAGGATCTTGCCGGGCGTGGCGCAGAACGTGTCCCAGGTGGAGGTGCCGCGACCGCCCTCGGCCACGGCACCCTCGATCTGGTACGCCGACGTCGACACACCCCACCGGAATCCGGGCGGAAACGTCAGATCAGCTGTCATTCGCATCATCCTCATCAGGCTTGGAGTCCTGTACCCGCGGCGGCTCCACCTTCTGCACCACGACCGCCGTACCGTAGGCGGCCACCTCGCTCATCGTGTTCGCGATCTCGTTGCAGTCGAACCGCATCGCGAGGATCGCGTTCGCGCCCATCTGCTGCGCCATCTGGCACATCCGCAGGACGGCGACGTGCCGGGACTCGGCCAGCATCTGGGTGTACTCCGGCACCTCGCCGCCGCCGAGCGACCGGAAGCTCGCGGTGAAGTTCGACCCGAAGTCGCGACTCCGCACGGTCAGCCCGAACACCTCGCCGAACACCTTCTCCGCGGTGTACCCGGGTAGGTCGTTCATCGTCGAGACCAGCACCGGGTACGGCGAACCCTGCGGCGCCACGTGCGGCACGTTGGACGGCGCCGGCTGCTGATACCCGCCCTGCTGATACCCGGGGGGCGGCCCCTGCTGGTACCCGGGCGGCGGGCCCTGGTACCCGGGAGGCGGACCCTGCTGGTAGCCCGGCTGCTGCGGCGGATACGGCTGGTTCGGAGGAAAGTTCTGTGTCATGCACTCATCCTGGCATCACCATCGGAACACCTGGAACTCATACAGCGAATAGCCGTACGACGTCGCCCGCTGCGTCCCGGTGACGCGCACGTACCGAGCCGGTGTCGCCGCGAACCGGACCACGTCCTCCCCGCCGTTCCCGGCCGTCGTCGCGTACACCTGTTGCCACGTCGCCCCGTCCCGCGACACCTCGACCCGGTACCCCTTCGCGTACGCCGCCTCCCAATCCAGCACCACCCGGCCGATCGTCTGCTCGTTGCCGAGGTCAACCTTCAGCCACTGCGGATCCGACCAGTCGCTCGCCCACCGGGTGTCGAGCTTCCCGTCGACCGCCTGCGCCGGCGGCGAGTTGTACCAGCCCTTCTCGTAACTGCTCGCGGTCGCGGCTCTCCCGGCCGCCAGGTTGCTCACGTCGTCGCCGCGCTTCGCCGGGAACTCCACCACCTGCTGGTACGTCGGCCGGTTCACCCACGCGATCCGGTCCTGGGTGATGCCGCCCATCGGGTTGTGCGCGATCTGGTCGGCGCAGAACTGGTCCCCCGCTGCACAGTCCGCGGTCGCCGGGTACGTCGTACTCGCCGGCACCTTGGTTGCCGCCAGCAAGGTGTCCGTCAGGACCGAACGACAGCCCGCGAGGGATCCACCGCCGCAGTACGTGACGGGCTGCGACGCCTTCACGGGATCGCCCAGAACCTTGCGCATGTCCCGTTGGACGAAGCCCCACCAGCCGCTCTGGAAGGACGAGCCCTGCGCGCTCGGTCGCTCGTCGATCTTCAGGTTGGCCGTCAGCGAGTTGTAGAGGTCCGGCCCGAGGTCCTTGAACTCGGCCGGGACCAGCAGCGGCCACCAGGCGTCCAGGATGCGGATCGCGTCGGCGTTGTCGTAGGTGCGGGAGTTTGCGTTGGGGGTCTTTCGGTGCGCGCCGGACTGTTGCCACGCGGTCAGCTTGTTCACCGCGTCGGCGACCGCCGGGTCGGTGATCGGGGCCGACTTGAGAACGCGCAGCAGGTACGGCAGAACTTGGTCGCCGCGGAGGTCGACGGTGGCAGCGTCCTCCATCGATTCGACCAGCTTGCCGCGGGTGAACTTCTGCCCGCTGTCGATGACGGCCTTGATCCGGTCGTCGAGCGGCTGGCTGCGGTAGACCGCGTTGTATCCCCATTGCCCGTCCGAGGCGGAGTACCCGGGCGCCTGCTTGTTGTTCCAGCTGGTCAGGTAGTCCTGGTTGACGACCTGCGGGTGCTGCGCCGGCGGCGTGTAGGTCGCGCGGTTCGTGTCCGGGTTCCAGCCCTTCCACTCGTACGTGCTCCAGGTCGGCAGGTTCGGGTCGGCGCCGTCGGCCCGGACCGGGTTGTCGCCGGAGTTGAAGTACGCGATCGAGTTCTTGTCCGTGTAGAACCAGTTGAACGTGTACCCGATGTTCGCCGCGGCCTTCTGGAAGTCGGCGGCCGAGTGGATCCTGTCCGGGTCGTTGAACTGCATGAACCCGAGCGCCGACCCCGCCTCGTTCCCGTACGTCGACCGGTCCCTCGTGAAGAGAACAGGCTTGCCGCCGACCGTTCCGCGATGTGTCACGATGCCGTACTTGGTGCGCAGGGCAACCAACGTGTACGAGCCGGCCGGCTCCGAGGACCCGAGGCTGGAGTACCACGAGTTGTGCCGTTCGAGCCGCTCGATCGGCACGCACTGGCCACGGAAGACGTAGTACTGCGAGGCTTTCGTCGGCGTTCCGCCGTCGGGTTCGCACAGCGGTACGGCGAACGTGTCGGTGATGTCCTGCCCGGCGGACGTCGCGCTCCACGAGTAGTCCGGGCCACGGCCGATCAACGTGTAGAAGTTCAAGCCGGCGAACGCGATCCCGCGGGAGCTGACGCCCGGGCCTTGCAGCTCCTGGCGCAGCAGCAACTGCGGCGCGAAGTACCCGGTCTGCGGGCCGTAGACCGCGATCGGGTTTCCGGACTGGGTGTGCGCGCCGGAAACGAGGAGTGCGTTCGACATTCCCTTCTTTCCGAAGCCTTCCGGGAACAGGCCTTTGTCGAAGATTCCCTTCAGCGCCTCGGATCCGGCCGGTGCCGGTTTCGCGGCCGCAGTCTTGTTCGCGGTCTGGTCGATCACCTCGGGCTCGGCGGTGACCGAGCCGCGGTCCGGCATCGCGCGACCGGGCGGGTTCGGCCCGGTGGTCCCGTACGGGAAGGTCGTCCCGTTGTGCACCGTCGTACTGGCCTCGGGGTCGTTCTGCGAACGGAACGACTCCCACACCTTGGTGCCCTCGGCAACGCCGTACTTCGCCTGCGCCTCGAGCAGCGCCAGCGCCGACGTGACCTCGGAACCGCCGCCGGTGCCGAAGATGCCCGCGACGACGGCGGCGGTGGCGACCACGTCGGTCACCTTCCAGTGCGGCGTCGGCCACTGCAGACCGAGCGCGACGTACTCACCGGGGTAGCCGATGCCGACCGTGTCGATGTAGTGGTTGACGCCGTCGACCCAGGCCTGGATGTCCTGCTGCATCTTCACGCCGTCGGCGCCGTACAGCGTGGCGGCGTCGTCGAACTGGCGCTGCAGATCGGCCTCGGTGTACGGCGCGGTCCGCCAGAACTCCTGCTCGAACTCGCGGTTCGCCGCGGCACCGCCCGCGAACGGCGTCAGCTGCCCGCGGCCGAGGTGCCGGAACACGTCCATCACGAACAGCCGGTCCTGCGCGCCGGCGTACCCGGCACCGAACATCGTGCCGAGCCGCGTGGTGCCGGTGATGTGCGGGATGCCGCGGGACTTGTCGCGGACGATCGTCACGTCGCCGCGCGGGTGGACCGTGCTCGCGACGTCGTCCGGTTTCACCCCGAACGACGAGTCGTCGTAGTACGGCGCAAGGCCGTCGTCGGTCATGCCCTGCGAGTTCCAGACCAGGTCCTGGTACGGCTTCAGGCTGTCGCTGAAGTGCGGCGGACGGACCCCCAACGCCTTGAAAGCAAGGAGATCCGTGAACGTCGCGCTGCCGTTCTGGCCCGGCGGCAGGATGTCACGACATTGCCCAAGGCAATAATCTGTGGGGCCCGCGGCAACGGCCTGCGGCGCCGCCTGGGTCGGTGCGGGCAGGGCGGCGAGAACGGCGACGACAGCGGCAACGGCTGCCGAGGCGCGAAGGCGGGTGCGAAGTGCGGGGCGGGGCACGGTCCCTCCTCAGGTCGGTAAAAGTGAGAATGACTCACGAGTAGCTTCAGGTCAAGAACTTGCCACCGACAGACTCTCGCCAATTGCGGTCCGTGACCACTACGCTCAGCAACACCATGAGCATCCACGATCGTTATCGATTGAGTGTGGTGATCAACGCCAGGGGGACGTACACGCCGTTGGGGGTGTCCCGGAGCTCTGACGGAGTCGCGGCCGCCGTCGCCCAGGCGCTGCCCGAGTTCTTCGTGCTGGACGAACTGCGCGACCGGGCGAGCGAGGCGATCGCGCAGATCACCGGCGCACCCGCGGGCGCCGTCGTGCACTGCACCGCGGCCGGGATCACGCTCGCGGTCGCGGCCACGATGACCGGCGGCGACCCACGCCGTACGGCGGCGTTGCCCGACACGACCGACATGCACAACCGCGTCGTCCTGCCGGCCTGCCACGTGGTCGACTACGGCCACTCGAACCTGCAGGGCATCCGGCTGTCCGGCGCGCAGGTGGATCTCGCCGGCGACGAGGACAGCTGCACGCTCGCCGATCTGGAGGCCGAGCTCGACGGGCCGGACGTCGCCTGCCTGATGCTGGTGTCGTCGCGGCTGACCCGGGGCGAGCCGATCGACCTGGCGGCGGCGATCAAGGCCGCGCACCGGCGCGGCGTACCGGCGATCATCGACGGCGCGGCGCAGTTCCCGCAGATCGCGGACCTGCTCGCCACCGGCGCCGACCTGGTGCTGGTCAGCGGGCAGAAGTACCTCGGTTCACCGACCGCCGGGCTGGTGGCCGGGACCTGGCCGCTGGTGCAGGCGGTCCGGGCCCAGGACAAGGGCATCGGGCGGGTGATGAAGCCGACCAAGGAGGCCATCGTCGGCGTACTCGCGGCGCTCGAGGAGTGGCAGGCGATCGACCGGGTGAAATGGCAGGCGGACGAACGCGCCAAGGTGGACGCGTTCGTGGCCGCGGTGTCGCGGATCCCCGGCGTGGTGGTCACGGCGGAGCCGGACCCGGCCGGCCTGCAGGTGTCCCGGGTGCTGCTGAAGGTGGACGACGCCAAACGCGTCGCCACCGAGCTCGAGGCCGGCTCGCCGCCGATCTACGTGATGACCGACCGGGTGGCCGACGACGAGTTGATGCTCGAGCTGGTCCCGCTGGACGCCGAGGAGATCGCCACCGTCCTCGCCCGGCTCTGGGCCGTCCTCACCTGACCACCCCGGCCAGGGTCCGCAGTACCGCCGGCCCGTACGTTTCAGGGGTCAACCTCCGGCCTTGTCCCTTGACCGCCGGCATGCAGCGGGTCAAGGGACAGCCTCAGTGGTTGACCCCTGAAACGGCGGGACTCAGTGCTGGTAGGACTTTCCGTCGGTACGGCGGGGGCCGCCGTTGCGGCGGGGGGCGTTGCCGCGGCCGCCCGGACGGGCGCTGCCGAAGCGGCGGCCGCCACCCTTGTTGCCGCGCGGCTTCGGCACCGGCAGCTTCACCGGGTAACCGGACGGCTTGGTGCCGCCGGTCAGCTCGGTGACCAGCTCGTCGCCCGGACGGGCCCGCACGGGCTCGGCCTTGACGCCCGCGGACTCGGCCATCCGGATCATCCCGCGCCGCTGGTGCGGCAGCACGAGCGTGACGACGGCGCCCTTGCCGCCGGCGCGCGCCGTACGACCGGCACGGTGCAGGTAGTCCTTGTGCTCCGCCGGCGGATCCGCCTGGACGACCAGGCCGACGTCGTCGACGTGGATGCCGCGGGCCGCGACGTCCGTTGCCACCAGCACCGGGACCGAACCGTCCTTGAACTGGTCGAGCGTCCGGTTCCGCATGCCCTGGGTGAGACCACCGTGCAGGGCCGCGGCCATCACGCCACGGTCGCGCAACTGGGTCGCGATCCGGTCGGCGCCGAGCTTGGTACGGACGAACACGATGGTCCGCCCGTCCCGGCTGGCCAGCTCCGCCGTCAGCGACTGCTTGTGCGCCGGCTCGATCACCAGCAGGTGGTGCTCCATCGTGGTGACCGTCGCCTGGCCGGACTCGGTCGAGTGCTGCACCGGGTCCTTCAGGTAGGTCTTCACGATCTTGTCGACGTCGTTGTCCAGGGTCGCGGAGAACAGCAGCCGCTGGCCCTCGGGCGGGGTCATGTCGAGCAGCGTGGTGACCGCCGGCATGAAGCCCATGTCGCACATGTGGTCGGCCTCGTCGAGCACCGCGACCTCGACCGCGCCGAGGTCCGCCGCGCCTTGCTCGCACAGGTCGATCAGCCGGCCCGGGGTGGCGATCAGCAGGTCGACACCGCGCCGGAGCGACTCGATCTGCTTCGGGTACGGCAGGCCGCCGGCGATCAGCTTCAGCGACACGTTCATCACGTGCGCCAGCGGCTCGAGCGCGTCGTGCACCTGCATCGCGAGCTCACGGGTCGGGACCAGGATCATGCCGCGCGGACGGCGCGACTCGGTCCGGCCGCCGGCCAGCCGCATCAGCGTCGGGAGACCGAAGCCGAGCGTCTTGCCGGAACCCGTCTGCCCACGGCCGAGCACGTCCTTGCCGGCCAGCGCGTCCGGGATGGTCGCCGCCTGGATCGGGAACGGCGACGTGATGCCGTCCCGGGCCAGCCGCTGGACCAGCCGCGGGGCCAGCCCGAGCGCGGCGAACTGGTTGTCCTCGGCAACGGTGCCGAGGTCGACCGGCTCCTCGGAGCGAATCGGCTCGCCCCGCCGGGCGTCCTGCGACGCACGCCGCACGAACGGCTTCTCGTCCCGCCGGTACGCCGAACGCTCGTCCCGGTCGTACTGCGGCCGCTCGTCCCGGTTGTACTGCGGCCGGTCGTCCCGGTTGTATTGCGGCCGGTCGTCCCGGTTGAACCGCGGACGCTCATCCCGGGTGTACGCCGGCTTGTCGTCCCGGTTGTACGAGGAGCGGTCGTCGCGGGTGTGCTGCGGCCGCTCGTCCCGGTCGTACCGCGCACGGCTGTCGCCACCACGATCATCGCGACGGAACGGCTGCTTCTCACCACGGTTGAAGGACGAACGGTCATCGCGGTTGAACCGCGGACGCTCGTCCCGGTTGTACGACGAGCGGTCGTCCCGGTTGTACGTCGGCCGACTGTCGCCACCACGATCATCACGGCGGAACGGCTGCTTCTCACCACGGTTGAAGGACGAACGATCGTCCCGGTTGAACCGCGGACGCTCGTCGCGGTTGTACTGCGGCTTGTCGGCACGGTTGTACTGCGGCCGGTCGTCGCGGTTGTACGCCGGACGGTCGTCGCGGTTGCGGTCGTTGGGGCGCTGGCCTCGGTCGGCGCGGGGCTGCTCGGAGCGGTACCCCTTCACGGGGCCGTTCTCCCGGGGTGCCTCGAACGTCGGCTCCGCGGCCATCCGCTCGCCGTACGACTGGTTCTGGTGCTTCTTGTGCCGGGGCTTCTTGTCCCGCCCGTCGGCGGATTCGGCGTCGAACTGGTGGTGCTGGGTCACGCAAACTCTCTCTCGTATTCACGGACGAGGGGCGCCGGATCGCAGCCGCACGTGAGCGCCGGTCACGAAATCATGACCGGACTACGTACTCAGCAGGAGACGGGCATCGACCTGCGGGTGCTATCGCGTTGCACCCATGTCGCCGGAGTTCTCAGCGGGATGCTGAAACCGACGGGTCGGAGCACCTGGGAACATCTCTGGTGACGCGACGCGCGCACCGACACCACAAAAGTATAACCGATCGTGACGACCGCCCCGACCAGCAGACCAGCCGCCGCACTGGTCCCCTCCCACACTTCAAGCATGCTTGAGTGTTTGGAGCACCGATCTACTGTGGCGGTATGTCGGAGGAGAACGTTCCGAGCAAGGAGCACTGGCTCTCGATCGGGGAGATCGCGCAGCGGTCCGGAGTGGCGGCGTCGGCGTTGCGGTTCTACGAGGACCAGGGCCTGATCGCGTCCCGCCGTACCGCCGGCAACCAGCGGCAGTACCAGCGCAGCACGTTGCGCCGGATCGCCTTCGTGCAGGCCGCGCAGCGGGTCGGGCTGGCGCTCGCCGAGATCAGGAACGCGCTGGACTCGCTGCCCGAGGACCGGACGCCGACCCGGGCCGACTGGAGCAAGCTGTCGAAGTCGTGGCGCAGCCGTCTCGACGACCGGATCGCCGAGCTCGAGCGGCTCCGCGACGACCTCGACACCTGTATCGGCTGCGGCTGCCTGAGCCTGCAACGCTGCAACCTCTACAACAAAGAGGACCGCCTCTCCACCCGCGGCCCCGGCGCCCGGCTGCTGAACGTCGGCATCCCCGGCGAGAGCTAGGCCAGCAGCCCGCACTCCACCACACCGACGACCAACTCGCCACACCGTCCACCGGCCGCGCCTCCTCCACCGCTGCACCAACCGAGGCCACCAGCGTCGACACCAGGTGCTCGTGTGCGGCCTCGACCAGCTTCTGCTTCGACGCGAAGTGGTAGAGCACGCCTACCCGGAGTGGATCGCGGGGGATCTGCGGGTGTTCCTCATAACGTCGCCGCTATGACCGGCATAGAACGGTCCTGCTGAAGCGCGGGTTATCCCCAGGGTTTCGCGGCAGGCGATGCGCGAGGGGTGGAGTTCTTGGCAGCATCCGAATGTGGCGATCGGTAATCCGCCCGTCGCTATCCGCCACCGATTTCGGAGTGAGGCCTCCATGTCGTATCGCCGTATCCTGTCCGGTCTCGCGGGGCTCGCCGCCGCCGCGCTGGCCGTCCCCGCGCTCGCAGCGTCCCCCTCGACTGCCGCGCCCACCAACGTGTCCACCGCCGCATCCCGCGCCGCGTACGTCGGCTCGCCCCAGGACGAGGCCGCTAGCAAGGCGTTCTACGACGCCGTGATGAAGTCCGCCCGCGCCAAGATGGCCAAGCAGGCCGCGAAGGGCCGGAAGGTCACCGCGGTGACCGTGACGTACGCCGTCGACGCCCCGACGTTCGCGTCCCAGATCGCCTCCAGCGCACAGATCTGGAACTCGTCGGTGAGCAACGTGAAGCTCGCCGAGGGCAGCAACTACGACTTCTACTACACCGAGGGCAACGACTCCCGCGGCTCGTACGCGTCGACCGACGGGCACGGCAGTGGATACGTATTCATCGACTACACGCAGGCCGGGCAGTACGACAAGACCCGGATCGTCGCCCACGAGACCGGCCACGTCCTCGGCCTGCCCGACCACTACTCCGGCCCCTGCTCCGAACTGATGTCCGGCGGCGGCCCCGGCCCGTCCTGCACCAACCCGTACCCCGACAGCACCGAACGCTCCAAGGTCAACCAGCTCTGGGCCAACGGCTTCAACAGCACCATCACCCCGTTCCACCTCTCCAAGTAACCCACAGACCTCCGGCCCGGAGCCGCCCGGCAGGGGACGGCCCCGGGCCGGAGCCTGTTCTCAGCGGGCCGGGCCGGTGGAGCCGCGGACTACCAGTTCGGGGCGGAAGAGGAATTCGGTGTGGGGGGTGGCGTGGCCGCGGACCTCTTCGAGGAGGGACTGGACGGCGGCGAGGCCCATCGCCTGGACCGGCTGGCGGATGGTGGTCATGGGTGGGTCGGTGAACTCCATCATGGGAGCGTCGTCGTAGCCGACCACGGAGATGTCGCCGGGAACCGAGAGGCCGCGTTGGCGGGCGGCGCGGATGGCGCCGAGGGCCATCATGTCGGAGCCGCAGACGACCGCGGTGACGCCGGCGTCGAGCAGCTGGCGGGCGGCCGCCTCGCCGCCCTCGACGCCGAACATGCTGAGCGCGACCATCGGGTCCAGGTCGTCGTCGGACAACCCCAGCTGGGCCTTCATCGACGTACGGTAACCGGCCAGCTTCCGCTGGACGACGAGGAACCGCTCCGGCCCGGACGCGAACCCGATCCGGCGGTGGCCGAGGGCAACGAGATGGGACACCGCGAGCTCCATCGCGGCGTACTCGTCGGACGACACGAACGGCGCCTCGACCGACGGCAGCCAGCCGTTCACGAACACCACCGGGAGCCGGCGTTCGACCAGTGCCTGGTACCGCTCGTGGTCGGCGCCGGTGTCCGCGTGCAGACCGGAGACGAAGATGATCCCGGAGACGCCGCGCTCGAGCAGCATCTCGACGTACTCCTCCTCGGTCGCGCCGGACGGGGACTGCGTGCACAGCACCGGGGTGTACCCGCGCTGCGACAGCGCCGACTCGATCACCTGGGCGAACGCCGGGAAGATCGGGTTCATCAGCTCCGGCATCACCAGCCCGATCAGCCCGGCCGACCGCCGCCGCAACCGCGCCGGCCGCTCGAACCCCAGGACGTCGAGAGCGGTCAGCACGGACTGTTTCGTGTCCTCCGCGACCCCCGGCTTGCCGTTCAGCACCCGGGAGACCGTCGCCTCGCTGACCCCCGCCTTGGCCGCGATGTCCGCCAGCCGCGCTCTACTGCTCACGCGGGCACTGTACAGAGGCGAGGCTGACATTTCAGCAAGATCCTGCAAGAACTTGCAGCCTGCGGGCCGGTGTCCACTCCGTGAACAGAATGGACACATCACACCCCACAAACCTTGTCAGGACGAGTGGGGCCGGGCGAGGATAGGCGGACTCCCCCGCCCGGAGGAGAACCTTTACTCGGATCGTCCGGCACGTTCCTGCCGGTGAAGGGAAAGATCAGTCATGGCTACTGTGTCGTTCAAGGCGGCAACCCGGATCTACCCCGGTGGTGACACCCCCGCCGTCGACAAGCTCAACCTCGAGATCGAGGACGGCGAGTTCATGGTGCTCGTCGGCCCGTCGGGTTGCGGCAAGTCCACCTCGCTCCGGATGCTCGCGGGCCTCGAAGAGGTCAACGAGGGCGCCATCTACATCGGCGACCGCGACGTCACGCACCGTCCGCCGAAAGAGCGGGACATCGCGATGGTGTTCCAGAACTACGCGCTCTACCCGCACATGTCGGTCGCCGACAACATGGGCTTCGCGCTGAAGATGCAGGGTGTCTCCAAGGAAGACCGCGCCAAGCGCGTCATGGAGGCCGCCAAGCTGCTCGGCCTCGAGGAGTACCTCGACCGGAAGCCGAAGGCGCTGTCCGGTGGTCAGCGTCAGCGTGTCGCCATGGGCCGCGCGATCGTCCGTAACCCGCAGGTCTTCCTCATGGACGAGCCGCTGTCGAACCTCGACGCCAAGCTGCGGGTGCAGACCCGTACGCAGATCGCCGAGCTGCAGCAGCGCCTCGGGGTCACGACCGTGTACGTCACGCACGACCAGGTCGAGGCCATGACCATGGGTGACCGGGTCGCGGTCCTCAAGGACGGTCTGCTCCAGCAGGTCGACACCCCGCTGAACCTGTACGACAACCCGAAGAACAAGTTCGTCGCGGGCTTCATCGGCTCGCCGGCGATGAACCTGCTGACCGCCGACATCGCCGAGGGCGGCGCCAAGTTCGGTGACTACGTGATCCCGATCGGCCGCGACCTGCTGGCCAAGGCCGGCAGCGACAAGACCCTGACGGTGGGCGTTCGCCCGGAGGCCTTCAAGGTCGCCGACGAAGGCGTGCCGGTGAAGGTCGCCGTGGTCGAGGAGCTCGGCGCGGACGCGTACCTGTACGGCACCGCCGAGCACGACGGTGAGAGCCAGCAGATCGTCGCCCGCATCGACGCCCGCATGCAGGTCGAGAAGGGCTCCACGGTCCGCCTCGCGGCGGTCCCGGAGAAGCTGCACCTGTTCTCCACCTCCACCGAGGAGCGGCTGACCGCCTGATCCTCAGCAGTACTCGCTACCGGCCTCGGGTGACTTCACCCGGGGCCGGTGGCTTTTGCAGGCGGTCCGCCGGGTCCATGTTGGTCTGCTTCAGCAGGTAGTGCGGGCGCTTCTTGGTCTCGTAGTAGATCCGCCCGATGTACTCGCCGATCAGCCCGAGCATCACCATCTGCAGTCCGCCGAGGCCGGTGATCGCCGCGATCAGCGTGACGTACCCGGGCATGTCGACCCCGTGCAGGATCGCCGCCACCAGGACCCACACGGCGTACCCGGCGGCGACCGCGGTGAGCAGCAGGCCGATGTAGATCGCCGCCCGCAGCGGCTTGTTGTTGAACGAGAGCAGCCCGTCCAGGCCGTACTCGAGCAGCCGCCGGAACGTCCACCGGCTCTTCCGGTCCGCCGGCGCCTGCACGTTGTCGTACTCGAACAGGATCGACTCGAACCCGATCCAGGCGAACAGGCCCTTCGAGAACCGGTTGTACTCGTTCAGCTCGAGCAGCCCGTCGACCGCGCGCCGGGACAGCAGCCGGAAGTCGCCGACGCCGTCCATCAGCTCGACGTCGGCCCACTTGTTGATCAGCCAGTAGTACGCCCGCGAGAACAGCGTCCGGGTGGCCGGGTCGCCGGTCCGGTTCCGCCGGGCGATCACCTGGTCGAACCCGCGCTCGTACTCCTCGAGCATCCGGCCGATCAGCTCCGGCGGGTGCTGCAGGTCGGCATCCATGATCACCACGGCGTCACCGGTCGCGTACCGGAGACCCGCGAGCATCGCGGACTCCTTGCCGAAGTTCCGGCTGAACGAGAGGTATCTCACCGACTCGTCGGTGGCTGCCAACCCGACCAGGGCGTCGAGCGTCCCATCAGCACTACCGTCGTCGACATAGACGATCTCGTAGGGACGGCCGGTCCCGGCGAGCTCCCGGCTCAGTGCCTGATGGAACCGGGAGATCACCTCGACCTCGTTGTAACACGGCACCACCAGACTCAAGCGCATCGTTGTCCCCGCCCGCCCCGTCCATAGACCATGGTGCGATTCTTGTCCAGACCAGTACTACCCGCTAGCTTTGGCGGCCGAACGATCGGAACGAAGGGGCGGCCAGTGGTTTCCGAGGACGCTGTCGAACAACAGGCCCCACGGGGGCGTTCGGCATTACTCCCTGCCGGCGTCGCCGCTGTCGGGGTGGCGGCGGTGTTCATCGCCTCCGGAATCATCCGCGGTACCTATCCCTTCGGTTCGCTGTCCCGCAGTACCAACGATCTTGGCACGCAGTACGTCCCCTTCTTCGCCCACCTCTGGGACGTCCTGCACGGCCAGGCCCAGGGTGACCTGCTGTTCAACTGGCAGAGCGCGTTCGGCGTCGGCTTCTGGGCCGACCTCGGCGTCGACCTCGGCAGCCCACTGTCCCTGCTGGTGGGCCTGTTTCCGCGCGACCGGGTCGACCTCGCTGTCTTCGTCATTACCACTCTCAAGCTCAGCCTCGCCGCCGCCGCGATGGCCTACGCGTTGCTCAGGATGCGTCCGGGCCCTCGGTGGGTCGCGGCGATGCTGGGCATCTCGTACGGCGTCTGCGGCTGGGCGCTCGACGACGGATCCTACGTGCCGATGTGGCTGGACGGCCTGATCGCCCTGCCGATGTTCTTCCTGGTCGCGGAATGGTCACTGCGCCGCACCAACCGGATCCTGAGCGTGCTGGTGGTCGCCGTCTTCTGGCTGTCCAACTTCTACACCGCCTACATGGCAACGTTCGCGGGTGGGATCTACCTGCTCGCCCGGTTGCTGAGCAGCGACCTGAGCTGGTCCCTGCGACTCCGGTCGCTGGTCCGGCACGGCGTGTCGTTCGCGCTCGGTATGGGTCTGATCGCGCCCATCCTGCTACCGATCATCCTCGCCAACCGCGCCGCAACGCCGTCCCCGTCCGGGAACTTCCACCCGTCCGCGATCGACGTGTTCCTGTCCCGGCTGCTGCCGCTGACCGAGGGCGTCGGCAAGACGGCCAGCCTGTACGTCGGCACGCTCGCGTTGCTGCTCGCGCTGACGATGCCGTTCAACAAGTTCGTGCCGTGGCGGTCGAAGATCGTCTGGGTGATCACGATCGTCGGCGTCGCGCTGACGTTCCGGTGGGCGCCGACGCAGGAGTTCTGGCACGCGTTCGACACCCCGAACGGCAGCCAGTACCGGGAGGCGTTCGTCCTTTGCGGTCTGCTCGTCGCGGTCGCGTGGATCTCGGTCGCGCACAAGCTGCCCGGGCCGCTCGCGCTGCTCGGCGGCGGCGCGCTGCTCGCGGTGATCGCGTACGTCTCCGACGGCAGCCCGCTGCTGAAGGAACACTGGCTGACGGCGCTGAGCGTTTCCGGAGCGGTCGCTCTGGTTGCGTTCGGCACCATTTGGCTGCTGCGCCGGAAGCCCGGGCCGCGGCGGGTGCCGGTGGCGGCGGCGTTCGCCGTACTGCTCGCGGTCGTCGCCCTGGAAGCGACGTGGAGCGCGGTCGTCACCGACGAGTACCGCGGGAAGATGCTCAGCTCGTCGGCCGCGGCCTGGGGCGATCCGCAAACCGCGCAGTACAAGGCGATCCGGGCGGCCGGCGACTGGCCGAAGTACCGGACCGAGGCGGGAACGGCGACCGTACCGAACGACCCGATGCTGCTCGGCGGGCAGGGCGCGGGGCTGTACAGCAGCCTGCTGCCGTACTCCGTGAACCAGATGATGACGAGCCTCGGGTTCGGCTGGTCCGGGTACGGGCGGGCGTCGCGGACCCTCGACAACCCGGTCACCGACGCGATCTTCTCGGTCGGCGCCCGGATGCGGCTGATCGGCGGGGACCCGCACATCAGCAAGGCGACGGTGCCGCCATTGGTGACGGTACGGCGGCGGCTGGATCCGGCGGTGCCTGTCGACACGGATGCGCCGAACGCTTACGCGGCGCAGGAGCGGTTGCTTGGGTCGACGGTTTACCAGGTGCCGGACTACAAGGGGACTCGGTTCGCCACCGGGGATGTGAAGCTGGTTGCGGCTTGCGCGCCGACGAGTACGGCGTACCTGTTCATGCCGCGCGTTGGTGGGCGAGCGCGGCTGGATGGTGGGGATTGGCACGAGCTGAGCTCGACTCGGCGGCCCGGGATCAACACCAGCAGCGCGATGATCAAGCTGGGCACGGTGCCGAAGTCCGGGATCGTGCTGATCGAGGTCAACTTCGGCGAAGATCCGCAAGGGATTCCGCCGCACAACGCGATCGGGTGCCTGAGCCCGACGGCGTTGGAGAAGGCTATGAAGACGCTGCGCACTACGGGTGCTACGGATGTGCAGGCCGGCGGGCATTCGCTGCGCGCGACGTTGCCGGCGGGGAGCAAGGGGTGGGCGGTGATCGCCGTACCGAAGATCGACGGCTGGTCCTGCAAGGCCGGCGGCAGTAACCAGGTCCCCAGCGACTTCGGCGGCCTGATGGCCGTCCCCCTCGCCAACGGCGCCACCCAGGTCGCCTGCACCTTCACCCCACCCGGCCTCCGCCGCGGCCTAGCCATCGCCGCGGCCGCCGCCGTACTGACCCTCGGAATCGCGGGCATAGGAGCCGTACGCCGCCGCCGACGCACGACCTGATGTCAATCCCCCCGAATGCTCCGGTCGCTCCGCTGGCGGCTGCGGGTGGGGCGTGTGACTCGCGGCAGGAGCAGGCGACGGATTGCGGGTTCTGTGTTCGAATCAGGACCGTGTTCATCGACGGTCGGCTAACGGGCGGCACGGAAGTCCTCAGGTACCCGTGATTCCCACCAATCTCATTGCTCCCGGGGCCGTGGGTGCCCTCGCGTTCGTTGTGTGGGTGCTGCTACGGCTGCACCGTTTGGACCGGCGGGGGCTGGGCGACCAGGCGGCGCGGCTGGCACGGAGTTGCCTCGGCCTCTGGTTCGTCGGTCTCCTACTGGTGACGCTCGGAGACCGACCGCACGATCCCACCCGGGGCAGCTACTTCAACTGGGTGCCCTTCGGAGCGCAGAGTGCGGCACCGGCAATCGAGAACCTGGTGAACCTGCTGCTTTTCGTCCCGGCCGGTTTGTTGCTCGTGTGGATCGCAAGGCACGCGTCGGCGGGCCGGCTGGTGCTGATGTCGTCGGCCGGCGCGCTTCTTCTGTCGTTCTTGATCGAATGCCTTCAGGCCTTTACGCCGTTGGGCACCGCCGGAGACATCACAGATGTCCTCCTGAACATCACCGGGTGCATGGTCGCCACAGCCGTCAGCATCGGCGTCCGTCACGCGCTGGCTCGCCGGTGAGTGCATAACCGGTCGCCGGGCGGGACTGTGCATACCCCGTGGTGTCGGGCGACAGGCTATGGCTTGTTGCCGGACCCCATAGCTTGTTCGCAGTCCCCAGGACTCTTACCCCCAGGTGGTATTCGTTCGGTACTTGCGTTCGATACCCAGAGGGGGTAACTTCATGGGCGTGGAGATACCCCCGAGGGGTAGCTGAGCGAGGAGAGGGACGCGAGATGACCAGCGAACACGTGCATGGGTACACCGCCAAGAAGGACAGCCACCTCAAGCGGCTGCGGCGGATCGAGGGGCAGGTTCGCGGTCTGCAGCGGATGGTCGAGGAGGACCAGTACTGCATCGACATCCTGACCCAGGTGTCGGCGGCCACCAAGGCGCTGCAGTCGTTCTCGCTGGAGCTGCTCGACGAGCACCTGTCGCACTGCGTGGTCGAGGCCGCGCAGAAGGGCGGCCCGGTGGCCGACGAGAAGGTTCGCGAGGCATCCGAGGCGATCGCCCGGCTCGTTCGTAGCTGAGCGCCTCCACATCACAACCCGTTTCGAGCAAGGAGCGTTGATATGAGCACCACCACTACCTACTCCGTGTCCGGTATGACCTGTGGGCACTGCACTTCCGCGGTGACCGAGGAGATCAGCAAGCTGGTCGGGGTCCAGGAGGTGCGGATCGATCTCGTCGCGGGTGGCACCTCCGCGGTGCACGTGACGAGCGAGGCCGGGCTGGACGAGTCCGCCGTACGGGATGCCGTCGACGAGGCGGGCTACGAACTGGCGGGGTCGTGAACCGGGCCGCCGCGCTCCGGCTCGGCGCGTTCGCCGGTGCGCTCGCGCTCGCCTTCGGGGCGGCGTTCGGCATCGGGTCCGCGGTCGACCCGATCGCGGCGGCCGACGACACCTCCGCGGCCCCCGCGCACGGAGAGGAGATGGGTGGAATGGAGCAAGGCTCACACGGTGGGCACGACGCCGGCGGGCAGGTGCCCGGGCTGGCGGTGTCCGATCAGGGGTACACGTTCGCGCCGGTGAAGACGTTCTTCACCGGGCAGCAGCAGACGGAGTTGCGCTTCACGATTCAAGGGCCGGACGGCAAGCCGATCACGAAGTACACGAAGACCCACGAGAAGGACCTGCACCTGATCGTCGTACGGCGGGACCTGTCCGGGTTCCACCACGTGCATCCGGTGCTGGCGGCGGACGGGACGTGGAGCATCCCGTTCACGTTCACGGCGGGCGGGACCTGGCGGCTGTACGCCGACTTCCAGCCGGCCGGGCACGACAGCACGATCACGCTCGGTACGGACGTCAACGTCACCGGGATGTACGTCCCGGTCCCGGTCGCCGAGCCGGCGAGCGTGTACAGCTTCCACGGGTACGACGTGACGCTGGCGGGCACGCCCGTCGCGGGCAAGGAGTCCGAGCTGACGTTCAAGGTCAGCAAGGACGGCAAGCCGGTCACCGATCTGCAGCCGTACCTGGGCGCCTTCGGGCACCTGGTGTCGCTGCGCGGCGGCGACCTGGCCTACCTGCACAACCACCCGGCGGAGCATGCCGAGCCGGGGGCGAAGGGCGGCCCGGAGATCAAGTTCGCGACCACCTTCCCGACCGCGGGGACGTACAGCCTGTTCCTGGACTTCCAGCACGGCGGCACCGTCCACACCGCGGAGTTCACGGTGCAGGTGGACTCGACCGGTACGACGATCACGCCGCCGGCCGCCGTACCGACGCACACTGGAGCAGAGGAGGCACACGAGCATGAGCCAGTCCGTTGAGCTCATCATCGGCGGGATGACGTGCGCCTCCTGCGCCGCCCGCGTCGAGAAGAAGCTGAACCGGATGGACGGTGTCACCGCGACCGTCAACTACGCCACCGAGAAGGCGAAGGTGACGTTCGCGGAGGACATCTCCACCGACGATCTGGTCGCGACGGTCGAACAGACCGGGTACACGGCGGCGCTGCCGTCGCCGGCTGTCGAACCGTCCGCCGAGGCACCGGACGAGCTGAAGCCACTGCGGCAGCGGCTGACCGCGAGCATCGTGCTCGCGGTCCCGGTGATCGCGTTCGGGATGATCCCGGCGCTGCAGTTCGACTCGTGGCAGTGGGCGTCGCTGACGCTGGCGTTCCCGGTGGTGACGTGGGCGGCCTGGCCGTTCCACAAGGCCGCCTGGACGAACCTGCGGCACGGCGCCGCCACGATGGACACGCTGATCTCACTCGGTGTGGTGAGCGCGTTCCTGTGGTCGCTGTACGCGCTGTTCCTCGGCTCGGCCGGTGCGCCCGGGATGAAGATGCCGTTCACGCTGATCCCGTCCCGGGGCGGCGGCGCCGAGGAGATCTACCTCGAGGTCGCGGCCGGTGTCACCACGTTCATCCTGGCCGGGCGGTACTTCGAGGCACGGGCGAAGCGCCGCTCGGGCGCCGCGCTCAAGGCACTGCTCGAGCTCGGCGCGAAGGACGTCGCCGTACTGCGGAACGGAACCGAGACGCGGATCCCGGCCGACCAGCTCGTCGTGGGTGACGAGTTCGTCGTCCGGCCCGGCGAGAAGGTCGCGACCGACGGCGTGATCGTCACCGGCAGCAGCGCGATCGACGCATCGATGCTGACCGGCGAGTCGGTGCCGGTCGAGGTCGGCGCCGGGGACGCGGTCGTTGGCGCGACCGTCAATGCCGGCGGCCGGCTGGTGGTGCGGGCTTCGCGAGTCGGCGCGGATACCCAGCTGGCGCAGATGGCGCGGCTGGTCGAGGACGCACAGAACGGGAAGGCCGCCGTACAGCGGCTGGCCGACAAGGTGTCCGGGATCTTCGTGCCGATCGTGATCGGGCTGGCGCTGGCGACCCTCGGGTTCTGGCTGGGCAACGGTTCGCCGGTGGGGGTCGCGTTCACGGCCGCGGTCGCCGTACTGATCATCGCCTGCCCGTGTGCGTTGGGTCTGGCCACGCCGACCGCGTTGATGGTCGGTACGGGTCGGGGCGCGCAGCTGGGCATCCTGATCAAGGGGCCGGAGGTGCTGGAGTCCACGCGCCGGGTCGACACCGTCGTACTCGACAAGACCGGCACGGTCACCACGGGCCGGATGGAGCTGGTCGACGTACTGCTGGCTCCCGGTCAGGAGCGGTCCGAGGTACTGCGGTTGGCCGGGGCGCTCGAGCACTCGAGCGAGCACCCGATCGCGCAGGCCGTGGCGCGGGCCGCGGCGGCCGAGGGCAAGCTGCCAGAGGTCGAGGACTTCGGGAACGTCGAAGGCCTTGGTGTGCAGGGGATCGTCGACGGGCACGCCGTACTGGTCGGGCGGACGCGGTTGCTGGAGGAGTGGAGCCAGCACCTGCCTTCCGAGCTGGCGCACGCGAAGGAACATGCCGAGGCTGAGGGCAGTACGGCGGTCGCGGTCGGCTGGGACGGTGAGGCCCGAGCCGTGCTGGTCGTCGCGGACACCGTGAAACCGACGTCCGTGGAGGCGATCCGGCAGCTGCGCGAGCTGGGGTTGCGGCCGGTGCTGCTGACCGGCGACAACGAGGCCGTCGCGACGAAGGTGGCCAACGAGGTCGGTATCGACGACGTGATCGCCGAGGTGCTGCCGGCGGGCAAGGTCGACGCGGTGAAGAAGCTGCAGGACGAGGGTCGCGTGGTCGCGATGGTCGGTGACGGCGTGAACGACGCGGCCGCCCTCGCCCAGGCGGATCTCGGCCTGAGCATGGGCACCGGGACCGACGTCGCGATCGAGGCGAGCGACCTGACGCTGGTCCGCGGCGATCTGCGGGCGGCCGCGGACGCCATCCGGCTCTCCCGCAGCACGCTCCGCACGATCAAGGGCAACCTGTTCTGGGCGTTCGCCTACAACGTGGCCGCCCTGCCGCTCGCCGCGGCCGGCCTGCTGAATCCGATGCTGGCCGGCGCCGCGATGGCGTTCAGCTCGGTCTTCGTGGTGTCGAACAGCCTGCGGCTGCGGCGGTTCAAGCCGCTCACCTGAGCCAAACGGTCGCGTCACTCGGAAGCCTGCCGCCGTCGAGGGGGATGCTGGAAATCAGCACCTCTTCGTACGGCGGCAGGTCAACGGCGTCACCGCTCAAGTTCGTAACACACAGCAACCGCTCCCGCCGGAACGCCAGCACATCGTCGTCGGACTCGACCCACGACAGACTCCCGTCCCCGAGCAACTCCCGCCGCAACCGCAGCCCGGTGCGGTACAGGGACATCATCGAGTTCTGGTCATCGAGCTGAGATTCGACCGTCAGGTTCTTCCAGTCGGCAGGCTGTGGAAGCCAGGAGGACCCAGTTCCGAAGCCGAACGGAGGCTCCTGCCCCGACCACGGTAGGGGCACCCGGCAACCATCTCTCCCCCGGTCGGCGCCGTTCGACCGCCGGAAGATCGGATCCTGGAGTACGTCGTCAGGCAGGTCCTCGACCTCGGGCAGACCGAGCTCCTCGCCCTGGTAGACGTACAACCCGCCAGGCAGCGCCATCGCCAGCAGTGCGGCCGCCCGGGCCCGTCGTTCGCCCAGCACCAGATCGGTCGGCATCCCGTGCTTGCGGTCCTGGTGCGAGAACGACGTGTCGGATCGCCCGTACTTCGTCACCGGACGGGTGACGTCGTGGTTCGAGAGGACCCAGGTCGGCGGGGCGCCGATCGGGACGTGGGTCGACAGCGTGAGGTCGATCGAGGCGCGCAGTTCAGCGGCGTCCCACGGGCGGGACAGGAAGTCGAAGTTGAACGCGGTCTGCAGCTCGTCCGGTCGCAGGTACAGCGCGAACCGCTCCTGGTCCGGCATCCACATCTCACCGACGAAGAACCGGTCGTCGTACCGGTCGGAGATCCGCCGCCAGCCGCGGTACACCTCGTGGACGTCGTCGTGGTCCGTGTACGACTCCGCCGTACTGTCGAGGTCCTTGAAGAGTACAGCGGCGCTGTCGATGCGGATGCCGTCGACGCCGCGGTCCAGCCAGAACCGCAGGATGTCGTGGAACTCCTCGACGACCTCGGGGTTGCGCCAGTTGAAGTCGGGCTGCTCCGGGGCGAACAGGTGCAGGTACCACTCGCCGTCCGCGACCTGGGTCCAGGCGGGGCCGTTGAAGATCGACTGCCAGTCGTTGGGTGGACCACCGTTCTTGCCGGGGCGGAAGAGGAAGCGGTCGCGCTCGGGTGCGCCTGGTCCGGCCTGGAGGGCCTGCTTGAACCAGTCCTGCTGGTCCGATCCGTGGTTCGGGACGATGTCGACGATGGTCCGGATGTTCAGGGCGTGCGCCTCGGCGATGCACGCCTCCGCCTCGGCCAGGGTCCCGAACGCCGGGTCGATCGCCCGGTAGTCCGCCACGTCGTACCCACCGTCGGCCATCGGGGACGGGTACCACGGGTTCAGCCAGATCGCGTCGATGCCCAGGTCGGCGAGGTACGGCAACCGCGCCCGCAACCCGGCGAGATCCCCGATCCCGTCCCCGTTCCCGTCCGCGAAACTCCGCAGATACACCTGATAAATAGCAGCCCCACGCCACCATTCGCCGGCCATAGAACTCCTTAACCTTTGAGGCTTCCGGCGGTGAGGCCGGACATGATGTTTTTCTGGAAGATGAAGAAGACGAGGATGGTGGGCAGGCTGGCGATGACCAGCGAGGCGATCAGGACGTTCTGGGGCATCTGGGCGGACAACGACGCGATCCCCACGCTGATCGACATCTTGCCGGTCTCCGGCAGCACCAGCAGCGGCCAGACGAAGTCCTTCCACACCGTGACCACCGACAGGATCGACACCACGCCGATGATCGGCCGGGAGACCGGCAGCACGATCGACCACAGGATGCGGAACGGCGACGCACCGTCGATCTCCGCCGCCTCCAGCAGTTCCTTCGGGATCGAGTCGAAGAAGCGTTTCAGCAGAAACACGAAGAATCCGTTGGCTGCCGCCGGCAACCAAATCGCCCACGGGGTGTTCAGCAGGTCCGCGTGCAGGATCGGCACGTCCTTCGCCACCAGGTACATCGGCAGCAGCAACACCATCGGCGGGATCATCAACGTCGCCAGCATCGCCCCGAGCACGAGCTTCCCGAGCACCGGCCGCAGCTTCGACAGCGCGTACGCCGCCGTCACGTCGACGGCAAGCGTGAACAACCAGGCGCCCCCGGCGTACAGCACGGTGTTCTTCAGGAAGACCCCGAGCTGCAGTTGCTCCCACGCGTCGGCATACACCTGGAAATCCAGCGTCTTCGGAAAGAAGCTCGGTGGGATCTGCGCGAGTTCGTCGGGTGACTTGAGGGCGCCGGTCACCATCCAGTAGAGCGGAAACACGAACGCCCCGGTGAATCCGGTGACAGTGAGCGTGAGGACCGTCCAGTAGACGATCCGGCCACGGGGGGTGCGGAGCGTGAGGGGTGATACCAGGGTCCTCATCGTTCGGCCTCCTCGCGGGACACCCGCAGGTAGATCGTGGAGAACACCAGCAACACGACCATCAGCATCAGGCCGAGCGCGGACCCGCCGCCGAAGTCGCCGAAGTTGAACGCGTACTGGTACATCAGATATGCCACGGTGACAGTCGCGTTCTCCGGACCGCCGCCGGTCAGCAGGTACGGCTCGATGAAGACCTGCATGGTCGCGACGATCTGCAGGAGCAGCATCACCAACAGGATCAGCTTGGTCTGCGGGATCGTCACGTGCCGGACGCGCTTCAGCAGCCCGGCACCGTCCAGCTCGGCGGACTCGTACAGCTCACCCGGGATGCTCTGCAGCGCGGCGAGGTAGATCAGCGTGCCGGTGCCGAGGTTCATCCAGGTCGACACGATCACCAGGCTGATCAGCGCCGTACTCGTGGAGTCGAGCCAGCTCAGCGGCGGGATGTGCACGACGCCGAGCGCCTGGTTGAACAGGCCCGAGCCGGGGTCGTAGAACCATTTGAACAGCAGTACGGCGACCGCCGGCGGCAGCATCACCGGCAGGTAGACGACGAACCGCAGGTACGCCTTCGCGTGCTTCAGCTCGTTGAGTACGACGGCCAGCACGAACGGCACGGCGTACCCGATCACCAACGCCAGCCCACTGAACGCCGCCGTATTCAACCAGGCAACCCCGAACGCCGGGTCCGTGAACACCGTCGTGAAGTTGTCGAACCCGACCCACTTCCCCGGGTCCACGAAGTTGTTCTGCTGAAAGCTCAGCACGATCTCCCGCACCATCGGATACCAGGAGAACAACGCAAAACAAATCAACGCCCCACACAAGAACCCATAAGCCGTCAGATTCCGCCCAACCGCCCTCCGCAGAGCGCCGTGGTCGTCTGTGGATCGCGGATCCGTCGCTCCCTGAGCCTGAGAGCGACGGACCTGCTGCTCGGTCACCGTCATTACGTGTTCTTCGCCAGGATCTTGTTGGCCTTGGATTCGGCGTCTGCGAGGAGCTTGTTGATGTCGGCGTCCTTGCGGGTCAGCACCGCGGACATCGCCACGTCGAGGACGGCGTACAGCTCCTGCGCCTTCGGGGGCTCGAGTTTGTTGGTGATCTTCCCCTGCGTCTCGACGTACGGCGTGAAGTTGTCGACCGGCACCGTCGCGTACTGCTTCCGCAGCGCGTTGATCTGTTGCCCGGGCGCACTGTCGCCGTACAGATCCGGAATCGGCAGCCCCACCGGACGCCCCTGCTCCTTGGCACGCGCGTAGTTGAACTGCCCCTGCCCCGGCGTCAGCTCATGGAACTCGAGCCACAGCAGCCCCGCCTTGATCTTCTCCGGCGACGCCTTCGGGTTGAACATGTACCCGTCGCCACCGCTCAGCGACGACTGCCCGGACGACTCCGGTACGGCGGTCACCCCGTAGTCCTCGAACTTGCCCTTGAAGTCGTTGTTCACCGACTGCACGACGTCCGGCGCCCCGATCATCATGCCGAGCTTGCCGCCGCCCATCATGCGCATCAGGTCCGCCCACTGCAGCAGCTGCTTGCTGCCCATCGAGTTGTCGTCCCAGCGCATCTGCTTGAGGTTCTCCAGCACCGCCTTGCCCTGGTCACTGTTGAACGCCGCGGTCTTCCCGTCGTCGCTCACCATCGACCCGCCGCGTGCATACAGCTCCGCAGCGAAGTGCCAACCGCCCGTGTTCCCGGCCGAGTACTCGCCGTACCCGACGTACCCCGGCCCGAGCGCCGCGATCTTCTTGGCGGCCGCCCGTACGTCGTCCCACGTCTTCGGCGGGTTCGCCGGGTCGAGTCCTGCCTGGGTGAAGAGCTTCCGGTTGTAGACCAGGCCCATGTTGTAGTTGTTCCGCGGCAGCCCGTACGTCTTATCCGTTTTGTCATGGGCCTTGAACACGCCCATCACGTCCGGCCGCAGGTCCTTCACCGCACCCACGCTGCCGACGTACTGGCTGATGTCCGCGGCCTGCTTCTTCTCGATGATCTTCTGTACGTCGGTGTAGTAGACGTAGAACACGTCCTCCTGCGTCCCGCCGGCCAGCTTGGCCTGGAACGTGTCGGGGTTGATGCAGGGGAACGCGTCCTTGCCCTGCACCGTGATGTTCGGGTGCGCCTTCTGGAACGTGGCGACGTCGGCCTCCCAGGCCTCGCGCTCCTTCGGGTTGCTCTTCGGCGGCTCGCAGCCAACCGTGATCGTCACCTGACCGCCGGCCGTGTCCCCCGCCGGCTTCTTGTCCGTTCCGCAGGACGCGGCCACCAGCCCGAGTCCCATCACCAGCAGCAGGCTGAGCCCGCGACGCGTTGTGGTCATGTCCACCCTCTCCCTTTCCGGTGTCGTCACCGTAGGGAACTGGATGCATGAGCGCAATACTTCGATTTGAAGTTGCAAAAAATTGACTGCTGAACGCCGCCTTACGTCCGGGCGCGCGCGGTGGAGGCACGGACGACGAGCTCGGGCTCGAAGAGCAGCTCGTCGGCCGGTACGGTGGCGCGCTCGATCAGCGCGACCAGCATGTCCACGGCGGCCCGGCCCATCGCGTCGATCGGCTGCCGGACGGTGGTCAGCGGCGGGTCGGTGCAGTTCATCATCGCGGAGTCGTCGTACCCGATCACCGAGACCTCGTCCGGGACGGACAGCCCGGCCCGGCGGACCGCGCGGATCGCGCCGAGCGCGAGGATGTCGCTGGCGCAGACAATGCCGGTGACGCCCGCGTTGACCAGCTTGGTGGCCGCCGCGTGCCCACCCTCGAGCGAGAACATGCTGTGCTCGACGAGCGCCGGATCGGCCTCGTCGGCGGCCAGGAAAGCGTCCAGTTTCCGCCGCGACGGGATGTGGTCGCGCGGCCCGAGGACCATGCCGATCCGCCGGTGCCCGAGCGCGCGCAGGTGGCCGATCGCCATCTCCGCCGCGACATGGTCGTCGGACGAGACCTGCGGGAAGCCGAGGTGGTCGACCGCCGCGTTCACCAGTACGGCGGGCAGCTTCCGCTCCTGGATCAGCTCGTAGTGCTGGTGCGGCGCGTCGGCCTGCGCGTAGAACCCGCCGGCGAACACCACGCCGGACACCTGCTGCTGGAGGAGCAGGTCCACGTAGTCCGCCTCGGACACGCCGCCGAGCGTCCGGGTACAGAGCAAGGACGTGAAACCTTGCTGCGCGAGCGCCCCGCCGACGACCTCGGCGAACGCCGGGAAGATCGGGTTCTGCAACTCCGGCAGCACCAGGCCGACCAGCCGGGCCCGGTCCCCGCGGAGCTGGGTGGGACGCTCGTACCCGAGCACGTCCAGCGCGGTGAGGACCGCTTCCCGGGTGGCATCGGAGACGCCGGGCTTCCCGTTCAGCACCCGGCTGACGGTCGCCTCACTGACGCCGACCTTCTTGGCCACCTCTGCAAGTCGTCGTGTCATGGCGCAAACTCTACGCCAGATCACGCAAGTTCTTGCAAGAGCTTGCGCGCCCTCCCTGAACCCTCAAGATTCCTGACAGACTGGTGGTCGTGCCTCGATTCGTCGCCACCCGCCCGGACACCGGTCTGCTGTCGCTCCCGTGGGACATCCCGCTGGAGGACTGGCCCGAGGACCAACTGGTCGCGCTGCCGCGCGGTATCTCGCGGCACGTGGTCCGGTTCGTCCGCGTCAACGGCAGCGTGTACGCGATCAAGGAGGTCCTCGAGCACCTGGCGATGCACGAGTACCGGCTGCTCCGCGACCTCGAACGGCTGGAGGCGCCGTCGGTCGAACCTGTCGGCGTGATCACCGACCGGGTGGACCGCGACGGCGAGCCGATCGACTCGATCCTGATCACCCGGCACCTGCAGTTCTCGCTGCCGTACCGCGCGCTGTTCTCCAGCACGCTGCGCCCGGACACCGTCAACCGGCTGATCGACGCGCTGGTCGCGCTGATCGTACGGCTGCACCTGCTCGGGTTCTTCTGGGGCGACTGCTCGCTGTCCAACACGCTGTTCCGGCGCGACGCCGGCGCGTTCGCGGCGTACCTCGTGGACGCCGAGACCGGTGAGCTGCACCAGGACATCTCCGACGGGCAGCGCGCGCACGACCTCTACACCGCGGAGATCAATCTCTTCGGCGAACTCCTCGACCTGCAGGAGGGCGGGCTGCTCGACGAGTCGATCGACCCGCAGGAGACGGTCGAGTCGATCCAGAAGCGGTACGAGGCGCTGTGGGCGGAGCTGACCGCGCCGGAAGAATTCGCGAACGACGAAATGCACCGGCTGGACTCGCGGATCCGGCGGCTGAACGAGCTCGGGTTCGACGTCGCCGAGATCGACATCATCACCGACTGGGACGGCAGCCAGGTCCGGATCCAGCCGAAGGTCGTGGACGCCGGGCACCACTCGCGCCGGCTGCTGCGGCTGACCGGGCTGGACGTCGAGGAGAACCAGGCCCGGCGGCTGCTCAACGACCTGGACTCGTTCGCCGCCGCGACCGACCAGCAGAACGAGGACGAGGAGATCGTCGCGCACCAGTGGCTGACCAAGATCTTCGAGCCGGTCGTCCGGTCGGTGCCGCGGAACCTCAGCCGCAAGCTCGAGCCCGCGGAGATCTTCCACGAGGTGCTCGAACACCGCTGGTTCCTGTCCGAGCAGGCGGGGCACGAGGTCGACACGATGGAGGCGGCCCGCTCGTACGTGAACGACGTACTCGCGGCGAAGCCCGACGAGAAGTTGTCGCTGCCGACGCCGACGTTGCCGGAACCCGACTGACGCGTGCAACGTTCGGGTCCTCGCCGGCGTGATGTGGGTGTGGAGATCCCCGACTTCGACGAGTGGGTCGCTGTTCGCGGCGCGGCGTTGCTGCGGTTCGCGTACCTCGTCACGCGCGACCACAGCCGCGCGGAGGAGGCGGTGCAGGACGCGTTGATCGCGGCGTACTCCCGGTGGTCGCGGATCTGCCGCGCGCAGGACCCGGAGGCCTACGTACGCCGGTCGATCGTCAACGCGGACATCTCCCGCTGGCGGCGCTTCTTCCGCCGCGAGACCCCGACCTCGGACACCGGCAGCGCCGACGCGGCACCGGATCCCGCCGACGCCCAGGCGGACCACGACGCCGTGTGGGCGCTCTGCGCGACCTTGCCCCCGAAACAACGGGCAGCCGTCGTCCTGCGGTACTACGAGGATCTCCCGGATGCGGAGATCGCCCTGATCCTGGACTGCTCGCCCGCCACGGTCCGCTCGCAGATCCACCGTGCGCTGGCCTCCCTGCGCACCGCCATCGGGACCGAGGAGGTCACGAGCTGATGGAACGACTCATCGCCGACAGCCTGACGAAACACGCCGCCGATGCCCCGACCGACGACCACCTCCTGGCCGGCATCCACGCCCGCCTGCACCGCCGCCGTACCCACCGCGCCCTCGGCGCAGTCGTCATCGCGGCCGCGGCCGTCGCCACGGCGATCACCGCATCTCAAGGCACCACGCACCCCCAACCCGCGCAGCAGACTCCCTCGTGGCGCTGGGAGTCCTTCAAACGGGTCGAAGTACAGGTCCCGGCCACGTGGACGCAGTACATCTCCGGCCCGGCACCCTGTACGTTCATGGCCAACTCGGCGGTTCCTTCCATCGGGCGGGTCAACGGCTGGTCGGCGAGCCGCGAGTACACCTGCCGTACCCCCGTCATCCCGCTGGCCCAACGGCAGCCGTACCTCTGGTTCGACGATGTCCAGAAGCCGGGGATCAAGCGGTACGACGGCGGCTGGACCGAGGAGACCCGCGCGGTCGGTGGCGTGAAGGTGAGCGTCCTCACCAAGGACGACGCACTGCGCCGGAAGATCCTCGACTCGGCACGACCGATCTCCGGTACCGACTCCTACGGCTGCTCGCCCGAGCAACCCGCGGACGAACCGTTCACCAAGCCGCCCGCTCAGTTCACCTCCGCCTCGCTGTGCGAGTACTGGCAAGGTTCGCTCATCGCCGGCTCGGCGGTCTCGGCCGGCAGCGCTCGCGAGCTGGCCGACCGGATCCCCGACCCGAACGAGCCTGTGAGGCCGGCTCCCGTTCCCTACGGTTGCCAAGACCCCGCCCCACGGGTGTACATCCTCCACCTCCGCGCCGAGGGCCAAACCTGGTCGGTCCGCTACAGCTACAACTCGTGCGTCAACCTCGTCCCGAGGATCATCGACTTCCTCCCGCTCGGTCCGCACAAGCAGCTCGAGCCCGCTGACACGTTCGACCCTGCCACGCCCATCGTCTCGCTTCCGCGCTGAGCACAGGCACGCGCAGTCGATCTCCGAGCTCAGGACACTCCCGGGCTGACAACAGGCAGGCCGATCGCCTTGGCAGTGGCCAGGAGCCGACGGTCGTACGTGACGAATGCGGTCAGGTTGTCGCCGAGAACGGCATCCGCCGTCGCGAGGTGGATGGCGTCGAGCGACCGTATCCACGGATCCTGGTAGGACGCCGCCGTGGTTCGGACCTCTCGTTGCCGGTCGCCAGAGAAGGTACGGGCGTTTCTCCCGAGATCAGCCGTTGTCCACAGGGCTGTTCGTCGACACCGTCATTTGATTCCTGAGGTGGAGAAGCCGCTGACGAAGCGGCGTTGCATGAAGAGGAACAGGACCAGGACGGGGAGCACGTACATGACGGCGCCGGCGGCGACCAGGTTGTTCATCGGGAGGCCCTTGTCGTTCACGTAGCCGGTGGCCATCGCGACGGCGAGCGTCGTACTGTCCTGGCTCAGGAACATCGCCGGGCCGACGAAGTCACCCCAGGCGTGCGTGAACGACAGGATCACGCTGGCCGCGATCACCGGCCAGGACTGTGGGAGGAAGATCCGCCAGAAGATCCCGACGTACCCGCAGCCGTCGATGATCGCCGCCTCCTCCATCTCCCGCGGGATCCCGGCGAAGAACTGCCGGAACAGGAAGATCAGGAACGCGCTGCCGCCGAGTCCCCACGCCACCCACGGCCAGTACGTGTTGACCATGTGCAGCTTGGCGAAGATCAGGTACGTCGGGACCAGCGTCACGATCCCGGGCAGCATCATCGTGGCGAGCAGTACGACGAACAGCTGCTTCTTCCCCGGCGCCGTCAGCCGCGCGAACCCGAACCCGACCCACGCCGAGCTCAGCGTTGTCAACGTGGTGCTGATGAACGCGATGGTCAGCGAGTTCTGCGTGGCACCGACGAAGTTCACCTGACTGATCGCGTCGGTGTAGTTCGCGAACCGCGGCGTGGACGGCCACCAGCTCGGCGGGAACGACGCCATCTCGGCCGGCGACTTCAGCGAGGTCGACAGCAGCCAGAGGATCGGGCTGAGCATCACCAGGACGACGGCGAGCAGCACGATGTAGAGGGCCCAGCGGTAAGTCCGCGTCATTTCTTCCCCTCCGGCTCGACGGTGTAGAACACGGTCCGGGCGCTGACCTTGATGATCACCAGCGTCACCACCAGGATCACCGCGAACAACATCCACAACATCGCCGACGCGTACCCGAACCGGGAGGCGCTGAAGTACTGCGCGAAGACGTGGATCATGTAGAGGTAGTTGCCCTGCGGCACGGTCCCCGCCCCGCTCAACGACCCGGACGACAGCAGCAGCGGCGCGAACGACTGCAGCGACCCGATCATCCCGGTGATGACCTGGAACAAGATCACCGGCGACAGCAGCGGCACGGTGATCCGCGTGAACGACTGCCAGTACGACGCACCGTCGACCTGCGCCGCCTCCAGCAACTCCCGCGGAACGTCCTGCAGCCCGGCGAGCGAGATGATCATCGACCCGCCGCAGCCCCACAACACCAGCGCATACAGCACGTAGCGCGCGTTCGGGTCGACCAGCCAGGTGATCGGATTGGCGCCGAGCTTGTCGAGGATGCCGTTCGCGGCACCGGCATCGCGGTCGAAGATCAGCCGGAACGTCAGCGCGGCCCCGACCGGCGGCACGACCGCAGGCAGATAGATCAGCCCACGCAGCAGCCCGCGGCCCCTGATCGGTTGGTTCAGCATGACGGCCAGCAGCAGCCCGGCGAGGATCGACAACGGGACGGTGACCAGCGCGAACAGCCCGGTCTTCCCGAGCGAGCTCAAGGTCAACGGGTCCTTGAAGATCTCCAGGTAGTTGTCGAAGCCGACGAAGTGCGTCCGCGGCGACAGCCCGTCGGAGTCGGTCAGACTCAGCCAGAACGCGTACCCCAACGGGAACACCGTCAGCGCCACGAACCCGATGATCCAGGGCGCGACGAACAGGTAGAACGTGCGCGCCTTGCGGAGCTTCGGCGGCTTCCTCCGCCGGTCCGCCGCCGGCGCCGCGGGTGCGGCGCGACGGCGTACCTCGGTCAGCGCCGACGTCACCGCAACCGCTTCTTTCCGTCCGCGAGCTGCGCGTTGATCTCCGAGTTCAGCGTGTCCGCGAACTGTCCGATGCTCGTCGTCCCTTTGATTGCCTTCGGCAACTCGCGGGTGATGATCGCGTTGATCGCGTCCTGCCGCACGTACGGCGTGTACGAGGTGACCGAGAAGTGCTCCTTCTCGGCCATCTGGGTGTCGTACGCCTGCTTCTGGTACGGCAGCTTCTGCGGCATCAGCTTCTGCAGCGACTTCAGCGGCGGGATGCCCCAGCCGCCCGAGGCCCGGGCCTTGGCCGGATCGCCGGCCAGGTACCACTCCATCACCGCCCAGGCGGCGTCCTTGTTCTTCCCCGCCTTCGGCATCCACAGGCCGGTCGCGCCGAAGCACGGGCTGACCCGCCGGCTGGTGTCGAACTGCGGCGCGGGCGCGAACCCGGCCACCTTCGCGGACTTCGGGTCACCGGCGAACAACCCGCCCAGCCAGTAGCCGCTGAGCGAGGCCGCCATCCGGCCGGCCTGGAACGTCGGGCCGTCCCAGCCGTTCGGGTCGGGGTTCAGCACGGTCGGGCCGATGCCGGCCTTCGCATAGTCGAGGTACCAGGTCAAGGCACGCTGCGCCTCGGAACTGCTGAAGTCGACGGACGCGAGATCGTCGGAGGTCAGCTTCCCGCCGGCGAGGTCGGTCAGCCAGGTGAGCTGGCCGAACAGGCCGAGCCCGTTCGGGTTCAGCCCGTAGACGCTGACCTTCGCGCCCTGACGCTTCACCAGTCGCTTGCCCTCGTCGAGCAGTTCGTCGAGGAGCAGCGGTGTCGTCGCGCTCGGCCGCGTCACCGTCGACGCGTCGAACAGCGCGCTGTTGTACCAGATCGTGCAGTCCTGCGAGTAGTCCTTCGCGAACCCGTACCGCGGGCCGCTGCCCTGCTTCAGGCCGTCGTACCGCCAGACGTCGTTGACGGGGTCGATGTCGTCGGCTTTGATCAGCGTGCTCTTTGCGAAGTACGGGTCCAGGTTCTCCGCGACCTGCCGGGCCACCAGGTACGGCGTCTCGGTCGCGCCCATGCCCCGGACCACGTCCGGCGGGTTGCCGCTGGCAAGCATCGCCGTGAGCTTGGTCAGGTCGTACTCGACGGTCTTCACCGTGAGGCCGAGCGCCTGCGATGCCGCCTTCGCCTCCTTCGGGCCGAACTCGCCCGACTGGGACATCACCGTCACCACACCCTTGGCGCCGGAACCGGTGCCGGTGGCGGCCGGCGTGTTCGTGGAGGAGGCGGGCGAGCAGCCCACCGCCAGTGCTCCGCCCGCGGCCGCGCCGCCGAGTGCCAGGAACCGGCGGCGGGACAGCCCCGGGGTCGTTGTCGTCATGGCAGAACCTTTCAATCGGAAACGTCTGGATCGAAGAGCCGGCAGACCGGGCCGGAGGAGGGACCGGCCTGGTCCGCGAGCGTCTCGCTGTCGTCTTCGGGTCGGTAGCCCAGCTCGTGCCGGGCGGAGGTGATGTCCCAGTAGTTGCGGGCGTTCGCGGACACGCCGAAGTGCACGCCGAACCGCTCGCGGGACTGGAGCGCCGCGAGCATCAGCCGCCCCGCGTCGTCGTCGGACAGCCACTGCGCGAGATAGCGGCGTTCGTCCGGTGGCCAGCCGGTCAGGCCGAGCCGCAGGCAGGTGACCGAGGCGCCGGTACGGTCCGCATGCATCCGGCCGAGCGCCTCCAGCACGACCTTGCCCAGCCCGTACGCGCAGCACGGACGCGGGTCGAGCTGTGGATCGACCGGCCGGTACTGCGGCCGGTTGTACTCCCCTGCGGCGTGCAGGGAACTCGCCAGCACGATCTTCGGTACGGCGTGCTTCTCGGCAGCCTCCAGCACGGCCTGGGTCGGCCGGACATTGGCGGCGTACACGCTGTCCCAGCTCTGAAAGGGACTGCTGTTTCCCGCGAGGTGCAGGAGAACATCCGCACCGGCCACGGCGTCGTCGGCCGACTCGGGATCGCCGATGTCGGCCTGGACCAGCTCGCCGTGCAGGCCGGCCCGCGACCGCGGGACAGCGCGGTCGACGAGCCGGACCCGGTAGTGCTTGCGCAGCCACGGCGAGACCACCGTGGCGACTCGCCCCAATCCACCCGTGACCACCACCAGCGGTGCACTGCTCGGCTCAGCGTCCATGTCGTTCGTCCGGTCGCCAGGTCCCGGGGCGATCCCCGGGGCTGTGGCCGAAATTGTTCGAGCAGTTCCCCATCTGTGTCAATAGTGTGAACACAGAATGTCAGTTTTGTTGACTCCGTCGTGTCGTACCGCCGATACTCGACGTCGTGGCTGCGAAGGACACCGGATCTCTCCGAGCGCTACGGCGCACCAACTCCGAACGGATGCTGTCCGCACTCATGGAGCACGGCGCACTGCACCGGGCGGAGCTGGCGCGGATCTGTGGCGTGTCCCGGACGACGGTCTCGACGATCACCGCCGACCTGATCCTCGGCGGCGTGGTGATCGAGGTGAACGGCGACCAGGCCGCGCGGGCCGGGATCGACGCGTCCGAGGTCGACGGCCGGGCCCGCGGCTTCCTGCGGGCGAACCCGGCGGCCGGCGCGGCCGCCGGTCTGGACTTCACCCTCGAGCGCGTCTGGTGCCACGTCACGGATCTGTCCGGCGCGACGCTCGCCAGCGACGGTGTCCGGGCGGCTTCGGACACTCCCTGGCAGGAGCGGCTGACCGCCGGCCTGACGCTGCTCGACGAGCTGCTCACCCAGGCAGGTCTGCAGCAGGACAGCCTGGTCGGCGTCGCGATCGGTGTCCCCGGTCCGCTCGACCTGCAGACCGGCGTGGTCGGTCCGTCGTTACCGGGGCAGGCCTGGGCCGGGGTGAACGTCGCGGCGGAGTTCGGCCGCCATCTCACCGTGCCGGTGCTGGTGGAGAACAACACCCGCCTGGAAGCCGTCGCGGAGTTCACCTGGGGTGCCGGCCGGGATCTCGCCGACGTGCTGTACGTCGGGCTCTCGACCGGGATCGGTTCCGGGATGCTTGTCGACGGCAACCTGCACCACGGGGGCGCGCGCGGTGGCGGCGGCGAGATCGGCCACCTGTCCGCGGACACCTCCGGCCCACCGTGCCCCTGCGGGAACCGGGGCTGCCTGGTGCACTACGCGTCGCTGCCCGCCGTGCTGGCGAAGCTCGAGCCGGTGCTCGGCGCGGACGCCGGCCTCGACGAGCTGCTCGCCGCCGCGGCGGACGAACAGCCGGAAACCTTACAAGCGCTCCGTGAAGCCGGTGAGCTGACCGGCCGGGTGCTCGCGAACATCTGCAACCTGCTGAATCCGGCCCGGATCATCGTCGGCGGCGAGCTCGCCCGGGCCGGCGACCTGATCCTGGAGCCGATCCGCGGCACCCTCCGGCGGACCGCGATGTCACTGACCCGGGACGCCGACGTGGTCGCCGCCGAGCTCGACCTCGGCGCCCGGGCCGGCGCCTCCGGGGCGGCCGCGCTGGTGCTCCGGCAGACCGACCAGCTCGTCGCGGCCCTGCTCGCCGCGCCCGCCCACCAACCGAATGAGGCAGTGTGAAGATCGTCGGCTACGAAACGTTCCTGGTGGCGCCGCGCTGGCAGTTCCTGCGCATCGACACCGACGAGGGCATCAGCGGGTGGGGTGAGCCGATCGTCGAGGGCCGCGCCGAGGCCGTGCAGGGCGCGGTCGCGGCCCTGATGGAGTACCTGGTCGGTGCCGATCCGCTGCGGATCGAGGAGCACTGGCAGGTGATGGCCAAGGGCGGCTTCTACCGCGGCGGCGCGGTGCTGTCGAGCGCGCTGGCCGGGATCGACCAGGCGCTCTGGGACATCAAGGGCCGGTTCCACGAGGTCCCGGTGCACGAGCTGCTCGGTGGGCCGGTCCGCGAGCGGGCGCGGGTCTACACCTGGGTCCACGGCCGTGACAACGCCCAGCTGGTCGACGAGGCACAGGCCAAGGTGGCGAAGGGCTTCACCGCCCTCAAGCTCAACCTCTCCGAGGCGCTGCCGCCGATCCCGTCGGCCGCGCAGCTGCGGGCTTCGGTGAGCCGGGTCGAGGCGCTCCGTGACGCGCTCGGCGACGGGATCGACATCGCGCTGGACTTCCACGGCCGGTTCAGTACGGCGGCCACCCGGCAGATCCTGCCGCTGCTCGAGCCGCTGCTGCCGATGTTCGTCGAGGAGCCGGTCACGCCGGAGTTCTCCCGCGACCTGCGCCGGATCACCGAGTCCACCAGCATCCCGATCGCGATCGGCGAGCGGCTGTTCTCCCGCTGGGACTTCCGGGACGTGCTGCCCACCGGCATCGCGGTCGCGCAGCCGGACATCTCGCACGCCGGCGGCGTCTCCGAGGTCCGCCGGATCGCCGCGCTCGCCGAGACGTACGACGTGAGCGTCGCGCCGCACTGCCCGCTCGGGCCGATCACCCTGGCCGCCAGCCTGCAGATCGACTTCGCGATCCCGAACTTCCTGATCCAGGAGCAGAGCCTCGGCATCGAGTACGGCGGCGGCAACGCGCTGCTCGACTACCTGGTCGACCCGGAGGTGTTCGCGTTCACCGACGGGCACGTGCAACGCCCGACCGGTCCCGGGCTGGGCATCGAGGTCAACGAGGACGTCGTCCGGGCGGCGGCCGCCGAGCCGCACCGCTGGCGATCCCCCGTGCTGCGGCACGACGACGGATCCTTCGCCGAATGGTGAGCCCGCCGATGGGCTGGAACAGCTGGGACTGCTTCGGCACCACCGTGACCGAGGACGAGGTGCTGGCCAACGCGCAGGTGATGCACGACCAGCTGCTGGCGTTCGGCTGGGACACGATCGTCGTGGACATCGCCTGGTACGACCCGACCGCGAGGTCGCACGGCTACAACGAGAACGCGCCGGTCGTCCTGGACGGCTACGGCCGCCAGTTGCCGGCGCCGTCGCGGTTCCCCTCGGCCGTGGACGGCGCCGGCTTCGGGCCGCTGGCGGCGAAGGTGCACGCGCTCGGGCTGAAGTTCGGGCTGCACATCATGCGCGGGATCCCGCGCCGGGCGGTCGAGCTGGACCTGCCGATCTACGGGACCGAGTGGACGGCGCGCGACGTGGCGGACCACGACCACGTCTGTCCGTGGAACCCGGACAACCTCGGACTCGACCACGACCACCCCGGCGCCCAGGCGTACTACGACGCCCAGGTCGCGCAGTTCGCCGAGTGGGGTGTGGATTTCGTCAAGGCCGACGACATGCTGGCGCCGTACCACGACCGCGAGATCACCGCGTACGCACGCGCGATCGAACGAACCAGGCCGAACGGCCCGACCGGACGGAACGAGCCAAGCGGCCCGAGCGGACGGAAGGAGCCGGGCGGACCGAGCGAGCGGGGCGGGGTGGGGCGGAGCGAGCCGGGCGGACCGAGCGCGGTGAGTGGGCCGGGCCGGACGAGCGCCGCGAGCGATCCGAGCGGGACGAGCGCCGCGAGCGATCCGGGCAGGGCGGGCGGGGTGAGCGGGCGGGGGATTGTGTTGTCGCTGTCGCCGGGGACGCGGTTGTCTACGCATCATCTGGAGCATCTGCGGGCGAATGCGGAGATGTGGCGGATCTCGGACGATCTGTGGGATCGGTGGGAGGACGTGCACGCGCAGTTCGCCCGGCTGGCGCGCTGGGCACCGTTCCAGCGGGACGGCGGATGGGCGGACGCGGACATGCTCCCGCTCGGCCACATCGGCATCCGCGCCGAGCGCGGCGACGACCGGATGAGCCGGCTCACCGTCGACGAGCAGAAGACGCTGCTGACGCTGTGGGTGATGGGCCGCTCGCCGCTGATGATGGGTGGTCACCTGCCCACGACCCCGCCGGAAACCCTTGCACTGTTGGCGAATCCGGCGCTCGCCGAGCTGCTCCGGTCGTCGTCCGACGGCCGGGAGATCATCCGCGAGCCGCTGGACGACGGCGAGCTGATCGTCTGGACCGCCCAGGGCAACGGCTGCTCGTACGCCGCGTTGTTCTGGACCGGCGCCAGGCCTCGAGAGGTGACGCTGCCCGCCGAGCTGCCCGCTCCCGCCCGCGATCTGTGGACCGGCACGCCCACCACTGAGCGCGCGGACACCGTGCCTGCGCACGGCGTCCGCTGGCTCGAGCTCAGCACACCGATCTGAGCGAGGAGCTACTTGTAGACGACCCACAGCTCGTAGTCGTGGCCCGAGATCGCCGAGCCCGTTGATGCACTTGTACTTCGCCCACTTGGTGCCGGCGGCACCGGCGGTGTGGCAGTCGGGCTGCCAGAAGCAGTCACCGACGCACTCCAAGTTGCCGGAGGCAACGACCGTCGAGGTGGCCGGGCTGACCAGGGTGGCCGGGTGGCCAGGGTGGCCGGGGTGGCCAGGGTGGCCGGGGTGGCCAGGGTGGCCGGGGTGGCCGGGGTGGCCGGGGTGGCCGGGGTGGCCGGGGTGGCCGGGGTGGCCGGGGTGGCCGGGTGGCCAGGGTGGCCGGGGCCGGGTGGCCAGGGTGGCTGGTGCCTCTGCCGCTCGCACCTGCTTTCGGGCGACCCCGAAAGGCGCTAGGGCTATTCGATGAGGGCTGAGAGCAACCATCTTGACAGCGGCGCGTCGCCCAGTTCCTGAAGGTCTTTCAGCCAACGGGCCTCGGCGATCTCCGCGGACAGGATGGTGGACTCCGAGGGCGCGAACGCAGTCAGAATCGTGAGAGTGTCGTGTTTTCCTTCGAGGGTGGTGACGGTGCTGCTCAGGATCGTGAAGTCGGTCGGACGGATCCTGAGGCCGAGTTCTTCGTGGACCTCGCGGGCGGCTGCTTCGGAAGGAGTTTCACGGGCGGGTTGGTAGCCGCCGCCCGGGAGGCCCCAGCGGTGGACGTCGGCGTACGAGTGCCGGACGACCAGGAAACGGCCGTCCGGTAGGCGCAGCAGAGCTTTCACGCCGAAGGTGGTGGGCCTGCGGATTCGCCACCACAGCTGGAGGAACGGCGACCCCGCGCGGAGCAGGATCGCGGGGACGCGCATCAGCGCGGGGGCATGCGGAGGGCGCCGTCGAGGCGGATGACCTCGCCGTTCAGGAGCTGGTTGTCGAGGATGTGCCGGACGAGCGCAGCGTACTCCGACGGCTTGCCGAGCCGGGACGGGTGCGGGACCTGCTGCTCGAGGACCGCCCGGGTCTCCTCCGGCAGGCCGGCGAGCATCGGGGTCTCCATGGTGCCGGGGGCGATCGTCAGCACCCGGATGCCCTTGTCGGCGAGGTCGCGCGCGGCGGTCAGCGTCAGCGCGACGATGCCGCCCTTGCTGGACGCGTACGCCGCCTGCCCGATCTGGCCGTCGTACGCCGCGATCGACGCCGTCATCACGATGACGCCGCGGTCGCCGTCCTCGGACGGCTCGGAGGCGATCATCCGCTCGGCCGCGAGCCGGAGGACGTTGAAGGTGCCGATCAGGTTGATCTCGATCACCTGCCGGAAGGTTGCCAGCGGCAACGGGCCCTTCCGCCCGACGACCCGGCCGGGCGTCGCGACACCGGCGCAGTTCACCACGACCCGCAACGTCCCGAGCTCCGCGGCCGCATCCAGGGCAGCTGTCACGGCGACCTCGTCGGTGACGTCCGTCGGCGCGAACACCACCCGGTCGCCGAGCTCCTCCGCGATCGCCTTGCCCGCGGACGACGGCAGGTCGACGATCACCACGCCGAGCCCGTCCGCGGCCAACCGCCGTACGGTCGCCTCCCCGAGCCCCGAACCACCACCGGTGACGAGGGCGACATCGGACGGGCTGAACTCCATCACACGCTCCTGAGCAAATCGCGGCTGATCACGAGCCGCTGGATCTGGTTCGTACCTTCGAAGATCTGGGTCACCTTGGCCTCGCGCATGTACCGCTCGGCCGGGAACTCCCGGGTGTAACCGTACCCACCGAGCACCTGGACCGCGTCGGTGGTGACCTTCATCGCCGCGTCCGTGCAGACCAGCTTCGCGATCGCCGCCTCCCGGGTGAACGCCCGGCCCAGGTCGCGCCGACGCGCGGCGTGCAGGTACGTCGCCCGCCCGGACTCGACCGCCGCCGCCATGTCCGCGAGCAGGAACTGGATCCCCTGGAAGTCCGCGATGGACTGCCCGAACTGCTGCCGCTCCCGCGAGTACGACGTGGCGAGGTCGAGCGCCGCCTGCCCCAGGCCGACCGCGCACGCGGCGATCCCGAGCCGGCCGGAATCGAGCGCGGACAGCGCGATCCGCATCCCGTCGCCCTCCGCGCCGATCAGGTTCGCCGCCGGGACCCGGACGTCGTCGTAGTTCACGAGCGTCGTCGTCGACCCGGTCAGGCCCATCTTCCGCTCGGGCGCCCCGAAGCTCAGCCCGTCGACGCCCGCCGGGACGTGGAACGCGGAGATCCCGTGCTTCCGGTCGTCCGACGTCCGCGCGAACGTGGTGAAGAAGTCGGCGTACGGACCGTGGCTGATCCACGCCTTCGTACCGTTCAGCACGTACGAGTCACCGTCGCGGACGGCGCGGGTGGTCATCGAGCTGATGTCGGACCCGGCCTGCGGCTCGGACAGCGCGTACGCCCCGAGCAGCTCGCCGCCGACCATGTCGGGCAGCAGCCGCGCCTTCTGCTCGTCGCTGCCGAACGTGGCCAGTCCGTACGACGTCATCGTGTGCACCGAGACGCCGACGCCGACCGACATCCACGCGGACGCGATCTCCTCGAGCATCTGCAGGTACACCTCGTACGGCTGCTCGGCGCCGCCGTACTGCTCCGGGTAGGGCAGGCCGAGCAGGCCGGCCTTGCCGAGCGTCCGGAACGCGTCCCGCGGGAACACCTCGGTCTCCTCGGCGTGCGCGGCGTACGGCGCCAGTTCGTGTTCGCACAGGTCCCGGACCAGGGCGAGCAGGTCAACGGATTCGTCAGTGGGCAGGAGCCGGTCGACAGCCATCAGGAACCCCTCTCAACAGCTGACGAAATGATACTCCAAACGATACTGACGCATCTAATTCAGTATCGTTCTATGCTGTCTCGATATGACAACAGTCGTTCCGGGCCGACGTACCCGCCGGCAGTCCGAGCTGCTGGACCGACTCCTGTCCCTGTTCCTCGAGCAGGGGTTCAGCCGGTTCACCCTGGACGACCTGGCCGCCGAGCTGCGCTGCAGCAAGACGACCCTCTACGCGTTGGCGCCGAGCAAGGAACAGCTCGCCGTCGAGGTGGTCAAGCACTACTTCAAGAACGCCACCGCGCAGGTGGAGTCCGCGGTGGTCCGGCAGACCCGGCACGACCGGCGGATCGCGGCGTACCTCGGCGCGGTCGCGGACGCGCTCCGGCCGGCCAGCCGGACCTTCCTCGACGACGTGGCGACGTTCGCGCCGGCCCGGTCGGTGTACGAGCGGAACACCCGGATCGCGGCCGAGCGGGTCCGGCAGCTGATCGAGGACGGCATCAACCACAACACGTTCCGGCAGGTCGACATCGCGTTCGCGGCCGAGATGATCGCGCACACCATGCAGGCGATCCAGCGCGGCGACATCGCCCGCCGTACCGGCCTGAACGACGCCGAGGCCTACCGCGAACTCGCCTCGTTCGTCCTGCACTCCCTGCGGCTCGACTGAACCAGTGGTCCCCTTAGGGTGGGAAGTCGTCCTCTTGCTGCCATTTCGTGCATCGGAGCCGTACGCCCCGGAAGGCTGATCACCATGAAATCTCTCCGACGAACCGCGGCCGTGGTGGCGGCCGCCGCTCTCGCCCTCACCGCCGCCGCGCCGGCCGGGGCAGATCCGGTGAAGCCGCCCCGCCTGTCCGCCAAGGCGATCACCGCCACTCTGAACGACCAGATCCACACCGCGGGTACGGCGTGGATGACGAAGCCGGACGGCACCGTCGTGGTGTCGTACGACTCCACCGTGACCGGCACGAAGCTGACCAAGCTGACCGGCCTGACCAAGCAGCTCGGCACCAACGTGCAGATGGAGAAGCTGCCCGGCAAGCTGCAGAAGTACATCAGCGGCGGTATGGCGACGTTCGGCGGCAACTACAAGTGCTCCGTCGGCTTCAACGTGCAGCGGCGCGGGAAGTACTACTTCCTCACTGCCGGCCACTGCGGCAAGGACGCGGCCCGCTGGTACCAGGACCAGGCGCACAAGGTCTACACGGGCGCCGTCTGGAACGCGACGTACCCGTACCACGACTACGCGCTGGTCGTGTACCGGACCGACATCAAGACGAAGCCGCCGGGCGGCAGCGTGTACCTGTACAACGGCCACTCGCAGGACATCACCAAGGCGATGAACCCGGGCCTCAACCAGCTGGTGTACCGCTCCGGCGCCACCAGCGGGCTGCACAGCGGCCGGGTGACCGGCCTGAACGCCACGGTGAACTACGGCGACGGCCGCGTGGTCGGCCTGATCCGGACGAGCGTCTGCGCCGAGCCGGGTGACTCGGGCGGCCCGCTGTTCTACCGGCAGTACGCGTTCGGGCTGACGTCGGGCGGTTCCGGTGACTGCACGCAGGGTGGCGTGACGTACTTCCAGCCGATCGTGCAGGCGCTGAACGCGTACGGGGTCTACATCTACTGAGCGCGGGTTTCCCCTACGCTCCGAGATTACCTGAATACTCAGGGAGATGGTGGGTAGGACTCGTCACGGTTGAAGTCAAGGACGCCCCGCCCCGAAGGCGTCCTCATCGTGAGGAGGCTGAAACCATGTTCCCACTCCGCCGTACCACCGCTCTCCTGGCCGCGGCCGGGCTTGCTGCCGCCGGACTTCTGGCAACGCAGGCCTCGGCCGCACCGGTCAACCCGGCCACACTGTCCGCAGCCGCGATCACGTCCACGCTGGCCGAGAACGCGACGATCCCGGGCACCGCCTGGGAGACCGACCCGAACGGCCGGATCATCGTGTCGTACGACAGCACCGTCACCGGCGCCAAGCTCGCGCAGCTGACCGGTGCGACCAAGCAGTTCGGCAGCCGGATCAAGCTCGAGAAGATGTCCGGCAAGCTGACCAAGTACATCGCCGGCGGCGACGCCATCTACGGCGGGCAGTACCGCTGCTCGCTCGGCTTCAACGTCCGCAGCGGCAGCACGTACTACTTCCTGACCGCCGGTCACTGCGGCAACATCGCCTCCAGCTGGTACTCGAACTCCAGCAAGACCACGTTGCTCGGTACGACGTACGGGTCGAGCTTCCCGGGCAACGACTACGCGATCGTCAAGTACAACACGTCGTACACGAACCACCCCGGGACCGTTGACCTGTACAACGGGTCCTCGCAGGACATCACGTCCGCCGGCAACGCGACGGTCGGCCAGTCGGTCAAGCGGAGCGGCAGCACCACCGGCGTCCACAGCGGCACCGTCACGGCGGTCAACGCGACCGTCAACTACGCCGAAGGCACCGTCACCGGCCTGATCAAGACCACCGTCTGCGCCGAAGGCGGCGACTCCGGCGGCGCCCTCTTCGCCGGCTCGGTAGCCCTCGGCCTCACCTCCGGCGGCTCCGGCAACTGCTCCTCCGGCGGCACCACCTACTTCCAGCCCGTCACCGAAGCCCTCTCCCGCTACGGCGTGAGCGTCTACTGATCCACACCTGACAGATGGGCCGGGGACTCAGTTCCCCGGCCTATCTGTCGTTCAGGGTGGCGAGGTCTCGGGTGGCGTAGTGGTGGTGTTCGAGTTCTTCGTCGAGGATTACGTGGAGGCAGGTGAGGGTGGTCAGGGGGTCTTCGGCTGCCCAGGGTGGGCCTTGGCGTTTTTCGGCGAGGAGGGCTGGGGTGGCGTCGGCGAGGAAGGTTTGTACGGCGGCGGCGCGGTCTGCGCGGAGGGCCAGGATGTCGGCGTACTGCGGGGTGGCAGTGGGGTCCAGGCCCAACGAGGTGGGGTCGGTGAAGTCGGTGAAGGCGAGGCCACTGGGGTGGTAGGTGGTCGACTGCTGGGCGGCGCCGAGCCAGGCGTCCGTGGCGAAGACCAGGTGGCGGAGGGTTTGGGCGAAGGTCCACTCCTCGTCGACCGAGATGTCGGTGGTGCCTTCGGGGAGGGTGGCCACGTGGTCGTACGTCTGTTGCCAGGTGTCCTGGATCAGCGTCCATGCTGTGCGCAGGTCGGCGAGGTCGGTCGCGTGGCGGAAGGCCCGGGCCGGTTGGCGGCGGACCAGTTCCGCCTCGACCAGCGGGGCTACCTCGACACCGTCGATGGTGAGGCCGCGCAGGTCCGCGCCGTCGATCGAGACGTCGGTCAGGCGGACCTCGCGGAGGATCGCCCCGGACAGGTCGACCAGCCGGAAACGTGCGTCGTTGAGGTACACCTGACGGAAACGTGCGTCATTGAGGCGCACCTGGCTGAAGTGCGCCCCGCTCAGGTCGGCCTGTTCGAAGTTCTCCATGAACGCGACGGTAGAGGATGTTCCGGACGGTTCACGTCCGGAACATGTCAGCCGCGGCGGCGGGAGATCTCGTACAGCGTGACGCCCGCCGCGATGCCCGCGTTCAGCGACTCGGTGGCGCTGGTCATCGGGATCGAGACGATCAGGTCGCAGTTCTCCCGGACCAGGCGGGCGAGGCCCTTGCCCTCGGAGCCGATGACCAGGACGATCGGCTCGGTCGCGGCCTCGAACTCGGGCAGCTCGACCGCACCGTTCATGTCCAGGCCGATCACCAGCAGCCCGGCGTCCTTGTAGGACTTGAGCGCCCGGTTCAGGTTGCCGGCCCGGGCGACCGGGATCCGCGCCGCGGCGCCGGCCGACGTCTTCCACGCCGACGCCGACATCGACGCCGTACGGCGCTCCGGTACGACGACGCCGTGCGCGCCGAACGCGGCCGCCGACCGGGTGATCGCGCCGAGGTTCCGCGGGTCGGTCACGCCGTCGAGCGCGACGATCAGCGGCACCTCGCCGGCGTCGTACGCCCGCTGCGGCAGGTCGTCGGGGTGCGCGTACTCGTACGGCGGGATCTGCAGCGCGACGCCCTGGTGCGCGCCACCCGCGGTGACCCGGTCCAGCTCGGAACGCGGTACCTCGAGCACCGAGACGCCGGTCTCGACCGCGACCAGCAGCGCCTCGCGCAGCCGGGCGTCCCGTTCGGTGCCTTCGGCAACGTGCAGCGCGGCCGCCGGCACGCCGGCGCGGAGCGCCTCGACGACCGGGTTCCGCCCGTACACCCACTCGACCGTCGAGTCAGCGTCCTTGCGGGCCGGCCGGCGGCTGCGCCCCTCGCGTTCCTTGGCGCGCTCGGCCGCCTTCGCCCGCTTGTGCGCCGGGTGCTTGACCCGGTCCACCGCCTTCGGCGTCGGGCCCTTGCCTTCGAGACCGCGGCGAACCCGGCCACCGGAACCGGCCGTCGGGTTGCCCCGCGGCTTCTTCCGGATGGCTCCCTTGCGCTGACTACTGCCTGGCACGTCAGTTTCCTTCGGTTGATACCAGCGACCAACGCGGTCCCTGGGGGGTGTCCTCGATGACGACGCCGAGCGCCTTCAGCTGGTCGCGGACGGCGTCCGCGGCGGCATAGTCCTTGCGGAGGCGGGCAGCCTGGCGCTGCTCGAGCAGGGCCTTCACCAGCCCGTCGACGACCTCGGTCAGCTCGTCGCTGCCGCCGGTGCGCGACACCCACGGCTCGGCCAGCGGATCCAGCCCGAGCACGCCGAGCATCCCGCGCACCGCCGCGAGCGCCTCACGCAGCGCCTCCGAGTCGCCGTCGGCAACCAGCTTGTTGCCGTCGCGGACCGTGTTGTGCAGCACGGCGATCGCGGCCGGCGTCCCCAGGTCGTCGTCCATCGCGGCGGCGAAGTCCGACGGCAGCTCGGCCGCCGGCTCGACCCCGCCGGTCACCTCGGTGGCGCGGTCGACGAACCCCTCGAGTCGCTGGAAGCTCTTCGCCGCCTCGTCGAGCGCCTCGAACGAGAACTCCACCACCGACCGGTAGTGCGACTGCACGAGGTAGTAGCGCAGCTCGATCGGGCGGACCCGCTCGACCACGTTCCGCACGACGGCGCTGTTGCCCATCGACTTCGACATCTTCTCGCCGGCCGTGGTGACCAGCGCGTTGTGCATCCAGAACCGGGCGAACCGCTGCCCGACCGCGGTCGACTGGGCCAGCTCGTTCTCGTGGTGCGGGAACCGGAGGTCCAGCCCGCCGCCGTGGATGTCGAACTCCTCGCCGAGGTACTTCCCGGCCATCGCGGAGCACTCGATGTGCCAGCCCGGGCGGCCGCGGCCCCACGGCGCCGGCCACGAGGCGGTCCGCGGCGTGGCCTCGGTCCAGCCCTTCCAGAGCGCGAAGTCGCGCGGGTCCCGCTTGCCGCGCGGGTCCGCGTCCTCGGCGGGCTCCATGTCGGCGATGTTCTGGTGCGAGAGCTCGCCGTACGCGGGCCAGGACTTCACGTCGAAGTAGACGTCGCCGGACCCGTCGGGCGCGACGTACGCGTGGCCGCGCTCGATCAGCTGCTCGATCAGCTCGAGCATCTCCGGGATGTGCCCGGTGGCGCGCGGCTCGTACGTCGGCGGGCGGCAGCCGAGCACGTCGTACGCCCAGTGCAGCTCGCGCTCGAACTCGTACGCGTGCGCCCACCACGGGACGCCGCGCTCGGCCGACTTGGCGAGGATCTTGTCCTCGATGTCGGTCACGTTCGCGATCACCGTGACCTCGAACCCGGAGCGCTCCAGCCAGCGGCGCAGGACGTCGAAGACCACTTCCTTGTAGATGTGCCCGACATGCGGGGCACCCTGCACCGTCAGCCCACAGTGGTAGATCCCGACCTTGCCCGGATGGACCGGCTCGAAATCCCTCACTGCTGCTGTTGCGGTGTCGTACAAGCGAAGTGTCACCGGTCAAGGGTAACGGGAAGTGGCACCCGTCCTTGACAAGATATCCACAGCACATCTCCGGGAGGACGGGTCAGTGTCGAACCAAGGGCCGTACGGGCCGCCACCAGGGCAGTACCCACCGCCGCCGCAGCAGTATCCCTACCCCGGTCCGCCGCCGCAGCAGCAGTACCCCGGGCCACCGCCGCAGTACGGCCCCCAGTACGGCCCGCAGTACGGCCCTCCGCCGGGACCGCCGAACTGGGGTCCGCCGCCCGGCCCCGGGTTCGGATTCCCCCCGCAGCCGCCCAAGAAGAAGAGGAGCAAGGCTCCCTTCATCGTCGTACCGCTCGTGCTGCTGTTCGGCGCCGTCGGGCTGTTCGTGGTGAGCTCGATCCTCAAGCACAACGGCGACGACACCTACACGCAGCCGGAGCCGACCAGCTCGACGCACCCGACCGAACCGGCGACGACCTCCGCCCCGGCGACCACCCGCCCGACCCAGCCGGCCCGCACCACCGCCACGACGACCACGACGACGACCCAGCCGAGCGCCACCCGGACCACTGCCGCCCCGCCCTCGGACAACGTCATGGTGACCAAGAACCGGGTCTACAAGTCCGGTGTGATGAAGTCGGTGAACTGCCGCGAGCCCGGGTACCGCCCGACCAGTCTCACGAACGCCCGCAAGTACTACGCCGCGGTCCTGACCTGCCTGAACCGCGCCTGGCCGCGCCAGGTGCAGTACGCCGGGGGCCGCTTCCGGCCGCCGAGCCTGATGATCTTCTCCGGCTCCGCGACCAGCCCGTGCGGCGGCAGCAGCGGCGCCGGGATCTCCTTCTACTGCCCGACGAACCAGACGATCTACATGGAAGCCGGCACCGACGTCACGTTCTGGCGGAAGAACGGCAACATCTCGTACCAGAGCGACTGGGTGCGGATGAAGATGGCCGACACGGTGGCCCACGAGTTCGGGCACCACGTGCAGAACATGGTCGGCATCCTGACCGCGTCGTGGAACCTCCGGTACGCGTCGTCGAACACCAAGGCGCTCGAGATCAGTCGCCGTACCGAACTGCAGGCCAGCTGCTTCGGCAACGTGTTCCTTGGCTCCAACCGGTCCACCTTCGGGATCACCGGCGACAAGAAGTACCAGCTGCAGTGGCTGCACTCACACCAGGGCGACGAGTACGGCGTACAGCCCGACCACGGCAGCCGTGCGGTGTACCCGCTGTGGACCAACGCCGGCTGGACCAGCCGGAGCCCGGCGTCCTGCAACACGTTCACCGCGCCCGCGTCGTACGTTCGGTAAATGATGACGGAACGCAAGGTGTAAAGGGTTGATTTCCTCCGAAGTCGGGTAAGACCTCCGCTGAGCGCTTTGTCCGCCCCTCATATCGCTCTGGAGGAGAACCGTGAAGTCCGCCCTTTTCACGGGTGCCGCCGTGACTCTTGGCCTGCTCTTGGCCTCAGTCGGCTCCGCCCAAGCAAGCAACGCCCATCAGCCCACCGCGCAAGCGCGCCAGCACGGCGTCACCGCTGCCGGTGGCGGCTACATGGGCTGGACGAACCCCAAGACGTCCGGCACGGCCGCGACGCCGAGCGTCATGGCTCCGGCCGCCACGGTCGAAGGTATCGACGTGTCCAGCTACCAGGGAAACGTGAACTGGTCCGCGCAGTGGAGCGCCGGTAAGCGCTTCGCCTACACAAAGGCGACCGAAGGCAACTACTACACGAACCCGTACTTCGCCCAGCAGTACAACGGGTCCTACAACGTCGGGATGATCCGTGGCGCCTACCACTTCGCCACGCCGAACGACTCCAGTGGCGCGAACCAGGCGACGTACTTCCTGGCCCACGGCGGTGGCTGGTCCAAGGACGGCAAGACGCTGCCAGGCGCGCTCGACATCGAGTACAACCCGTACGGCGCGACCTGTTACGGGCTGAGCGCGTCCGCGATGGTCAGCTGGATCCGCGACTTCGCCAACACCTACAAGGCGAGGACCGGCCGGGACGTGCCGATCTACACGAACCTGGACTGGTGGAGCCGCTGCACCGGCAACAGCACCGCCTTCAACTCGACGAACCCGCTGTGGGTGGCGAAGTACGCCTCCTCGCCGGGCACGCTGCCGGGCGGCTGGCCGTTCCACACGATCTGGCAGTACAGCTCGAGCCCGATCGACCAGGACCGGTTCAACGGCGACTACAGTCGGCTGCAGGCGCTGGCCAACGGCTAAAAGGGTTGCGGTGGTCGCATAGTCTCGGTCGGTGAGCTACTCGCTGCCGATCGAGACCGACCGCCTGACTCTTCGACGTTACGTCGAGACCGACTACGACGACCTGCTGAAGCTGCAGTCCAACCCGGACGTCACGCGGTTCCTGCTGTACGACGTACGGACGCCCGAGCAGGTCAAAGAGGCCCTCACCGGCAGGTTGGCCGATGTCCCCATGGACACGGACGGTCAAGCGCTCACCGTCGCCGTGACCCTGCGGGACACCGGCCGGCACCTGGGCGAGGTCACGCTGTTCCTGAACAGCACCGAGCAGCGCACCGGCGAGATCGGGTACGTCTTCCATCCCGAGTCGCACGGCCACGGGTACGCCGCGGAGGCCTCGGTGGAACTGCTGCGCCTCGGGTTCGAGGAGCTCGGCCTGCACCGGATCATCGCCCGGCTGGACGTCCGCAACACCGGCTCGGTGAAGCTGTTGCAGCGGCTCGGCCTGCGCCAGGAGGCGCACTTCGTGCAGAACGAGTACCTGAAGGGCGAGTGGACCGATGAACTGGTCTTCGCGATGCTCTACACCGAGTGGGACGACCGCTCGTAAATTTATTTCCATTATGCTGGGGGTCGTGGTCCTCAGTACCGGCACCGTGCCGAGCCAAGCTGTGAAGGTTGCTCCGGCCCGCGCGATCGCGTACCGGAGCTGGACGTCGACCTCAGACTTCCTGGCCGGCCAGCAGTTGGGCACCACGGTCGCCGACGGCGCCCTCACGTTCGGTACGTCGACCGGCACCACGTCGTACGTCGACCCGTTCGGCGACGGCACCGCGAAGACGTACGACCGGACGAGCTGGGTGTCGCCGCCGGTCAGCACCGGCTTCGGGCTGACCGAACTGGTCGCGTCCTGGAACGCCACCACCCCGCCCGGCACCTGGGTCGAGGTGTCGATGGCCGGTACGACGAACCTCGGCACGACGACCAAGTGGTATGTGCTGGGCCGCTGGTCCGGCGGCGACGACACGGCCGCCGGCGACATCCACCGGACCTCGGTACCGAGCCAGGGCGACGCGGACGGATCCGTTGCCGTGGACACCTTTCAGGCCGCGACCGGCAAGTGGCTGGACCGCTGGCAGCTGAAGGTCACGCTGTACCGGCTGAGCGGTACGGCCCAGGCCCCGGTGGTTCGGTCCGTCGGCGCGATGGCGTCGGCGCTCCCCTCCGACAGGAAGGTTGCCGCGAGCCCCCTCGGCGGCGCGGAAGGCGTCGTACTGAACGTTCCGACGTACTCGCAGGAGACACACGTCGGCCAGTACCCGCAGTGGGACGGCGGCGGTGAGGCATGGTGCTCGGCGACCTCGACCGCGATGGTGCTGGACTACTGGGGTGCCGGTCCGGCAGCGGCCGAGACCGCGTGGGTGGATCCGTCGTACACCGACCCGCAGGTGGACCACTCGGCGCGCTCGGTCTTCGACTACGCGTACGACGGGGCGGGCAACTGGCCGTTCAACACGGCCTACGCCGGGTCCCGCGGCGTGGACGCGTTCGTCACGCGGCTGCGGTCGCTGACCGAGGCGGAGCAGTTCATCAAGGCCGGGATCCCGTTGATCGCGTCGTTGTCGTTCAAGAAGGGCGACCTGCCGGGCGCGGGGTACGGGACGAACGGGCACCTGATGGTGATCGTCGGGTTCGACCAGGCCGGCAACGTGATCGTCAACGACCCCGCGTCGCATCTGATCGCCAGCAACGACCAGGTGCGGACGACGTACGACCGGACCGCGTTCGAGAACGCGTGGGTGCCGCACTCGGGCGGACTCGTCTACGTGGTGCATCCGGAAGGTACGGCGTTGCCCGCGCCTTCGGACCCGCAACACAACTGGTGAGACGACAGAGCCCGCCACGCCGGGGCGGCGTGGCGGGCTCTGTTCTTTCAGACCTCAGCGGGCGAACAGTGCGCCTGTCAGGTTCGTGGTGAGGTTGCGGAGCGAGTCCGGCAGGTACTGCAGGTGCCAGCCGCCCGGGCCGCGGTACCAGGGGAAGCCCTCGTCCTCCACGCCCGGTGTGGAGTCCGTGGCAACCAGTGCGTCGATCCAGCGCTCCGAGCCGCCGAGCACGACGGCGTACGGCAGCGCCCGCGAGCACAGGTCGACCGCCTGGTCGGCCGGGAGCTCGCTGACGTCCATCTCCAGCAGCTCACCGCGGATCGCGGCGACCTGACCGAGGACGCGACCGGCGGCCGGGGCCTTGGCCGGCATGTAGCGGCCGATCACCAGCAGACCGACGCCGACCAGCGTGATCGCGATCCCGAGCAGACCCCAGGTCGACAGCAGCGCCGGCAGGACGGTCGCGATCACGCCGACCACGGTGGTCCCGATGCCGATCGTCGCCCACAGCGAACGGGTCCGGTCCGGACGCTCGGTGAACCAGCCGCGCTTCACGACACCGTCGTACAGCGCGTCCTGGACCTGGTCGAGACCGGCGCGGACCTGCTTGCCGAGCTCGGAGACCAGCACCGAGTCGGCGTCGCCGAAGATCGCCCGGATCAGGACGTTCTCGTACCGGTGCAGCTCCTCGGCCGGCGCGTTCGTGACCCGGCGCAGCTCCCAGTCGCCGCGGGCGTACTCGCTGCGCTTGTCCAGCTCGACGATCGTGATGTGGCCGCGGACCGCGAGGTCGATGATCGTCGCGGTCACGTCGACCGGGTCGATCCGCTCGTCGATCAGCGTGCCGACCTCACCGGGCCGCAGGCCGGACGGCGGCGTGAAGTCGATCCGCGCGTCGGTGCCGAGGCTGAACAGCGACGCCGGTACGACCCGCCGCGGGTCCACCTGGTCGCGGCCGCGGAGCCGGTACAGCACGCCGAGCGCGATCGCGCCCAGCAGCAGCACCAGCAGCGCGGTGATCAGCTGCGCGGCGTCGGTGGAGAAGGCGCGCTTGAAGGTGTGCCGGTACTCGACGATCGTGTTCGCCGCGATCTGGTCCTTCGGGAAACCGACGATCATCCGAACCGTGTTGCCCGGCGGCAGCGCGGTCTGCTTGAACGTCGGGCCGGACGTCTCGCCGATCTGCGCCAGCGAACACGGGACGTTGCTGTTCACCGGGCCGGCGAAACAGGCGACGTGCGTCACGTCCGGGACGCTGAAGACCGCGTTCACCTCCTGGATCGGGATGCTGATCCCGGTCAGTGGCGCGAACTGCACCTCGGTGCCGTCCAGCGTCTTCGACACCGCGCCCTTCACGGTGTACGTGAAGTCGAGCTCCGTCGTACTGCTGGTCACGTCCGGGACCGCGATCGACGTGACGTCGCCGTCCGTCTTCACCTCGGTCTTCTTGTCCTGGCCGCCGGCCTTGACCTGCAGGTCGCCGATCTCCTGGACGTGGTCGATGTCGTTGTCCAGGTGGTCACGGGTCACCACGAACCGGGTGAAGGTCCCGTTCACGTTGCTCAGCTTCCAGGTCTCCGAAACCCGGAGCAGGCCGTCACGCTCGACCCGGACCTGACTGTCGTAGTTGGTGACCACCGGGTCGGCGGTCGCGCTGCTTCCGGCCGCGGCACCGGTCCCGGCCGCGCCCGCGGGGACAGCGGACAGGCCGAGCAGGCCGAGGGCACACAGGGAGAGCCCGAGGAGACGTAGACGCATCGCCCAATCACACCGTAGAGAGAGGGTCAGGTTGACACCGGGCACCCTAGCGTCCGCCGGGTGTCAGGCACGCAACGGGGCACCCGGACCGGCGCCGAAGTTGAGCCCGCACTCCGGTAGCGTCTCGGGGGTGTCAGGCAACCAATGGGGACCACCGCCCGGTCAGCAGTACCCACCGCAGCAGCCACAGCAACCGTGGCAGCAGGGGCCTGGGTACGGCGGAACACCGCCGCCTGGCCGTCCGCCGTACCAGGGGCCTCCGCAGGGACCGCCGTACCAAGGGCCACCTGGTTACCCAGGGCAACCAATTCCGGGACAGCCGCAGCAGTTCGGCTGGGGCGCGGCGCCCGGTGGACCACGGCCGCCGAAGAAGAAGGGCCGCGGCCCACTGATCGCCGTACTGGTGGTTCTTGGCGTGCTGGTGATCGGCGGTACTGCGTTGAAGGCGCTCTCGTCGGCGCTGAAGCACAACAGCGACCCGGTATCCGAGCCGAGCATCACGACGACGTACAGCCCGACCGAGCCGACGGAACCGACCGAGGCGCCGTCGACGCGGGGTGAGCCGACCACCACGCAGTCCACCACCCAGCCGACCCGCCCGACGGCCAGCCGGCAGACGACGACCACGTCGAAGCCAACGACCAACCCAGGCCCTTCAGACAGCGACCTGGTCGTGAAGAACGCCCTGTACAAGACCGGTGTGATGTCGTCGGTGCGCTGCAGAGAGGTCAGCGCACGGCCTAGCAGCGCAGCCGGTGCCAGGGCGAACTACAAGAACCTGCTGGGCTGTCTGAACAAGGCCTGGGCGCCGATGGTCGCCAAAGCCGGCGGACGGTTCCGTGCGCCACACGTGATCACGTTCAGCGGGTCGGTGTCGTCGCCGTGCGGCACCCACTCGGACGCCAACCCGCCGTTCTTTTGCGGTACCAACGACACCATCTACATGAACCTCACCGAGGACACCGGCAACTACAACCGGTACCCGGAGAGCTACCAGAAGGTGTGGGCGCGGATGTGGATGCTGCACCAGATGGCCCACGAGTACGGGCACCACGTACAGAACAACATGGGCATCCTGCAGGCGTACGCGCGGATCCGGTACGAGCGGCCGAACTACGCGATGGAACTTCAGGACAGCCGGCGGCTCGAACTCCAGGCCTCCTGCTTCTCGGACATCTTCATCGGCGCGAACAAGAGCAGCTACCCCGTCACCGGGCAGTCGCAGGTCCAGTGGCGCTGGCTGATCGGCCACGTCACCGACCTGAACAACGACCACGGCGACGCCAACAACCACCAGTACTGGGCGCTGCGCGGCTACAACGCCCGCGACCCACGCGTCTGCAACACCTGGTCCGCGTCGGCCGGCAAGGTCCAGTGAGAGCACGGTCCGATCACTCCTGCCGAACCAACTGCCGGGCGACCTGCCGAACTAGCTAGCCTGGTGGGTCCGGATCGCGCAAAGTATGTGCCGGGGGAGGCGGCTTCGGCGCCCCACCAACGAGCTACGCCGAGCAAGGTCGTGAGGAGCATCGATGTCGGACAACTGGAACCAGCCCCCCGAGGGCGACCCGGCTGAACCCCAGCCGGACCGCCCACAGGAGCCCGTTCCTGACCACCCCACCCCCACCCCACCACCCCCAGGCACACCCGCCCCTGGTGGCCCCGGGAGGTCCGGCCACGGTGGTCCAGGCGCATCCGGCCCAGGCGGACCCGGCGCGGGCGGATCCGGCAGGTCCGGTCCAGGCACCCCGGGTTCAGGCACCCCCGGGCCGGGCAGCCAGGGCACGTCCGGTCACGGTGCCTATGGCTCCGGTCAGAACAACCCCGGCGCACCCACCCAGTACGGCCCCAACACCGGCAACCCCGGCGCGGGCACGCCTGGCGTGAGCGGTCCCGGCAACGCAGGCCCCGGCGTACCTGGTGGACCAGGTGGGCCTGGGGGCTCTGGCGGGTACAGCGCTGGGGGTGCGGGTGGCTCCGGTGGGTCCGGGGCTGGTGGACAGGGTTCGGGGAAGCCGGGGTCTGGGGAGAGTTGGTTCTCCCGGCGTGGGCCTGAGGCGAGTGGTTCGGGTCAGGACGGGTCTGGCGCTTCCGGTGGTTCCGGGAGCGGGCAGGGGTCGTCCGGTGGGTGGTTCGGGTCGCGGGACAACGAACGCGGTCCCCAGGCGCCGGCTTCTGGTGAACAGCCGGCTGGTGGTGACGGACAGGGCTCCAGTTGGTGGAGCGCCGACAACCAGGCCAAGCGCGAGTTCCAGAACCCGGGTCAACCCGACGCCCCCGCCAACAACTGGTTCGACGGCGGCTGGGACCCCAACCGCCGAGAACACCCCGATCAACCAGACAACCCGTCCTCCCCCAACCACCCCGGCCCCGCCCGCACGCCACGCACACCCACCGGCGGCGCCACACCAGGCCAGTACGGCCCAGGCCAACCAGGCCCCGGCGGTCCCACCTCCGGCCCGTCCGGCCCCGGCCCGTCCGGCCCTGGTCAAGCGGGCCCCGGTCAACCAGGCCCCAGTCAGGCAGGCCCCAGTCAGGCTGGCTCCGGGCAGGCAGGTGACGGCTCCTTCGGCCCTGGTCAAGCAGGTCCCGGTGGTCCCGCCTCCGGCCCGTTCGGCCCCGGTCAGGCAGGCACCGGCTCCGGCTCATTCGGCCCCGGTCAGGCGGGCTCCGGTCAGGCAGGCGACGGCTCCTTCGGCCCCGGTCAGACGGGCTCTGGCTCCGGCTCATTCGGGCCCGGTCAAACAGGCTCCGGTCAAGCGGGCCCCGGCCCAGGTCAACCGGGCCTAGGTCAGCCAGGCCCAGGTGAATCGGGCACCGGCGGCGCTACCTCCGGCTGGTACAACCCCGGCGTACCAGGTGCTGGCCGGCCGACGTCGGGTCAGCCCGGCCAGGGCCAACCCGGTGGTGGACCGTTCGCACCCGGGCAGTCCGGACCGAGCCAGTTCGGTGGCGGGCAGTCCGGGCCGAGCCAGTCGGGCTCAGGCCAGCCGGCCTCAGGGCAGTCGGGCTCAGGGCAGTCGGGCTCAGGGCAGTCGGGCTCAGGCCAGTCGGGCTCTGGCCAGGGTGGGGCTGGTCAGGGTGGGGCTGGGGAGTTTGGTGGGCAGGGCGACGAGAGGGAGGCTTGGCGGGCTAATCCGGATTGGGCTCCTTCCAAGCCGGCTTGGTCGCAGGCGGAGTCGGGTGAGTCTGGTTCGGGTACCTCTGAGTTGTGGCAGCCCAACCAGGGGCAGTCGGGGACGAACGGACCGGACCCGTGGCAGCCGCGGCCTTCCTGGTCCGAGCCGCCGGAGTCTGGTCAGCCGCAGGACGGTTCGTCCGGTACGCCGGCCGGCAGCAGCTCCGGTACGTCGTCCGCCGGCAACTCTCGTACGCCGGACGGGTCGGGTACTTCGCGCGACGACTCGTACACGGGCGGATCCGCGCAGGGCCCCTCGTGGGGTTCGCAGTCCGGTGAGACGGGCAGCGGAAGCTCCCAGGGCGCCGGCTCGCAGCCGGGCGAACTGTGGGGCAGCCGCTCGACGGGCGGCGGCTCGCAGCCGGGTGCGGCGTGGGGCGACAGCTCGCAAGGCGGCAGTCCACAGGCCGGCACCTCCCAGCCCGGCACCTCCCAGGGCGGCGGCTCCCAGGGGGATGGTGAGGGTGGGGAGGGCGGCGGGGGTTGGGGTAACCAGTCTTGGACGTTGCAGGCTGGGGGGCGGTCGGAGTCGAGTGCTTGGCAGGCTTCGCCTTCGCAGCAGGAGCCTCGGCAGCAGGCGGGGCCGCATTCTGAGGGGTCTTATCTGTGGGGAACGCAGGGGAATCAGGAGCAGCAGGCGGCTTCGCCTTGGAGTAATGCGTTGCCGCCGCAGAATCAGCAGGGCGGTGGGCGGCACTCCGCTGGGCAGTCATCCGAGGCGGGGCAGGGCATGTGGGGCGCCCAGGCAGGGCAGGGTCCTCACGGTGGACAAGGCTCAGCTGGTGGGCCCGGCGGTGGTGGGCCTGGCGGACCCGGCTCGGGTGGTGGGCCTGGCGGTCATGGTGGGCAGATTGGGCCTATGGGGCAGCCTGTGCAGCAGGCGCCTACGTGGCAGTACCCGCCGATTCCTATTCCGCAGCCTCCGGGTGGCCGGCGCCGCCGGAAGAAGAAGCTGACGCGGCCGTTGCTGATCGGGATCGTTGCGTTGGCCGTGCTCGTGCTCGCGACCGGGATCACGCTGATCGTCCGTAGTGTCGGTGGCGGCGACGCGGAAGCGAAGCAGAGCCCGACCGCACCGGCCTCGACGACGCCTTCGGAGTCGCCGTCCCCGACGCCTTCCTCGCCGACGCCGACCGGTCCGCGGGGGCCGACGGTGGACGAGGTGGTGAAGGGGAGCCGGCTGTACACGATCGGTCCGGTGGCGGCGTCGAAGTGTGTGGAGCCGGCGTTCGCGCCGGCGACCGTGCCGGCCACGCAGCAGTACTACACCCGGCTGATGCTGTGCCTGAACCGGACCTGGTGGCTGGCGATGAAGAAGGCGAACCTGCCGTTCCGGAGCCCGAAGGCGGTCGTGTACGTCGGCAAGCTGTCGTCGCCGTGCGGGATGCAGCGCAGTGTCCGGGCGGCGTACTGCCTGGCGAACGAGACGATCTACCTGCCGTTCACGGTCGACAGCGTGAACTACACGAAGAACCCGGTCTACGCGCGGGCGATCATGCTGAACACGTTCGCCCACGAGTACGGGCACCACGTGCAGAAGCTGAGCGGGATCCTCGCGTCGTCACTGACCCGGCAGAAGAGCATGAACCCGACGCAGCAGCTGACCGAGAGCCGGCGGCGTGAGCTGCAGGCGACCTGCCTGGGCGCGGTCTACCTCGGCGCGAACGCCCAGTTCACCCCGATGTCCGGCCCGTTGCTCGCGAACTGGAAGCTCCTGATCGCGCACATGGGCGACGACTACGCCGTACCGCGTGGGCACGACCACGGCAACCGGGTGAGCAACTACCAGTGGTCGATCGCGGGCTACAACAGCAAGCAGCCCAACTCCTGCAACACCTTCACGGCCGCGCCCGTACGGGTCAACTGAGACAAAGAGCCGGCCCATCACGACGATGGGCCGGCTCTTGGCGCGTCTTAGCCGAACAGCCGCCGCGCGTTGCTCAGCGAGCCGCCGAACGACGTGACGAAGTTGCTCAGCGACTCCCCGATGTTCGAGAGGTGCCAGTTCTCCGGGCCGGAGTACCAGCCGATGCCCTCGTCCGGGTCGTCGTCGTCATCGGTCGCCGCGATCTCCAGCGCCCACTTCTCGGTCAGCCCGAGTACGGCGGCGTACGGCAGGCACCGGGACGCGAACTCGAGCCGACTGCCCGCCGGCAGGTCCGCGGAGGTCTCGTTGGCCAGGTAGTGCTGCAGACCGAACACCCGGCCCAGTACGGCGGCACCGCGCGCGGTACGGGCCGGTGCGGCCTGGCCGACCAGTGCGAGCACCAGCCCGGCCGCCATCACGGCGAACCCGACCAGGGCGAACTTGCTGACGATGGCGAGCACGATCGTCAGTACGACGCCCGCACCGAGCAGCACCACGCCCGCCGTGGTCCAACGGTTCCGTACGGCGTCCGGGCGGTTGTTGAACCAGCCCTGCGTGACGACGTCGGCGTACAGCTGCTCCCGGACCAGGTTGAGCCGCGGCCGGAGCGAGTGCCCGAGGGCGGACACGAGTACGGAGTCGCCGTCCGCGAACACCGCGTCCAGCAGCGCCTTCTCGTACGCGAGCAGCTCTGGGCCGCCCGGGTGCAGCCGCTTGAGCTCCCAGTCGAGCTTGCCGAAGTGCGAGTCCCGTGGCTGCTCGACGATCGTCAGGTAGTTGCGGACGGCAAGGTCCAGCAGGGTCGCGGTGATGTCGACGACGTCGGCCGACTCGTCCACCACGGTGCCGACCTGGCCGGGCCGGATGCCGTCCGGCGCGGCGAACTGCGGCCCGTCGGCGCCGTCGAGCACCGGGCGCTCCGGCGCGCCGTGGCCGACCTTGGCGGCGTCGCGGCCGCGGAAGAACCAGAGGCCGACGGCGCCGAGCAGCCCGAGGCCGAAGATCAGGATCGCGAGCCCGCCGGTGGTCGAGTCGACGGTGAACGCCCGGCTGAGCGACCACGGCGTCGTGTACTTCGCGTTCGCCTGCACCGTGGCCTGGTCGCTCAGCCCGGTCAGGAACGTCACCCGGCCGGCCGCCGGTACGCCGTTCTGCTGGATCTCGAGCTCGGCGGACTCCCCCAGCTGCGACGTCGTACACGGCATGCTCGAGCCGGAACGGCCGGCGAAGCAGGTCACCCAGGTCGCGAACGGGACACTGATGTTCAGCTTGGCCTCGGGGATCGACACGCCGAAGCCCTGTACGACCGGCCAGCTCACCTCGCGGCCGTCGACCGAGTCGGCGACCACGTTGTCCACGGTGTAGTTGTAGACGATCTGGGACTTCCCGGAGACGTTCAGCGTCAGCTCGCGGCCGTCGTCGACGCTCTGGTTCTGGAAGCCCTGCGCGGGCTGCCCGTTCACCGTCGCTGACACGTCCTTGAGGTCGTACGTCCGGTCCCGCTCGGCGTCGGCGCGGACCCGGGTGGCCAGCGTCCGGCTGAACGTCGTACCGCCGGCGGCCAGGTCCACGGTCTCCTTGACCTGCAGCTGACCGTCCTTGGTCAGGGTCGCGTCCGCGGTGTACGCCGTGATCTGGTCGTCCGCCGTCACGGCGGCCTGGGCGGACACCGGGCTCAGGGCAACGAACAGGGCGGCGACCGGGGCGGTCAGGGACATCAGGAGGGCAGCCGGAAGGAGGCGGCGCTTCGGTGACATGGGTCGAGGGTAGTCTCGTGCCGGTTCGTGCAGCGAACCCGACAGACCGCGTGACCCGACCGCAGGGAGGCCAAGAGCTGTGAGCAGCCCGTACGGCTACGGTGGCCAGCAGCAAGGCCCGCCACAGGGCCGCCCGTTGGGCCCGCCGCCTGGCGTCCTCCCGCCGCCGCAGTCCGCACCGTGGCCCCAGCAACAAGGTCAAGCACCGCACCAAGGCCAGTTCCAGGGCCAGTTCCAGGGCCAGCCGTACGGCGGTCCCGGCCACTTCAACGGGTTCCAGCCGCCGTCCCGCCGGGACAGCTCGTTCCGCTTGGTGCTGCTCGGTTTCTCGCTGCTCGTGGTCATCGGCATCGCCGCGGCGATCATGGCGATCGTCTTGTGGACCGGCGGCAGCACCTCCACCGCCTCCGGGCCGGTGGAGCCCAAGCTGACCGGTCCGTCGATCGTGCCGACGCCGACCACCAACCCGGAGAAGGGGACCGCCGAGGACTTCCTGCTGAACGCGGACGTCTACCGGACCGGCCCGCTGCCGGAACAGAACTGCAAGTCGGCCGACCTCGGCAACGGTGGCCTGGCCGCGCAGAAGGTCTACTACCAACGCCTCTTCAAGTGCCTGAACGACGCCTGGCGCCCGGTCTTCCACGAGCTCGGGCAGGACAAGCCGGACCCCGGGCTGGTCGTCTTCGACAAGCCGGTGCAGACCGCCTGCGGGAACTTCGAGCCGCTGTCCGGCCGGGTCCTGGCGTTCTACTGCTACGGCAACCAGATCATGTACGTCGACGTGAAGCAGATGGACAAGGCCTTCGGTCCCAAGGAGGACCTGGCCTACCTGATGACGATCGCGCACGAGTACGGCCACCACGTGCAGGGTGTGACCGGCCTGTTCTACGCGCGGGCGGCGTACCTGCAGGACCACCCGGACCAGAAGCTGGAGAGCTCGCGGCGGAACGAACTGCAGGCGTCCTGCTTCGGCGGCGTGTTCAGCCGGGCGGTGGCGAAGACGTACCCGTTGACCAACCGGCTGAACGAGTTCAAGGAACAGTCCAGCAACAGCTTCGGTGAGTCGCCGGACACCCCGGAGGACGAGCGTACGCACGGTCTCGCCACCAGCCAGGGGTTCTGGATCCAGAACGGGTTCAACGTCGGCGCGAACAAGGCCTGCGACACCTTCGCGGTATCGGCGGATCTGGTGAAGTGACGGGCCGCCTGATCGGGGGCCGCTACCTGTTGGGGGAATCGCTCGGCTCGGGCGGTATGGGCTCGGTCTGGCGTGCCCACGACCAGCAACTGGACCGTACGGTCGCGCTCAAGCGGGCGCATCCTGGTGTCGACGACCAGGACGGGCGCCGACTGCGGCGCGAGGCCCGCACCGGGGCCCGGCTGCACGATCCGCACGTGGTGACGATCTTCGACGTGGTGTCGGACGGCGAGGAGCACTGGCTGGTGCTGGAGTACCTGCCGTCGCGGAGCCTGGACGAACTGGGGACGTTGCCGGTCGACGAGGTGAAGCGGATCGGCGCGCAGATCGCGTCCGCGCTCCGGGCGGTGCACGCGGCCGGCATCCTGCATCGGGACCTGAAGCCGGCGAACGTCCTGGTCACCGCGGACGGTACGGCGAAGCTCGCGGACTTCGGGATCTCGCAGCGGTTGTGGGCCGACGCGACGCTCACCGACAGCGCCTCGGTCGGTACGCCGACGTACCTCGCCCCGGAAGTGGCCGACGGCAACGACCCGACCACCGCGTCCGACGTGTTCGCGCTGGGCGCGGTGCTCTACAGTGCGCTCGAAGGCCACTCGCCGTTCGGCAGCGACCCGAACCCCTTGGCGGTCCTGCGACGCTCGGCCCGCGGCGAGATCGACCCACTCCGCCACGGCGGCGAGCTGACCCCGCTGATCACCAAGATGCTCGCGGTCGACCCAGCAGCCCGCCCCACCATCGACCAAGTGGTCCACGAGCTGGGCGGTACGAAGCCCACGCCCGCCCGACCGCGCAGACGATGGGTCATCCCCGTGGTCGCCGCGAGCACAGCCGTAGTAGCAGTGCTGGGCGTACTGATCGGGAAGGCTGCCTCGGAGCCTTCGCAACCCTCCAGCGCACCACCAACGACAACCTCGTCGACACCAGCCACCAGCCCCGTCGGCGACCCCCTGACCGTCGACCCATGCGCGCTGATCGACGAGACCTCCCTGGCCAAGTTCGGCCAGACAACCCTGGAACCCGACTACGGCAACTTCGACCGCTGCGACGTGATCGTGACCGGCAAGGGCGACCAGGAGGTCAACGTACGGGCAGAACTGAACCTGCCCGGCACAGTGACAGCGAGAGGCGACGTACAGCAGTTCACCGGCAACCTGCGGACCGTGACCCGGGAGAAGTCCGGCGGCAACGGCTGCGAGCGCGTACTGGTGCTGTCCGACCGTACGCAGATCCAGGTGGTCGCCAAGCACACGCACGGGTCCGGGATGAACGTCTGCGGGATGGCGGATGCCGTTACCCAGAAGGCGATCGACGTACTGCGGGCAGGCCCGATCCCTCGCCGTACGACGCCGTTGCCGGCCACCTCGCTGGCGCACGTCGACGCGTGCACGCTGCTGGACCGCAAGGCGCTCAAGCTGATCCCGGGTGTCGGCACGTCCCCGCCGGACAGGTCGTTCGGCAACTGGAGATGCGGCTGGGACAGTACGACGACCGACCTCGAGGTGGACCTGTACTTCGACCGGGACCAGCCGGGCTCGACGGACGGGCAGGCGCTGACGATCAGCGGGCGGTCCGCGATCCTGTCGAACGAGAACGACGGCCCGGACACGTGTGCGGTGGTGACCGTCTTCCGGGAGTTCGTCGACGCGGACGGGCAGGACCAGGAGGAGCTGGTGACGATGTCCGTCGCCGGTACGGCGAAGGCCGTCACGCTGTGCGGACTGGCGACGAAGCTGGCCGAGGCCGCCGGTCCGAAGCTCCCGAAGGCGTGACGATGGAGGCGATCCGCAGGCTCCCCCAGGACCAGCGCAGTCTGGCAAGCGGCGTACCTGACGCACGCCCAGGCACCATCTACGTGCTGAGCGTCGAGGGCGGAGTCAGCGCCGACCCTGGTGCGCAACGGACCATCCTGTTCGGACGGAACCGGTCAGAGGTGCACGTGTCGGTCGGGGAGGACGACCAGCGCGTCAGCCGCATGCACGGGTCCATCAGTTACCGGGGCGGTCAGTGGTGGGTCGCAGTGACTGGCCGGCTGCCGGTGCGGTTCCCACGCGAGCAGATGCTGTTCGGCGGCGAGGACCCGATGCCTCTCGCTCCTGGTTACACCCCGCTGTTCGTCCAGGGCTCCAGCGGCCGCGAGCACCTCCTGCAGGTGTACGTCGTCGGCGACAGCGGCAGCCGTCCCGTACTGCGACCCCGTGACCCAACGCAGCCCCCGCGCACCTGGCAGCTCTCGCCTCCGGAGAAGCTGGCGCTGATCGTGGTCGGCCAGCGGTACCTCCTGCACGACCTGCACCCGTTGCCGCGCTCCTGGCGGCAGGCCGCCGACCAGCTCGCGGAGCTGCAGCCCGGCGAGAACTGGACGGCCAAGCGGGTCGAACACCTGGTGTCGAACGTACGCACCCGCCTGTCGCGGGACGGCGTACCGGGGCTGACCCGTGACGAGGTCGGTGAGCCGGTCGGCAACGCGTTGAACGACAACCTGTTCCGGGCGCTGCTGCTGACGACCACGCTGGTCCCGCGGGACCTCGACGTACTGGACGAATGAGCTCGGGAGGGGTCCCCGGCGACCGGCCTTAACTTCGCCGCATGTTCAAGAGTCGTGACAACGCGGTCAACGTCCCGGTGTAGCTCAAGCGGTTGATGGACGCACCCACGTGTTCGCTTCGGGTTATCGAACTGGTAACTGAGCGGCGTATTATCCGCCCGTGACGTTGCGACGCGGGGAGTTGGCGACGGCCGCGCGGACGTTGGTGGACGTGCTCGAGGAGACGGCCAGCCGGTACGCCGACGAGCCGGCGCTCGACGACGGCAGCGTCAGCCTCAGCTATCGGGAGCTGCTGGCGCAGATCGGCAAGTTCGCGGGCCGGTTGACCGCTGCCGGAATCGGTCCGGGCGACCGCGTCGGGATCCGGATCTCGTCCGGCCACAACGACCTGTACGTGGCGATTCTCGGCACCCTGCGGGCGGGCGCGGCGTACGTCCCGGTGGACGCCGACGACCCGGAGGAACGCGCCGAGCTGGTGTTCGGCGAGGCGGACGTCGCGGCGACGGTCGGCGACGACCTGGCGCTCACGCTGACCCGTCCGCAGCCGGACCCGATCGACAACGACGCGGCCAACGGCGCCTTCGACTTCCCGTACTCCGCCCGGATGGATTCCTCGAGTACGACCGAAGCCAAGGGCAGCGGGCCGGAGCCGACCGACGACGCGTGGATCATCTTCACGTCGGGCTCGACCGGCGTACCGAAGGGGGTCGCGGTCACGCACCGCTCGGCCGCCGCGTTCGTGGACGCCGAGGCCCGGTTGTTCCTGCGGAACGAGCCGATCGGGCCGGACGACCGGGTGCTGGCCGGGCTGTCGGTGGCGTTCGACGCGTCCTGCGAGGAGATGTGGCTGGCCTGGCGGCACGGCGCCTGCCTGGTGCCCGCGCCGCGTTCGCTGGTCCGGACCGGGATGGACCTCGGTCCGTGGTTGGTTGCCCAAGGCATCACCATCGTGTCGACGGTCCCGACGCTGGCGGCGCTCTGGCCGGCCGACGCGCTGGACCAGGTCCGGCTGCTGATCTTTGGCGGCGAGGCCTGCCCGCCCGAGCTGGCCGAGCGGCTCGCCGTCGACGGCCGCGAGGTCTGGAACACGTACGGCCCGACCGAGGCGACCGTGGTCGCGTGTGCCGCACAGCTCACCGGCGAGGGCCCGGTCCGGATCGGTCTCCCGCTGGACGGCTGGGATCTGGCGGTAGTAGATGCTGCTGGCAACGAAGTCGCCGACGGCGAGATCGGCGAGCTGATCATCGGCGGCGTCGGCCTGGCCCGGTACCTCGACCCGGCCAAGGACGCCGAGAAGTTCGCGCCGATGCCGACACTCGGCTGGGAACGCGCGTACCGCAGCGGCGATCTGGTCCGCTCGGACCCGCTCGGCCTGCTGTTCCAGGGCCGCGCCGACGAGCAGGTGAAGCTCGGCGGCCGGCGGATCGAGCTCGGCGAGGTCGACGCCGCCCTCCAGGCGCTGCCGGGGGTGACCGGCGCCGCGGCCGCCGTACGGAACAGCGCCGCGGGCAACCAGCTCCTCGTCGGGTACGTCGTACCGGAGGACCCGGAGGCGTTCGACAACGCGAAGGCCACCGAGCGGCTGCGGGAGGCGCTGCCCGCGGCGCTCGTACCGCTGCTCGCGATCGTCGACACGCTGCCGACCCGGACCTCCGGCAAGGTCGATCGGAACGCCCTGCCCTGGCCCCTGCCCGGGATGGACAGCAACGGCCCGGCGGCCGAGCTCAGCGGTACGGCGGGCTGGCTGGCGGAGCGCTGGACGAAGGTCCTCGGCGCCAAGGTCACCGGCCCCGACAACGACTTCTTCCTGCACGGCGGCGGCAGCCTCGCGGCGGCGCAGCTGGTGTCGGCGCTGCGCGAGCAGTACCCCGAGGTGACGGTCGGCGACATCTACGAGTACCCGCGGCTCGGGGCGCTCGCAGAGCGGCTCGACGACTTCCAGCCCGCACCGCAGGAGCCCGTCGAGCTGCGCGAGATCCGGCCGACGCCGCGCGGTACCCAGCTCCTGCAGACCGCGCTGACCCTGATCCTGCAGACCGTCGTCGGCGTCCGCTGGCTGGTCTACCTGTTCACGCTGAACAACCTGCTCGCCGCGCTGATCGACCCGCTGCCCTGGGCGCGGACCGTGTCGTGGTGGTGGATCCTGGCGGGCTGGCTGGTCCTGATCAGCCCAGCAGGCCGGATGGGCATCGCGGTCGTCGGCGCCCGGATCCTGCTCCGCAACCTGAAGCCCGGCACGTATCCACGCGGCGGCAACGTGCACGTCCGGCTGTGGGCCGCGGAGAACCTGGCGGACGCCGCCGGCGCCGCGAACCTCGCCGGCGCGCCCTGGATCACGTACTATGCCCGCGCGCTCGGCGCGAAGATCGGCCGCGGCGTCGACCTGCACACGCTGCCGCCGATCACCGGCATGCTCACGATGGGCCGCGGCGCGTCGATCGAGCCCGAGGTCGATCTGGCCGGCTACTGGACGGAGGGCGACCAGCTGCACGTCGGCCCGGTCACGGTCGGCGCCGAGGCGGTGATCGGCTCCCGCAGCACGCTGCTGCCCGGCGCGGAGATCGGCCGGAACGCCGAGATCATGGCCGGCTCCGCGGTCTCCGGCAGGGTCCCGGCGAACGAGCGCTGGTCCGGCTCCCCCGCGGCCCGGCTCGGCCGCGCCCGGCGCCCGTGGCCGGACCACCGGCCGAACCGCGCGCCGTGGTGGGTCGCGGCGTATGGCGCCCAGTCCGCCCTGATGTCGCTGGTCCCGGTGGCGGGTGCTGTTGCCGCGTTCGCCGTACTCGGTCATTCGGTGCGGGGTACGTCGACGCTGCAGCAGGCGGCGCTGCACGCGCTGGCCGCGGTCCCGTTGATGACGGTGGTCGGTTTCGCGACCATCGCCGTACTGACGCTGATCGGCGTCAGGCTGCTCGGGATCGGCATCAAGCCCGGGCACTACCCGGTCCGCAGCCGGATCGGCTGGCAGGTCTGGGCGACCGAGCGGCTGCTCGACTCGGCCCGGACGCTGCTCTTCCCGCTGTACGCGAGCCTGCTGACGCCGTGGTGGCTGCGGGCGCTCGGGGCGAAGATCGGCCGCGACGTCGAGGCGTCGACGGTGCTGCTGCTGCCGAAGATGACCACGGTCGGTGAGGGCGCGTTCCTGGCCGACGACACGATGATCGCGTCGTACGAGCTGGGCGGCGGCTGGCTGCACGTGGCCGGCGCGAAGGTCGGCAAGCGCGCGTTCCTCGGCAACTCCGGGATGACCGCCCCCGGGCGGAGCGTCCCGAAGAACGGCCTGGTCGCGGTGCTGTCCGCGGCCCCGAAGAAGTCCAAGGCCGGTACGTCGTGGCTCGGCTCGCCGCCGGTGAAGCTCCGCCGGCAGGCCGTCTCAGGCGACCAGAGCCGCACGTACAACCCGCCGTACAAGCTGAAGGTCGCCCGCGCACTGGTCGAGCTGTGCCGGTTCGTGCCGATGATGTGCACGGTGCTGATCGGGCTCGGGGTGCTGTTCGGGCTGCAGGCGCTGGACATCTGGCTCGGCCCGTGGCTCGCCGTACTGCTCTCAGGCGCGGTGATCCTGGCCGCCGGTGCGGTTGCGGGCGGGATGGCGACGGTGGCGAAGTGGCTGATAGTCGGCCGCACCCGCGCCGTCGAGTACCCGCTGTGGAGCTCGTTCGTGTGGCGCAACGAGGTGGTCGACAGCTTCGTCGAGCTGGTCGCCGCGCCGTGGTTCGCGAACGCCGCGGCCGGCACGCCGGTGCTCAATCTCTGGCTGCGGTCACTCGGAGCGAAGATCGGCAAGGGCGTCTGGTGCGAGACGTACTGGTTGCCGGAGGCGGATCTGATCACCCTGGGCGACGGCGCCACGGTGAATCGCGGTTGTGTGCTGCAGACGCACCTTTTTCATGATCGAGTTCTCTCCATGAACACAGTCACTTTCGGGCCCGGGGCAACTCTCGGCCCGCACGGCATCGTCCTCCCGGCCGCCGGGATCGGAGCAGGGGCTACCATCGGCCCGGTGTCTCTCGTGATGCGTGGTGAAGGTGTTCCAGCGGGTACACGCTGGGCGGGGAACCCGATCGCTCCCTGGCAGGGCTGATGGTTGACCGCTATGTGCCCAGCCATGGAAACCCCGGCTACAAGGTCGAGTCGTACGACCTGGAGCTGGACTATCGGGTCAACAGCAACCGGCTGAGCGGCAAGGCGACGATCACCGCCTTCGCCACCGAGCCGCTGACCCGTTTCAGCCTCGACCTGTCCGGGCTCCGGGCGTCGAAGGTGGCGGTGAACGGGCGCCGCCCGCAGCGCTTCAGCCAGCGCGCCGGCAAGCTCTACGTCACCGCGCCGATCCCGGACGGCGCCGAGTTCACGATCGACATCCAGTACGGCGGGAACCCGAAGCCCGAGGACAGCCCGTGGGGCGAGCTCGGCTGGGAGGAACTCACCGAGGGCGTGATCGTCGCCAGCCAGCCGAGCGGCGCGGCCACCTGGTTCCCGTGCAACGACCACCCCGCCGACAAGGCGCACTACCGGATCTCGATCACCACGGACTCGCCGTACCAGGTGGTCGCGAACGGACGGCTGGTGTCCCGGCGGGTGAAGGCCAGCCGGACGACCTGGGTGTTCGACCAGGCGGCGCCGATGGCGACGTACCTCGCGACCGTGCAGATCGGGCGGTACGACGAGGTCGACCTGGCCACGTCCCCGGTGACGAGCCGGGGTGTCCTGCCGGGCGGGCAGATCCGCGAGTTCCGGCACGACTTCGGGCGGCAGCAGGACATGATGAAGCTGTTCTGCCGGCTGTTCGGGACGTACCCGTTCGGCGGGTACACGGTCGTGGTGACCGACGACCCGCTGGAGATTCCACTGGAGGCGCAGGGCATCTCGGTGTTCGGCAGCAACCACGTCGACGGGCGGCGCGGCTCCGAGCGGCTGGTCGCGCACGAGCTGGCACACCAGTGGTTCGGCAACAGCCTGACCCCGTCGAACTGGCAGCACATCTGGCTGAACGAGGGCTTCGCCTGTTACGCCGAGTGGTTGTGGTCGGAGGAGTCCGGCGGCCTGACCGCGGACCAGCAGGTCGCGAAGGCTCATAGTCGGTTGAAGGGCCTGCAGCAGGACCTGTTGCTGTCCGACCCGGGGCCGGAGCTGATGTTCGACGACCGGCTCTACAAGCGCGGCGCGATCACCCTGCACGTACTGCGGAAACACCTGGGCGACGAGCCGTTCTTCGAGCTGCTCCGCACCTGGACGAAGACGCACCGGCACGGATCCGTGAGTACGGCGGAGTTCATCGCGCTGGCGACGACGTTCAGCCCGGACGAGGACGCCCTGCGGAAGCTGTTCGCCAACTGGCTGGACTCGTACGACCTGCCACCACTGCCCCGGAGGCGCTGAGCGGATGAGCGTCGGGTGGGAGTTCTACGGCGGTACGGCGCTGGTCCTGCTGATCGTGATCGTGGCCGGTCGCCGGCTGCGCCGCCCGGGCTCGCCGAAGGGACCCACCTGGCGCAACATCGCGATCGGCGCGGTGCTGTTCGTCCTGGCCGGCGGGCTCTACACGTTGCCGCCGCACAACGTCGTCTTCGCCGTACTGGCGATGGTGCTGGGCTGTGGGTTCTTCGTGATCGGCATCGCGACGCTCGGCGGCGGGTACTTCGGGTACCTCGGTGCGGTCGCGGCCGGGATGGCGGCGGTGCCGTGGATGATGACGCCGACGCCGCTGGTGATGTCGCACGTCGGCCGGGTCGTGACGTGCAAGGTCCGCGACTACGACGGGACCGGCGTCCAGTCGTTCACGGCCGACTGCCCCGACGGCCACAGCCACGACATGAGCAGCGGCGACTACAAGCACTTCCCGCACGGCCAGGTCCAGCTGATCGTCGACCCGCACAACATCCTGCCCGCGCAGTTCGACGGGCCGCTGCACGTCACCGCCAAGGTCGTGTCGAGCATCCTGCTGCTGCTCGGTGCCGCCGGCATCGTCGTGGCCGCGGCGATCACCAACCGGCGGCGGCACGGCGAGGTCCCGCACGTCGTCAACCCACGCTTCAGCTCCGGCCCGTAGGGCGTCAGCCCCGCTTCCGCACGATCAGTACGTCGATGCCGTCGAGGATCCGTTGCAGCCCGAAGGCCACGTCGTCGTCGTGGACCTCGTCGGTGTACTGGTCGCCGGCCATCAGGCCGGCCAGGATCGAGTACCCGAGTTCCTGCAGGCGGGGTTCCAGGAACCGGGCCACCGCGGTCGGCTCCACCGCGGTGGTGGTGCTGTCCCGTACGTCGCGACGAGCAGCGGCGGTCCGTCGTGCGTACCCGTCCAGCAGCAGCGCGCACGACAGACTTTCGGTCGGGCTCAGCCCGGCGCCGGTCAGCACTCTCAGGATCGCCTCCGCCCAGCCGAGCAGGTTCGGGGTCATCGGCGCGCCACGGATGGGCAGATCGCTGAGCCACGGGTGGATGTCGCAGCGATCGACCATGGCCCGGGTCCATCCGGCCGCTCCGGCTCGCCAGTTTCCGGCGTCCAGGTCCGGTGCCGGCCCCCAGGCCGCGTCGGCGAGCAGGACCAGCAACTCGTCGCGGGACCTGACGTACCGGTAGATCGCGTTGGCGGTCAGCCCGAGCTTCTGGGCGAGCTTGGGCATCGACAGCGCGGCGAACCCGTCGGCATCGGCCAGTTCGAGGGCGGCGTCGACGATCTGCTCGACGCTCTGTGTCGGCTTCCGGCCGAGCCGGTGCGACTTCGCGGGCAGGCCCCAGGCCAGCACGAGCCCCGGCGGCAGGTGCGCATGGTCGGTGGTCGTCATCGGGGCCCTCCTCGGGTTTGACTTCGTGTGTACCTTACACTTTATATTAGTGTGACCCACACACGAATACAGTCGAAGGAACGTGAGCCAGCTATGAATGAGCACCATCGAGGACCGCGGCTCCGCCGGTCCCGCCGACTCGGAGGGCTGCTGATCGCGGCGCTGCTCGCGAGTTCGGCAGCAGCATGCGGTGGCGCCTCCGAGGCCGCGACGAGCAGCCGTCCTGCGGCGGAGACCCCCACCGTGGTCTCCACGGACAAGGGCGCCGTCCGTGGCACGCTCACCACGGAAGCCCGGCTCTTCCAGGGGATCCCGTACGCCGCTCCGCCCGTCGGCCAGCTCCGCTGGGCATCGCCCCAACCGGCCGCGTCCTGGCATGGCGTCCGGGACGCCCGCAAGCCCGGGAACCGCTGCGCCCAGGCGGAGGGCCTGATCGACCCGGCGAGCACCACCGAGGACTGCCTCTACCTCAACGTCACCACCCCGCTCGGCAGCAACGCGCGCAAGCTGCCGATCATGGTGTGGATCCACGGCAACGGCTTCATCAGCGGCGCCGGCAGCCTGTACGACGCACAGCAGTTGGCGAACAGCGGGCAGGTCGTTGTGGTCAGCCCCAACTATCGGCTCGGCATCTTCGGCTTCCTCGCCCATCCGGCGCTCGACCACGGCCGGGCGCGGCAACTCTCGGGCAACTTCGGCCTCGAAGACCAGCAGGCAGCGCTGCGATGGGTCCAACGGAACGCCGCGGCGTTCGGCGGCGACGGGCAATGTCACGATCTTCGGTGAGTCGGCCGGCGGCACCAGCGTCTGCTCGCAGTTGGTCGCACCGGGGTCGGCCGGCCTGTTCCAGAAGGCGATCGTGCAGAGTGCCGAATGCACCGGGCGGAACTGGTCGCCCGGACCGCCGACCTGGTTCCCGCTGCCACGGTCCGAACGTGAGCAGCACGGCCTCGACGTCGCGGCCAAGGTCGGTTGTTCCAAGGCGGCCGCCGCCGCAGCCTGTCTGCGGTCGAAGTCCACCGAAGAGCTCGCCAAGTGGTCCGACGACGGGGTCGGATCAGGACCCACCGTCGGCGGCGGCATGCTGCCCATCAGCCCGGATCGCGCCTTCGCCACCGGACACTTCAACCACGTCCCGATCATCCAGGGCACCACCCGAGACGAACACAACCCGTTCACCGCGGCCATCGAAACCGCGACCGGTCAGGTCACGACCCCCACCAGCTACCGGGAGCAGATCCACACGCTCTTCGATCCGGCGGACGCGGCACGGGTCCTGGCCCGCTATCCGGTCGGCAAGTTCCACTCCGCCGGCGAGGCGTTGTCGGCCGTCGTCACCGACTGGGCGTGGGGCTGCCCGGTTCTCGCCCGGGATCGCGCACTCGCCGCACACACGCCGCTCTACGCGTACGAGTTCGCTGACGCGACCGCGCCGTGGTTCACGACGCTCCCTAAGCCGAACTTCCCGACCGGCGCATTCCACGGCGCCGAACTGCAGTACCTCTTCAACGACAAGCAACTCCCGGGCCCGAGCACGCCCGCACAGAAGCAACTCGCCGCCACGATGATCAGCTACTGGGCACAGTTCGCACACACCGGAAACCCCAACGGCCCGAACCAGCCCCACTGGCAGCCCTTCCAGGACAAGGGCCACGTCCAGTCCCTCGACTCAACAGCCATCGCCCCGGCCGACCTAGCCCAAGAACACCAGTGCGCCTTCTGGACCTCCATCACCTCCTAGCCCCCAGCCCGGCGCTCCGCGCGCTCGTCGAGTCGTGAGATTCGGCGGGCGCCGCGCCGTGCCCGGCGACCTCGATCCACGACTCGGGGTTGCGGGCACCAGCCAAACGCCACGACTCGGCGTAGCCCCGGGAGGGCGCTAGTTCGTGCGGGCGATCTCGGCGGCGGCTTTGACGAAGCGTTCGGTGAGTGGGGTGCGGGTCGCCCAGGCGGCGCCGGTCCACCAGCTGGCTGCACGGCCCGGGAGCGGGACGAGCCGGACCTCGGGCGGTGCGATCCGTTCGGCGGTCTGCGGTACGACGGCCGGCCCCACTCCCGCGGCGGTCAGCGCCAGCACGGTCTGCAGGTCGCCGGCCTCCTGGAGTACTTGCGGGTGGCAACCGAGTTCGGCGTACAGGCTGTTGATCTGCGCGGTCAGGCCCGGCCCGCGCGCAGTTGTCAGGCGGACCAGCGGCCGCGCGTCGATCCAGCTGACCAGGTCTCGCGGGAGGTCCTGATCGGCCGGTACGGCGAGCGCCAGGCGGTCGCGGCGGAGTCGGAGATGCTCCAGGCCGGCGGGTACCGGCAGGCGGACGAACCCGATCTGCAGGCTGCCCGCCAGCAACCGCTCGCACTGCACCGTCGACGGGAGATCCTCGAGCGAGATCGTGACCCCCGGCCAGCGGCTCCGGAACAGCGCCACTGCCCGCGGCGCCAGCTCGATCCCGGACAGGCCGAAGCCGATGGCCAGCGATCCCTCGGTGCCGGACGCGACCTGGGCGGCCCGTCGTTCGAAGGCCTCCGAGCGGTCCAGCAACTCCAGAGCGTCAGCAAGCAGCAGCTCCCCCGCCGGGGTCAACCGGGCGCCGTGCCGGCCGCGGCTGAACAGGATGGCGCCGACCCGGCGTTCCAGGACCTGGATCTGTTTGGTCAGCGCCGGCTGGCTGGTCGACAGCTCAGCGGCCGCCGCGCCGAAGTTCCGCAGGCGGGCGACCGTGACGAACGCCCGGAGCAGCCGCAGATCCATAACCTCAGGATATGGAATCGGCGCAAACGGTGATTGGACGTCATGGACAGGTCGGCGTTTCGATGGCTGTATGACGACCTTCCGCGCAGCCGTGGTCCAGTTCGAGCCGACCCCCGACCAGCCGGCCGCCAACCTCGGTGCGGTCGAGCGGCTGGCGCGGGAGGCGGTCGGCGGCGGTGCTCGGCTGGTGGTGTTCCCGGAGCTGTGTCTGCTCGGTTACTGGCACCTCCGCAACCACACCCGCGAGCGCCTGCACGAACTCGCGGAGCCGGCCGACGGGCCGCTGGTCAGCCGGATCCTTGCCCTGGCCAAGGAACTCGACGCGGGGATCGGGGTCGGGTTTCTCGAGGAGGCGGACGGGGTGCTGTTCAACGCGTACGCCGTGTGTCTGCCGGACGGGCGGGTGCACGTGCACCGGAAGCTGCACGCGTTCGAGCACGAGGAGATCGCGAGCGGAACGACGTACACGGTCTTCGACACGCCGTGGGGGTTCCGGGCCGGGGTGCTGATCTGCTGGGACAACAACCTGGTCGAGAACGTCCGGATCACGGCGTTGCTCGGAGCAACGGTCCTGCTCGCGCCGCATCAGACCGGCGGCACGAACTCCCGGAGCCCGCACGGCATGAAGCCGATCCCGCTGTCCGTCTGGGAGAACCGGCTGACCGACCCAGGTGCCGTCGAGGCCGCCTTCAACGGGCCGAGCGCACGCGAGTGGCTGCTGCGCTGGCTGCCGGCGCGTGCCCATGACAACGGTCTGTTCGTTCTGTTCAGCAACGGCGTCGGCCGCGACGACGACGAACTGCGCACCGGCAACAGCATGATCCTCGACCCGTACGGGCGGATCCTCGCCGAAACCCCCGTCGCGGCCGAGTCGGTCGTCCTGTCCAACCTCGACCTGGAACTCGTCTCGCTGTCGACCGGCCGCCGCTGGCTCCGCGGCCGCCGCCCCGAGCTGTACGGCCTACTCACCGAACGCCTGGGCAACGAACTCAACCCCCGCGCCGCTCGCTTCTCGAACGCCCCGGTCGAACTCCACGCTCCGCTCCCCCAGCACAGTGCCGACGAAGCGTGACCGCACAGAGCCCATCAACTGGCGGTGGTCGGCGTGGCGGGTTAGTAGATGAGGGCGGTGGCGTGGGCGAGTATGCCCTCGGCGCGGCCTGGGAAGCCCAGTCCGTCGGTGGTTGCGGCGCTGACCGATACCTCGGCGTCGCAGGCGGCCGAGAGCACCTTCTCGGCCTCTTCGCGGCGGGTGCCGATCCGCGGGCGGTTGCAGACGACCTGCACGGTGACGTTGCCGATCTCGAACCCGGCGGCGCGCACCCGGCGGGCCGCTTCCGCCACCAGCGTGACCCCGGCGGCACCGGCCCATTCCGGCTCGGACGTGCCGAAGTTCGACCCGAGGTCACCCAGCTTGGCCGCGGTAAGCAACGCCGTACAGATCGCGTGCGCCGCCGCGTCACCGTCCGAGTGCCCCGCCAACCCGGCCGGCTCGTCGGGCCAGTGCAGTCCGGCCAGCCACATCGGGCGGCCGTTCTCCAACGGATGTACGTCGACACCGTTGCCGACGCGCGGGATCTTCACGACAGCCGCCTCTCCGCGAGCAGTGCCTCCGCCAGCAGCAGGTCCTGCGGCCGGGTCACCTTGAACGCGTCCGGCGACCCTTCGACCGTCCGCACGGTGACGCCCATCCGCTCGCACATCATCGCGTCGTCGGTCACCCCGGCGTCCGCCCCGGCCGCATGCGCGCGCCGTAGTACGTCGGGAGCGAAACCCTGCGGCGTCTGAACAGCGACCAGCGTCGACCGGTCTGGCGTGTCGACGACCTCGCCACCCGGGCCGACCACCTTGATCGTGTCGGTCACCGGCACCACGGGTACGACGGCCTCGGCCCCGTCCCGCACCGCCGCGACCACCCGCTCGATCGCGTCCGCCGGAACGAACGCCCGGGCCGCGTCGTGCACCAGGATGCAGTCGATCCCGTCGACCGGCAGCACGTCCAGCGCGGCACGCACCGAGTCGGGCCGCTCGGCACCGCCGGCGACCACGAGCAGCCGGGCGTCACCGACGTACGGCGCCAGCTCCTTGCCGACCGTCTCCTCGGAACCGGGCGGCACCGCGACCACGAAGCAGACGAGGTCGGCGGCGGACGCTGCCTTCAGGCCACGCACCGCGTGGACCAGCAGCGAATCGCCACCGACCTCTCGAAATGCCTTCGGTGTCTCACCACCAAGCCGCAGCCCGAGCCCGGCCGCGGGTATCACGACCGCGCTACTCATGCAGGTTGCGACTTCAGGAAGCGAGGACCTCGTCGAGGATGGCCTCGGCCTTGTCCTCGTTCGTGTGCTCGGCCAGCGCCAGCTCGGAGACGAGGATCTGGCGAGCCTTCGCCAGCATCCGCTTCTCACCGGCGGACAGACCGCGGTCACGCTCGCGGCGCCACAGGTCGCGGACGACCTCTGCCACCTTCAGCACGTCACCGGAGTGCAGCTTCTCCAGGTTCGCCTTGTAGCGACGCGACCAGTTGGTCGGCTCCTCCGTGTGCGGTGCGCGCAGCACGTCGAAGACGCGCTCCAGGCCGGCCTGATCCACGACGTCACGCACGCCGACGAGATCAAGGTTGCACGCGGGGACCCGGACGACCAGGTCGTTCTGAGCGACGATCCTCAAGACCAGATAGGTCTTGTCCTCACCTTTGATCTGACGGGTCTCGATGTCCTCGATGACGGCCGCTCCGTGATTGGGGTAAACAACCGTCTCGCCGACTGTGAAAGTCATGTGTGAAGTGCCCCTTTCCAAGATCCATCCTACCACGTGACGCGTGGTCCGGTCGGGGCGTTTGCGCTGGTCAGGGCCCACTTCCCGCCTTGACAAACGGTCTGGGGAATGCTTCGTGCGCGCGGGTGCCGTTGCCTCGGACATCGGTGCTGGGGATCCCGGCGTCCGGGCCGCGGCGACCGAGGGCTACGCTTTGGGGCGCCGGAGGCCGCTGCCTGACGGTGACCGCAACAGCTCCAGAGTAGTCCGCAGTTGTCCGCACACAGTGCTGAATCAGCTTGCACGAGAGGGATTCCAGTGCCGATCACGTTCTCCTCGCGGTTCGCCCGGCGCGCCGCGCTGGCGGGTGCCGCCGTCACCCTCAGTCTCGCGCTGGGGGCGTGCAGCGCGAGCTTCGACGCACCGACCCTGCAGCCCTACCAGGCCGCCGAGGGCACGAACGTCGAGAGCGGTCAGATCAAGCTCCGCAACCTGCTCGTGCTGGCCGACTCGGAAGGCAAGGGCGAGCTGCACGGCGTCATCGTGAACGACGGCACCGAGGCCGACACCCTGGTCGGATTCGCGCAGGCCCCGGCCGGCACCCAGGACGGCCAGGACGGCAGCTGGCAGGCCGGCGAGGTCACGTTCACCGGGATCAAGGACCCGGTGGCCCTGGCGCCGAACTCCGCGCTCCTGCTGCCCGGCACCACCGCCGCCGAGGCCTCCGCCGCCGGTACGGCGACCCCGGCCACCCCCGGCGCATCGGCCACCCCCGGGGCGAAGACCACGCCCGGCGCGACGGCCACCCCGGCGGCCCCGACCGAGACCCCGACGGCAGCCACCCCGGGCGCCGAGGACGGCGGTCCGGCGGTCGCCGTCACCGGCGCGAAGCCGGGCCAGATGGTCAACGTGACGATCACCTTCGGCACGGCCGCACCGATCTCGACGTACGTCCCGGTGCTCGCCGACGACCACTACTCACCGACCCCGCCGCCGGCCCAGTAGTCCCAGCTCACGGCGGCCGCCCCAGCCCGCGGCGGCCCGCCTCCCACACGCGCCATTTCGGTGGTTAACCCCTGAAACGGTCCGTTCACCACTCGCATGCGGCATGCGAAGGGGCAGTTTCGGAGGTTAACCACCGAAACTGCCCTTGAGTCCGGCTCAGTTCTTGGTGGCCGAAGCTGCCTTGGAGAGGCCTGGGATGACCTTGTCGAGCACCCACGGGACGCTCAGCACGCTGACCGCGCTCATCCCGGAGATCACCTGCTGGTCCTGCAGCGGGTACGCGCCGCCGCTCTTCACGGCCTTCAGCGACGAGTAGACCGGGTCGGCCAGGAACTTCTGCGTCCCGATCCCGTCGACGTACGCGATCAGCACGTCTGCATCGACATCCGCGACCTTCTCCTTGCTGATCGTCAGCGAGAACTCCTTCTTGGAGTTGGTCTTCTCCAGCGCCTCGACGCCGGGCGCGTTCTTGAAGCCCATCTCGTTCAGGATCTGCACCCGCGGGTCGCCCGGCATGTAGACGTAGTTCTCGGCGCCGAACGAGCCGACCGTGATGGTCTTGTCCTTGAACTCCGGGTGCTCGGCCGCTACCTGCTTGATCTTGTCCTGGATGCCGGTGATCAGCTTCTCCGCGTCGGCCTTCTTGCCGAGCGCCTCGCCGACCAGCAGCGTCTGGTCCTGCCAGGTGGTCTGCCACGGCGCCCCGGGGTACGCGACGGTCGGCGCGATGTCGCTCAGTGTCTTGTACGTCGCCGCGTCGAACCCCTCGTACGGCGCCAGGATGACGTCCGGGTTCAGCGCCGCGATCTTCTCGAACGGGTACTTGTCGCCGGTGTCCAGCAGCGTCGTCCTCGACTTGTCGAACTTGTCGGCGTCCCACGCGGTGACGCCGTCCGCGGTCTGCCCGTAGGTGACCTTCGGCATCCCGACCGGGGTCTCGCCGAGCGCGTAGACCACGTCCTGGGCGTTCCAGCCGAGCGTGACGATCCGCTCCGGCTTCTTCGTGATGGTCGTCTCGCCGAACGTGTTCTTCAGCGTGACCGGGAACCCGGACGACGCCGTACCGGCCGGACTGCCGGCCGTCTTGCCGTCGCCGCTGCCGCACGCGGCCAGCGAGGTCGTGGCGAGCAGCACCGTCGTGATGGCGCTGACGACCTTGGTACGGGACCAGGACATGAGTGACTCTCCTTAGCTTGCCTCAACTAAGGAGAGCCTAAGCTAACCCCGCAGGTCGTTGCGACCCACAGGGGTGTGACTCAGGACTCGAACTTGTACCCCAGGCCACGCACGGTGACCAGGTGCTGCGGGTTCGACGGGTCCTTCTCGAGCTTGGAACGCAGCCGCTTCACGTGCACGTCCAGGGTCTTGGTGTCGCCCACGTAGTCGGCGCCCCAGATCCGGTCGATCAGCTGGCCGCGGGTCAGCACCCGCCCGGTGTTCCGGAGCAGCATCTCGAGCAGCTCGAACTCCTTCAGCGGGAGCCGGATCTCGGTACCGGCGACCGTCACCACGTGCCGCTCGACGTCCATCCGCACCGGCCCCGCCTCCAGGGTGTCCGGCAGCAGCTCGACGTCCTGGCCACGCCGCAGTACGGCGCGCACGCGGGCCAGCAGCTCGCGCGGGCTGTACGGCTTGGTCACGTAGTCGTCCGCGCCCAGCTCGAGCCCGACGACCTTGTCGACCTCGGTGTCCTTGGCGCTCACGATAATCACCGGGACGTTGCCCCGGCTGCGCAGCGCCCGGCAGACCTCGGTGCCGGACAGGCCCGGCAGCATCAGGTCGAGCAGGACGATGTCCGCACCGGCACGGTCGTACTCGTCCAGCGCGTCCGGCCCGGTCTCCGCGACGGCGACCTCGAACCCTTCCTTGCGCAGCACGTACGACAGCGCGTCGCTGTAGCTCTCTTCGTCTTCGACGACCAGCACTCGGGTCACGAAGCTGTCTCCTTTGCGATCTGACCTGACGGGGTAGGCGTCAGGTTTACGGCCGCCTCCTCCTGGCCGGCGGAGTCGGTCTGGCCCGGTGCGGGTTCGAACCGCAACGGGAGTCTCACGGTGAAGGTGGAGCCCTGGCCCTCGACGCTCCAGACCCGGACGTCGCCGCCGTGGATCGACGCGATGTGCTTCACGATCGACAGGCCGAGCCCGGTGCCGCCGGTCTCCCGGCTGCGGGCCCGGTCGACCCGGTAGAAGCGCTCGAAGATCCGCTCCAGGTCGCTGCTCGGGATCCCGACGCCCTGGTCGGACACCGTCACCTCGACCAGGTCGCCGATCGGGTGCGCGGCGACCGCGACCCGGGTGCCGTCCGGGCTGTAGTTGACGGCGTTCTCGACCAGGTTGCCGATCGCCATCGCCAGCTGGTCCTCGCTGCCCAGCACCTCGAGCTCGGGCTCGGTCTTCACCACGATCTTGATGTCCCGGTCCTCGGCGTCGATCTGGCAGCGGTCCACCGCGGTCTCGATCACGCCGTTGATGTCGACCGGGCCGGGGTTCTCCAGCGGGTCGTCGCCCTGCAGCCGGGACAGCTCGATGATCTCCTTGACGAGCCGGCTCAGCCGGGACGCCTCGACCCGCATCCGGTCCGAGAACCGCTGCACGGCCTCCGGGTCGTCGGACGCCTCGGAGACCGCGTCGGCGAGCAGGATCAGCGCGCCGACCGGGGTCTTCAGCTCGTGGCTGACGTTCACGGTGAAGTCCCGCCGGATCGCCTCCAGCCGGCGCTCCCGGGTCCGGTCCTCGACCAGCACCAGGACCAGCTGGCTGCCCAGCGGCGCCACCCGGGCACTGACGTACTGCGTGGCGCCGAGCCGGCCGCGGACGATCTCCAGGTCCTGCTGGCGGATCTCCCCGTCCCGGCGGACCTGGCGGACCATGGTCAGGATGTCGTCCACGACCAGCCGCTCGCCGCGGACGATGCCGAGCACGTGCGCCGGGGCGCTGGCCTGCAGGACCTGGTCCTCCGGGCCCATCACGACCGCCGAGGACCGCAGTACCGACAGCACCGTGGCGACGCCGTTCGGGACGATCGGCTCCGGGGACTCCGGGATCTTGCGCTGGGCCCGCTCGGAAAGCATCATCGCTCCGAGCGAAAGCAGGGCCAGGGCCGCGCCGATGACGCCGCCCAGCACCGCAGCCAGCGTGGGGTCCACGGCAACGATGCTACGCGGGCAACCAGCAGGGAAAGACCGAATGAGCACCGGATGACCGGGACACGACTCAACTGTTCATCAGGCGTTCACCACTCGTCGCCGTCCGGCAACCTCGACGGCATACGGTCACCGATGGGCGGGTACCTTGCTGATGCCCCGCCGCGGCACCGGACACCACAGATCGGATTCGAACACCATGCGTGACAGCTATCACGAGCAGCTCGACGACATCCTCGCCGAGCTCGAGCGGATGACGAGGACGGTGTCCACCGCCGTACGCCGCTCCACGGCCGCCCTGCTGGAGGCCGACATCCGCAAGGCCGAGGAGGTCATCGCGGCCGACATCCAGCTCGATGCCGCCGGCGAGGGTGTGGAGGAGAAGGTCTTCGAGCTGATGGCGCGGCAGTCGCCGGTCGCCAACGAGCTCCGGATGCTGGTCGCCGCGCTCCGGATGGTCGCCGACCTGGAGCGGATGGGCGACCTGGCCGCGCACGTCTCGAAGATCGCCCGGATGCGCTACCCGGCGCCCGCGATCCCGGCCGAACTGCACGACGTGATCGAGGAGATGGGCTCGGTGGCCGGCAAGATGGTCGACGCCGCCGGCGACGTGATCGCCACCCGCGACGTCGAGGCGGCCGGCAGGCTCGAGGCCACCGACGACGAGATGGACAAGCTCCGCTCCAACCAGTTCCGGCTGATGATGGACGCGGACTGGCCGCACGGCGTCGAGGTCGCCGTCGACATGGCACTGCTCAGCAGGTACTACGAGCGCATCTCCGACCACGCGGTCGCGATGGCCCGCCGGGTCGTGTACCTGGTCACCGGCGAGCTCCCGGTCGCCGTCGGCGGCACCGCGGCCGGTTCCGGCGCGGGCGCCTCGGCACCGAACCCGAACGGCAACGACTGATCCTGCTGCAGACAGGCGTCCCCGGTTCGTTGCCGGGGGCGCCTGTTTCTGTTCAGCGGGCGATCGCGATGTCCGCCTGGAGTGGGCTGTTCGCGCTCAGCGACCAGGCCGACCGGTTCTCGAAGCCCGCGTTGTGGATGTCGAGGTTGATGCCCTCGAGGTGGTCGAAGTTGACGACCATGCCCGGGCTGGTGACCGCCTGCTTGGTGCAGATCCCGAACTGGATCGACACCGACGGCTTGCCCCGCACGAAGTCCGTCACGTCGATCCCGCCCTGGTGGTCGGAACCGTTCAGGTAGAACCACGGCCAGTAGTCGCCCGCGTCCCGGCTCCAGATCAGCTGCCCGTCGATCCGCAGCTGCTTGAAGATCTCGCCGAACCGCGCCTGCTCCGGATCCGCGTGCCAGAACGAGATCTCGTACCGCGGCTGCCCCTGCTTCACCCGGACCTGCTGGGTCGCGGTGGCGCAGGTGTTCGCCGGGATCGGCCCGTTCGGCACGGTGAACGCGAGCCGGCCGTTCCCGTACATCGCCCGGTTGTCCGGCCCGATCCGTACGGCGTCGCCGCGCGGGCCCTGCACCGGCTTGTACGGCCGGCCCTGGTACCGGGCGTACGCCGTACCGATCGCGTTGAAGATCCGCGCCGGGCGGTCGATCGAGTAGATGTCGATGTACGGCTGCATCGTCGGGTAGTTGCGGGTCAGGTCCCAGTCCCGGTTCTGCTCGAAGCCTCCGTTGCGTACGACGACGCCGTGGCCGGTGACGTCGTCGATGCTCCAGTCGAGCGGCCACCAGCCGACGCCGCGCTGGTCGAACAGCCGGAACGTGACCTTCGCAGACGTCTTGCCCTGCAGGGCCGCGGTCAGGTCGACGGTCGTGGTGAGCCAGGTCTCCTTCGGATCCTCCTCGACGTCGGCCTGCCAGACCACCTGATCGTCGACGAGCACCTGCTTGAACTGGTACCCGCGGAGACCGCCCACGTCGGGATCCCTGTGTTTGAAGGTGATCGACCGCGGCCCGTTGCCGGAGACAACCATCTGCTGGGAGGCGGCGGCGTAGCTCCCGTCGACGGTCGAGGTGAAGTTGCCGACGCTGAGGCTGAGCCGGCCGTTTCCGGAGTGACCCCAGTAGTCCCAGCTCGGCTGCTGCAGATCGGTCCGCACCGGGGCGCCGTACGCGATGACGCCGTCGAGGCGGCCGTCCTTCAGGTACGGCGTGGCGCGGCGCATCACGTCCGCGACGTACCGCTCGTCGGGGTGGATCATGCCGTCGAGGAAGCGGCCGGTGTAGACGAGGAGTACGAGGCTGAGGCCGGCGGGCCGCAGTACGTCGAGGGACGAGTCCAGGCGAGGTTCGAGCCAGGTGGGGTCGATCGAGTTGTTGACGTAGCCCGTGTACGGGAAGATCACGCCGTCCAGGGCGCCCTTGATCTTGTCGGCGGTGGCCGGGGTGATGTCCCAGGAGTAGAGCGTCACGTACCACTTGAGGTGCGGGTTGACCGCGTTCATCGCGGCGCGCACCTGGCCGAGGTACTCCTTGGTGAACAGCGTGCTGTTGGCGCCGACGAGGAAGTCGTCGATGCCCCAGGACTTGATGTTCGGGTAGGCCAGCGAGAGCTTGCCGAGCTCGGTCGCCCAGCGGACGTAGTCGGTGTCGAACGGCCGCGAACACCGCCCGTCGAGATGCCGCGCGGAGTTCAGGAAACACTCCGACGGCGGCACGAGGTACACCATCACGTCGATCCCCGCACGAGCCGCCGCCGGCGCGAACTCCAGCCGCAGATCGTCCCAGTCGGTCGCCTTGTCCCAGATGCCGAACGTGTACATCGTCGCGTGCATCTGCTGCAGCCGGCGGATCGTCGCCGGCGTATCGATATGCCGAAACCCATCCGCCCGCGGAGCGGCCTCCCGGATCTTGGCCTCAACCGTGTTCCCGCCTTCCATCGCGGACAGGAACGGCTCGGGTCTTCCGACCGCCTCCCCCGCCGGCGGCCCAGCGGCAGCCCGCGGCACAGCGGCCGGGATCAACAACAACGCAACCAGCAAAACCCAGACACGACGCATCATTCCGTCCTCCAGAGCGGTGGAATACGGATATCTACAGCATTACGAAACTATATCCCGTAAATAAGAGATTAAGACCGCTCCCGTCCCACGGCAAGACCTCACCCCCACCCAACCAACGGACACACCTGCGGCGCGGCTGCCCGTTGCCGACTCCGCCGGGTGCGCGTGAGGCACCACCGGGCCGAGGCCTCGGCGCAAAACCCACCGGACCCGCGAACAGGACACGCGCCCGTTCACTCAAGGGGCCAACTACGCGGCTGATCAACCGCCCCACGCCAGGGGATGGTTTTCCACGATCCCGCGCCAGCGTCTCGGCCCGGTGGTACCTCACGCGCACCCGGCGAAGCGCAACAAGCAGTCGCACCGCAGGCGCGACCTCCCAACCCCATCACCAGATCCCGTGCCAGCACCTCCACCCGGTCCGTCGGGTGCGCGGAAGGCCCGCCGGGTGGAGGCATCGGCGAACGGCCGTCGTGCACGGTACGAAGGAGGTGCCTTCGGCGCGGAGGCGTAGTCGATCGCCTCGGTGGTAGACTTGACGTGGAGTCAGGTTGGTCGTAGCGGAGCATGGGGAGTCAGTCCCAGCGGTTCATCGCCGGATGCTTCGACTGAGGTGGACGATCCGGGTTCGAGTCCCGGCGCCCTCGTTGGAGGGACGTAGCTCAAATGGCAGAGCCCCACTTTTTCGTGAGGGGCGGTCCGCACGGCGGTCCGCCCCTCGTCATCTGTCGGCCAGTACGGCGCGCATCGCAGCGGTGAGCTCGGCGCCGGTCAGCCTGAGGGCCGGCAACAGGCAGCCACGCCGCAGGCGCGACCCTTCCACGCCGCCATCAGATCCCGCGCCAGTGCCTCGGCCCGGTGGTACCTCATGCGCACCCGGCGAAGCCGCAAGAAGCAGCCGCGCCGCAGGCGCGACCTTTCCATCCCCACCACCAGATCCCGCGCCAGCACCTCCACCCGGCAGCACCTCACTCGCACCCGGCGAAGCCGGCGACAAATGGCCGGGCCGGAGGCGTGGCCTTTCTGGAGGTGGAGAGAGCAGCCGCGCCGAAGGTGGGTCCTTGGCGCGGCTGGTGGTTGGGGTTTAGCGGCCCTGGTTTTTGACTGCTTCGATGGCTTCCTGGGCGGCGGTGGGGTCGAGGTATTCGCCGCCTGGGGTGAGGGGCTTGAAGTTGTCGTCGAGTTCGTAGAAGAGGGGGATGCCGGTCGGGATGTTCAGGCCGACGACGGTCTTTTCGTCGAGGTTGTCGAGGTGCTTGACGAGGGCGCGGAGGCTGTTGCCGTGGGCCGTCACGAGGACGGTCTTGCCTGCGCGGAGGTCGGGGACGATGGCGTCGTACCAGTATGGGAGCATCCGCTCGACGACGTCCTTCAGGCACTCGGTGGTCGGCAGCAGTTCCGGCGGGAGGGCGGCGTACCGCGGGTCGCCGGCCTGGTCGTACTCGGAGCCGCGCTCGATGGCCGGCGGCGGGGTGTCGTACGACCGGCGGAACAGCATGAACTGCTCCTCGCCGAGCTCCTCCAGGGTCTGCTTCTTGTCCTTGCCCTGCAGGCCGCCGTAGTGCCGCTCGTTCAGCCGCCAGGAGCGACGTACGTCGATCCACTGGCGCTCGGCGACCTCGAGGGCGATGTTCGCGGTCCGGATCGCGCGCCGCAGGACCGAGGTGTGCAGTACGTCGGGCAGCAGGTCGCGGTCGCGGAGCAGTTCGCCGCCGCGCTGCGCTTCCTCGACGCCCTGGGCGTTGAGGTCGACGTCGACCCAGCCGGTGAAGAGGTTCTTGGCGTTCCAGTCGCTGTGGCCGTGGCGGAGCAGGATCAGGCGATAGGTCATACCCGCATGTTATCGAGGCTCCAGCCAGCCCTTGAAAGCGTCCAGGTTCCGAGTCGACTCGCCGCGCGACACGCGCCATTCGTACTCGCGCCGGATCGACGTCGCGAACCCGAGCTCGAGGATCGTGTTGAACGACGAATCGGCGTACTCCAGCACCGCTCCGAGCAGCCGGTCCACCTCACTGGGTGTGATCGCGTGCAACGGCACCCGCCCGTCCAGGTGGATGTCCCCGAGGTGGTCCACGGCGAACGCGACGCCGTACATCTTCAGGTTCCGCTCCAGCAGCCAGCGATAGACGGCCGCGTGGTTCTCGTCCGGATGCCGGGCGACGAAGGCATGCACGTGGACCGCCTGCGGCCCGACCGACAGCGTCACGCCCGTCTTGAGCTTCCGCTCCCCCGGCAGTTCCGCAGCAAAGATGCCCGGCTCGCTCTCGGTGAACTCCAGCTCGTTCTCGGTCAGCACCTGCCGGATCACGTCCGCCGCCGACACTCTCACCCAGCCACCTCCGCCGCCATCGTGTGCGCTGAGGTCCGGTACGCCGCCAGCGTCCTGCGTGCGGTCAGTTCCCACCCGAACCCTTGTGCATGGGTGACCGCCGCGCGGCCCATGCTCTCGCGGACGGCCGGATCCGTCGCGATCCGCGCCAGCGCGTCGGCGAAGTCGTCCACGCCGTGCCCGTGCACGAGGTACCCGGTCCGCCCGTCGAGGACCGCCGTACTCAGGCCGCCCACCGCCGCCGCGACCACCGGCGTTCCGCACGCCTGAGCCTCCAGCGCGACCAGCCCGAAGGACTCCGAGTACGACGGGACGCACACGACCGAGGCCGCCCGGTACCAGGAGGCCAGCCGGCCCCGCTCCATCGGCTTCACGAACCGGACCACGTCGTCGATCCCGAGCGCCCGCGCCAGTTCCGCGTGCGACTCGGGGTGCTCCATCCCGTTGCCGGACGGCCCGCCGATGATCGCCACCACCAGCCGTGAGCGCAGCCCGGGGTCGCGCGCGAGCATCCGCGCCGCCGCCCGGATCAGCAGGTCGGGCGCCTTCAACGGCTGCAGCCGCCCGACGAACGCCAGTACGACGGCATCCGCCGGCAACCCGACCTCACGCCTCGCCGAGGCCTCAGAACCGGGATGGAACAGGTCCAGGTCGACGCCCGGGTTCACCACCCCGACCTTCGCCGGCTGAGCGCCGTACAGCGAGATCAGCTCGTGCGCCTCGTCGTCGGTGTTCGCAAGCAGCCGGTCCGCGGACTCGACCACCTGTTCCTCGCCGATCAGCCGGGCCGGCGGCTCCGGTACGTCGTCCTCGGCCAGGCTGGCGTTCTTCACCTTGGCCATCGTGTGCATGGTGTGGACCAGTGGGACCGCCCAACGATCGCGGGCGAGCAGGCCGACCTGGCCGGACAACCAGTAGTGCGAGTGGATCACGTCGTACCAGCCGGGCTCGTGGATCGCTTCGGCGCGCAGCACCGCGCGGGCGAACGTACACAGCTGGGCGGGCAGTTCGTTCTTGGTCAGGCCCTCGTACGGGCCGGCGGCAACGTTACGGACCGTCACCCCGGGCAGCAGCTCCACCCGTGCGGGCAGCACGGACGCGGTCGCCCGGGTGAAGACGTCGACCTCGATCCCGAGCCCGGCGAGCTGCTTCGACAGCTCCACGACGTACACGTTCATGCCGCCGGCGTCCCCGGTGCCGGGCTGGTCGAGCGGCGACGTGTGCAGGCTGATCATCGCGACCCGCCGGATCTGCGAGACGGGGGTTTCGGTCACCTGGTCAGGGTATCTCCGGGACTTCCGCGGGCAGACCGGTGTCCGCGGCCGCCCAGCTCGCGAGCAGCCGCAGGTTCTGCTCGGAGGTCGAGCCGGGCTCGACCGTGTACGTCACCAGCAGCTGATCCGGGTCCCCCGGCAGCCGCAGCGTCTCGTACGAGACCGCGATCTCGCCGACCACCGGATGGTGCAGCAGCTTGGCCCCGAACGTCTTGTCCTTCACGTCGTGCCGCGCCCAGTACTCGCGGAACTCCGGGCTGCGGATCGACAGCTCCCCGACCAGCTCGGCCAGCTCCGGGTCGTCCGGGTGCCGCCCGGCGTACACCCGCAGGTAGTCGACGCTCTCCTCCGCCACCTCTTCCCACGAGGGGTAGAAGTCGCGCAGCGCCGGGTCGAGGAACACCATCCGCGGCACGTTCGGCTGCTTCTGGTCGAACCCGTTCAGCGCGGCGGCCAGCTCGTTCCAGGCCAGCACGTCCATCCGGTAGCCGAGCACGAACGCCGGTACGTCGGTCATCGAGTCGAGCAGCCGTTGCAGGCCGGGCCGCACCCGTTGCGTCGTCGTACGGCGGCGTTTCCGGCGGACCGGTTTCGCCAGTACGGCAAGGTGTTCGCGCTCGTCGTCGGTCAGCTTCAGTACGTCGGCGACCGCGTCCAGGATCTCCTGCGAGACGTTGTCCGTGCGGCCCTGCTCGAGGCGTACGTAGTAGTCCGCGCTGACGCCGGCCGCCTGCGCGAGCTCCTCGCGGCGCAGGCCGGGCACCCGGCGTCGCCCGCTGTACACCTTGATGCCGAGCTCCTCCGGCCGCACGCGCGCCCGCCGGGTCTTGAGGAACTCGCTCAGCTCCGCACGACGATCCATGCCCTCCAGTATCCAGACCGGCCGGATCCGCAACCTGGTCCTGCCAGAACCAGGCTCGACAGACACCTGGGTAAGCCGCGGCGACCGCCCCAGGATCGATGCCATGACCAACTTGAGCATTCGCAACGCGGTAGTCACCGGAGCGGCCAGCGGAATCGGCGCCGCGATCGCCACCCAACTGGCCGAGGCCGGCGCAGCGGTCGCGCTGGTCGCCCGGCGGCAGGACCGCCTCGACGACCTGGCCGGCAAGCTCGGCGACCGGACGTTCGGCGTCGGGATCGACGTCACCCGGCAGGACTCCGTGGACGCCGGCGCCGCGAAGATCCACGAACGGCTCGGCACCGTCGACCTGGTGGTGAACGCGGCCGGCGTGATGCTGGCGGCCCCGATCGCCGACGGCCGGCTCGACGACTGGACCCGGATGATCGACACCAACGTCACCGGCGTACTCCGGCTGATCCACGCCTTCACCCCCGACCTGATCAAGGCAGCGAGCGACGGCCGTACGGCGGACCTCGTGAACATCTCGTCGATCGGCGCGCACGCGATCTTCCCCGGGTACGCGGTCTACGGCGCGACGAAGGCCGCCCTGACCCAGCTGTCCGCGGCCCTCCGCGCCGACCTCTCGCCGTACGACGTCCGCGTCACGAACGTCGAACCGGGCCTCACCGACACCGAACTCGCCACCCACCTCGACGACTCCGGGCAGGACCTGATCGCCTCGATGAACGAGCAGATCGGGCCGCTGCACGCCGCCGACATCGCCGACGTGGTCACGTTCGCGGTCAGCCGCCGCCGCGAACTGAACCTGCGCCAGATCATCGCCCTGCCGACCCGCCAAGCCTGACGCCGGCGAGGTAGACGTCGGTCGGATCGGCCAGCACCGTGATGTCCGCGGTCGGATCACCCGGTACGACGAGCAGGTCGGCGTCCGCGCCGGGCCGGATCCGTCCCTTCGGCACCCGCAGCGCGTCCGCGGCGGCCGACGTACCGGCGATCAGCGCTGCGGTCGCGGGGAGCCCGGCCTCGACGTACTCGGCGAGCGTGGCCGGGAGCAGGCCGTGCGGTTTCGCCGGGCCGATCCCGCCGTCGGAGCCGGCGACGATCCGGACGCCGCCGTCGTACAGCCGGCGGACCGCCTGCTGGAGCGCGGCCTCGCTAGTGCCGGCCTTCGCCACCAACTCGAGGATCTCGGGCGGTACGACGACCGCCCGGTCCGAGCCGAGCGTCCCGCAGACGGCGATCCCCGCGAGCTGGTCGAGCAGGTGGTCGTCGATGGACACGCCCTCCGGGGTCAGGCAGGTGCAGTGCTCGATGCCGTCGACGCCCCCGTCGATCGCCTGGCGTACGGCGGACAGCGCGTGGGCGTGGGCAGTGATCGGAAGCCCGTGCGCATGGGCTTCTTCGACCGCTGCTCCCAACTCCTCGGACGTGAACTGCGGGCTCATTGTGTCGGTCCCGGGCGTCATCACACCGCCGCTGGCCATGATCTTGATGACATCGGCACCGTTCGCGGCCCGCTCGCGGACGGCGGCCCGCATCGCGTCAGGCCCGGACGCCTCGCCACCGAAACCCCAGCAATGACCACGGACGCTGGTCAACGGAGTGCCCGACGCCACCACCGTCGGAAGCCCAGCCGGGGCGTCACGCCGCCACTTCAGTACGGCGTCGTACGGGTCCCCAAGATCGCGAACCGTGGTGACACCCGCCGCGAGCTGCAGCCGCAAGGACCGCTCGATCGTCGCCCCCAACGCCCGCCGGGTAGCAGCAAGCCCCGCCGTCTGCGCAGCAACCCGCAAGTTCCCCAACCGATCCAGCGCCCCAGGCCCCGCATCAGCACTCAGATGCACATGAGCATCAACCAACCCCGGCATGACCGTCGCCCCAGGAAACTCCCGAACCTCACCCCCAGCTTCCCCACCGAGACCAACAACCTTCCCGTTCTCAATCAGTACCAGGTTCTCGTCGACGATCCGCTCTCCGTCGAAGATCCGCTCCGCCCGCACCGCGATCATGTCCCGCAGTCTGCTCGAAGGGTGGGTCTACCACCACCCCGACTGAGGCTCTCGCCCCACTGCTCAACCGGCCATTCGCCGAAAGCATTGAGACATGCGTACAGCCCTTGAAGCAGTCAAGTCCTGGCATCGTCCGTTGATGCTGATGGTGCTCGCCATGGCCGGTCTGGTCCTGACGTCCGGGGTCGGGCTCGCGGTCGACCACCGGGAGATCCTCAACGAGTCCGTGTGGCTCAAGCCGTCCACGTTCGGCATCTCGTTCGTCCTGTACGGCGCCACCCTCGCCTGGCTGCTCTCCAAGCTGCGTAAGGCGAAGCGCTTCGGCTGGTGGACCGGGACCGTGTTCGCGGTCACCGGAATCGTCGACGTCGGGTTCATCGCCGTACAGGCGGCCCGTGGCACATTCAGCCACTTCAACGCGAACCTCGACACGTTCAACCAGGTCGGGCAGCAGGTCTTCATGTCCGGCGTACTCGGCCTGTTCGGCGCCAGCCTGGTGGTGGCGATCATGCTGCTGTTCCAGCGCGTCGGCGACGCCTCGCTGAACCGCGCGATCCGCGTCGGCCTCGGGCTGGCGGTGGCGGGGATGGCGCTCGCGTTCTACCTCGTCGGGGCGAACGGGCAGCGTACGGAGGTCAAGGACGCGTACGGCCACGACGTGACGCTGGCCGGCAGCCACGGGATCGGTGTCGAGGCGGGCGGTCCGGGCATGCCGCTGACGCACTGGAGCACGGTCGGCGGCGACCTCCGGATCCCGCACTTCGTCGGCCTGCATGCGATCCACTTCCTGCTGCTCGTCCTGCTCGCGCTGCACTTCCTCGGCCGCCGGATGACCTGGCTGCAGCCGGAGCGGGTACGGGCGCGGCTCGTCGGCGTCGCTGCCTTCGCGTACGCCGGTGTGATGACGACCGTCGCGGTCCAGGCGTTCCGCGGCCAGTCGCTGATCCACCCCGACGGACAAACCCTCGGAATGTTCGGTGGCTTCCTGGCGATCAGCCTGGTCGCGCTTGCCGCGGTCGTCGCGGCAGCTCGACGGCCGGTGAGACAGCCCGTCGAGCCCGTGAAAGCTTTTGAGAAGCTTGGGGTATGACGACTCGTCCTCTTGCCGTGGTGACCGGTGCTAGCAGTGGGATCGGGGCCGCGTCGGCGCGGTACCTCGCCCGGGAGGGCTTCGAGGTGATCTGCGCCGCGCGGCGGCTGGACCGGATCGAGGCGCTGGCCAAGGAGATCGACGGCCGCGCGGTGCAGTGCGACGTGACGTCCGCCGAGGACGTCGCCGCACTGACCGCCGCGGTCGGGGACGAACTGCAGGTGCTGGTGAACAACGCCGGCGGCGCGTTCGGGCTGGAGCCGGTGGCCGAGGCCGACCTGGATGCCTGGCGGCGGATGTTCGAGGTGAACGTGATCGCGGTCGCCGCGGTCACCAAGTCGTTGCTCCCGGCCCTCATCGCCGGCCGCGGCACGATCATCGTGATGGGCTCGACCGCCGGCCAGGTCGCGTACGAGGGCGGCGGCGGGTACGTCGCCGCGAAGCACGGTGCGAAGGCTGTCGTCGACACGCTCCGCCTGGAGCTGTACGACCAGCCAGTCCGGGTCACCGAGATCGCCCCCGGCATGGTGCAGAGCGAGGGCTTCGCGCTGACCCGCTTCAACGGCGACCAGTCCAAGGCCGATGCCGTGTACGCCGGGGTCCGCGAGCCGCTGACCTCCGACGACGTCGCCGACATCGTCGCCTGGATCGCCACCCGCCCAGCCCACGTGAACATCGACCGCATCACGGTCCGCCCCCGTGCCCAGGCCGCCCAGCACAAGGTCCACCGGGAGCAGTAGTCCACCGGTAAGTCCTTCACGTGAGCGGCCTCACGGGTGGCCTGCTTGCAATTGCAAGCACCTGCTAGCACACTGGGTGCGTGGCCAAGTTGAGTGATCGGGCGGCTGGGGCGGTGGGCTCCCTCGGGGAGTACCTCGCCGAGCAGCGGCGGCACGCGCAGTTGTCGCTGCGGCAGCTGTCCGACCTGGCCGGAGTGTCGAACCCGTACCTCAGCCAGATCGAGCGCGGCCTGCGGAAACCGTCGGCCGATGTGCTGCAGCAGCTCGCGAAGGCGTTGCGGATCTCCGCGGAGACCCTCTACGTACGGGCCGGCATTCTCGATCCGGACGAGAGCCAGGAGGGCAAGCAGCCCTCCGGTGTGGTCGACGCCGTCCTGCTCGACCCGGCGTTGAACGAACGGCAGAAGCGAGTGCTGCTGGACGTGTACGCGTCGTTCGTCCGCGAGAACACCCCCACTGCTGACTGACAAATACACCCCGAGGAGCAGCCTGATGGCTACCCGTACGCCCGTTACCCCGTTCTACGCGATCGCCGGAGCCGGCGACCTCGCGGTCGAGAAGGTCCGCGCCGTCGGCGTCGACGTGACCGCCCGGTTCGCCAAGCTCGACCAGAAGACCCTGCAGGCCGAGCTCACCAAGGCGCAGACCGAGTTCAGCAAGGCGCAGGCCGAGCTGACCAAGCGCTTCGAAGCGATCGTCGCCGACGCCCGGACCGCCCCGGCGAAGCTCCGCGAGCTGCCGAAGACCGCGCAGACCGGTCTCACCGTCGTTCTCGGCCAGGCCGAGGAGACGTACGAGGACCTGGCCGGACGCGGCAAGGACCTGGTCGAGCGGATCCGCCACCAGCAGGCCACCGAGGACCTGGAGGCCGCCGCCAAGACCACGGTGAGCAAGGCCAAGGCCACCCGCACCACCGCGAAGAAGACCGCGCAGACCGCGTCCCGGAACCTCAAGGCCACCGCGACCAGCGCCCGCAAGACCGCGAAGGCCGCCACCAAGGCCGCCGAGTCCGCCGCGGACAAGATCGGCGACTGAATCGCGACCGAGTGTGACGATTCCCCCACCTCGAGGTGAATCCTGTGACCGGGCGGTCCCCAGCTGCGTTCGAGCAGCGGTGGGCCGCCCGGCTGTCGGTTAGGCTCGTAGCATGAGCATCTGGCAAAGCCTGATCCCCGGATTCGCAGATCCGCTGGCGGTGATCTGGTGGGTCCTGATGGCCATCAAGCTGGTCGCCCTCGCCGATGCCGTGTTCCGGCCACGGGCCGTGTTCATCGCTGCCGACAAGCTCACCAAGCCCGGCTGGGTGCTGATCCTGGCCGTGTTCGCCCTCAGCCAGGTCTTCCAGGGCTGGCTCAGCTTCTTCGGCCTGATCGGCATCGTCGCCTCCGCCGTCTACCTGGTCGACGCCCGCCCAGCCCTACGCGCCGCCACCGGCCGCGGCCGAGGCGGCTGGGGCGCCCTCCGCCGCCGCCGAGGCCCGCGCCCCCTCTAAGCACGCCCAAGAGCTGACAGGTACCGCACCGTCCGAGGACAACCTGACAGGTGCTGCGCCGTGCGACGAAAAGCTGACAGGTACCGCACCGTCCAGAGGGAACGCTGACAGGTGCCGCGCCGTGCGAGGAAAGCTGACAGGGTGCTGCACCCTCTCCAGAGAAGGCGCTGACAGGCGGGGTCCTACCTGGTCGGTGGAACTAACACGTGGGGGTGCTGCTCGCCGGGAAGAGCGGCCGCGTGCATGCGCCAGGTGGGTGCGATGCGGTTGGCCTATCTACCAGTCGGCGATGCACAGCGGCGACCTCCTGTTCGGAGACGTCATCCGATGGACGGCTCCGACCTGCAACAGACCATCCAAGAACTCGCCCACGCCGGCCTGGGGAGCATTGTGTGCCGAATCGGGTAGCCAATCCTCCCCAACCCAGCCCGCGCCCCGGACCGGACTGGGCTCCGGCTTCGGGCTCACATTCTCGCGTGAGGTGGGTCCTGGGCGGACCGGGCGCGATGCACGCGGGAGATCGCCCAGTACTCCGTACGAGGCTGGAGGAGATGCAATTTCGACAGGACGTGTCGGTCCACGTTCTGGTCCGTGCAGGCGCAGGCACCGTCTGTCGAGGGCGTCGTGGGTGTCTATGTCCTGTTGGTTTTTACGTCACCGCTCTCGATTGGCAGGCCTTCGTGCGGTGACTACGAGCGGTACACGATGACCTTGTCGCCGACGTTTACCTCGTTGAAGAGGATCTTGATCTTGGCCAGGTCGCGTACGTTCACGCAGCCGTGGGAGGCGCCGTTGTAGCCGCGGGCCGCGAAGTCGGACGAGTAGTGCACCGCCTGGCCGCCGCTGAAGAACATCGCGTACGGCATCTTCGAGTCGTACAGCTTGGAGACGTGGTTCCGGCTCTTCCAGCCGACCGTGAAGCTGCCTTCCCGGGTCGCGGTCTTCACCGCGCCGAACCGGACGTCCATCTGCATCTTCACGACGCCGTCGACGACGTACCGCAGTTTGCGGGTGGTCTTGTCGATGCACAGCGCCACCCCGGTCGCGCAGCGCGGGTCGAGCTTCTTGCCGTCGACCACCGGCGCCGGCGGGTACAGCTCGGCCTGGGTCGGCTCGTGGGTCGCCTTGACCAGTTGGTCCAGCGTGTTCTGGTCCAGGTACCCGAGCTGGGGAATGCCCTTGGACTTCTGGAACTTCTTCACCGCGGACCGGGTCATGGTCCCGAAGTCGTCGTCCTGGTAGCGCTTCTCGAGCAGCTTCAGCTGCACGAGCCGGGCCTCGACCTTGCGCACGTCCTTCCCGCTGGAGCCGTTCTTGTACACGGCCTTCGGGTAGATCGGCAGCTCGCCGCTGATCTCGAACGGCGTCGCGCGCACGTCCGCGGTGTTCGCGGTCGCGGTCATTCCGGCCCCCATGAGTGCCGCAATCGCTCCGCCGACAACCAGCGTCGTGAGCAGCTTCCGAATGATCAGCCCGCGCATCGAGCCCCCTTTCCTACACTCGTAGGACGTCCCGACCACCGAAATGGTTGGTCCCACAGCGTACCGGAGGAACCGCTCATGGAGATCGTGCTCAGCACCGCGGACATCACCACGGTGCCCGCGGACGCGATCGTGAACGCAGCCCATCACGCGCTCCGCGGCGGTGGCGGCGTGGACGGCGCGATCCACCGTGCGGGCGGGCCGGAGATCCTCGCGGAGCTGGTCGAGCGGTACCCGAACGGCACTCCGACCGGTACGGCGGTGTGGACCACCGCGGGCGCGCTCCCCGCGTCGTACGTCATCCATGTCGTCGGCCCGAACTACACCGCCGGCCAGCGGGATCCGGCGCTGCTCGAGTCCTGCTACCGCAACGCGCTGCGGATCGCGGACGAGCTCGGCGTCGCGACCATGACGTTGCCGGCGGTCTCGGCCGGGATCTACGGCTGGCCGGCCCGCTCGGCCGCGGAGATCGCCGTACAGACGCTCCGGCGGACGTCGACAAAGGTGTCGAGGGCAACGTTCTGCCTGGTGGAACCCCGGCTGTACAAGGCGTTCCGGAACGCGACAGCGGCCGGGCACTAGCTCCCCGGCCGCTGTCGATCAGTCAGCTCACTTGTTGTAGACGACGACCTTGTCGCCGACGTGCACCCGGGCGAACACCCAGGCGATCTTGCTCTTGTCGCGTACGTTCACGCAGCCGTGCGACGCGCCGTTGTAGCCGCGGGCGCGGAAGTCCGACGAGTAGTGCACCGCCTGGCCGCCGCTGAAGAACATCGCGTACGGCATCTTCGAGTGGTACAGCGTCGAGACGTGGTTCTTCGACTTCCGGTAGACCTTGAAGACGCCGTTCCGGGTCGGGGTCTTCATCGCGCCGAACCGGACGTCCATGATCTGCACCGGCTTGCCGTTCACCAAGTAGACCAGCTTGCGGGTCTTCTTGTTGATGCACAGCACCCGTCCCCGGGTCATGCACCGGCTGTCCAGCCGGTACTTGCGCATCACCGCGGCCTGGCTCGCGGCGGTGCTCTTGGCGGCCGCCGGGGCGGCCGACGGCGGCAGGCCCACCGGCTTCGGTGCCGTCGTGGAGCTCTGCGCCGACCCCGCGAGACGCGGTGCGGCCTCGGCCGCGGTGGTCGCCGAGAGTGCTCCGGCGCCGACGAACGCGGCAGCCGTCAAGGTCGCGCCGAGCTTACGCAGAATGCCCATGATTCCCTTGTCCTTCCCCCAAAGTGTGCTTCCACAAGACAGACGTCGCTACTTCACGTCTGGTTGGTAACGAATCAAAACTTTCTTTCCCCCGGCCGACCCCCACCCTCGGCCGAGGAATGGTGTATCACATCCGGATGTATCTCCACCGCATCCCGTGACCGACCGTTTCCGGTTCGTGTCCTGGGCAGCTCAGCTCTTGGTCTTGCGGCCCAGCTTGGCGCGCTCGATCTGGGTCAGCGCGACCTTCCGCATCCGGATCGCGTCCGGCGTGACCTCGACGCACTCGTCCTCGCGGCAGAACTCCAGCGACTGCTCCAGTGACAGCTTCCGGGCCGGCACGAGCTTCTCGAACTCGTCCGCGTTCGAGCGGACGTTGGTCATCTTCTTTTCCTTGGTGATGTTGACGTCCATGTCGTCGGCGCGCGAGTTCTCGCCGACGATCATGCCCTCGTACACCTCGGTGGCCGGCTCCACGAACATGGTGCCGCGCTCCTGCAGGTTGATCATCGCGTACGACGTCGCCGCACCGGCGCGGTCGGAGACCAGCGAACCGGACGGGCGGGTACGCAGCTCGCCGAACCACGGCTCGTACCCCTCGAACACGTGGTGCGCGATCCCCGTACCGCGGGTGTCGGTGAGGAACTCGGTCCGGAACCCGATCAGCCCGCGGGCCGGGACCAGGAACTCCATCCGGACCCAGCCGGTGCCGTGGTTGGTCATCTGCTCCATCCGGCCCTTGCGGACCGCGAGGAGCTGCGTGACGGTGCCGAGGTACTCCTCCGGGCAGTCGATGGTCAGCCGCTCGACCGGCTCGTGCCGCTTGCCGTCGATCTCGCGGGTGACCACCTGCGGCTTGCCGACGGTCAGCTCGTACCCCTCGCGGCGCATCTGCTCGACCAGGATGGCCAGCGCCAGCTCACCACGGCCCTGCACCTCCCACGCGTCCGGACGCTCGGTCGGCAGCACCTTCAGCGACACGTTGCCGACCAGCTCGCGGTCCAGCCGGTCCTTGACCAGCCGCGCGGTCACTTTGGTGCCCTTGACCCGGCCGGCCAGCGGGGAGGTGTTGGTACCGATCGTCATCGAGATGGCCGGCTCGTCCACGGTGATCAGCGGCAGCGGCTTCGGGTTGTCCGGGTCGGTCAGCGTGTCGCCGATCATGATCTCCGGGATGCCCGCGATCGCGACGATGTCGCCGGGGCCGGCCGAGTCGCCAGGCACCCGCTCGAGCGCCTCGGTGACCAGCAGCTCGGTGATCTTCACCTTCTGGATCGTGCCGTCGTGCCGGTACCAGGCGACCTGGGAGCCCTTCTTCAGCGTGCCTTCGTGCACCCGGACCAGCGCGAGCCGGCCGAGGAACGGCGAGGCGTCCAGGTTCGTCACGTGCGCCTGCAGCGGTGCGCCCTCGGTGTACTCCGGAGCGGGAACGTTGGCCAGGATCGTCTCGAACAGCGGCTCGAGGTCCTCGGAGTCCGGCAGACCGCCGTCGGCCGGCTGGTTCAGCGAGGCGCGGCCGGCGCGGGCCGACGCGTAGACGACCGGGAAGTCCAGCGCGCTCTGGTCGGCGTCGTGGTCGAGCAGGTCCAGGAACAGCTCGTACGTCTCGTCGACGACCTCGGAGATCCGGGCATCCGGGCGGTCCACCTTGTTGACCACGAGGATCACCGGCATCTTCCGGGCCAGCGCCTTGCGGAGCACGAACCGGGTCTGCGGCAGCGGGCCCTCGGAGGCGTCCACCAGCAGCACGATCGCGTCCACCATCGACAGCCCGCGCTCCACCTCGCCGCCGAAGTCGGCGTGGCCCGGGGTGTCGATGATGTTGATCGTCATCTGCTCGCCGTTGGCCATCTTGTGCCGGACAGCGGTGTTCTTGGCGAGGATCGTGATGCCTTTCTCACGTTCCAGGTCGCCGGAGTCCATCGCCCGCTCGTCGACGTGCTGATGGGCACCGAACGCGCCGGACTGCCACAGCATCGCGTCCACGAGGGTGGTCTTCCCGTGGTCGACGTGGGCCACGATCGCGACGTTGCGCAGGTCGTTACGGACAGGCATGAGGAAGCGCTCCAAGCAGTCAGAGGGTTCTGGCGGTGGCTACGGCTGGTTTCACGTGCCACTCGACACAGGGCGCAGCGACCTCATCTTACCTGTTCACCGCAGGTGTCCGGAAAACGGGACAGGCTTTGACATTGGTTGACTGGACGTCCAGTCTATAGGTGGCGCCTGGGGAGGGGCCGTAACCACGGGGGGTCAGCCCCGAGGCGCCGGGCACACAGGGGTGTGGGGGTTGCCCGGCGCTTCAGGGCCCTGACCAGTGCGAGGAGACCGGTGCCGCGTTCGGCGAGCGTGAACCAGGAGGCGCGGGAGCGGTCCCGCGAGCGGATCCTGGCCGCGGCCCTCGAGGTCTTCGCCGCGAAGGGGTACGAGGCCGCGTCGATCTCCGAGATCACCGCGGTCGCGGGCGTCTCCCGCGGCCTGGTGTCGTACTACTTCGCCACCAAGGAACAGCTCGCCGCGGAGCTCCTGGACCGCTGGCTGGACGGCATCACGGGCATCCTGTCCATTCAGGGAACTCCTGATGAACGTTTGGCCGGCATCATCGACGGCGCGCTGACCGCCGCGGCCGGCACGCTGCCGATCCAGCGGCTCGCGATCAGCCTGATGATGCAGCCGGGGACGCACGACGTGTTCGCCCGCGTCGAGGACGCCAAGTCCGAACGCCTGTCGCTGGTCGAGGACGCGATCCGGGACGTGTTCGCTGCCCGCGGCGCCGCCGACCCGGCCGTCGAGGAGATGTTGCTCAGAGCAACGTTGGAGGGCGTGACGGTGAAACTCGCGATCTACCGCGAGACCTTCCCGCTGGAAGCCGTCCGCCGTCGCCTGTACGCCGGCTATTCACTCCCGGAACCGGCCACGCCGCTCCCGTTCACGTCCCCGGTCGTGGACCGCCTACGCGCCAAATGAACCGGGCGGGGTCCACTCGAAGATCCGGGTGCCGTTCCGCAGGGCGGCCCGAGGTGGCGTGAGCTTGAGCATCGTGTTCCGCAACCACTGACCCCGGCCGAGGTGCGCGCCGGTCCGCCCCATCCACGCCGACCGGTTCACCAGCCTTTGAGTACGCCGGTACCTGGCCTTCTCGTACTTCGCGAGACCCGCCCGCAGATCGCCACCCGCCGGAACCAGCAGCCCGAGCGACACCGCGTCCTCCAGCGCCGAGTTCGCGCCCTGCCCGAGCGTCGGCAGCATCGGATGCGCCGCGTCCCCGAGCAGCACCACCCGCCCGCCGGTGTACCGCGGCAACGGTCGCGCCAGTACCCACACGTCGTGCCGGATCACCTCACCGGTGGTCGCGGTCAGCCGCCGTACGTCGGGAGCCCAGTCGGCGAAGTACTCCCGCACGGCCCGCACCTCGTCGGCGATCACCTGCCCGGCCGGCATCGCGACGTACCCGTACCAGTAGACCTCGTCCGCGCTGATCCGCAACGCCCCGAACTCCGCCCGCCGCCCCCACGTCATCGCGAACCGGTCGTCGAGCGTGGTGTCCGGCGCCGCGGCCCGCCAGCAACTGAAACCCGTGTATTTCAAGGCATTCCCGAACAGACGCTGCCGGGTCATACTCCGTAGGCCATCGGCCCCGACGACCAGATCAGCCCATGCCCGGTGCTTGTCGTTCCAAGTCACGAGCGCCCGCTCGCCACCCGGCATACCGGGCTCGACGGCGGTGACCCGGGCCCCCGTCACCACGTCGGCCTCCTGCACCCCGGCGACCGCATCGTGCAGCCGTTGCCGGTGGATCCCGGTCATCCGGGTGCCGTCACCGTCCGGTGCCTTGAGCAACCATTCCCCGTCCCACCGCCGGGTCCCGGCCGCCCGTACGACGTACCCCTTCGCCCGGATGCCGTCCGCGGCCCCGATCACCTGCGCCGCCCGCAGTCCGTTCGCCGTCACCGCCAGCCCGGCCCCCACCTCGCGGAACTCCGGCGCACTCTCCAGCACCCGCACCCGCACCCGCCACCCGGCCCGCCCGAGCGCAGCAGCCGCCGCCATACCCCCGATCCCGCCACCCACCACGATCGCCTCATCCACACGACCACGATAGAAACGCCCGCCGCCGTACGCATACGACAGCGGGCGTATCCACAACTCCACCCGCGGGAGGCCTTTCCGGAAAGAAATCGGCGTTCCGCGGCGAGAAGTTTCCGGAGAGGATCAGCCGAACAGTGCGCTCGGCCGGATCTCGCCGACCTTCACGCCACCACCCAGTACGACGCTGTCGAGCAGCTCGTCGATGACGGGTGCCTCGACGCCGATCCGGCGCAACGTCGCGGCGGTCACCAGCTCGCGGGACCGCTTGCCGGCGTCGCCGTCCTCGATCTTCAGCGCGATGCCCCGCCCGTCGGCGAGCCCGACGGCGAACACGCCCTCGGCGCCGACCTTGCAGAACAGCCCGTCGACCCCGCGGATCAGCTTGGTCTCGTCCCGGGTACTCCCGCTGGCGTACTGCGGGAACTCGCGGAACGCGTTCGCCACCCGGCCCTCGTACGTGTCCGCCGCCGACGCCGCGAACAGCCCGAACGACCGGGCCAGTCCGGAGAGGCTGATCGCGAAGATCGGCGCACCGCAGCCGTCGACGGCGACGTACGACACCTTCTCGCCGGCGGAGTCCTCGATCGCGGTACGAATCGCCTGCTGCAGCGGGTGATCCGGCGACCGGTAGTCGTCGCGGCCCCACTTGGCGTGCGGGTCGTTCTCGGTCGCGGGGTCGTGGATCGGCCAGCCGTTGAGCGTGCTGGTCAGGATCTTCGCGGCATGCTTGCCCGAGCAGTTCATCGCGACCCGCTCCGGCGCGCGGCCCGCGCACACCCAGGCGTCCCGGTCCGCGGTCTCCATCGGGTACGCCGTGGGCGTCCGCAGCGCCGACTCGTCCAGCCCGGCCTGCGCGAGGATCGCCCGTACGCCGTCGAGGTGGAACTGCTCGCCGGAGTGCGAGGCGCCGGCCAGCGCGAGGAGTTCACCGGTCAGCGGGAGGCCGTGGCGGAGCATGGCGAGGGCCTGCATGGGCTTGTTGGAGGAGCGGGGGAACATCGGCTCGTCCACGATGCCGGCGGACCACTCGACGGAGCCGTCCGGGTTGGTCACCACGACGGAGCCGCGGTGGTGGCCTTCGACGAAGCCGCTGCGGACCACGTCGGCCAGGATCACAGGTTCGGTCACGCCTGAACTGTACAGGCGCAAAACGGCCGGTTGCGAATGATTCGGGTCACGGCCCGAGTGCGGCGTAGGTCCTACAAACGCGAGCGGACGTGCAGGCCGACCTCGGGGTCCACCAGGAGCTCCTGGGTGGCGGTGACGGTGGGCTGGTCGTCGGCGACGATCTGCAACTCCATCTCGGGGTCCACGTTGCGCTTGATCAGGCCGAGGGCGATCGGGCCTAGCTCGTGGTGACGAGCAGCCGAGCCGATCGAGCCGACCTGCTTCTCGCCGGCGCGGACGGCGTACCCGTGCGCCGGTAGGTGATCGACCGACCCGTCCAGGTGCAGCAGCACCAGCCGGCGCGGCGGACGCCCGAGGTTGTGGACCCGAGCGACCGTCTCCTGCCCGCGATAACACCCCTTGTTCAGATGTACGCCGACCCCGAGCCACCCCAGCTCGTTCGGAATCGCCCGCTCGTCCGTGTCCAACCCGAACCGCGGCTGGCCCGCCGCGATCCGCAACGCCTCGTACGCCCACACCCCGGCCGCCGGCCCCTCGAGCTTCGCCAACTCGCCCCGCGGCAAGAACACTTCATACCCACCAAGCGAATCCTCGCCGCTCCGACTGAGGTACTTCTCGTCCGCAGTCCCGGGCCGCCAGATGATCGCGTACTCATCGCTCACATCGGCAATCTCGACGCGCGACATGAACACCATCTTCTGCAACCACTCCACCAACGCGGCCGCCGCACCAGGTTCCGTATGCAGCCAGAACGTCTCGCCGTCGTCCACGCCGTACATCACGTGCTCGACATGCCCCGTCGGCGACAGCAGCAACGCCGTCGTGGACGTCCCGGGCTTGAGCCCCTCGAAGTACTGCGTGGTCAGCGCATGCAGCCAGGTCAGCCGATCCGGCCCAGTGATCGTGACGACGTCGCGGTGCGACAGGTCGACGAACGCCGTACCCGCGACCAGCGCCCGTTGCTCGCGCAGATCCGAGCCGTAGTGCGCCGCGACTCCGGCATCGAGTCCGTCCGCCTCGACGGCGCCGGGGCGGTCCAGCAAGGGGCTGCGGTTGCGTGACATGTCACCAGAGTACGTCCTTCGGCGTACACCGAAGGACTCCCGCCGTGGGATGTGGACAGACCCCTGCTACCGCCACTGTGGAGGTACCAAACCATCGAGGGGAGCAGGGCGATGAGCGACAGGCGATTCCGGTTCGGCGTGGTCGGCAGCCCGCGGACCGGCGCGGAGTGGACGACGACCGTACGCCGGGCCGCGGAGCTCGGGTACACGACCGTACTGATGCCGGACGGCCTGCAACTGCCGTCGCCGTTCCCGTCGTTGGCGATGGCCGCCGCGGTCGCGGACATCCGGGTCGGCACGTTCGTCGCGGCGGCCCCGCTGCGTACCCCGCAGGCGGCCGCGTGGGAGGCGCACACGCTGACCGTGCTCACCGACGGGCGGTTCGAGTTCGGCATCGGGACCGGGCGCCCGGACGCGGAGCAGCAGACCGCGGACATCGGCCTGCCGTGGGGTTCGGCGAAGGAGCGGCGCGACCAGGTACGGCGGACCCTGGACACGCTGCGGGAACTCGACGGTGACCGCCGTACGCCGATCATGCTGGCCGCGGGCGGACCGCGGGCGCTCGCCCTGGCCGCCGCCCGCGCCGACATCGTCTCGCTGGCGAAGGACGCGATGACGCCGCGCGCCGAGGTCGCCCAGCTGGTCAAGGACCTGCGTGAGCTGGCCGGATCGCGGGCGGACGACATCGAGCTGGCGATGAACCTGTTCGCGGCCGGCACCCGCGAGCTGCCGCCGTGGACGAAGCGCGCGGCCGGGGTCGATCCCGACGTACTCGAGGCGAGCGATTCGTTGATGCTGCTCCGCGGTACGCCGCAGGAGATGGCGGACGAGCTACAGCGCCGGCGGGACGAGTTCGGTACGTCGTACATCACCGTCAACTCGACCTATCTCGAGGACCTGGCACCGGTCGTCGAGCTTCTGAAGGACCGCTAACTCTCCCTTCACAGCACTGCCCGCCGGGCTGTGGCTCCGGTGGGCAGTGCTTGGGGGGGACAGATGGACTATGCGTGGGCTTCCGCGACAGCAGGCGGGGCCGCCTCGCCGTGGGCGTCACCGGCAGCGAAGGCGACCTCGTCGAACGGGTCGTTGCCGGCGAACACCCGCTTGGCCTGCTCCTTGTCGAACTCGCCGACCCAGTGGCCGACCAGCACGGTCGCGACCGCGTTCCCGGCGAAGTTCGTCAGCGCGCGGGCCTCGGACATGAACCGGTCGATGCCGACGATCAGACCGACACCGTCGACCAGCTCCGGCCGGTGCGACTGCAATCCGCCGGCCAGTGTCGCCAGGCCCGCGCCGGTCACACCGGCGGCGCCCTTCGAGGCCACGATCATGAACAGAAGCAGCGAGATCTGCTGCCCGATCGAGAACGGCGTGTTCATCGCCTCGGCAATGAACAGCGAGGCCATCGTCAGGTAGATCGCGGTTCCGTCGAGGTTGAACGAGTACCCGGTCGGCACGGTGATACCGACGACCGAACGATCCACACCGAGGTGCTCCATCTTGCCGATCAACCGCGGCAGCGCGGTCTCGGACGACGAGCTCGACACGATCAGCAGGAACTCCCGGCCCAGGTACCGCAGCAGCTGGAAGATCGAGACGCCGGTGACCATCCGCAAGATCGCGCCCAGAACGACGACCACGAACAGCAGACACGTGATGTAGAAGGCGATCATGATCTTGCCGAGGCTGATCAGTGCGTCCGTGCCGGTGGCGCCGACCACCGCCGCGATCGCGCCGAACGCGCCGACCGGGGCCGTCCACATGATCATCGACAGCACCTTGAACACCAGCCGCTGGATGTGGCCGATGCCGACCAGGATCGGCTGACCCTTCGAGCCCATCGCCTGCAGCGCGAAGCCGACGAGCAGCGCGACCAGCACGGTCTGGAGCACCTCGCCCTCGGTCAGCGAGGACAGCAACGACTTCGGGATGATGCCGAGGATGAAGTCCGTCGTACTGGTGTGCGCGCCGGCGGCCTGCTTCTGGCCCGCCGCGCGGAGCTTGTCGGTCAGGTTGAGGCCGGCGCCGGGCTGGACGATGTTGCCGACCACCAGGCCGATGGCGAGTGCGACCGTCGACATCACCAGGAAGTAGACGAGCGCGAGACCGCCGACCTTACCGACGCTGGCGGCTTGGCGGACCGAGCCGATGCCGAGCACCAGCGTGCAGAAGATGATCGGGCTGATCAGCATCTTGATCAGGTTCACGAAGCCGGTGCCGAGCGGTTTCAGCTCGACCGCGAAGTCGGGGAACAGCAGACCGACACCGATGCCGAGCAGCACGGCGACGATGACGGCGATGTAGAGGAAATGGGTCCGGTCGTTGCGGACCGGCGTCGGGCGGGGTTCGGTCGGGCTCGACATGGTGGGACTCCTGTATCGGCCGGCGGAGGGGGTGTTGTTGGGTAACTGTGACGTGACGCACAGGAGAAGCGCGCATTTCGTTCATATCGTTCGCGGTGCACACTGTTCGCCATGAAGCACAGGCCGTGGGAGCTGCGCCGCCAGGTCTTCTGGCTGCAGACCGTCACGGTCACAGTACTCATTGCGATGTCCTGGATCGTGATGGTGAGCCGTTCCCGCGCCCAGGCTCTGCGCGACGCGGCGGTGAGCGGCCTGCCCGCGCCGAACTGGTGGGAGCTGCTCCGGCTCGACCTGCGGTCGATGCTCGGGATCGCCAGCCTGATGCTCGGGATCGCGATCGCCGGCAACGCGCTCGTCACCTGGCGGGTACGCCGGGCCACCCGGGGCGTGGGTACGCAGTCGCTCGCCCGGATGCTCGACTTCTACCAGGGCGTGCTGCACGCCGCCCGCGAGGGCCTGATCCTGCTCGACACCGACGGACGGGTCCAGCTCGCGAACGACGAGGCGCTGACGCTGCTCGGGCTGCGCACCGTCGTACCCGGTACGCCGCTGGAGGACCTGCACCTCGGCGCCCCGCTGGCGGAGCTCCTCGCGACCGGGCGGACGGCGTACGACGAACTGCACCTCGGCGCGCGGGGCGTCGTGGTCGTGAACCAGCAGCCGTCCGGGCGCGGGCGGATCGTCACGCTGCGGGACCACACCCAGTTGCAGCGGCTGCTCGGCGAGCTGGACGCCGTACGGAGTTTGGCGGAATCGCTGCAGGCACAGAATCATGAGGCGTCGAACCGGCTGCACACCGTGGTCAGCCTGATCGAGATCGGCAAGCCGGAACGGGCCCGGGAGTTCGCAGTGTCGGAGTTGCAGTTCGCGCAGGCGATGACGGACCGTGTCGTCGGTACGGTCGGCGACCCGGTGCTGGCATCGTTGCTGTTGGCAAAGTTGTCGCAGGCGCAGGAGCGCGGCGTCGTACTCACGCTCGACCTCGGCCACGAGGCTTTGAACACACGGCTGCCCGCGCAGGACGTGGTGACCGTGGTCGGAAACCTGCTGGACAACGCGATCGAGGCCGCGCGCGGCGGGCCGGCGCCGCGGAAGGTCGAGTTCCGGGCGGCGACGACCGCGGACGCGGTGGACCTGATCGTGACGAACACCGGCGCCGAGCTGGGGTCGGTGGAGCTGGCGCACATGTTCGAGCGCGGCTGGACCACGAAGGCCGAGCCGGGACACGGGCTCGGGCTCGTCCTGGTGCGCAGTACGGTCGAGCGGTGGCAGGGTTCGCTCATGGTCGACCCGGATTCCGAGCTCGACGAAGTACCCGCCTTGACCGTGCGGGTGCGGCTGCCGCGGGCGGTGAGCGCGAGTGCCTGACCTACGCGTACTGGTCGTCGAGGACGACCCGGTCGCGGCCGAAGCCCACCGCACGTACGTCGATCGCCTGCCGGGCTTCACGTGTGTCGGCGTCGCCGGTACGGCGGGACGCGCGCTGCAGGTGCTCGCCCGCGGGGGCCTCGACCTGGTGCTGCTGGACATGAACCTTCCGGACGGGCACGGGCTGGACATCGTCCGGCGGATGCGTGCCCTCGGCAACCAGACCGACGTGGTCGCGGTGACGTCCGCGCGCGAGGTCGCGGCCGTGCAGGCGGCGGCGCGCATCGGGGTGGTGCAGTACGTGCTGAAGCCGTTCGCGTTCGAGACGTTGCGGGACCGGTTGACGGCGTACGCGCGGCAACGCCGGGCCGCCGCGCTCGGTGAGGTCGTCGCGGATCAGGACGAGGTCGACCGATTGTTGCATCCAGCAACCGTCTCGTCGGTGCCGAAGGGGCTGGCCGGCGGCGTACTGGACCGCGTCGTACAGCTGCTGGCCGACCGTGAGGGATGGACCGCGGAGGAGGTCGCGACCTCACTCGGTACGTCGCGGATCACGGCGCGGCGATACCTCGAACACCTCGCCGACCAGGGACAGGCACTGCGGACCCAACGGTACGACGGGCGGAGCGGCCGGCCGAAGGTCGAGTACTCCTGGGTGGCGGAGAGCTAGCGTCCGAAGAAGTGGCGAGACGTCCGCGCAGTTCTTCGGACGTAAAGTGTCAGGTGCGGACGAGGGTTGCCCAGAGGTGGGGCTGGAGCGACTGGCCTTCGGCGGCCATGTCGTACGCCCAGAGCAGCTCGCCGTTCACCAGGCCGTACAGCCGGTGGCCGGCGGTGACCTCCTTGGCGGAGGTGGTGCGCGCCACCACGTCGGTCTGCAGCTCGATCTTGGCGCCGTCGATGTCGCCGTACCAGATCTCCGCGATCCCCGTCGGGTGCGCCAGGATCACCTCGACCTTGTTGTCCGGCTGCGGCCGCCAGAACCCGGTCTCCACCGCGAGCGGACGCTCCTTGGTCCCGTCCTCACCGACCACGAACGTCTGGCTGACGTAGTGCAGGTACGGCTTCCCGTTGTGCGTGAAGTCGATCTGCTGCCCGAACTCGAACTTCTCGATCGTCGGGTAGTCCCCGTGCCCGCGCCCCTCCCACCGCCCGAGCAACCACGCCAGCGGCATCAGGTCCGGGTGCAGATCCTGCGGAATCTCGAACGCCATGGGATCACTCAGCCCGCGTTACGGCCGCGATACAGCCGATAGACGACAAACGCCGAGAACCAGCCCATGAACACACAGACCAGAATCAGCAACGTGGTGAACACAACATGCAACACACCGGCAGTCTAAAGCACCCCCACCCCACCCCCCGCTCCCCCACCACGTGACATCCCGCACGCCCCCACCCCGGCGCCCCTCAACTGGGTCCCACGGCGCGAGGCCCCGCGGCGCGAGGTCCCGCGGTCCGAGGTCCCGCGGTCCGAGATCCCGCGGTCCGAGGTTCCGTGGTGCGAGGTCCCGCGGCGCAAGGTCCCGTGGTGCGAGGTCCCGTGGTGCGAGGTCCCGCGGTGCCGGCTCCCGTGGTGCAGGCTCCGGCGGTGCGAGGTCCCGTGGTGCGAGGTCCCGTGGTGCGAGGTCCCGCGGTGCGAGGTCCCGCGGTGCGAGGTCCCGCGGTGCGAGGTCCCGCGGTGCGAGGTCCCGCGGTGCGAGGTCCCGCGGTGCGAGGTCCCGCGGTGCGA
>NZ_JBHWKR010000017.1:108002-170116 GCF_042730855.1 Kribbella sp. NPDC059898
GTCCCGCGGTGCAGGCTCCCGCGGTGCAGGCTCCCGCGGTGCAGGCTCCCGCGGTGCAGGCTCCCGCGGTGCAGGCTCCCGCGGTGCAGGCTCCCGCGGTGCAGGCTCCCGTGGTGCAGGCTCCGGTGGGTACGAACTCCCCTGGTGCGCCGTCCCGGGTCCTGTGGTCCTGGGGAGTGCGGGGGTCCAGTGGAGTGGGGTCCAGTGGAGCGGGCTCCTGCGCCGGGGAGAGGTGGTCCGGGGGGTTCGGCTACGGTGGCGGGATGTCTCGTTCGCTGGTGATCAAGCTGACTGCAGGCGCCGAGGAAGCTGAGCGCGCCAACCAGGCGTTCACGGTCGCCGCCTCGGCCGTCGCCGCCGGCGCGACGGTCTCGCTGTGGCTCACCGGCGAAGCGGTCTGGTTCGCCGTCCCCGGCCGCGCCGAATCCTTCGACCTCCCGCACGCCGCCCCGCTCGCCGACCTCCTCACCGCGGTCCTCGAAGGCGGTCAGCTCACCGTCTGCACCCAATGCGCCAAACGCCGCAACCTCACCGAAGCAGACATCCTCCCCGGCACCCGCATCTCCGGCGCCCCCACCTTCACCGAAGAAATCCTCACCGAAAACACCCAAGCAATCGTCTACTGACAGCCGAGTCGTGGCGTTTGGTCCGGCACCATCTCCCCGAGTCGTGGATCCCGGTCGCAAAAGCGAGCCGATACTCACGACTCGGCGAAAGTGGGGTCCGCCAATCGCCACGACTCGGCGAGGGGCTCGTCTGTGCCGGGGTGTGCGCGAGCGGGATTCGGTGGACGGCTGTGAGGTACGGCGGCGGGTGGGTACGAGACGCGGGCCCCGGGCAGCAGCCGCGCGCAGCGTTCGAACGGCGTACGTGGGCGGCCGGACCCACGCGGGCGTGAGCCAGCACCGCAGGCTGGTGGTTGGAGCCTGCGGTGCTGGACGCCCGAGATGCCCGATGCCGACGCCGGTGGTTGCCGACGCCAGTGGTTGCCGATGCCGGTGGTTGCAGGTGCCGGTGGTTGCAGGTGCCGGTGGTTGCAGGTGCCGGTGGTTGCAGGTGCCGGTGGTTGCAGGTGCCGGTGGTTGCAGGTGCCGGTGGGTGCAGGTGCCGGTGGGTGCAGGTGCCGGTGGGTGCAGGTGCCGGTGGATGGGCGGGAGGTCGGTTGTGGGTGGTGGTTGCCGGTGGTTGGGGTGGGGGTTGGGTTAGCGGCTGCGGCCGCCGTCGTCGCCTCGGCCTCGGTCGCCTCGGTCGGCGGTGCGGTCGCGGGCTTGCTGGCCGGCGGTGCCGGGGCGGTCGTTGGAGGTGACGCCTGCGTCGGCGCTGGTTGCTCCTGAGGCGTGGGCGTGGCCCTTTGAGGTTTTGTCGGCCAGGTGGGCCACCTCTTGGGGGGAGAGGTTCTGGCCGGGGGCGTGCTGCTCGCGGTTGCCGTCGAGCAGGGCGTCTTCTGCGTGGCCGTCGGGTTGGCGGCGCTGGGGGCCTTGCTGGTTGCCTTGGCCTTCGGGAGCGGCACCCTGGCCGGGGGCCTCTGCCTCGGCCTCGACGGCGCCTTGGGTGGCGGAGGCGACGTCCTGCATGTTCGGCGCGTTCGGGCCTTGCGGCTGCTGGGGCTGCTGTCCTTCACTGCCCTGCTGGGGCTGTTGGCCTTCGGTGCCTTGCGGGGCCTGCTCGGGTGCTTGGGACTGGGTGGGCTGTTCGGTCTGTGCGTCGGCCTGCGGCGCGTCGACCTGGGGAGTCTGGTCGGGGCCGGTGTCCGGCTGCTGGTCCTGGCCGAGGTCTGCTTCGTCCTGGGCCAAGTCGGTGCCGCGGGCGGTGTCGGTGACGTACGGGCTCGCGCCGCCCTGGGTCGTTTCCGGGCCGCCCTGGTCGAGGTTGTTGTCGGTGGCCTGCGGGTCGGTGCCGTCCTGGTCGAGGTTGTTGTCGACCGCGGTGTCGGTGACGTACGGGTTGGTGCCGTCCTGGTTGACGTCGGGGCCGTCCTGGTCGACGGACGTGTCCGTGACGTACGGGTCGGTGGTCGACTCGGGGCCGTCGGTGCCGAGGTCGGTGTCGAGGTCCGCGTTCTGTTGCTGGGCGTCGGCGGCGGGGGTGTCCAGCTGCGGGTCGTCCGTCACGTACGGGTTCGACTGGTTGTTGGGGTCGAGCGACGGGTCGTTCGCGTCGAGTGCGGGGGCGTTCGCCCGGTCGGTCGTGTCCAGGGCCGGGTCGTTGCCGTCGACACCCGGTTCGTTGCCGTCCACACCACGTTCGTTGGCGTCCACGCCAGGTTCGGTGCCGTCCACGCCAGGTTCGGTGCCGTCGGCACCGGGTTCGTTCTGGTTGAGCGACGGGTCGTTGGCGTCCAGGGACGGGTTGTTCGCGGGGGCGTTCTGGTCCAGGGACGGGTCGTTCGCGTCCAAGGCGGGGGTGTCCTGGTCCAGGGACGGGTCGTTCGCGTCCAGGGCGGACGCGTTGCTCGGGTCCAGGGACGGGTCGTCGGTGCGGGCGTTCGACGGGTCGTTCGGGTCGAGGGCCGGGTCGTTCGCGTCGAGGGCGGGGGCGTTAGCCGGGTCGTTGGTGTCCAGGGCCGGGTCGCGGTCCGGGTCGGTGGTGTTGGGGGTGGTGTCGAGGTCGCTGTCGGGGGCGGCCTGTTGCTGGTCGTCCGCCTTGTCGGACTGGTCGCGCTCGTCCTGGTTTTCCTGGAGGTCGCGCAGTTCCTCGGCGGCCACCGCGGCGCCGGCGGCCGTGCCCGCGGCGGCGGCCGGGTCGATGCCGCGGCGGGACTCGTCCTCGGTCGTGCGGTCCTGCTCCTCGCGCCGGTCCCGCTCGGCCCGCTCGCGGTCCGCCTCGGCGCGCTGCTCCTCGCGGCGCTCGACGGAGTCGTCGACACCGTCGCCGTCGCGATCGTTGGCGTTGTCGTTCTGCAGGTCGGTGCGGTCGTCACGGTCGACGTTGTCGTCGACGTGGTTCCGGTCGCGGTCGGTCCGGTCCTCGATCCGGTCGTCGATGCCGTCGCGGTCGCGGTCGTTGTTGAGGTCCTGGTCCAGGTCGCGCTGGAGCGTGTCGATCCGCTGCTGCTGTTCCTGACGCTGCGCGTTCAGGTCGCTGATCAGGCGGTCGTTGTCGTTGACGGACGCCTCCAGCGAGGAAACCTCGGCCGCACGGGAACGCACCCGGGGGTCGACGCCCTGCATCGCCCGGTCGACGCCCGGGTCGAACCGTGCGGAGTTGACGACCCGCTCGATCCCCGAGCGTTGCCGCTGCGAGCGGGTGAGCCTGGACCAGAGGTTCTGCGAGAAGCGGCGACCGGAGCTGACGATGCGCTTCAGGTCCGCTCCGGCGCGCTGGAGCGCGGCGAGGATCTCGTCGAGGTGCTCGTCACCGGTGTGCGTCATCGACATGGTTACGACACCTCGCTGGCATAGACGGAGTATGCGAAGCCGGCCGCGTCTTCGTCGGGGCCGGGCTGGGATGCGTACAGGTGGAACTCGGCGCCCGGGCGGAGCCAGACGGCCAGGTGCCGGCGGCGGCCGCGCCACTCCGGCGGGATGCGCACGTCGTCGCCGGGACCGACGTACACGGGCGGTCCCCAGAACTGCCGGGCCAGTTGGAGCTGGGCCGGCCAGTGCAGGTCGAGGCCCTCCTCGGCGAGCGGGAGCTCGGACGGGCCGATCTCGTACGCCGACCAGCCGCTGCGCGGGCTCTCCGGCAGCACGGCGTCCGGAAGCACGAGCATCACCGTCTCGCGCTGCGTGACCAGGCCCCAGGTGTAGCGGTCGGGATCGATGTCGCCCGGCGCCCACGGGCGCCAGCCGGTGGCGGCGGTGACGCGGTCGACCATCGCGCGGATCGCCTCCGCACCGGTGGCCGGTGGACCCCAGATCGAACGCCAGTCGCCGACCTCGGCCAGGTCCGCCATCGCGCGTTCGTCGTCGTCGGACGACCGCTCCTGCGTCTTCACGCCGCCACACTCCCTTCGTCAAGTTGACCAAGAGTATGCCCCGATCGGTACCACCGAGAGCCGTCGATCGCAGACCTGTGGACAACTGGTTCCGGGTGCGCCGTTCGCGAGCAGTAACCGTCGTACGCCGTTCACCCGCCTCCGGCTGCGTTGTAGTGGAAACATGAAGCTCCCGGCACCACCGACGTTCTCGTCGCCGCTGCACCATCCGCGGGTGGCGACCGTCATCGGCCGCTGGCTCGGGACGACCGTGGTGGTCTGTTTCCTGACCGGTCTCTACAGCCACTTCCTCCAGGACACCCCGAGCTGGCTCCCCGTCCCGAGCCGCCCGGCGAACCTGTACCGCGTCACCCAGGGCCTGCACGTGATCAGCGGCACCGTCGCCGTACCGCTGCTGCTCGCCAAACTCTGGACCGTCTACCCGAAGCTCTTCGCCAAGCCGGACCTCAATCTCGCCAAGCTGATCGAGCGGCTGTCGATCCTCGTGCTCGTCTCCTCAATGGCGCTCGAACTCTTCATCGGGTTCGTCAACACGTTGCAGTGGTACCCCTGGCCGTTCCCGTTCCGCCAGACGCACTACGCGCTCGCGTGGATCATCGTCGGCGCCCTGCTCGTCCATCTCGCCGTCAAGCTCCCCCTGATCCGCGCCAATTGGCGGCGTACGCCGGAACGCCGGCCCGAATCGCTCCCGGCCGAGACCACCGGGCTCACCCGCCGCGGGCTGTTCCGTACGGTGGCGGGAGCGGCCGCGCTGGTCGGCATCACCACAGCGGGGCAGTCCGCGACGCCGCTCGGTCCGGTTGCCGTGCTCGCACCGAGGAAGCCGAACATCGGCCCGCAAGGGTTGCCGGTGAACCGTACGGCGGCCGCGGCGGGCGTCGGCGGGATCGACGCGGACTGGCGGTTCACGGTCATGGGGCCGAGGGTGCTGTCGTACAGCATCGAGGAGCTGCGGAACCTGACGCAGAGCCGGTCCGTACTGCCGATCGCCTGCGTCGAGGGATGGAGCCAAGGCGCGCGCTGGGAAGGGGTCCGGGTGCGGGATCTGCTGGAGCTCTGCGGAGCGCCGGCCAGGTCGCGGGTCCGGGTGGTGTCGATGGAGAAGGGCGGGTTCTACGGGACGAGCGAGTTGCCGGAGGAGTTCGCGGCGGATCCGTTGACGTTGCTGGCGCTGCGGCTGAATGGTGCAGAGCTTGCGTTGGACCACGGGTTTCCGGCGCGGATCATCGCACCCAATCGGCCGGGGGTTTTGCAGACGAAGTGGGTTCATCGGCTGGAGGTTGTTACATGAAGGTGCGAATCGGTCTGGTGGCCGTCGGCGTTCTGATGGCCCTGTGGGGTGGTCGGGAGCTGCTGCAGAGCGTGGACGTGCGGGGGTTGGTGCGGTTGCCGCTGTGGCTGGGTGGGGCGGTGGTAGTGGATGACTTCGTCATTGCTCCACTGACAGTCGTTGTCGGGTGGCTCGTGATGAGGTGGTCGCGGAGGCCTGGGGCGCATCGGACGGTCGGGGTGGTGCGGACGACCTTGTTGTACGTCGGGGTCACCAGCCTGATCGCCCTGCCGTTGATCTTCAGGCAGGGCACCGGGGTGAACCCGACCGTCCTCCCGCGCGACTATCTCCGGGACTGGCTCTTGCTGGAGGCAACGATTGTGGCGATCGGCGCGGCCGCCTACTTGACGTTCAGCAGGGTGCGGGCCTCGTCGGGCGACATCGGCGGCCGCTGAGCCAGGGTCGCCAGCGCGGCGGCACGTTCGACCAGCTCGGCGTTGTGCGTGACCGGTACGCCCTTCGCGAGCGTCAGCGTGTCCTCCATACCGACGCGGAGGTTGCCGCCCTTCGACAGGGCGGCCAGCGCGACCGTGAGCGACGTACGGCCGATGCCCGTGGCGGACCAGGACGTGACGGCGTCGGGCAGGGCGTTGACCGCGGCAACGAGGGCGTCCGCCGTACCGGGCATGCCGCCGGGGACGCCCATCACCAGATCGCAGTGCACGCGCCCGCCGTACGGCAGGCCGTACTTGTCCAGCAGGCGGTGCAGCGCGGCGACGTGGCCGAGGTCGAACAGCTCGAACTCCGGGACCACCTCGCGCTCCTGCGTCAGCTGGAAGAGCTGGGTGACGAACGGCCACGGGTTCATGAACACGTCGTCGCCGAAGTTGACCGTGCCCACCGTCAGCGAGCAGGAGTCCGGCGCCGCATCCAGCACGCGCAGGCGGTGCTCGTACGGATCGGTGACCGCCCCGCCGGTCGACAGCTGCACGACCAGCGCGGTGTTCTCCCGGACGGCGGCGACCGTCTCGGTCAACCGGCCAAGATCGAGGGTCGGCCGACCGAGACCGTCGCGGATGTGGATGTGGATCATCGCGGCCCCCGCGGCCTCACAGCGCTTCGCGGTCCCGACCAGCTCGTCGAGCGTGGTCGGCAACGCCGGGCAGTCCGCCTTCGCGGTCTCGGCACCGGTGGGGGCAACAGTGATCAGAGTCGACGCCATGGACGAATCCTGCCAGATCGGGTCCAGAAACGGATATTTGCCGGTCAATGGGTCCGATGACCGGATGATCTCCTGCACGAGAAGATACATCCATGAGAGCCGTAGTACAGCGAGTCAGTCAGGCGTCGGTCACCGTGGACGGCGAGGTGGTCGGGGCGATCGACGGGCCCGGGCTGGTGATCCTGCTCGGAGTCACCCACGACGACACCGTCGAGAAGGCGGCGGCGCTGGCCGCGAAGATCTGGACGCTGCGCATCCTCGAGGGCGAACGCTCGGCCGCCGACGAGCAGGCGCCGATCCTCGCCATCAGCCAGTTCACGCTGTACGCCGACACGCGCAAGGGCCGGCGCCCGTCCTGGAGCGCGGCCGCCCCCGGGCCTGTGTCCGAGCCGCTGTACGACGCGTTCTGCGCCGCGCTGCGGGACCTGGGCGCCAAGGTCGAGCGCGGGATCTTCGGTGCCGACATGAAGGTCGCCCTGACCAACGACGGCCCGGTCACGCTGATCCTGGACGCATAACGGAACCGGCCCCCGGATCCGTGCGGGATCCGGGGGCCGGTGCTCTGGGTCGGTGAGGTTCGACTCAGCCGTGTTTCAGATGGTGTCTGCCGTGATCAGCTGACGACGCCGGCGGCCGAGTGGCCGACGACAACCTTGGTGTTCAGGCTGTAGACGTCGATGACCAGGGCGTTGACCTCGATGTAGCGCTTCTGCCGCATGACCTGGTTGAAGGTCAGGCGAGCAATGCCCGGGATGTCCAGGGTCTTGTTCTCGCCGGTCGGCACCGCGTACGTCTTGCCGCCGACCTTGATCGAGGCGATCGTCGAGGACGAGCTCACGCCGGCCTTGTTGTCCTTGGTCTTCCACGCGGAGGCCGAGGACTCGATGGCGCCGATGGACAGGCTGCCCACCTTCACGCCCGCGACGTGCGAGGTGAAGTTGATGTAGGACTTGTTCTCGCCGATGGCGCCGTTCTTGGTGGTGTAGACACCGCCGACGTAGGCGACCTTCGGGATGTTCAGCTCGCCGACCGCGACCCGGACCGTCTTGCCCTCAGTGCCCTGGCAGGTGGTCTGGAGCGAAGTGGCGTCGGAGACGACCAGCTTGTCGGCCGTGGCCTTGGTGCCGTACGCCGAACCGATCACCAGCGCGGTGGCCGGCTTCGAGATCTCCGCGCGGGTCTTCAGCACCGCGACGTCGACGCCCTGCGGGATGAACTGGTTCTTCACCGTCGCGTGCAGCACGACTGCCTGCGCGTACGAGTAGATGCCGGACGCGGTCTTCACACCGCCGACGCGGTTCAGCACGATGTAGCCGAGGCCCGGAACGGCGACCTTGGTGTTCGGGCCGGGGTTCAGCAGCGACGGCACCGAGATCGCGCCGATCTTCACGCCCGCGAAGGTGGTGCTGCCGGTGTAGGACAGCTGGCCCTTCGAGTACTTCGACGTGGTGGTGGTCTTCACGCCGGTCAGCGTGAGCAGGTTGCCGACCTTGACGTCGGCGGCGGTCGCGGTGCTCACGACGCCGGTGCCGCTGGCGTTGTTGAACCCGTGCGTGTCGGTCTTGACCGTGCGCGCGATGGCCTGCCCGTTCACGTTCGCCGCGGCGATGTCGTTCTTGTCAGCCTTGTTGGCGTCCGTGGTGCAACCGAACTTGCTGATCACCTGCGGGCCACTGTTCGCCAGCCCGGATTCGACATCGGTCCCGTACGAGTAACCGCTGTAGCCGAAGACCGGCGAGGCGGACGCGGAACCAGACGTCAGCGCAATCGTAGAAGCCACGCCGACAACCGCCGCAACACCGACGGCAGCGAGCTTCTTGTATCCGATGCGGGGTCGCATTGACCCCTCCTCCCTGAGTGATGACGTGACCCGAACTGCGGGTCAGGACACAGACACAACTCGGTCGACTGCGTTAGGTGACGAGCCGACCGCGCTCCGAGATCAAACCGTTACATTCCCGGCCGGATTCGCCGGTGACCCCGTAACCCGGATGCGATGTCCGCGAAATCCCTGCCCGGCAAGGAGTTCCGGGCATGCCGAAGGGCCCGGACGCGCAAGGTCCGGGCCCCTCGGTGCTTACTTCAGGGTGGGCCACCGTCTGGTGGGGGTGGCACCTTGTGTAACGAGCAACTGCTCAGACGGTGACGGCCACTTCCGCGACCTCGCCGTACTGGGCCACGACCTGGCGGTCGACCGGCTGGGCCTTCGGGGCCAGCGTGCGCAGCGTCCAGCTGCCCGGCGCCGCGAAGAACCGGAAGTGCCCGGTGGCCGAGGTCGGGACCTCGGCGGTGAACTCACCCGTGCTGTCCAGCAGCCGTACGTACGCGCCGCCGACCGGCTCCTCGCCGCGCAGCACCTGGCCCTGGATCACGGCCTCCTTGTCGACGTCGACGCCCTTGAGGTCGAGGCCGCCCTGCTTCGCTCCGCACATGTGTCAGGCCTTTCCGGGTTCGTCGCCGAGGGCAACGGGTACGCCGACCAGCGAGCCCCACTCGGTCCAGGAGCCGTCGTAGTTCTTCACGTTCTGCTGACCGAGGATCTCGTGCAGCACGAACCAGGTGTGCGCCGAGCGCTCGCCGATCCGGCAGTACGCGATGGTGTCCTTGCCGAAGTCCACGCCGGCGTCGGCGTACAGCTGCTTGAGCTCGTCGTCGGCGCGGAAGGTGCCGTCGTCGTTGGCCGCCTTGCTCCACGGGATGTTCGCCGCGGTCGGGATGTGGCCCGCGCGCTGCGCCTGCTCCTGCGGGAGGTGCGCCGGGGCGAGCAGCCGGCCGGCGTACTCGTCGGGGCTCCGGACGTCCACCAGGTTCTTCACGCCGATGGCCTCGCCGACCTCGTCGCGGAAGGCCCGGATGTTCAGGTCCGGCTCCTTCGCCGCGTACTGGGTGGCCTCGCGCTTGACGACCTCGTCGGTCAGCTCGCGGCTGTCCAGCTCCCAGCGCTTGCGGCCGCCGTCGAGCAGCCGGACGTCACCGTGGCCGTAGAGCTTGAAGTACCAGTACGCGTACGCCGCGAACCAGTTGTTGTTGCCGCCGTACAGCACGACCGTGTCGTCGTTCTTCACGCCCCGCTCGGACAGCAGCGCGCTGAACTGCTCCTGGTTGACGAAGTCGCGGCGGACCGCGTCCTGCAGGTCGTCCTTCCAGTCCAGCTTGATCGCGCCGGCGATGTGGCCGGCGTCGTACGCCGAGACGTCTTCGTCGACCTCGACCAGGACAACGCCGTCGTCGTTCTTGTGCTCCTCGACCCAGTCGGCCGAGACGAGCGCGGTTTCCCTGCTCATGTGGTGCTGCCTCTCAGTTGGTAGCGGTGGATGGCGTACGAATGCGGTGGATCAGCAGATAGGCCTCGCAGCCGAGGCAGAGCCCGACGGCCGCGTTCACGAACGCGGCGACCAGGGCGAATCCGGTCGCGACAACTCCCAGCACGGTCAGGCCGCTGAAGTACCCAGCCAGGCCGATGACCGCGAAGACCAGGCCGACCAGCTGGGCGAACCGCGGCGGGGCCGCGTCCTCCAGCTCCTTCGGCTTGCCCAGCCGGGGCCGCACCAGCCGCTTGAACAGCCAGCCGTACGGCGACGCCTGGACGCCGAACGCGACCGAGACCGCGAACACGACGGCCTGCACCGCCAGCGGCCAGGGGTTGTTCAGGATCAGCGTCAGCGCCAGGACCACCGTGGTGATCGCGGCCGCGAACCGGAGACCGCGTGGATCGACCTGCTGTGCCGCCTGTTGTTCGGACATGACGACTCCCGGTGAAGGAGGATGTCGAGCCGGAACCCGCCCGGGTGTGCGGGAGACGACGTACGCGGAACCGTGCTCAGCGACCGGTTCCGCAGCGCTCGGGACGCCGCCTGGTCAGCGGCGTCGACACAGCGATGAGCGCACCCGGCAGTTGTCCACTGCCCTGCGCTTCGTCAGCCATGTCGTGTAAACCACGTGTCGAGAGTACGGAACCTGGGCGGGCCCGCTACCACTGGTCCCATCTAGTGAGACAACTGATCACATTCTGGATCAGCGCCGGACGACGTTGGTCTCCGCCACTTTGTCGTGCAGGGCCTGCTTCTTGTCATCCCACAGCGGCCACAGGTCGTTCAGCAGTGCTCCGAAGCTGAACAGGGTGCCTACCAGCGGGATCGCGCTGAGCAGGCTAATGCCCATGTACAGGCCGTACCGCTTGAGCACCGCGCTCCCCGGCGGGTTCCCCGGTACGTCGCGGAGCCGAACCGCGATGCCCAGCGCCATCTTGCCGGGCGTAGCGCCCTTCTTGGTGAGGAACAGGTACTCGTAGACGAAAGACACCAGCAGGCTGATCAGTGTCGCCGGGATCATCCACTTGTAGACCTCGGGCGGCAGGGTGGTGGTGGTTGTCGGCGTACCGGCGGCTGCCTGGTCCAGGGTGTCCTGGAAGTAGGCCCAGAGCACCTTGGAGTACTGGTAGATGAAGTAGCCGGTCAGCGGGAGGCCGATGAGGCCCGCGATGATCCCGTCGAGGATTCGGGCGAACACCCGGCGCCACCAGCCGGAGAGCAACTGGCCGTCCGGGGTGGTGTGGACCCGCTGGCCCGGGTAGCCATAGCCGCCCGGCTGGCCGTGGCCGTACTGCTGCGGCGCACCGTACTGGGGCTGACCGTATTGCTGCTGCCCGTACTGGGGCTGCCCGTACTGGGGCTGCCCGTACTGAGGCTGAGCAGGTGGCGGCTGGTAGCCCGGGATGCGTTGGCCGTATCGCGGTTGGTCCTGCTGCGGGGGCTGTTGCGGCTGCGGGCTGCCGTACACCTGGCCGTGCTGTGCGGGCTCGCCGTACTGCGGGAAGTCAGCCGGCCGCTGCTGGCCGAACTGGCCCTGGAACGCGGGTGGGCCCTGCTGCGGGCGACGCTGATCCGTCCAGGCGTTGCCGTCCCAGTACCGCTGCTGGGCCGGGTCCTCAGGGTCGTCGTACCAACCTGCTGCTTGAGAGCTCACCGGGAGAGTCTTGCCTACAGCCCGGGGCGTTGGCCATCCGGTGGCACGTAACGGACGGTGTCAGCTCGGCTGGCGGTCGATCGCGGCGGCCAGCGCGGCGATCACGTCCGGCTTCCGGGGTGCTCCGCTGGCGCGCTTCACCACGGCGCCGGTCGCGTCCAGGATCAGCGTGGTCGGCGTACGGAGGATGTCCAGGCGGCGGACCAGCTCGAGGTGCGACTCGGCGTCCAGCTCGACGTGGCGCACACCGTCCACCATGCCCTCGACCTCGGCAAGCGTTCGCCTGGTGGCCCGGCAGGGCGCGCAGAACGCGGACGAGAACTGCAGCAGCGTCGCCCGCTCACCCAGCTCCGCACCGACCTCCGCGGCCGTCACCCGCTCCACGTCGTCCTCGCTCTTCCCGCGAAACCGCCCGTCCACCCACGCTTTGAGCACGCTGAGAACCACACCGGCGACTACCGCGCCGACCAGCACCCACAGCCCAAGACTCACAGCTACCAACGGTACGACGCCCCGTTCACGTTTCAACCGCCCGTTTCACCTACTGAGAAGCTGTCCTCCCCGTCCCCGGGATGAACAACTGGTGATTGTGCTCCGGTCTAATAGGAGCTGTGGAGAGTGGAGTTACGGTGCGTTCGGGGGTGGTGGTGCCGGAGGCGGAGTTGGCCTGGCGGTTCTCGCGGTCCAGTGGGCCTGGTGGGCAGTCCGTGAACACCACGGACAGCCGGGTCGAGCTGAGCTTCGACGTGGCCGGTACGTCGGCGTTGAGCGACGTACTGAAGACGCGCGCGCTGGAGCGGCTGCAGTCGCGGCTGGTGGACGGCGTACTGACGATCGCGGCGTCGGAGTACAAGTCGCAGTTCCGCAACCGGGAGGCCGCGCGCGAACGGCTGGCGGACGTGCTGCGCGAGGCGATCGCCCCGCCGCCCCGCAAGCGCCGTCCGACCAAGCCGAGCAAGGCGTCCGTACGGCGCCGCCTGGACGACAAGAAGCGCCGCGGCGAGACCAAGCGCCTCCGCGGCCGGCCGAACGACTGAACCGCCCCCTGGCGTGGTTACGCTTGCGGGCGTGCAGGAAACGGGGAGCGGGGAAACTGGGGACGAGGAGCTCCCGGAGTTCCAGGATCTGAAGGTGCGCGGCCGTTCGGTCAAGACCTGGTCGATCGGCGCGGGCGCCGTACTGCTGGTGGTCGCCGCCGCGTTCGGCGGGCTGAGGAAGGCCGGCGACGAGACGCCGCAGGTGGCCGCCGGAACCGCGATCGACGCCGGGCAGTACGAGGTCACGATCCAGCGCGCGGTGATCGTCAAGGACCTGAAGCCGCTGTTCACCCCGGAGCCGGGCGGCGTCCTGCTGGCGGTCGTGACCAAGCTGAAGGTCACCGACCACACCGGAACGACGCCGTCGCTGGACATGATCCGGCTGATCGGCGTCCCCGGCGTGAAGGACGACGCCGGACCGCTCGGCTCGACCAACCTCCGCGACGCGACGATGAACCCGGTGCTGACCCCGGACGCCACCGAGGACGTCGCGTTCGTCTGGCAGCTCCCGAAGGGCACCAAGCTGCCGACCGAGGTCAGCCTGACGGTCCAGGGCTACGAGCACGAGGACGAGTCGATCCTCGACCACCACGAGAAGTGGCTGCCGGACAAGATCGTCGCGGACAGCACGGTCAAGGTGAAGGACAACCGCAAGTGAAGGGCCGGAAGCTCGCCAACATCGGGCTGACGATCGCCGTGCTGGTCGCGATCGTCGCGCTCTACCGGTGGACGCCGGACCAGAAGGACATCCAGGATCCGACCCCGGTGAAGGGCATCGTCGGGCGCGCCGTCAAGACGCCGCGGTTCGACCTGACGGTGAACGACGTACGGGTCGGCAAGAAGCTCCGGATCCCGTTCTCCACGCCGGACCGCGACTCGCTGACCGACTTCGTGGTCGTCGACGCGACCGTCACGGCCACCCGCGAGCCGATGCACATCATGGGCGTGAAGATCCGGTCCGCGGACGGCATCACCTACCTGGGCTCGAACCGCAGCGGCCTCGACCAGGTCGACCTGACCGGGTCCGAGTTCTCCCCGGACATCCCGGTCCGCGGCTCGTTCGTGGTCGAGATGCCGGCCGACAAGGTGCCGGGGGCAACGTTCCTGGTGATGGAGAAGTCGATCCTGAACGACCTCGAGCCGCAGGTCACGGTCCCGCTCGGCAACGACACTCCGAAGGTCGAGGACGTCGTGGCCCTGACCGATGCGAGCGACCAGTGAGCGGCGCACGGCGTGCCCGCCGCGGCTGGTTCCGGAAGAACTCGATCGCGCTCGGCGCTCTCGTCGTGACGATTCCGTTCGCCGGCTGGTGGACCACCCACAGCGACTACAAGTCCTGGTACGACGGCGAGCCCCGCGATCCCGTTCAGGTCGCGGCGGGCGGTACGTCGTACAACGGCGCCACCTGGTACGCCGCCAGTGTCGAGCAGGACCCGCAGCCGCTACAGGGCGGGCACAGCACCGAGGACAAGCTCCCGCCGGACACCACCCGGATCCGCGTGTACTTCCGGTTGCAGGTGGACAAGCTGTCCGCGCTCGACGGGCTCGGCGGCTGCTCACTGCACCTCCGCGCACCGGACGGCCGGACCTGGGACGAGACCGTGGTCGCCGACGACTACCAGGACCGTCCGACAGGCTGCGCGGGCGGTACGGACGACAAGCCGGAGAGCTGGCGGGGTGCCGCCGCGCAGTATTACCTGAAGCCGACGGCGGGGAAGCCGTTCGAGACGGTCGCGATCTTCGTCGTACCGACGTCGGTCGCAGGCAGCGTGCAACCGACGATCACGTGGGCTACGAAGCTCCCTCAGTACCTGGCATTCCCGAGGTAGCCGCGCTCAGGTCGGTGACGCCCTGGTCGCCGGCCGGCTGCTCGTGGACAGCGCGGGTCCGCGGCCCGAGGTAGCCGGCCAGGCCGCCGATCATCCGGTCGTACGCCGCAGCGAGCAGGCTGACCTGCAGCATGATCTTCAGGCCGTCCGTGAGCAGGCTCAGCGGCTCGTCGACGACCTGCCAGAACTGGAGCGTGTGCGGCCCGAGGACCCAGAGCTTGAGCGCGATCCACACGCCGCTGGCGGCGAACGTGACCACCGCCCAGGCCAGGAAGTACCCGAGCATCGGCCGCAGCCCCGAACGGACGACCAGCCGGAACGCCTGCACCACTGGGATCCAGCGTTCCTTCCAGTCGGCCACCACCGAGTTGCCGGCCACCCGGACGATCCGCGGCGTCTGCTGCCAGCGGTGCGTGATCCGGTCGAACCGCCAGCGCACCTTGTCGGGCTTCTGCACGACGCGGCCGTAGATGACCGCGGTCATGGTGATCCACATCAACGGCAGTACGGCGGCACTCCACAGGTCACCGATGCCCGCCGCGACGAACGCGGTGACCGAGTCCCACACCTCGCGGACCTGGTCGACGCCGAGCACATGGTCGAGCACCCAGGTGTACCCGTCCTGCAGCCACTGCCAGACGACACGCTGCTTCAGCCACGTCATCGGCGGCGGGATCACCGAGGTCGCCTGGTACACGACCACGAAGATCCAGAGCGCCTCGAGGTACGTGACGAACAGCTTGCGGACCGGGCCTTTTTTCTCCTTCTTCCACTTCTTGAACACGAAGCGGAGCAGGTACGCCGTCACGCCGAGGCCGATGAACAACCAGGTCGACAAGGACTGCAGCCCCTCGGACTGCTGCGGTGTCGCACCGCCGGTCAGAACGTTCGCGACAGTGTCGTTCACCTTCTTGACCGCAAGCTGGTACTCGTAGTTGAGCGCTTCGTTCTGCAGGAACTTGTAGGCCGCGTAGAACGCCAAGAACGGCAACAGAGCGGCAGCGACCGCGTCCAGGGGCTTGTGCTCGCTCCCGGGCTCCATACCGTCCGGCGCGAGCATGCCCTCGGCAACAGCGCGCCTGTGGAACGGGAGGTCGCTCCGCAGCACCAGGAACATCGTCACGTACATCGCCAGCGACACGACGACGAGCAACGCCAGTACGGCGATCCCGGCCGCCTCGGCCTTCGCACCCGCCTGCACTGCGACCCACTGCAGGCCACGGTGCACCAACTGTGCCACCAGGAAGACCGCCGCCAACCGCGGCCAGGCCTTCCCGAACAGGACCCCCGCCCGCCCCACCGTAGTGAGTAGCGTCCCCGACTCCATCGCCACGGCGACGAATGTACCCCGAGAGGAGTCCGGTCAGCCGCCGGCGAAGGGCGGCAGGGCATCGACGAGCGCGCCCGGCTTCAGCAGTGTGCTGGAATCGGCCCGCTCGCCGTCCAGGAGGAACGTGCAGATCGACAGCACCCGCGCCAGCTCCGGCCGGTCGGTCGACACGGTGCTGACCAGATCGCCGATCGAACCCGCTTCTGCGGTCGCCGACGAGCTGCCGGCCGCCGAACGTGCGGCAGCGAAGTACCTGATGGTCACTTCCGGCATCTGATCCGCGCCTCACTCATCGGTTAAGTCTTCCGCTATTATGTCATCTTGCTGTTGCGAACCAGTGTGTCCCAGGCCCCCGGCAACGACGCCGTTGGGGCCTGACGTGCACTATCAGCACAAGGAGACGGCGTGAGCACGTTACTTCTGCTGACGAACGCGCTGCAGGCCTCCACCGAGGTGCTGCCGTCGCTCGCCTTGCTCCCCCACCAGATCCGCATCCTGCCGGCCGAGGTCTCCGCGCTCGTCGACGCCCCGGACGCCGACGCTGTGCTGCTGGACGCCCGGCGTGACCTGGTCGCGGTCCGGAGCGCGTCGCGGCTGATCCGCACGACCGGGATCGACGTACCGCTGATCCTGGTCGTCACCGAGGGCGGTCTGACCGCGGTGAACGCCGACTGGGGCGCGGACGACGTACTGCTCGACACCGCCGGCCCGGCCGAGATCGAGGCCCGGCTGCGGCTGGTGATCGGCCGGCTCGCGGCGACCCGGAACGACGAGCCCGAGTCCACGCTGATCCGCAGCGGCGACGTGGTCATCGACGAGGCGTCGTACACCGCGAAGCTGAACGGGCGGGCGCTCGACCTGACGTACAAGGAGTTCGAGCTGTTCAAGTTCCTCGCGCAGCACCCGGGCCGGGTGTTCACCCGCGAGCAACTGCTCCAGGAGGTCTGGGGCTACGACTACTTCGGCGGCACCCGGACGGTCGACGTGCACGTACGGCGGTTGCGCGCGAAGCTCGGGCCGGAGCACGAGGCGCTGATCGGGACGGTCCGCAACGTCGGGTACCGGTTCGTCGTACCGCCCGCGCCGAGCACGCGGGAACCGGCGGACGCGCAGGTTTAGAAGAAGAACTTCAGCAGGGTGAAGGCGAGCCCGGCCGCGGTCGTCAGCGCCGCCGGCCAGGAACCGATGCCCTGCTTGAACGCCGCCACGAACGTACCGATCGTGATCGGCACCAGCATCACCAGCAGCGTGACGCCGGCCGCGTGCACGCCGACGTGCGACTGGAACGTCAGGACCCACCCGACCACGAACGCGAACGCCAGACCGAGCCAACTGGTGATCTGCACCGGCCCGTCCGCGCTGCGATGACCCCGATGTGACGCGCGAGTGGCCCGGCGGTGCGAGGTCGGAGCAACGTGCGCCATCACTCACCTTCCGTAAGTGCCTGAGTACGCAAGGTACCAGGATCGCGAAAAGATGCGAAAAAGGGCCGGTGCGTCGCCGCACCGGCCCTTCCGGGGTTTGCCGCTCAGGAACCGAGCGAGATCCGGTCGGTGGCGACCGGGGTGTACGGGTCGTGCGCGCTCAGGTAGTTCGCGAACGCGTCGATATCCAGCCCGCCGAACACCTTGTTCGCCGCGGTGGTGAAGGCCGGGAAGCCGTCACCGCCGTCGGAGAGGAAGTTGTTCGTGACGATCCGGTACGACGTACCGTCCACCAGCGGCTGCCCGCCGATCTTGATCGAGCCTGCCACGACCTTCGAACCCGCCGCGGCGGCCGGGTTCCAGGTGTAGGTGATGCCCGCGACCTGGAGCACCTTGTACTTCGGGGCGTCCGAGCCGTTCACGCCGGAGAACTGCTGCTCCAGCAGGGCCTTGATCTGCGTCCCGGTCATGTCCATCGAGACCAGGAAGTTGTTGAACGGCTGCACGGTGAACGCCTGCCCGAAGGTGACCGCGCCGGCGTTCGACGCCAGGTCGGCGCGGATACCGCCCGGGTTCATGAACGCCGCCACCGGCGTCCTGCCGCCGGACACCACCGACGGGTCGGCGAGCTGCGCGTCCGCGATCAGGTTGCCGAGCGGCGACTCCAGCGAGTCGTCGTTCGTGCGGACCACCGACGGGATGCTGAGGTGGCCGATCACCTTGCTTTCGATCGGCGCGACCAGCGCCTTGTACTTCGCGATCAGCTTGGCCGTCTTCGGGTCCTGGACGACGTCCTGGGTGACGATCTGGTTCTGCGCCAGGGTGTTCGTCCGGTCGACGTCACCGGTCGCGTTGTCGATGCTCAGCCGGACCTCGGTGACCAGCCGGCCGAACGACGATGCGCTGGTGACCAGCCGCGGCTTGCCGGCCTTGTCCGGCAGCGAGCAGTTGTACGCCTGGTGGGTGTGGCCGGAGATGATCGCGTCGATCTCCGGGTCCAGCCCGGCGTTGATGTCGACGATCGGGCCGGAGATCCCCGGGCAGCTGTTGTACGCCTTCGGGTCGGCCGGGAACCCGCCCTCGTGCAGCAGCACGACGATCGACTTCACGCCCTTCTTCTTCAGCTCCGGGACCAGCGCGTTCGCGGTCGCGACCTCGTTCTTGAAGGTCAGGCCCTCGACACCGGACTTGGTCACGATGTTCGGCGTGTTCTCCAGCGTCATACCGATGAACGCGACCTTCTTGCCGTCCTTGAAGGTCTTGATCGTGTACGGCGCGAACAGCGTCTTCTGGGTGTTCGTGAAGAACACATTGGCGCTCAGGTACTTGTACTTCGCGCCCTCGAACGGGTGCTTCGGGTCCGGGCAGGAGTTCTGGTTGTTCTGCCCGTCGCCGTCCGGCAGGCAGCCGCCGGTCTGCATCCGGAGCAGCTCGTGCCAGCCCTCGTCGAACTCGTGGTTGCCCACCGACGCAGCCTCGAGTCCCATCCCGCTCAGTGCTTCCACCGTCGGCTCGTCGTGGAACGCCGCCGACAGCAGCGGCGAGGCACCGATCAGGTCACCCGCGGCGACCGTCACCGAGTCCTGCCCCTTGGCCTTCGCGGCGGCCCGGAGCTCCTTCAGATGCGTGGCGAGGTACGCCGCGCCGCCCGCCGGGATTCCGTTGATGTTGCCGCCCGAACCGGTCGCCGGCTCCAGGTTGCCGTGGAAGTCGTTGATCGCCAGCAACTGGATCTGCGAGTGCGTCGGCTTCTTTGCCTGTACGGCGGTCGCCTCGGGCGCGGCGGCGGACTGGGTCGCAGCCCCCGCCTGGCTCAGGGATCCCCCCGCGGCCAAGGCAAGCGCCACGGCCGCCCCGGCGGCGAGCAGACCAGCAGCGCGCCGTCCCCCCAGCCGTGCTCTGTCTCGTGCCATGTCGTTCTCCGTGTTCTTGGTAGATGAGTCCGCTGAAGTTACCTGAGCAGCAAACCCTCTTTCCAGAACCTGAGAATGAACTCAGCTGAACCTTTTACTGTGTTCCGGTGACTCTTGAAGCCGTTCCCTCCCCGTTGCCCCCGGCCACCGCCGCCGCCGTCACGGAACTCGCCCGTACCGCAGCAGAAAGCGACGGCGTCCACCCGCTGTCCGAACGCACCCTGCTGCACCTCGACGGCGAGCATCCCGGCGACGTCCACGTCCTCGCGTACTCCGGCGAGCCCGGCACCATCGAGGTCAGCGGCCTGCAGAGCGCCCGCAACCTCACCGGGTACGCCACCTTGTCCCCCGACGGCTCCGCCGAACTCGTCGTTGGTGTCCCCTATCGCCGGCAGGGCTTCGGTACGGCGCTGCTCCGGATGCTGCTCGACCACGGCGGCGCGCGTACTCGCGTGTGGGCGCACGGGCGGCTGCCTGGCGCCGACGAACTCGCCCAGCGCCTCGATCTGGAGGTAACACGCGAGCTGTACTTCCTCCGCCGTACCAGGGCTCCTCTGCCGGCACCGGTGTGGCCGGACGGGATCGCCGTACGCACGTTCGTCCCTGGCCAGGACAACGCCGCCTGGCTGGAGGTCAACGCCGCTGCCTTCGCGGACCACCCCGAGCAGGGCAGTTGGACCGCCGCCGACCTGGCCGAACGCCTCCAGCAACCGTGGTTCGACCCTGAGGGCTTCTTCCTGGCCGTTTCTGCAACCGGGGAGCTAGCCGGCTTCCACTGGACGAAGGTCGAGGACGGCGTAGGCGAGGTCTACGTCGTAGGAGTGTCCCCGTCCTTCCAAGGCCAAGGCCTAGGCAAGTCCCTGACCCTCCAAGGCCTCCACCACCTCCAGAACGACCGCGGCCTCGACGAGATCGTCCTCTACGTAGACGGCACCAACACCCCCGCCCGCACCCTCTACACCACCCTCGGCTTCACCACCGCCGCCCTGGACATCCAGTACGCCCCTCACCCACAGTGACCACCATCACAACGATTCCCCCACCCCCTCCGCGTCATAAATCCCCACCCCCACCCGTCCCCCCATCAGCCAGGAGCCGCCCGAGCCTCTAACCCCCCAGCCGAGCGGCTCCTGGCCTTATCCACACCTGCACCTTTTGACATCGCCCCCGCCCCGACACCCCGGTTACGATTCGTGTCAACTACGGAGGGCTGACACTCGTGACACACCGCAACAGGCCAACCCACGCCCTACTGGCCTGCCTAGCCACCACCACACTCCTAACCGCCTGCACCACCCCCAGCCCCAAAGCCGGCCAACCCAACACAGCCCCACCGCCGTCCTCTGCGGCAACCAGTCAGGAGACAAAGTCACCTAGCGCGACCTCAGCTACGCCCACTGGTGCACCTGAACGCCCGAAGGCTGCCACCGGACTTAGCCTGTCCGCAGCGGAGTCCTTCGTGAGGTACTACATCGAACTCCTGAACTACGCCTCAACGACCGGTGATGTCGCACCGATGAAGTCCGCGACCTCGCCGGCGTGCAGTCAGTGCAAGCTGTACGCCGACTACGTCTCGAAGGTGAACGCAGCCAACGGAGGCCTGACCGGCGACTACGTTGAGCGCGTCAACGACGTACCTGACCTCTTCCGCGGAGACGGAGGGCGTGTCGGCGGATACGCGGCAGTGACGATCGGCGCCTACACCTCGAAGGACTCTCCGTCAGCGAAGCCAGTGACGAGCACTGTGCGGCAGTACAAGCGAGAATTCACGCTGAGCGCGCTCAACGGCTCCTGGGTTATGTCGGCAATGAGCCTGGTTCCGCAATCATGAATCCGGCTGCCGCAATAGGTCTGAGTGTGTCGATCTTCGCGTGCGTCGCGTTCGCGGGGACCGTTGAGGCGAGCGCCGCCATGCACTCGTCAGTGACGCGGATACCTACCCGGGCCGACGTAGATGTGACACCGACGCGAGAAGGAGCCCAAGCAAGCCAGGAGGGCATCATCAAGCGCCATGGCAAGCACACCCCTCCGGCGAAGAAGCCCTCTCCGAATACCAAACTGACGTCGGGCGACCGACATCCGCGAGGCAGTCAGCGTCGAGACAACACACCGAGCTCGGCCAAGGACGACTTCGAACTAAACCTAGGTATCTGTGGTCGTGTGCAGCCCGACGGGACGGTTCCCGGGCCGACTCGGTGTCAGATGAGTCGGCGGATCGTGGGGAAGGTGCGTCCGAATGTTCCGCCGAAGGTGGTGCCGCCGCGGCCGGAGGACATCACCTGGGAGGAAGTGCGCAAGGAAACCAAGAACATCGTCTTTCCTGGGCTGTCGGTGAAGGTGCAGCCGAAGGGTAAGACGTTGGTGAACATGGCGACGATCGTCTACACCGACGACAGCAAGGTGTCGACAACGACCGTGACACTGCTCGGTTTCCCCGTCGTGGTCGAAGCCACGCCGATCAGCTACACCTGGGACTTCGGCGACGGCTCCCCGACGGTCACCACCAGTACCCCCGGCAAGCCGTACCCGTCGGCCGACATCACCCACAAGTACCGCAAGCGCCAAGGCGTAGGCATCACCGTCACCACCAACTACGCCGCCCGCTTCAACGTCGCCGACACCGGCTGGCAGTACATCGAAGGCACCGTCCCCATCACCGGCCCCGCCACCCTCCTCCAGGTCCGCGAAGCCGTACCGGTACTGGTTGACCCGGGGCGCTGACCCGAGCCTCACCACCCATGACAGTTGACGATGCGACGCACCGCCCCGGGCTGACGCGGGCACTGCTCGCCTGCCTGGCCGCCAGCACCCTTTTGTCTGCCTGTACAAACACGGGCACCCCCAGCACGACCGCGGTGGCGAGTTCGCCTGCCCCGTCTTCAGTTGACCCGAGCAGCGCACCTCAACGGCCGCAGGCTGCGACCGGCACCAGCCTGCCCGCGGGGAAAGCCTTCGTGCGGTACTACGTCAGCGTCATGAACTACGCGTCGACCACCGGCGACATCGCGCCGATGTTGTCCGCCAGTGATGCCGGCTGCCAGCTGTGCAAGGCGTATTCGGACTATGTGCACAAGGTGAACGCGGCCAATGGCGGGTTGAAGGGCGACTATTTCGAGCGCGTCACCGACGTACCCGACGTGTTCCGGGGAGACAGCGGACGCCTCGGCGGGTACGCCGCCGTCACCATCGGTTCGTACACGTCCAACGACGCCTCGGGAAAGCCTGTCACCAGCGCGGTTCGCCGGTACAAGCGCGAGTTCACCCTGTCACCGCAACAGGGCTCATGGGTCATGTACGAAATGAAGCTTGTGCCGCAATGAGGCTCTGAGGCCCACCCACCAGCTCGAACAGCATGGGGGCTCCCCCCGGCACCGCTCGCGACGAGTCGGCAGACGGCGCGATGTCGTGGAGATTGTCCGCGTGGTCTAACTGAGGGTGTCTCTTAGGTGGTTGGTGAGGTGGGTGTGGGCTTGGCGGGTGGGGCCGGGGAGGGTTAGGAGGTTGGTGTGGCCGTGGGGGAGGGTGGGGTGGTGGATGTGGGTGAGGGGGTTGCCGGCGGCTTGGAGGGCTTGGGCGTAGTCGCGGCCTTCGTCGCGGAGGGGGTCGAAGCCGGCGGTGGTCAGGTAGGTCGGGGGGAGGCCGGTGAGGTCTTCGGCGCGGAGGGGGGAGACGATCGGATCGGGGCGGAGGGCGGGGTCGGGGGTGTACATGTCGCGGTACCAGATGATGTCTTCTTCGGTGAGGATGAAGCCTTCGGAGAAGAGGTCTCGGCTGGGGCGGCGGGCTACCAGGTCCACGCCGGGGTAGAGCAGGACCTGCAGGGCCGGGTGCGGGAGGTCGCGGCGGACGGTTTGCTGGGCGACGACCGCGGCTAGGTTGCCGCCGGCGCTGTCGCCGCCGACGGCTACCAGGTTCGGGTCTACGCCGAGGTCCTCCGCGTGGTCGACGGCCCAGGTGAAGGCGGCGATCGCGTCCTCGGCGGCGGTCGGGGCGGGGGCCTCGGGCGCCAGGCGGTAGTCGACGGACAGGACGCGGATCCCGGCCTCGGCGGCGATCGAGCGGCAGACCGCGTCGTGGGTGTCGAGGTCGCCGACCACCCACCCGCCGCCGTGGAAGAACACCAGCAGCCCACGACCGATTCCATCGCGCGACGCCCGACCCGTCGACGCGGCGGAGGCGGCTCTCGCCGCGTCCTTGGCGGCCTCGGCCGACGTGGATTGCCCGGCGGGCGCCGTAGGCCCGGAGGGTCCGGCGGCCGCGGCGCTAGAGGCCGGCCCGGTGGACGCGGTGGATCCGGCAGGCCCCCCGGGGCCGCCTGCACCGGCGAGCGCGGTCGGGCCGCCGGCTTGGGTGGGTGGGGTGGTGGAGGAGGTGCCGGCGTTGGTTGATGGGCCGTGTGCGGGTTGGGTGGTGGTTGGGCCGGGGCGGGGGGTGTAGAGGCGGGCGCCTAGTTGGCCGGCGGCGCCTCGGACGGTGAGGTCGGTTACTCGTTGTACTTCGGCGGGTGTGCCGGGGATGAGTTTGCAGAGCTGGCGGAAGTGGGCGCGGGCGGTGGCGGCGTCGGTCTTGGTTGTGTGGGGCAACAGGTTGTCCAGGCGCAGGAGCAGCTGGATGTCGGGGTCGAGGGTGTTGCCGTCGATCTGGATCGGGGCGCCGGCGAGGCGGCGGCGTACGGCGGGGGGCAGCGCGTACAGCGGGGCCAGCGCATTCGCCTGTACGGCGTTCAGCGTGTCCCGCAGTGCCGAGGCGTTCAGCGTGTCCCGCAGTACCGAGTCCAGTCGTAGGTTCACGAGGAGTGACGCTAGCAAGAGCGGCCGGCAGGCAACGAAAACGTCACATTCGGCAACGCGCGGACGGCTACCCGTTGTTCACGAAAGGGTGGGATCCTTGTCGACGTGGCTGGAGACTTGCTGGCGTCCCACAACCGGGAGTACGACGTAGAACCGCCGTACGACATCAGTGCGGCCGGCGACCTCCCGGCGGACCGGTTCTCGGACCGGGAGCTGAGCTGGCTGACGTTCAACCAGCGGGTCCTGGAGCTCGCCGAGAACGACCAGATCCCGCTGCTCGAGCGGGCCAAGTTCCTCGCGATCTTCGCCAGCAACCTGGACGAGTTCTACATGGTCCGGATCGCCGGCCTGAAGCGCCGGATCGCTGCCGGGGTCGCGGTCCGCGCGGCCAGCGGGCTGCTGCCCCGGGAGGTGCTGGACCGCAGCCTGGCGAAGAGCCGCGAGCTGATGGACCGGCACGCGGAGACCTGGCGGAAGTCGGTGCAGCCGGCGCTGACCGAGCAGGGCATCGAGATCCTGCGCTGGGACGAGCTGGAGCACAACGAGCGCGAGGACATGACCCGGTTCTTCCGGGAGCGGATCTTCCCGGTGCTGACGCCGCTGGCGGTGGACCCGTCGCACCCGTTCCCGTACATCTCCGGCCTGAGCCTGAACCTGGCGGTCGTGGTCCGCAACCCTGACACCGGCGGCGAGCACTTCGCCCGGGTCAAGGTGCCGCCGCTGCTCCCCCGGTTCGTGAACGTCGCCGACGGCCGGTTCGTGCCGCTCGAGGACGTCATCGCCACCCACCTGGGGCAGCTGTTCCCGGGCATGGAGGTGATCCAGCAGCACACCTTCCGGGTGACCCGCAACGAGGACCTCGAGGTCGAGGAGGACGACGCCGAGAACCTGCTGGCCGCGCTCGAGAAGGAGCTGCTGCGCCGGAGGTTCGGCCCGCCGGTCCGGCTCGAGGTGGAGGAGTCGATCGACCCGCAGGTGAAGGCGCTGCTGCTGTCCGAGCTGGGCGTCACCGAGGCGGAGGTGTTCGAGCTCCCCGGCCCGCTGGACCTGCGTGGCCTGTTCGCGATCGCGAGCCTGGACCGGGCGGAGCTGAAGTACCCGGCGTTCGTACCGTCGACGCACCCGCACCTGTCCGAGGTGGAGACGGCGAACCCGGCGGACATGTTCCACGCCCTCAAGCAGCGCGACGTACTGGTCCACCATCCGTACGACTCGTTCTCGACCAGCGTGCAGCGCTTCATCGAGCAGGCGGCGGCGGATCCGCACGTGCTGGCGATCAAGCAGACGCTGTACCGGACCAGCGGTGACTCCCCGATCGTCGACGCGCTGATCGACGCGGCCGAGGCCGGCAAGCAGGTCCTGGTGCTGGTGGAGATCCAGGCGCGGTTCGACGAGCAGGCGAACATCAAGTGGGCCCGTCAGCTCGAGCACGCGGGCTGCCATGTCGTGTACGGCGTGATCGGCTTGAAGACGCACTGCAAGCTGTCGATGGTCGTCCGTGACGAGCCGGACGGTCTCCGCCGGTACGCGCACATCGGCACCGGCAACTACCACCCGAAGACGGCCCGCCTCTACGAGGACCTGGGGCTGCTGACCAGCGACAAGGTGGTCACCGAGGACGTAGCGCTGCTCTTCAACCACCTGTCCGGCTTCGGTCGCAGCGCCGGCTACCGGCGGATCCTGGTCGCTCCCCAGTCGGTACGGCGGGGTCTCGTCGAGCGGATCGACCGGGAGATCCAGCACCACCACGCGGGCCGCCCGGCGCGGATCCGGATCAAGGTGAACAGCCTGGTCGACGAGGCGTTGTGCGACGCGCTGTACCGGGCGTCGCAGGCCGGCGTACCGGTGGAACTGTGGATCCGGGGTATCTGCACGCTGCGTCCCGGCGTACCCGGGCTGTCGGACAACATCCAGGTCCGCAGCATCCTGGGCCGGTTCCTCGAGCACAGCCGGGTGTTCCTGTTCGAGAACGGCGGTGAGCCGGAGGTGTGGATCGGTTCTGCCGACCTCATGCACCGGAACCTGGACCGCCGCGTCGAGGTGCTGGTGCAGTTGAAGGAGCCGGACCACGTGACGGAGCTGGGCGACATGTTCGACCTGGCGTTCGACGACGGCACCGGTTCCTGGTGGCTGCAGCCGGACGACAACTGGCTCCCCCGGCTGACCGGGCCGGACGGTACGCCGCTCCGGGACCTGCAGGAACGGTTGATCCGGACCCGCGGCCGGCGCCGCGCGATCGACCCGGTCAGCTGACCCCTAGGGTGGCTGTATGAGCAACCCGGCGACCGTTATCGCCGCGGGTGGTGTCGTCTGGCGGGAACGCGGCGACGCCCGGCAGGTGCTGCTGGTGCACCGTCCCCGGTACGACGACTGGTCCCTGCCCAAGGGCAAGCTGACCGCGCACGAGCACGTCCTGCTCGGTGCGCGGCGGGAGATCGAGGAGGAGACCGGGCAGCGGGTGGTGTTCGGCCCGCCGCTCGGGACGCAGCGCTATCCGATCCGCAAGAACGGCGGTACGGCGGAGAAGCTCGTGCACTACTGGTCCGCCGTACCGGTCGAGGACGGCGCGTTCGAGCCGAACGACGAAGTGGACGAGATCAGCTGGCTCTCCGTCGACAAGGCCCGCGGGAGGCTGAGCTACCCGCGTGACGTGGACATCCTGGACGCGCTCGAGCAGGTGGTGCCCGTGGTCGCGACGGTGGTCGTCGTACGGCACGCGGACGCGGTGAAGCGGAAGGACTGGGACGGGAAGGACACGCTCCGTCCGCTCAGCGGTCCGGGTACCGCGGTGGCGGAGGCGCTGGCCGGCGTACTGCAGACGCTCGGCGCGGACAGGATCATCAGCAGCGACGCGGGGCGCTGCGTCGCGACGGTCACGCCGTACGCCGCCTCGATCGACCGCCACATCCACCTGTGGCCGGAGCTCTCCGAGCGCGGGTACGACGCGGACCCGGACGGCCTGCGCGATCTGGCCGACCGGGTGTGGCGCCCGGGCAAGGTGACCGTCGTCTGCTCGCACCGCCCGGTGCTGCCCGCGCTGTCCCGGGAGCTCGGCCTGAAGGTGGGCAAGTTCGCCACCGGCTCGTTCCTGGTCGCCCACCGCCTGACGGACGGCCGCACGGTGCAGGAACGCTTCAGCGCACCCTAGCGACACGGCTCGGTGACGATCCCGGTACGGCGGCAGCCGCGTCCGGGTGACACTGGAGGTGACGGGTATGTTCCTACCCGAGGAACCGGCGTCCCACCGGGTGCTGGTCTGAGGAGAGGTTCGGGGCGCACCATGACGATGATGCGAGAACTGACACTGATCGGGATCCGGATGGAATCGCCCAACCGGGCCCCGGTGATGATGCTGCGCGAGACCGAGGGCTACCGCTACCTGCCGATCTCGATCGGCTCGGTCGAGGCGACGGCGATCGCGTACGAGGAGCAGGGCCTGCGTCCGTCGCGCCCGCTCACCCACGACCTGATGCGGGACCTGATCCAGGCGTTCGACGTCCACATCGACGCGGTCGAGATCGTCGAGCTCCGGGACGCGGTGTTCTACGCCGAGCTCGTGCTCGCCAACGGCGCCCGGGTGTCGGCCAGACCGAGCGACTCGGTCGCGCTCGCGGTCCGCCTGGGTACGCCGATCCGCTGCACCGAAGAGGTACTGCGGGAGGCCGGCGTCGCCACTCCCGAGGAGGAGCAGGCCGAGCTGGAGCGCTTCCGGGAGTTCCTGGACGGCGTCGCCCCGGAGGACTTCTCCAGCTGACACCCGTCAATTGGTCTGACCAATGATGTGACCGGCAAGTTATGAACGAGGCACCGACGGTGGCATGACGGCGTACTACGGTATGCCTGTCCGGGCAACTTGTGCCGCGGGCCGTGGGGGAATCGGTCGTTCACGGGATCGATGCGCTGAGCGTTACCGAAACGTGAGAGAGAAGCCGTTTACATGTACCAAGAGTGACGGCTCTTAACTCAGTTCACCTGTTGGCCGCCTGTCGGCACGCCAGCCGTCGCACACGCTACCGGAACCGTTCACCGCTCGTTCACCAACGACGGACCGCCGCGTCACCTGGTCTCCCTACCGTCTGTGGAAGTTCAGAAGTCTGATTCCCGCAGAAGGGCAACACTCTCGTGTCCGTCAATCGCCTGTTCCGCGTCGGCTCCGTCGCCGTGGCTTCCATCGGCGTCCTGGCCCTCAGCGCCTGTGGCAGCGACCCCCAGTCGTCCGGCTCGTCCTCGCCGTCGGCAGGTTCGTCGTCGTCCAGCGCCGGTACCGAGTGCCCCAAGGGCACCCTCAACGCCGAGGGTTCCTCGGCGCAGAAGAACGCCATCGAAGAGGTCATCAGCAAGTACAACGAGAAGTGCGCCGACGTCACGGTGAACTACAACCCGACCGGCTCCGGCGCGGGTATCAAGCAGTTCAACGCGAACCAGGTCGACTTCGCCGGCTCCGACTCGGCCCTGAAGCCGGACGAGATGACCGCCGCCACGAAGCGTTGCGCGGGTAACGCGGCCATCGACCTTCCGATGGTCATCGGCCCGATCGCGATCGCCTACAACGTCGACGGGGTCACCAAGCTGACCCTCGACGGCCCGACCGCCGCGAAGATCTTCAGCGGCGCGATCAAGACCTGGAACGACCCGGCGATCGCCAAGCTGAACTCCGGCGTCACGCTGCCGTCGTCGCCGATCGCGGTGTTCTTCCGCTCGGACGAGTCCGGCACGACCGAGAACTTCACCAAGTACCTGAAGGCCGCCGGCGGTGGCGTCTGGACGAAGGACCCCGCCAAGAAGTGGACCGGCACCGGCTCCGGCAAGGAGAAGTCGGCGGGTGTCGCCGAGGGCGTGAAGAGCACCAAGAACTCGATCACCTACGTCGAGTGGTCGTACGCCGTCGACAACAAGCTCGGCGTCGCCTCGATCGACAACGGCTCCGGCACCCCTGTCGACCTGTCCGCCGAGTCCGCCGGTAAGGCGCTGGCCGCGGCCGCCCCGGCCGACGCGACCGGCAAGGACCTAGCGCTGAAGCTGGACTACGCGACCAAGGCCCCGGGTGCCTACCCGATCATCCTGGTCACCTACGAGATCGCCTGCACCAAGGGTCTTCCGGCCGAGAAGACCGCGCTGGTGAAGAGCTTCCTGAGCTACTTCGTCGGCAAGGACGGCCAGTCGTCGCTGACCGACCTGAACTACGCGCCGCTCCCGGCCGAGATCCAGACCAAGGTCGACGCCGCGATCCAGGCGATCAGCTGATCGCGAAGCAGTACTGATGCGAGCCCCGGCCGGTCCGAGTCATCGGAGGCGGCCGGGGCTCGTGCCACTGAAGCGACACAACGGCACACGTCACGACTCAGGCGCTTGGAGCACCATCGATGAGTAGTCCAGACGGCACGGCACCGCCCGACCGGCCGGACGGCACGGCCGCGGACCAGGTGGCCGCGGCAGACCCGGCCACCGGCCAGACCGATCCCTCGATCGAGGATCTGGTCCACGAGGACGCCGGCCCGACCCCGCAGTTCGGCGGCCTGGCCACCGAACACGCCGCACACGAAGCGGCGCAGCAGTCCACCGAGGTACTGACCGAGTCCGGCGTCGAGAGCACGGAGGGTACGCCGGCCGCGCCCGCCGCGAAGGCCGACGACGACCGTGCCCTGGCCCTCGGCCCGGTCGGTCACCTGGGCGACCGGTTGTTCGGCGGGCTCGCCCGCGGCTCCGGCGGCCTGGTGGTGCTGATCGTCGCCTTCGTCGGCATCTTCCTGCTGGCGCTGGCGATCCCGGCGCTGGCCGGGGACAAGAGCAGCTTCCTGTTCTCCCGGGTCTGGAACCCGGGCGGCGACAACCCGCAGTTCGGTATCGCCGCACTCTTCTACACCACCGTGGTGAGCTCGATCATCGCCATGCTGATCGCGGTACCGATCGCGGTCGGCGTCGCGCTGTTCGTCACGTACTACGCCCCGAAGCGGCTGGCGTCACCGGTCGCGCACGCGGTCGACCTGCTGGCCGCCGTACCGTCGATCATCTACGGCCTCTGGGGCATCCTGTTCTTCGCGCCGATCCTGCGCCCGGTGATCAACGGGATCTCCGACGCGCTCGGCTGGATCCCGGTGTTCAAGGCCTCGGCCACCGGCGACGTCGGGGTGGTCTTCACGGCGTCGGTAGTGCTGGCGATCATGATCCTCCCGGTGGTCACCGCGATCAGCCGGGAGATCTTCGCGCAGACGCCGATCGCGCACCGCGAGGGCGCGCTGGCACTCGGGTCCACCAAGTGGGAGATGATCCGGATGGCAGTGCTGCCGTACGGTCGCTCCGGTGTGGTCAGCGCCTCGATGCTCGGCCTCGGCCGGGCGCTCGGCGAGACCGTCGCCGTACTGATCATCCTGTCGGTGCCGAACGCCAACGACCCGTGGAACTCGTCGATCTTCGCCGGCGGCGAGACGTTCGCGTCGAAGATCGCCAACAACGCGGCGGAGTTCGACTCGCCGGAGAAGACCGGCGCGTACATCGCGGCCGGTCTGGTGCTGTTCGTGGTGACCTTCTTGGTCAACTCGATCGCGCGGATCATCGTCGAGCGCAGCACCCCGGGCTCGCGGCGGCCCCGCCGCAACCGGCGCGCCGGATCGTCCACTGCTGCCGAAGGAGCCGAGTCATGACCACTGCGACAGCCGACAAGGCGGCGTACGACGGCCGGGCCCTGGACCTGTCCGGCAAGTCCGGTGTGCGGGCGTTCAAGAACACGCTGGCGACCGTGCTGATGGTGCTGGCCTTCGTACTGGCGATGATTCCGCTGCTGTGGATCCTCTACACCGTTGTGACCAAGGGCTACCACCTGCTGCTGAGCGCGGACTGGTGGAACCAGTCGCAGCGCGGCGTCACCGTCCGGCGCGAGGGCGGCGGCGCGTACCACGCGATCATGGGCACGCTGATCATGGGCCTGATCACCGCCGTGATCGCGGTACCGATCGCGATCCTCGGCGCGGTCTACCTGGTCGAGTACGCCAAGGGCACCCGGGCCGCCCGAGTGGTCAGCTTCATGATCGACATCCTCACCGGTGTCCCGTCGATCGTCGCCGCGCTGTTCGTGTACGCGGTCTGGATCACGGTGTTCGGCTTCAACCGGGTCGGTTTCGCGGTGTCGCTGTCGCTGGTGCTGCTGATGCTCCCGGTCGTACTCCGGTCCACCGAGGAGATGCTCAAGCTGGTGCCGGACGAATTGCGCGAGGCGTCGTACGCGCTCGGTGTCCCGAAGTGGAAGACGATCCTGAAGGTCGTCGTACCGACGGCGTTCGGCGGCATCGTCACCGGCGTGATGCTCGGTCTGGCCCGCGTGATGGGTGAGACCGCGCCGCTGCTGATCCTGGTCGGCTACTCGAAGAACATCAACCTGAACCCGTTCAGCGGCTTCATGGGCGCGCTGCCGACGATGATCAACCAGGACCGCAACGACATGGCCCTGCAGCCGGCCAACGACCGCGTCTGGGCGGCGGCACTCACGCTGATCCTGCTGGTCCTCGTCCTCAACCTGCTGGCCCGGGTCGTTGCCCGGTTCAGCGCCGTCAAGTCGAAATAGCGAGAGGTTCCCTTTCCGTTATGGCTAAGCGCATCGAGGTCAGCGGCCTCAACGTCTACTACGGCGACTTCAAGGCCGTCGAGGACGTGTCGATGACGATCGAGCCCCGCTCGGTCACCGCGTTCATCGGCCCGTCCGGCTGCGGCAAGTCCACCTTCCTGCGGACCCTGAACCGGATGCACGAGGTGATCCCGGGTGCCCGCGTCGAGGGCAAGGTGACGCTGGACCAGCAGGACCTGTACGGCAACGGGGTCGACCCGGTCGCGGTCCGCCGCGTCGTCGGCATGGTGTTCCAGCGGCCGAACCCGTTCCCGACCATGTCGATCTTCGACAACGTCGCGTCCGGGCTGAAGCTGAACGGCGTCAAGGACAAGAAGAAGCTCACCCAGGTGGTCGAGCAGTCCCTGCAGGGCGCCAACCTGTGGAACGAGGTCAAGGACCGGCTGGACAAGCCCGGCGCGGGCCTGTCCGGTGGTCAGCAGCAGCGGCTCTGCATCGCCCGGGCGATCGCGGTCGAGCCCGAGGTGATCCTGATGGACGAGCCCTGCTCGGCCCTGGACCCGATCTCCACGCTGGCGATCGAGGACCTGATCGAGAAGCTGAAGGACAAGTTCACGGTCGTCATCGTCACGCACAACATGCAGCAGGCGGCCCGGGTCTCCGACCAGACCGCGTTCTTCAACCTGGCAGCGACCGGCAAGCCGGGGCGGCTGATCGAGATGGCCCCGACCAAGCAGATCTTCTCCAACCCGACCGAGAAGGCGACCGAGGACTACATCACCGGCCGCTTCGGCTGATCCGTCCTGTTACTCCGCGAACGGCCGCTGCGACGCCCTGTCGTGGCGGCCGTCGCCGTTTCCGGGCCCCGGTGTGGGGGCATGACTGCGAACCTGCGGAAAAGATAGGCTGCGCTGATTCCACGACGTTCTCAGAAGGGAACCGCGGTGAGCACACCGACGCCACCTCCCGGCGACGACCAGAACAACCCGAACGGACCGGAGGGCTATCCCGGGCAGCAGCCGGGTCAGTACGGCCAGCCCGGCCAGCCAGGGCAACCGGGCTACGGCCAGCAGCCAGGTTACGGTCAGCAGGAGCCTGGCGGCTACGGTCAGCAGCAGCCCGGTGCCTACGGTCAGCAGCAGCCTGGTGCGTACGGCCAGCAGCAGCCCGGCGGGTACGGGCAGCAGCCCGGCGGCTATGGCCAGCAGCCCGGCAGCTACGGTCAGTACCCCGGTGGGAACGCCGGCTACGGCAACGTCACGCCGCCGAGCAACACGCCGAAGATCCTGTCGATCATCGGCATCGTCTGCTGGTTCTGCTGCTCCCCGGCCGCGATCATCCTGGGCATCGTCGCGCAGGGCAAGTTCCGCGAGCAGGGTCAGCCCGACACGCTGGCGCGGGTGGCCTGGATCGGCGGCATCGTCGCGCTGATCATCGGCATCATCAGCACCATCGTCCGGCTGCAGAACCAGTAGCCGGTACGGCGGGCGGCACGTGTCGCCCGCCGGTCAGACCAGGTTGCGCGCGACGCCGTACACGATGAGCAGGGCAACAATGCCGTAGACGGTCCAGTCGGCGGCCCGGCGGCTCATCCGCAGCCGCGGGAGCTTGACCAGGCGGAGCGACTCGAGCGCCCAGACGAGCACCTGGTAGCCGACGGCAACGCCGATCAGCGGGCCGAGCACGAACACCACGGGGTTGAAGTGCCAGGCGCCGCCGAAGTCTCCGCGGAGCATCGCCGCGGCCATCCGGGTCGACCCGCAGAGCGGGCAGTTCAGGCCGGTGGTCGCGTGCAGGACGCACGGGATACCGATTCGCTGTCCGGACAGCTGGTACACGCCGGCGAGCAGGAACCCGCCGACGCCGACGGAGGTCAGGCCCCAGACCCGGCGGTCCAGCGGCTGGACCGGACCGGTGGGCCGGAGGACGACGCTCTGCGAGACGCTCACGACACAAAGGTATCTCCCAAATACCTGGATCCGTCGGCGGATCTGATCCGTCCGACGATTAGCCTGCAACTCACTCCTCAATGCACCATTGCCAGAAGGGATCGTCGTGAGCACTCCGACGCCACCACCGGGTTACGGCCCGCAAGACCCCCAGCAGCCCGGTCAGCCGGGCCAGTACGGGCAGCAGCCCGGACAGGGTCAGTACGGTCAACAGCCCGGACAGCCGGGACAGTACGGCCAGCAGCCCGGGTCCGGGCAGCAGCAGCCGGGCTATGGGCAGCAGCCGGGGTACGGCCAGCAGCCTGGGCAGTACGGGCAGCAGCCTGGGTACGGCCAGCAGCCGGGTTACGGGCAGCAGCCCGGGTACCCGCAGCAGCCGGGACAGTACGGGCAGCAGCCCGGCTTCCCCGGTCAGCCTGGGCAGTACGGGCAGGCCGGTTACGGGTACGGCGGTGCGCCGTCCGGTGAGCTGGCGAGCTGGCCGCTGCGTGTCGGCGGCTACCTGATCGACGGTTTCATCGTCGGCATCCCGAGCGGTATCGCCAACGCCCTGAGCAACAACACGAGCACCGGCGTGAGCATCATCAGCCTGATCCTGTCGCTGATCAGTCTCGGCCTGTTCGTCTACAACCGCTGGATCCAGCAGGGCAAGACCGGCCAGACGTGGGGCAAGAAGATCGTCAACATCAAGCTGGTCGGCGCCGACACCGGTCAGCCGCTCGGCATCGGCAAGACGATCCTGCGCGACATCACCCACATCCTCGATGCCCTGCCGTGCTACTTGGGCTTCCTGTGGCCGCTGTGGGACGAGAAGAAGCAGACCTTCGCGGACAAGATCAACAACTCGTACGTCGTCAAGCTCTGACCGCAACACCCGGACGCCGCGACCCACAACTGGTCGCGGCGTCCTGCTCAGAACTGTCAGTGGGAGCGTAAGAGGCCCGCGCAGGTGACTGCCCACAGCACGCTGGTGAACGTGCCGATGATGAAGCGTTCTGCGACGGCCTGCGGAGTGACGGAGGCCGGCTGGTCCGGGCTGCGCAGCTCCGGATACCTGGCCAGCCCCTTGATGGCCAGCACGATCGCAATGCCCTCCGGCCAGCCCGCCACCAGCGACGCGTAGACGGCCAGCCGTTCGAGCGCACCGATCAGTGCGCCGCCACGCAGTACCTCTCCGGCTTTCTGCGTCGATTGGGCGTGTGTACTGCGTCTGTCCGCCAATGCCAGCACAGACGTCGTCAGCGGCCCTCCCCCGGCCACTGCGAGCCCTCCCGCGACCAGTAGCAGCAAATCCCACCACTGCTCAGCCCAGCCGGCCACACCGTCGCTGACGAGCAGCAGTACGCCGACAGCCGCCAGGCAGGCGAGCATGACGCCGCTGATGGCGATCTCGAGGTTGGACCCAGACTTGGGGACCCACGCCAGTACGGCGAGAACGAACGCGACCGCGGTCAGCGAGAGGACCAGGGCCGTCACGCAGCGACCCCGTGATGGAGGAGGTCCGCGGCGAGCACCCGGCCGCGCTGTTCCTCGGCGTACCCGGCCGCTTGGGCCCGTTGGGTGACTGCCGACTGGCTGATGCCGAGTTTCACGCCGATCTCCCGCCTGGTGAGTCCTTCGGCCAGCAGGTCGGCCACGGCCCACCCGCGCTCGCTACGGCGACGCAGTACGGACGCCATCAACCACAGCACCGTTTCCACCTGCTCCGCGCCGTGCGGGTCCGCTCCGACCACGTTCACGTGGTGCGGGCTCGACTTGGCCCGCGTCACCGCCTCCCGGGCGAATACGAACGCGTCGCCGCTGCCGGCCCTGGTACTGCGTGGCAGTGGCTCGCTGACCTCGCCGATGCCGAGGCCGACGTACCAACTGTCCGACCGCAGCAGCTCCACGATCACGTCGACGGTGGCCCGCGCCTCGTCCAGCACGCCCTGCACCTCGTCCCCGGCGGTCCGCTCGAACTTGCGTAACAACCCGGTCCGCCGCGGCCGGTGGTTCAGGGCGGTCAGCAGCTCGGGTACGAGATCACTCGTGCTTCGGCTGCCCCGCTGATCTACCGTGAGTACGAACACCATCACCCGACCTCCTTCCGATGGGTTAAGGCTACAACCTTATTCACTCAGAGTGAAGGCCAGAACCTGAACCGATTCACCCCGATCACTCCCCGTGTCCGGCCCGAGGGGCCGGGCCGGACCGGGGCCGCGGTCAGTCCGCGATCGGCAGGTAGAGCTTCTGGTCGGTGGAGCGGAACGTGTCGGACATTTCGGCGAAGCCGGCTTCGATGGCTTCGGTCGAGGTCAGGCCGCGTTCTTCGGCGTACTTGCGGATGTCGGCGGTGATGCGCATCGAGCAGAACTTCGGGCCGCACATCGAGCAGAAGTGTGCGGTCTTCGCGGGCTCGGCGGGCAGGGTCTCGTCGTGGAAGGAGCGCGCGGTGTCGGGATCCAGGGAGAGGTTGAACTGGTCCTCCCAGCGGAACTCGAACCTTGCCTTGGACAACGTGTCGTCCCAGGCCTGCGCGCCGGGATGCTCCTTCGCCAGATCGGCCGCGTGGGCAGCGATCTTGTACGTGATCACACCGGTCTTCACGTCGTCGCGGTCCGGCAGGCCGAGGTGTTCCTTGGGCGTGACGTAGCAGAGCATCGCCGTACCCAGCCAGCCGATCTGCGCCGCGCCGATCGCCGACGTGATGTGGTCGTAGGCCGGCGCCACATCAGTTGCCAACGGCCCCAAGGTGTAGAACGGCGCCTCGCCGCACAGCTCCTCCTCGAGCCGCACGTTCTCGGCGATCTTGTGCATGGGCACGTGTCCCGGCCCCTCGATCATCACCTGTACGTCGTGCTCCCAGGCGATCCGGGTCAGCTCCCCCAGCGTCCGCAGCTCGGCGAACTGCGCCTCGTCGTTCGCGTCCGCGATACACCCGGGCCGCAGCCCGTCGCCGAGCGAGAACGTCACGTCGTACTCCCGCAGGATCTCGCACAGCTCCGCGAAATGCGTGTACAGGAAGGACTCCTGGTGATGCGCGAGGCACCACGCCGCCATGATCGAACCGCCCCGCGACACGATCCCGGTGATCCGCCGCGCGGTCAGCGGCACGTACCGCAGCAGGACGCCGGCGTGCACGGTCATGTAGTCGACGCCCTGCTCGCACTGCTCGATCACGGTGTCGCGGTACACCTCCCACGACAGCGCCGCCGGATCGCCCTTCACCTTCTCCAGCGCCTGGTAGAGCGGGACCGTACCGATCGGCACCGGCGAGTTCCGCAGGATCCACTCGCGGGTCTCGTGGATGTTCTTCCCGGTGGACAGGTCCATCACCGTGTCCGCGCCCCACCGGGTCGCCCAGACCAGCTTCTCGACCTCGTCCTCGATCGAGGAGGACACGGCCGAGTTGCCGATGTTCGCGTTCACCTTCACCAGGAACTTCTTCCCGATGATCATCGGTTCGCTCTCCGGGTGGCAACGGTTCGCCGGGATCACCGCCCGGCCGCGCGCCACCTCCGCCCGGACGAACTCCGGCTCCAGCCCTTCCCGGACGGCGACGTACCGCATCTCCTCGGTGATCGTCCCGGCCCGCGCGTGCCCGAGCTGGGTCAGCCCGGAGCGCCCGGCGATCCAGTTCCGCCGCAACGGCGGCAGACCGGCCTGTACGTCGATCCGCGCGGACGCGTCGGTGTACGGACCCGAGGTGTCGTAGAGGTCGAAGTACTCGCCGTTGGTGAGGTTGACGCGCCGCGCCGGTACGCCGAGCTCGCCGCGATAGATCTTCTCCGACCCCGAGATCGGACCGGTGCTGACAGTGACCATGCTGCTGCTCCCTACGCCGGAATTACCCGGACAGGTTCTGCGGTCGGCGGCGCCGGCCAGGTCAGATTCCTGGGTCCAGCCGCCCTCTCAGCCCACTACGGTGCGAGCTCCCGCGGTCTGTAGTTGTCAGCGCCCACCATAATCGGGTCATGCGAGACCTCGTGTACCCACCCGTCATCGGCTTCGCCAAGACCGCCTTCTTGGCCCTGGATCTGAAGATCCGCCGGACCGGGACCGAGCACGTCCCGCACACCGGCGGCGCACTGATCGCGATCAACCACATCAGCTACGTCGACTTCATCCTCGGCGGGTACGGCGCGGTGCCCGCCAAGCGGCTCGTCCGCTTCATGGCCAAAGAGGTGCTGTTCCGGAACCGGTACTCCGGTCCGTTGATGCGGGGGATGCACCACATCCCGGTGGACCGGGAGGCGGGCGCGGCGTCGTACCGGACGGCCGTCGACTACCTACGGGCCGGCGAGCTGGTCGGCGTGTTCCCGGAGGCGACGATCAGCCGGTCGTTCGAGCTGAAGGAGTTCAAGTCCGGCACGGTCCGGCTGGCGGCGGAGGCCGGCGTACCGGTACTGCCGATGATCCTGTGGGGCACCCAGCGGATGTTCACCAAGGACCACCCGCGGGACTTCACGCGGCACCGCCCGATCTCGATCAGCATCGGCGCTCCGCTCACCGTGACGCCGGACGACGACCCGGCCGAGGCCACCACCCGGCTGCGCTCGACGATGGCCGGGATGCTCGACGAGAGCATCCGCGGGTACCCGGAGCAGCCGCAGGGCGCCTGGTGGCTGCCGGCCGCGTACGGCGGCGGCGCGCCGACCCCGGAGGAGGCCGAGCGGCTGGACCGCGAGGAGCTCGAGCGACGGGCCGAACGGCGGAGAAGCTCTTGACCCTCGGGGCGGATCGAGGGTACGAAAGCACTCGTTGAGGTAACAGGTACCTGGGGGGTTCCTGTTCGGTGGGCGGCCGCGGCGGCCCGCGTACTCGAGCAGGCGGGGGCAGGGAAGTGTTCGATTCACCGGAAGAGCTCCATCTTTTCGAGCCCGGTGCGCTGACGCCTGCGCCGCACGTGGCCGAGCACATCCCGGACGCGGGCGCGTACTTCGTGGACTGGGCGACCCGGGACCTGTCCGCCGACCGCGCCCGCGAGATCGAGTCCGCGGTGAACGGCCGGCGCAACCAGAACGGGTGGTTCCCGCTGGAGACGCTGGACAGCATCGGCAGCAAGGGCTTCTGGCGCGGCCCGCTGACCTACCTGGCGCGGATGACGGCCGACGACCCGCAGATCGTCCAGGAATGGGCCACGGACGGCCTGCCGGACGAGCAGAGCACCCTTATCGAGGCCACCGTCGACCACCTGCTCCACCAGCAGGGGCACGCGGCCGCGGCCACCTGGGCGGTCGCCGTACGCCCACGCACGTTCCTGGACGCAGAGGTGCTCGGCAGCCGCCTGCTGGCCGCATGGGAGTACAACCTCGGCTCCATCCGCGCTAGGGACGTCGCCAAGGCTGTACGCCGCTGGAACCGCTAGCTAGTGGAACTGCGGGATGATCAGGTACAGCCCGTAGAGCACAGCCGCGAGGCAGGCCGCGAAACACAGCGCAGCAACGCCCGTGTCCACGAACGACGGCTGCCACTTCTCGTCGATCGCGACCGCACGCCGCGACATCGCGGTGACTCCGAACGCGAACAGCACCGCCAGGCCGACGCCGAAGATCAGGCTGACCAGCGCGACCTCACCGAGGGCACTCCAGTTGATGTGCATCGCCGTACTCCTCTCAGGCCGCCGCGGGCGTGGTCGCGGCGGGGGTCGAGCTCGGGTACTCGTTGACGTTGTCCGAGGTCACCGGGCGGCGCCGGGAGGCCGCGTAGATCGCGCCACCGGCGGCGATCGCCAGGACGGCGATGATCACGACGCCGAGGTTGCCGGAGTCCGCCACCTCGCCGGCCAGCGCGCCGACGATCGCGGCGGCCGGCAGCGTCAGCAGCCAGGCCACGGCCATCCGGCCGGCGACCGTCCAGCGCACCTCGGCGAGCCGCTTGCCGAGACCCGCGCCGAGGATGCTGCCGGAGCAGACCTGCGTGGTGGACAGCGGGAAGCCCAGGTGCGACGAGATCAGCAGCACCGACGTGGAGCTGGTCTCCGCGGCGAAGCCCTGCGGCGACTCGATCTCGGCCAGGCCCTTGCCCATCGTCCGGATGATCCGCCAGCCGCCGAGGTAGGTGCCGAGCGCGATCGCCGTACCGGCCGCCAGGATCACCCAGATCGGCGGCCGGGCGCCGGAGTGCAGGCTGCCCGACGTGATCAGCACCAGCGTGATGACACCCATCGTCTTCTGCGCGTCACCGGTGCCGTGCGCCAGCGACACCAGTGAGGCGGACGCGATCTGGCCGGCGCGGAACCCGTCCTCGACCGACTTCTTCCGGGCCCGCGCGGTGATCTTGTACGCCAGGAAGGTCCCGAGCAGCGCGACCACACCGGCCACGATCGGGGCCGCGACGGCCGGGATGATGATCTTCTGTACGACGGTGCCGAAATGTACGGCACTGCTCCCGGACGCGATCCAGGTCGCGCCGATCAGCCCGCCGAAGAGCGCGTGCGACGAGGAGCTCGGCAGGCCGACGTACCAGGTCATCAGGTTCCACAGGATGGCGCCGACCAGGCCGCCGAAGATCACCGGGACGGTCACCTTGGCGTCGTCGACGATGCCGCTCGAGATCGTCTTGGCCACCTCGGTGGAGATGAACGCGCCGACCAGGTTCAGCACCGCGGACACCGCGACCGCGACCTTCGGCTTGAGTGCACCGGTGGCGATCGACGTCGCCATCGCATTGGCTGTGTCGTGGAACCCGTTGGTGAAGTCGAACACCAACGCGGTGACGATCACCACGACGACGAGGAACGACAGGTCCATTCGCGATCACTTCCCCTAGGGCGGACGATCAGCAACGTCGATCGACGGTAGGCCCGGTGAGTGAATTTGAAATGAACCGGTCCAGGGAATTTACTCCAAGATCAGATGGACCAGGCCGTAGACCAGGGCAGCCACGACGCCGGCCGCGGGGATGGTCAGGATCCAGGCGGTGACGATGCCCTTGGCGACGCCCCAGCGGACCGCGGACAGCCGCTTGGTGGCGCCGGCGCCCATCACCGCGGAGGTGATCGTGTGGGTGGTCGAGACCGGGGCGTGCAGGCCGATCGCCATCACGTAGAGGACAGCGGCCGAGATCGCCTCGGACGCGAACCCGCGGGCCGGGTCCAGGTGGATGATCCGGCGGCCGAGCGTCCGCATGATCCGCCAGCCGCCGGAGTACGTCCCCAGCGAGATCGCGGTCGCCGCGGCGATCTTGACCCACAGCGGCACACCCTCGTTCTGCTGTGCGTGCCCGGTGGTGACCAGCGCCAGGAAGATCACGCCCATCGTCTTCTGCGCGTCCTGCAGACCGTGACCGAGCGCCATCGCGGCGGCCGACAGCGACTGCGCCATCCGGAAGCCGCGCGTGGTCTTGCCGGGGTTGCTGTTCCGGAAGAGCCAGAGGATGCCGACCATCAGCAGGAACGCGCCGGTGAAGCCGACGGCCGGCGACAGCACCATCGGGATCACGACCTTGTCGAGGATGCCGGACCACAGCACGGTGCTCGTCGACGCCAGCCCGGCGCCGACCAGTCCGCCGATCAGCGCGTGCGTCGAGGAGCTGGGCAGGCCGAAGTACCAGGTGATCAGGTTCCAGGTGATGGCGCCGACCAGGGCGGCGATCACGATCACCAGGCCGTGCTTGCCGCTCGGCGTGGAGATGATGCCCTTGCCGATGGTCTCGGCCACCTCGGTGCCGGCCAGCGCGCCGAGGAAGTTGCAGGCCGCCGCCATCGCCAGCGCGACCCGCGGTGTCAGCGCCCGGGTGGACACCGACGTCGCGATCGCGTTCGCGGCGTCGTGGAAGCCGTTGGTGTAGTCGAACGCGAGCGCGATGACGACGACGGCGATGACGAGCGTGAACTCCACGCTCAGCTCTCCTTGACCGCGATCTGCTCGACCGTGTTCGCGACGCTCTCGAAGGCGTCGATCGCGGCCTCCAGCAGGTCGACCACGGTCTTCACCTTCATCACCGTGAGGGCCTCGTACTCGCCGCTGAACAGCTTGGCGATCAGCCGCCGGTGGACCGCGTCGCCGGTGTTCTCCAGCCGGTTGATCTCGATCCAGTACTCGGCCAGGTCCTTCATGGTGCGCAGCCGCGGCATCGTCTCGGCGGTCAGCTGGGCGGCCCGCTGGAGCACCTCGATCTGCTCGGCGATCTCCTCCGGCAGCTTCTCCAGGTTGAACAGGTGGACCGAGTCGACGGCCTCCTCCATGAAGTCCATGACGTCGTCGAGGTCCGAGGCCAGCCGGTAGATGTCCTCGCGGTCGAACGGCGTCACGAACGTCGAGTTGACCCGCCGGATGATCGAGTGCGTGGTCTCGTCGGCCGCGTGTTCCGCGTCCTTCATCTGGGCGGCGATCTGGTGGCTGGCGGACAGCCCGGTACCCGCCGTACTGCCGAGCAGCTCCGCCAGGATCCGGGATCCGTCCACGAGGTGGTTGGCGGACTCGGTGAAAAGGTCGTAGAACGTCGGGTCGTTCGGACGCAGACGTAACGGCACTTCAAGCTCCGGGTGAACGAGGGACAAACCGTGAACATGCTAGGGGGAACGGACCGCTGACGCGGCATCCGGCCGGGTCAACGTATCGCGTCGTTATGAACTGGCCTTTCCGATCCCGCACTGTCGGTAACCGATCGGTTTCATCGAGTGAGTACGGCGTACAGGTCGAAGAGCCCGACGACGAGCACCAGACCGGCCGCGACCCGGAGCACCTGCTCGTGCCCGAGGTGGTGCACGGCGCCGCCCCTGGACCGCCGGTAGACGGCGCTGACCGCGGTCCAGCAGCCCAGGGAGAGCACCAGAACGACGATTCCGAGACCGGTCCGGACCTCTGACGACCCGTGGCCGGAGGCGAGCAACAGCATGCCGTTGGCAATCAGTCCGAGCGCCGTACGGCGCCACGCGAGCAGCGTCCGCTCCGGCTGCCGCCCTGGATCCGGTGTGCTCATTCCCACACTCATCGCCAGAGCGAGAACAGCAGCCCGATCAGGCCGACCGTCGCGATCGTTGCCCCCAGCATCAGCGGCAGCCGGCTGGCCGGCAGCGCACCGCCGCGACGGATCGCGGTCAGGTTCAGCTGCCAGCGGCGGAACGCACCGGCGGTGGTGACAATTCCGGTGAGGACCAGCACGATCCCGATGATCCGGGCTGGCCATCGGTCCGGGCCGAGGTCGAGGAACTGCACGGCGGACAGGCCGCCCGCGTAGCAGGCGAGCGAGGTCCGCAGGTACGCCAGGTAGGTGCGTTCGTTCGCGAGGGTGAACCGGTAGTCGGGCTCTTCTTCCTCGCTCATCCGCAGCTCACGAGGCCGTAGTCCTGTTTGAGGGTCAGCACACGCCGCACGCTACTCGTCAGCTTCGCGGCGAAGATTTCGTCCTGCTGGGCCTTGGCGACCAGCGCGTTCACCATGGCCGCGGTCAGCCCTGACTCGGCGTTGATCACGATGTCGCCACCGGCCGCCACGAACCGGGTCGCCCGGTCGCCGGCCGGGACCGCCTTCACCTCCGCCGCCGAGCCGACGTCGTCGGTGATCACCACGCCCTGCCAGCCCAGGTCGCCGCGCACCATGCCCTGGATCACGGTCGGCGAGAACACGGCCCGGTTCTTCGGGTCGATCTTGCTGTACGTCACGGTCGAGACCATCACCATCGACGTACCGGCCTTGATCCCGTCCGCGAACGGCTGCAGGTCCGCGTCACCGCGGACCGTGACGTTGTCCACCACGCCGGACGCGAAGTCGGTGTTGCCGCGGACCCTGCCGAGGCCCGGGAAGTGCTTGACCGAGGTCGCGATCCCGGCGTTGCGCATGCCCTGGACGAACGCCGTGACGCCCTGACCCGCCTGCTGCGGCGTGTCGCCGTACTCACGGTCCAGCTGGCCGACCGGCGCGTTCTGCGACTTGAGCGATGCGGGTACGACGTCGGCGACCGGCGCGAGGTCGACGTTGACGCCGGCCTGCTTCAGCTGGCTGCCCCACTCCTGGGCCTGTGCGGTGAGCTTCGAGCTCGACCAGGTGCCCTGGACCGTCGCAGCTGGGATCCGGTCGAACCCGGGGCCCTTGAGCCGCTGGATCTTGCCGCCCTCCTGGTCCGCTGCGATGAACGGGCGCACCCCTTCGACGGTGGCGGCCGACCGCACCGCCGCCATCGCCGTACGGGTGCTTGCCAGGCTGCCGCCGTTGCCGACCAGGAACACGCCGCCGGACTTCTGCTGCCGTACGACGGCACGCTGGGCCGACGTCATACCGGTGCCGTCGATGCCGGTCATGATCAACTGACCGGCCTGCTCGCGGAGGGTGAGCGCCTTGAGCTTCTGGTCGACACAGCTCGGCGCTTGGCTCGGCGTCGATGTTTGGGTCGGCGTCTGTGTTTGGCTCGGGCTCGTTGTGTTCGCGGTGGGTGTGGTGGCCGGGCTGCTCGGTTCTTCGGTCACCGGGACCGTCGACGACGGGACGGTGCTCGGTCCTGCTGTCGGTTGGGAGCCCTTGCCACCGCAGCCGGCGACGACGAGTGCAGTCAGCGCGATCAGCGCGACCGGGCGTCTCATCTCAGTTTCGCTCCCACGCCGCACGGTCCACGGTGTCGCCCGAGTGCCGCGCCAGCGTCGCACAGACGTCGTACAACTGCTCGACCTGCTCGGGGGTGAGCGCGTCGAAGATCGACGTCCGTACCTCCTCGACGTGCCCAGGAGCTGTGTCGACCAGCTTCTGCCGACCGAGTTCGGTGAGGATCGCGACCTGCCCCCGGCGGTCGGACTCGATCCCCTCGCGCCGCACCCAGCCGTTCTGCTCGAGGCGGCTGACCGCGTGCGAGAGCCGGCTGCGGGAGCCGAGGGTCGCGACGGCGAGTTCACTCATCCGCAGCCGGTTGCCCGGCGCCTCGGACAGCCGGACCAGAATCTCGTAGTACGTGTGCGGGATGCCGGCGTCGCGCTGCAACTGCTGCTCGATCCGGCTGCTCACTACCCGCTGCGCCGCGATGTACGCACGCCACGCCTGCGCTTCCGTCTGGTTCAGCCACCGGGGTTCCGCCATCCCCGCAGCGTATCCGCAGTACGGCGGCAGCACAGATCAGCATGCCGACGACCGCGAGTACACCAATCGTCTCGTCGAAGATCAAGAACGCGAACAGCATCGTGGTCGGTGGAACGAGATAGAGCAGCGAGCTGATTCTGGTGGCACCGGAGAGCTTGAGGTTCACCAGGTACAGGCCCCAACCACCGCCGGTTGCCAGCAGGACCAGCCAGACGACAGCACCGTAGAAGCCGGGCTCGCTCGGCACCGTCAGCCTGTTGGTCGACGCAGCCAATGCGGTGAACAGGACGGCCGAGGTGAGGCTTTGGATGGCCAGGGCATCGAGCGAGCTCGTACTGGGACGGCGTTTCCGCTCGAGGCATGTGCCTGCGACCAGACCGAGGAGGCCGCCGATCGGTACCAGGAACAGCAGTGGCGAGCCGTGGCCGGCGCTGAGGTCGTCGGCGACGACGAGGCCGACGCCTACGAGACCGAGGACCAGGCCGAGCCATTGGCGACGGTTGACCCGTTCACCGAGCACCGGCCCGGCGACGGTCGCGATCAGGATCGGCTGCAGCGAGCCGATCAGCGCGGTGACCCCGGCGGTAATGCCGTGGTCGATCCCGGTGAAGATCAGGCCCAGGTAGACGAACTGGGTCAGGAACGCCATCGACACCTGGGTCACCAGGTCGAGCCGGGAGATCCGCGGCCGGCGTACGGCGAGGATCACAACGGCGAGCGCGCCCGCGACCAGGAACCGCCAGGCAAGCAGGTCGAACGCGTTCGTGTACTCGGTTCCCCAGCGCGCGCCGATGAAGCCGCAGCTCCAGAACACCACGAAACCGGCGCCGGCGGCCAAGCTCAGTACCTTCATGCCGAGACAGTAACCACACCGGTCGGTATACTGTCAGTATGCCGGCCCAGCAGCTGAGACTGCTCGTGGATCGCCGGGTGCCCGCGGCACCGCGGCTGACGCCCGCGGGCGAGCGGATCCTGGCGGCCGCCTCGATCCTGTTCTACGACCAGGGCATCCGGACCGTCGGTGTCGACGCGATCGCCGCGGCCGCGGACGTGACCAAGAAGACGCTGTACGACCGGTTCGGCTCGAAGGACCGGCTGATCGCGGCGTACCTGGAGGAACGGGACCGGACGTGGCACCGGTTCCTCGACGAGCAACTGGCGGAGCGGAACCCGGCGACGCCCGAAGCGATGATCCTGGCGCTGTTCGCGGCGCTGACGGACTGGCTGGCCGGTTCGCGGAACGGGTGCGGGTTCATCAACGCGAGCGTCGAACTGGCCGCGCCGGACCATCCGGCAATGCCGGTGATCGTCGGCCAGAAGCAGTGGCTGCGCGCGGAGTTCGAGGCGCAGGCCCGGGCCGCCGGGTTCGCGGATCCGGGTGAGCTGGCCGACCGGCTGCTGCTGCTCCACGAGGGAGCGCTCGTCAGCTACCGGGTCGCGGCGATGGCCTCGGCACCGGAGGTCGCGGCCCGCGCGGCGGCCGACCTCCTCGCCGGGTGGCCGCGCTAGCTACTGCTGCGCTTGGTGACGGTCAACCCGACGAGGCGGGACACGACCATGGCGACGTACCCGACGCCGGCCAGCTGTTCGAGCATGACGACCGAACGGCCCCACGAGGTGACCGGGACGATGTCGCTGAGACCGGTGCTGGACATCGTGGTGAAGCTCAGGAACAACAGCTCCATCCATGTACGGTCGTTGTCCGCGGCAACGGCCGCGGTGAAGCTGCCCGGCACGAGCGCCTGGACGAACACGTACAGATACGCGAATCCCCAGGCCACCAGCGTGAACGTGGCACCGGTCGCGAACAGCTCGTCGACGCTCACGTCGTGGTCGGACAACATGTACCGGAGCAGGCTGTACGCCGTTAGAAGTAGAAGGCCGCGTGCAGTACGCCGGAGATCGCGACGACCGGTTCTGCCGGGTTGAACGCGTCGAGGACCGAGAGCACGACCGCCGGAATGCCCAGGCCGACGCTGACCCAGGTCAGGCCCGGCGTGGCGCGGACCGAGACGACCGCGAGCCCGAGTACGACGATGCCGAGGATCTCGAACGCGACCCGGCCGGGGCTGGAGCCCTCCATCGCCGGGTAGACCAGAACGCCGAGCAGCTGGACGACGAGCAGCACCGCCGACGGGTTCCTCCGGGCGTATCCGAGGACCTTCATCGGTCGCTCTCGCGGGAGGCGATGATCGCGGCCCGGCGCGCCAGCCGGTGACTGCGGCGGATCTCCGCCTCCCGGAGCCGGCGCCGGTCCTCGTCGGTGACCGGCTGCACCTGCGGCACCTCACGCGGCTGCCCGTTCTCGTCGACCGCGACGAACACCAGGTATGCCGACGCGACGTGCACCTGCGGGCCGACCGCGTCCCAGCGGTCCGCGGCGATCCGGACGCCGACCTCCATCGAACTGCGCCCCGTCCAGTTCACCTGCGCGCTGAAGTGCACGACGTCGCCGACCCGGACCGGGACCAGGAACACCATCTCGTCCATCGACGCGGTCACCGCCGGACCGCCGGAGTGCCGCGCGGCGACCACGCCCGCGGCCGAGTCGACCAGCGTCATGATCACCCCGCCGTGCACGGTGCCGAGCAGGTTGGTCTCGTTCTGCGCGGTGATGTGCGACAGCGACAGCCGGGTCTCCGAGGTCGGCCGCGACGACGGGCTGCTGGACATGCGCACACTCCTTGGGACTTTCCTGCCGGGACTGCCGCAGAGTATCCGGCAGGTTGTCCACAGGTCCGGATCGGCGGTTCCGGGCGGGCCCGATCCTCGTACCTTCTCTGCCGACTTCCCCCGCAGCTCCGCCGATCTGGAGGCCCGCGATGCCCGTCGACACCACCGAACATGCCCACGGCAACAACTATTGCCACGACCGTCCGGGCCTCCCCGACCCGATGCTGCCGCCGCTGACCCGGCGGCAGGCCGATCGGATGGTGCGGCTCGCGCTGACGGCGGCCGCCGAGCTCGGCGTGTCCCTCACCTATCGCGGCGACGCCGCGCTGGTGCCGGCGGTCCGATCCGCCGGCGAGCCGGTGCTCGGGATCAGCAATCTCGCCCGCGTTGTCGGCCAGTTCGAGGAGGACCGCTGGCCGGAGATCGTCGCGGACCACGTTGCCGCGATCATCGGCCAGTTCCGCGCGGGCGCGCCGGCGCCGCCGGACGATCCCGAGCGCCGGCTGATCCAGCGGATCGTGGCCCGCGACTCGTTGCCGGTCAGGTGGACCACGGACCGGCCGGACTTCCTGCCCGGGCTGGTCGCCGTGCCGTCCACGGTCGACGGCGCCCTGATCACGATGTTCCTGGAGCCTGACGATCTGACGGTCAGCCCGACGGACGCCGACCGGTTCGGACTCGCGAATCTCCGCCGGCTCCAGGACCAGGTGACCTACCTCGACGGCCAGGGCATCCGGATCGCGCTGATCAGCGGCAACGGGTTTGCCGCCTCCCGGGCGCTCGTCCTCGACACCGTGCTCCGCGAGAGCCTGCAGCTGCAGCACGCGCCGTACGGCGTGCTCGCCGCGTTGCCCGCCCGCGACGCGCTGATGCTGCACGTCATCGAGGACCTGGGCGTGCTCCCGGCGTTGGGCCTGATGCTGAATCTCGCGTCCCGCTGCTACGACCGCGATCCCGGTCCGCTGTCCCCGGAGGTGCATCTGGTGACGCCCGAGCTGGTCTGGCACCGCGCCACCACTTCCATGACCGATGACGGGCGGCTGCGGCCGTCAGCCGAGCTCGGAGCGCTCGCGCGACGGCTCGCCGCCCGTGAAGAGACTCGCTGATCTCAACCAGCAGGAGGTGTGAAATGACCAGGCCAGTCGCGGTAGCGGATCCGGGAGATCTCGCGGACCTCGCCGAGCGTGCTCCATTCGTCCTTACCGAGCCGGGCGAGCGGGCGGAGCCGATGGACGTCCGGATGGTCGCCGTCCAGCACGGCGGCATCGATCGCGAGATGCCGGACCTGCCCGATGACCAGCGTGCAGTCGCCGATCGGCAGCGTGGTGTGCAGCGTGCACTCGAGCGCGACCGGCGACTCCGCGACCCGCGGTACGGCGATCGTCCGGGACGGCTCGGCGGTGACGCCGATCGCCTCGAACTCCGAGACCTCCGGCGGGAAGTTCGTCCCGGAGGCATTCACCTGCTCGTAGAGCGGTTCGGCGGCGAAGTTGACCACGAACTCGCCGGTCGCCTCGACGTTGTTCAGGCTGTCCTTGCGGCCGACCGAGGTGAACTGCACCATCGGCGGCTGCACCGAGGCGACCGTGAAGAACGAGTGCGGCGCCAGGTTCAGCACCCCGGCGGCGGAGCGGCTCGACACCCACGCGATCGGCCGCGGGACGACCACGGAGTTCAGCAGTGCATAGAACTCCCGGCGCCCGGCGCTCTCCGGATCCACATCGACACGCACGCCCGCAGTACATCAAACTCGGTGGATGCCGCCGTACCCGCCTCTCGGGGCGGCGGTCCGGACGAGCGACGGAGCTGTGGATTGGGCGAGCAGGACGACTTCCTGGGCCAGGTGGCCACGGTGGCGCGACGGCACGGGGTCGGCCCCGGCGAGGTGCGGGAGGTCCCCGGCGGGGTGGCGAACCGGGGCTTCGTGCTCGGCGAGCAGTTGTTCCTGCGGGTCAGCCGGCCTGGGTACGAGGACGACCTGCGCAAGGAGATCCACGTCGTACCGGCCGCCCGGTCGGTCGGCGTACTGACACCGGCGATCGTCGAGTACGACGCCGGCCGGCAGCTGATCGACGCGCCGTACGTCGTGATGGAACAGGTCCACGGGACCGAGCCGACCGAGGTACCCGCCGGGCTCGCGGAACAGCTTGCGCGACTCCACCAGATCGAGCAGCCCGGTCCTGCTGCGCTGCCGGAGGTGGAGGAGGACGGTTGGGGTGATCCTTGGCGGACGATCGAGGATCTCGCCGATCGGGGGTTCATCGATCCCGGGACGGCGACCTGGCTGAGCGGGTGGTTCACCCGGCTGGCCGAGCGCGTGGACGCCGGCGGGCCGAAGGTCCTGATCCACGGAGACGTTGCCGCCCACAACCTTCTGGCCGGACCCGGCAACGACCTCCGCGCGTTGATCGACTGGGGCGACGCCGCATGGGCCCCACCCGCCATGGACTTCGCCAAGCTCCCGCTGACCCAGGTCGCCGCACTGCTCCCCGCCTACCAGCACCACCTGCGCTCGCCGGCCGCGACCCGGCGTACTTCCCCCACCGTCCACACTGCCGCCTCCGCCTCCGCCCGCACCGCCGGCTCCTCGGACTCCGAGCACGAACTGGCCGCCGCGATCCTCTGGTTCCACCTCTCCTGGGCCCTCGCCAAACTCCCGGCCGCACCATGGCCCAACCAACGCCACTGGACCGCGCCCACGACCAGCCGTCTGCTCGGCCTCCTGCAGTTCTTCACCACCACGCCACCCGCCCCGTGGGGCGACCTCGTCTGAGGATCAAGAAGGTGGGGTTCTTGGTGTCAGTGATGGCGTTTCTGCTGAAAAACAAGGGGGTTTGAACTTGTTGACCGATGGGGCAGACTGGGGCTTCGTGACTGATTATGTGGCGGCTGCGGGCCGGTACGACGACCAGATGACCTACCGGCGGACGGGCCGGAGCGGGCTCCAGCTTCCGGCGATCTCGCTGGGGTTGTGGCACAACTTCGGTGACGACAAGCCGTTCACGACGCAGCGGGACATCCTGCGGCGGGCGTTCGACCTCGGCGTCACGCACTTCGACCTGGCGAACAACTACGGCCCGCCGTACGGCTCGGCCGAGACGAACTTCGGGACGCACTTCGCGCGGGACTTCACGCGGTACCGGGACGAGCTGGTCATCTCGACCAAGGCCGGGTACGACATGTGGCCGGGGCCGTACGGTCAGGGCGGCGGGTCGCGGAAGTACCTGCTCGCGTCGTTGGACCAGTCGCTGAGCCGGATGGGGCTCGACTACGTCGACATCTTCTACTCGCACCGGTTCGACCCGGACACGCCGCTCGAGGAGACGATGGGCGCCCTGGACGCGGCCGTCCGCTCCGGCAAGGCGCTGTACGCCGGGATCTCGTCGTACTCCGCCGACCGGACGCGCGAGGCGGCGCGGATCCTGGAAGAGCTCGGTACGCCGCTGCTCATCCACCAGCCGTCGTACTCGATGCTGAACCGGTGGATCGAGGAGGACCTGCTGGACGCGGTGGGTGAGCTCGGCGTCGGCGTGATCGCGTTCTCGCCGCTCGCGCAGGGTGTGCTCACCAACCGGTACCTGGACGGCATCCCCGCCGACTCGCGGGCGGCCCAGGGCAAGTCGCTGAACCCGGATTCGCTGACCGAGGACACGCTGAAGCACGTCCGCGCGCTGGCCGAGATCGCGAAGCAGCGCGGCCAGTCCGTCGCCCAGCTCGCCCTCGCCTGGACGCTCCGCGACGACCGCGTCACCAGCGCCCTGATCGGCGCGTCCAGCGTCGCCCAACTCGAGGACAACCTGGCCACCGTCCGCAACCTCGGCTTCTCCCCCGAGGAACTCGAGGCCATCGACGCCGACGCCGTAGAAGCCGGCATCAACCTCTGGAAGAAGAGCTCCGACGCCTAATCCCCCACACCCCCGAACGCCCGCCACCCCCACGGCGGGCGTTCCGCTTGTCCCACCTCCCTTCCCCACCTCCCCGATACACCGCATCCTGCTCCCTTCCCCACCTCCCCGGTGCACGGCATCCCGCCTCCCCACCGCGCGCACCACCTCCCCACCAGCACCCCACCACACGCACCACCTCCCCACCACCACCCCGGTCCGCGGCGTCCTGCTTCCGTTCCACGCACTCCACCACCCCACCGCCCCGGTGCAGGGCATCCCACCTCCCCACCTCACGTCCCGGCTCTCCACCACCCCCGTGCACCGCATCCTGCTTCCTTCCCCACCTCCGCGGTGCACGGCATCCCGCCTCCGCACCACACGCACCACCTCCTCTCCACCACCCGGTCCGCGGCATCCCACCTCCCCACCACACGCACCACCCCCACCACCACCCCGGTTGTTCGTCGACGGTCGCGGGCGGACGAGGTTACGGAGGGGTTAGGGATGGTTGCGGTTTGGGGCTGATGGGCACAGGCTGGGAGTGACATCTGGAGGTGGTTGTCGTGACCGCTTCGACGCTCGAAATGGCCCTGACCTACGAACACGCGCGGATTCGGGAGCTGGCCGAGCCGGCTCATCATCCGGATGCGGCGCATCCTGAGCACCGGCATCAGACGGACTGGTTCTACGCGATCGCGGCGCAGCATCTGGCGGCGGCCGAGGACGTGCTGGTACCGCACATCCGGCGGCTCCCGGACGGGGCCGGGCTGGTTGGCAAGTACGTCGGGAACGCGAAGGAACTGGAGCGCTCACTGCGCTACCTGAAGGGACGGCAGTACGGCGACAGCCGGTTCCTGCATCTCCAGCACCACGACCTGTGGCAGCAGATCGACCGGCTGCTCGACGAGCACGAGGCGATGGAGGCGACGTACAGCCGGCAGATCACCGAGGAGCTCGCCGGCCCGGAGGTGAACGCGCTGACCGAGAACCTGCTCGAGGCCGAGGAGGTCGCGCCGACCAGGGCGCACCCGGCCTCGCCGCACACCGGGATGGCCGGCCGGATCGCGCACCGGATGTGGCGGATGGCCGACAACGCCTGGGACAGCGCCGAGGGACGCGTCGTACCGATCAAGTACCACGCCCACCCGAAGCGCGACTCCGCGCTCTCGCACTACTTGTACGGCACCCCGATGCCCCACCAGGAGGAGGAGCAGCAGCAGTAACTGGGATCTCCCCCCGCCGGAACCACGCCCCGTGGCAGGGCCTGTCCTTCTCCCGGTGCGGCCGGCCGAGACCACGCCCCGTAGCAGAGCCTGTCCATCTCCCGGCGCCTCCGGCCGGGACCACGCTCGGTGGCAGCGCCTGTCCTTCTCCCGGTGCCTCCCGCTGGGATCGTGCGCCGTGGCGAGGGCATCCGCTCCTCGCGGTGCGGCCCGCCGGGTCTACGCAGCAGTGGAAGGCCCGGTTCCCGCGGATGGCTCCGTGGGGACCGGGCCGGGTGGGTCGGCTTCCACTGCGCCTGGTTGTGGGAGCCGGCCCGGGACCCGTCGCCGCTGCGCCTGAGGTGCGGTGCCGGGACCCTGCGTCCTCCCCCGCTGCGCCTGGTGTGCGGGGGAGGACGGTTCGTGGGGTTATCGCAGGCCGTCGATCGCCTTCTTCGCGCCGGGGTGCAGCGGCACCGGGTCGGTCTTGTCGGCGTTGTCCAGCGTGATGCCCTTCGCGGCCGCGTTCACCGTGACCAGGGCGTCCAGGTTGTCGTAGAGCGTCTTCGTGAGCTGCTCGGCGAGGTCGTCCTTCATGTCCTTGCGGACCAGCAGGACGTTCGGTACGACGATCGTCGCGACGTCGGCCGGCTGCTTGTAGGTCGCCGCAGGGATCGGCGCCGCCGAGTACACCTCGCCGTACTTCTCCTGCATTTTGGGCAGCAGATCCGTGATCGGCAAGAGTTTCACGCCGTTGCCCATGCTGGTGACCAGGTCGGTGATGCCGCCGGTCGGCAGTCCGCCGGACCAGACCAGTGCGTCGATCGAGCCGGATTTCATCGCGTCCACCGACTCCGGCAGCCCGAGCCGCTGCGCGGTCACGTCCTTGGCCGGGTCCATCCCCGCGGCCTGGAGCAGCCGGCGCGCGATCACCTCGGTGCCGGAGTTCGGCGAGCCGGTCGAGACCCGCTTGCCCTTCAGGTTCGCGATCGAGTTGATGCCGGCCGACGTCCGTACGGCGACCTGCGTGTAGTTGTTGTACAGCCGGGTGAGCGCGACCACGTCCTGCTTGCTCTTGAAGCTGTTCACGCCGTTGACCGCGTCCGCCGCGGAGTCGCCGAGCGAGAACGCGACGTCGTAGTTGCCGCTGACCAGGCCCTGGATGTTCTGCACCGAAGCCCCGGTCTCACTCGCGGTCGCACGGTAGCCGGACATCTTCTGCGAGATCACCGAGGCGAAAGCACCGCCGAGCTGGTAGTAGACGCCGGTCGTGTTGCCGGTGGCAATCGTCAGCCGCCCGCCGCCGTCCGAAGAGCCGGCCGGTTGCCGCTGGCCACCACAGGCGGCCAGGGAGACGACAGCAAGAAGCGCCACAACGGGTCGAAATCTCATGCGGTTCCTTCCTCGGCAGTGGCCTGGCGCTGTCGCCGGACCAGGTTGATGACCACGGCGACAAGTAGCAAACAGATTCCGGCCGTGATGGTTACGGGCGCCAGGTAGAGCAGCAGCGCGGCCGCCGGTACGCAGACCGCCCGCTCGATCCAGGTCGCCCGGACGACCACCCAGCCGCCGGTGACCACGGCCAGCGCCGCGACGGCCAGCATCGACACCAACGTGGTCCAGACCATGCCGACGAACGATCCCTGACCGAGCAGGTGCGAGCCGTTGTCGGTGAGCACGAACGCGAACGGCACCAGGAACGCGGGCAGCGTGTACTTCCACGCCTGCCACATCGTCGGGATCACCCGGCCGCCGGTGATCGCGGCGGTCGCCACGGCGGCCAGCGCGGTCGGCGGCGACACCTCGGAGAGTACGGCGTAGTAGAAGATGAACATGTACGCCTCGGGCTGCGTCACCCCGAGGTTCACCAGCGCCGGCGAGATGATCACCGCCGCGATGATGAACGACGCGGTCACCGGTACGGCGAGACCAAGGATCATCACGGCCAGCCCGGACAGCACCACGGTCAGGATCAGCACGACGGTGTGGTTGTCGGTCAGCCCGTGTGCGGCGTTCACGATGATCTCGGCGAGGTTCAGCCCGAGCCCAGTCTGCGTGGTGACCGCGACGATCACGCCCGCGGTCGCGCAGGTGGCCACCACTGGCAGCACCGAACGGGTGCCCTGGGCAAGCGCTTTGAACAGCGGCCGCCCGGTCAACCGGTGCTCACGATCCAGGAACGACAGCCCGAACTGGATGATCACCGCGTAGACCACGGCCTTGAACGGCGGTACGTCGACCGCCATGAAGCCGATGATCACGAACAGCGACAGGAAGTGGTACCCGAACCGGAGCAGCAGCCGCCACGCCGACTGCCCCGAATTCCCCGAGGCCGACGTCGTCCCGTGCTTGCGGGCGTCGATCTCGATCGCGAGCAGGATGCCCAGGTAGTACAGGATCGTCGGGATCACCGCGAACCCGAGCACCTTCAGGTACGACACCTGCAGGAACTCCGCGATGATGAACGCGGCCGCCCCGAGCGTCGGCGGCGACAGGATCGCGCCGATCCCGGACGCGGCGAGCATCCCGCCCGCCGGTTCGGGCGGATACCCGGCCCGGCGGAGGATCGGCCACGAGACGGTGCCGAGCGACACCGCGGTCGCCGTACCGGAGCCGGACACCGTGCCGAGCAGAAAGCCCGCCAGCGTGACGGTCCGGCCGGGCGCCGTACGGCTGCGTCTGAAGGCCGCGAACGACAGGTTGATGAAGAACTTGCCCGCGCCCGAGTAATCGAGCACCGCGCCGTAGATCGTGAACAGCACGATGTACGACGCGGCTACGCCCAACGGGGTCCCGTAGAAACCCGCCGTACCCATCGTGAACTGGGCGATGATCGCGTCGAAGTTGAAGCCCTGGTGCGCAAGCGCCCACGTGTACGGCAGGTACCCGCCGTAGTACGCGTACGCGATGAAGACCAGGCAGAAGATCGGCAGCACCCAGCCCGTCGTACGACGGCACGCTTCCAGCAGCAGGACCAGCAACAACGCGCCGGCGACAACGTCCAGCGCCGTAGGGTCCTGCCGACGCTCCAGGTATCCGTCGAAGTTCAGGAGCGGGTAAACGCAGACAACCAAGGCAAGCACGGCGAGGGCCCAGTCCAAGATGCCAGGGTCGTCGTGCGAGCGCCTGCGGCCCGGAAACGCTCGGTAACACAGCAGAGTCATCGGCAGGACCGCTGCGAGAAAGATCACCAGATAGAACTGCGTGCCTTGTGGTAAAGGAATGAAGACCTGGGCGAGCACCCCGACGCTGACGACCGCGCACCAGACCGAAAGCACCAGGTCCAGGCCGGGACGCAACCGCCGCGCCGGGCGTTCCTGCTCGTACTCCGCCAGTTCTTCGTCGGTGGGCGCGGCGGCCCCTTCCCCGTCATCAATACCGACAGTCATCGACCGGCTCCCTCCTGTGCCCGGAAGGCTAATGTTGCCGAACACTGCATGGAGTCACGTGATTACGTCTTTACCAAGATCTGACACATGAGGCCGTGACCTGGCCTACGATCACCGCATGAGTGGCGCGGTCCGGATTCTGCTGGTCGAGGACGATCTCGATATCGCCAATGCCCTGATACCCGCCCTGCGGCGTTACGGCCTGATGGTGACGCACGTGCGGACGGCGGCGGACGCCTTGGCGGCGGACCCCGGCGACCTGGTCCTGCTGGACCTCGGGTTGCCGGACGGGGACGGCATCAACGTGTGCCGGCAGATCCGTACCGTCTCCGATGTGCCGGTGATCGCGGTGACCGCGCGTGGTGAGGCGGCCGACCGGGTCCGGGGGTTGCGCAGCGGCGCCGACGACTACGTGGTGAAACCGTTTGCCATTTCCGAGCTGCTGGCCCGCATCGATGCTGTACTTCGTCGTACCGGTCTCTTGCAGCCCCGCCCCCGGGTGACTGTCGGCGACCTGACCGTGGACATCGAGGCCCGTACGGTCCAGGTGGCGGACAAGCCCATCAGTCTGACCCGCAAGGAGTTCGACGTGCTCGCAGTACTGGCCGCGCACCACGGCCGGGTGGTCCCCCGGGAACAGGTCGCGCTGTACGCGTGGCAGTCCGTGTTCGAGGCGTCGTCGCGGACGATGGACGTGCACGTCGCCAGCCTGCGCGCCAAGCTCGGCCGGCCCGAACTGGTGCAGACCATCCGCGGCGTCGGCTACCGCCTGGGTTCGGACTGACCGTTGCGCCGTCGACTACTGCAGTCCCTCGTCCCGATGGTCGTCGCCCTCGCCATCGTCGCGGTGATCCCGCTGGCGAACTTCATCGCCACGAGTACGTCGCGCACCCTCTTCCTGTCCCGCAGCAACGACGCGGACTGGTTCGCCGCGATGGCCGAAGGCCCGCTGCAGACCGGTGACATCGCGAACCTGCGCGAGCTGGCGGTCCGCTACGAGGAGCTCTACAACACCCCCGTCTTCGTCGTCGACGTCGACTCCCGCGTGATCGCCACCTCCAGGTCCGGCGTGGACGTGAAGGAGGACGACATCGCGACGGCCCTGCACAGCACGCTCGCGGGCCGGCTGCCACCGGAGCCGCCGGCGATGTGGCCGTGGCGTTCCGGCGAGATGATCGTCTCCCGTCCGGTCGTCAACAACGGCTCCGTGCTCGGTGCCGCCGTACTGCGGGTGCCGACCGAGAAGGCCCGTGACCAGGTGCAGAGCGGGCTGCTGCTGCTCCTCGGTGGGCTGCTGATCAGCATCGGCGCGATCATCGTCGGTATCGTCCGGCCGATCACCCGGTGGGTGCTGCGGCCGCTGCAGGACCTCGACAACGCGACCCACCAGATCACCCGCGGCGCGCTCGACACCCGGGTGTCGACCGACGGCCGCGCACCGGAGCTGAGACGGCTGGGCGACAGCTTCAACTCGATGGCGCTGAGCCTGCACCAGGCCCGGCAGCGTGAGCGGGAGTTCGTCGCGGACGCGTCGCACCAGCTGCGGACGCCGCTGACGTCGGCCCGGATCCACATCGAGGGCCTGTCCCGGCTGTCCCCGACCGCGCGGTTCGCGCTCAGCGACATCGACCGGCTCGGCCGGATCGTCCAGCGGCTGTCCCGGCTGGCCGGCTCGGACCGACCGTCGGGCGAGGCCGAGGGCAACGAGGAGCCGCTGGATTTGGCCCAGGCGGTCAAGGAGCGGCTGGTCGGCTGGAAGGCCGTGTACGCCGCGGACGACATGGAACTGATCGTCGGCGAGATGGTCCCGGGCGGGGTCGCGCCGGAGCTCGAGGTCGACGACATCCTCGACGTACTGCTCGACAACGCCTCGAAGTACGGCTCCCCGCCGGTGGAGGTCTCGGTCACCCGGGACGGCACCGAGGTCGTGATGTCGGTCCGCGACCACGGTCTCGGCCTCGGCTCGCGGGACCTGAAGAAGGTCGGCGAGCGGTTCTGGCGGAGCGCGCACCACCGGGAGATGCCGGGCACCGGCCTCGGCCTGGCGATCGTCCGCTCCGAGGCGGCCCGGGTCGGCGGCCGCGTGGTCGCCCGCCCACCGATCGGCGGCGGCCTGGTGATCGAGGTCCGCGTCCCCCTCCTCGAGGACTACGACGCCTGACCCGACCCGCCACCACCACACACGAGGGGATGTCTCCTCGGTCAGATGTGGTTCTGGCGGTACCAGCGTTCGGCGGCGGGGTGCAGCGGGACCGGCATGGTCGCGATGGCTGACCGGGGGTCCAGCGCGCCGGCCTCCGGGTTGCCGGGAGGCGTCGGGCTGGCGCCGGGCGTCGCCGGGGTGGCTCCCGGGACCAGGACGCCCTTGACCAGGTCGTTCTGCCGGCGGAACAGCGTGTTGACCGTCCACCAGGCCCACGAGTCGGACAGGTCGGTCCGGGCGATCAGGTAGTTCGGGATCGCGAGCGTCGGCACCGACTCGGCCAGCCCGTACTGCGACGGCGGGATCGGCGCGACCAGGAACCCGCCGAACTCCATCAGCGCGATCGCCTGCGCGACACCGCCGATGTTCAGCAGCCGGAACCCGATGGTCTTCTGCAGCGCGGCGATCGGATCAGTCGGCACGCCGCCGCTCCAGAAGAAGGCGTCGAGAATCCCCTTCGTGGCCTTGGGTTCCGGCTGGATGGCGGCGGCCATCTCGGTCAGCGTCATGTTCCGCCGGATCACCTGGATCTTGTCCGGGTCCAGCCGCTTCGCCGGTTCCACCCTCGCGTTGGCCATGATCGCGTCGGCCCTGGCCCGGTCCAGGATCATGTTCGCAACGATCTCGGTACCTGAGCCCTTCGGGCCGACACCGACGACCGTCCGCCGCGTCGGGGCGTCGCTGCTCGGGAACAGGTCCGCGAGTTCTTTCGCCTTCGACGCCATCGGTACGACGACGTGGACGTAGTTGTCGTACACCCGGGCCAGCGCGCAGAACTTGCGCCGGCCGGTGGCAAACGCGCCGGTCCCCTCGTAGGCCGCCAGCGCGGTGTCCGACGTGCAGAACCCGAGATCGGCCTTGCGGCTGGCGACCTGGTTCAGGTTGTCCACGGACCCGTCGCTCACCTTCGGCGTCAGCTCGACGCCGGTGACCTCGCTCACCAGCTCGGACAGCGCCGCTCCGAAGACGTTGTAGACGCCGCCGGCGTTCCCGGTGGCGAAGACAGCCTTCTCCGACGGCGCGGGCTCATCCGCTCGGCCGCGGGAGCAGCCCGGCAGCAGCAGCCCGGACGCGGCGGCGGCGCCGAAACCGAGCAGGCTGCGGCGGGTCAGGCCTGTCGGCCGGGCGGAGGCGGGCAGGCGGGGGCGATCCATGCAGACAACCTAGACAACAATCAGGCCGAGCGGGTAGCCGTGCCATGGCCCCGCAACCCAACCGCTACCCGGAGTTTCGTGGCGAAACTGCGTCTGGACGCGCCCGGGGTTGGTGTGACAGCGTTGTCATCCGTGCGGCCGTAGCGGCCGTGTGAGGATCCTTTCCCGGAGGCTGATTTCGTGCACGACGACCGTCAACTCATCGAGGAGCGGCTCAGGCGCGCCCTGCGGGAGCGGCTCCGCCCCGCGATCTACGGCGCGGCCGTCGGTCTGGACATCGAGGTGTGGCACGCACCCGGTGAGCCCGTGACCCCTGCCGAGGCGCTCGCCCAGACCTACGAGAAGGCCGAGATCGGCCTGCCGTGGGGACCCGCGTGGGGCACCGCCTGGTTCAAGTTCAGCGGCCAGGTGCCGGCCGAGTGGGCGGGCAGCGAGATCGAGGCGGTCATCGACCTCGGCTTCAGCGGCGGCCCGGGCTTCTCCGCCGAGGGCCTGGTGCACACCACCACCGGCCGGCCGCTCAAGGGCCTGCACCCGCGGCAGACCTACGCCCCGCTGTCGATCCTCGGCCCGGACGGTACGGCGGCCTCCGCCGGCGACACGGTCGAGTTCTACGTCGAGGCGGCCGCGAACCCGGAGATCCCGCTCGACAACGCGGACGCGAAGACCGACATCGGCGCCGGCCTCGGCGACCACCCGATCTACCAGCTGACCCGCGCCGACCTGGCGGTGTTCAACGCCGAGGTGTGGGACCTGATCCTCGATCTCGAGGCGCTCGACAGCCTGCAGAAGGAGCTGTCGATCCAGGAGCCGCGGCGCAAGGAGATCCTGCGCGCGTTGAGCCGCTCGCTGGACGCGCTGGACTACGAGGACGTCGCCGGTACGGCCGCGGCCGCCCGCGCCCAGCTCACCGACGTACTGAGCCGGCCGGCGCATGCCAGCGCGCACCAGTTGTCCGCGGTCGGGCACGCGCACATCGACTCCGCGTGGCTGTGGCCGCTGCGGGAGACGCGCCGCAAGGTGGCCCGGACGGTGTCCAACGTTGCCACGCTCGCCGAGGAGTACCCGGAGCTGGTCTTCGCGTTCTCGCAGGCGCAGCAGCACGCGTGGGTGAAGGAGAACTACCCGGAGGTCTGGGAGCGGCTGAAGAAGGCCGTTGCCGAGGGCCACATTGTTCCGGTGGGCGGTATGTGGGTCGAGTCCGACACGAACCTGCCCGGCAGCGAGGCGCTGGCGCGGCAGTTCGTGCATGGCAAGCGGTTCTTCCTGGACGAGTACGGGATCGACACCCAGGAGGTCTGGCTGCCGGACTCGTTCGGCTACACCGCGGCGCTGCCGCAGCTGGTGAAGCTGTCCGGGTCGAAGTGGTTCCTGACGCAGAAGATCTCCTGGAACAAGGAGAACAAGTTCCCGCACCACACGTTCTGGTGGGAGGGCCTGGACGGGACCCGGGTGTTCACCCACTTCCCGCCGATCGACACGTACAACTCCGACCTGTCGGGGCGTGAGCTCGCGCACGCGCAGCGGAACTTCGCCGAGAACGGCGCGGCGACCCGGTCGCTGGTTCCGTTCGGGTACGGCGACGGCGGTGGCGGCCCTACCCGTGAGTTCGTCGCGACCGCGCGCCGGGTCAAGGACCTGGAGTCCTCGCCTCGCGTCACCATCGAATCGCCGACGGAGTTCTTCAGCGCGGCCGAGGACGAGTACGCCGAGCACGCGCCGGTCTGGTCCGGTGAGCTGTACCTGGAGATCCACCGGGCGACGTACACCTCGCAGGCCAAGACCAAGCAGGGCAACCGGCGGACCGAGCACCTGCTCCGCGAGGCCGAGCTGTGGAGCGCCGCGGCCGTTGTCGCGGGCAAGCTCGACGTCTACCCGTACGAGGACCTGGACCGGCTGTGGAAGGTCGCGCTGCTGCACCAGTTCCACGACATCCTGCCCGGCTCGTCGATCTCGTGGGTGCACCGCGAGGCCGAGCGGACCTACGCGAAGATCGCCGACGAGCTCGACGCGATCATCTCCCGCGCGCAGCAGGCCCTGGCCGGCGAGGGTGACGAGCAGATCGTGTTCAACGCCGCGCCGCACGGCCGCAACGGCGTCGCCGGACTCGGCGCAGGCGTCGCTACCACCGCGGGCCCGGCGGTCACCGTCGAGAACGGCGTGATCGACAACGGCCTGATCCGGGTCACGATCGACGAGCGCGGCCTGATCACCTCGCTGTACGACGTCGAGGCGGACCGCGAGGTCATCGCACCAGGTGCCGTGGGCAACCTTCTCCAGCTGCACGTGGACACCCCGAACCACTGGGACGCGTGGGACGTCGACTCGTTCTACAAGAACAACGTCCGCGACGTGACCGAGGTCGACAGCGTCGACTTCAGCACCGACGACGACGAGGCCGTCGTCGTGGTGAATCGCTCGTTCGGCCGATCCACCGTCACCCAGACGCTGCGGGTCCGCCCGGGCGCCAAGCGGGTCGACATCGAGACCGAGATGGACTGGCACGAGTCGGAGAAGTTCCTGAAGGCGGCGTACCCGGTCGACGTGCACGCGGACCGGTCCGCGTCCGAGACGCAGTTCGGGCACATCTTCCGGCCGACCCACCAGAACACCTCCTGGGACGCGGCGAAGTTCGAGATCGCGGCGCACCGCTGGGTGCACGTCGGCGAGCCGGGGTACGGCGTTGCCGTGGTCAACGACTCGACGTACGGCCACGACATCAACCGGACCGCCCGCGAGGACGGCGGTACGACGACCACGATCCGTACGTCGCTGATCCGGGCGCCGCGGTTCCCCGACCCGAAGACCGACCAGGGCGTGCACGTGGTCAACCACGCGCTCGTCGTCGGCGCGGGCATCCCCGAGGCGATCGAGGAGGGCTACCGGATCAACCTCCCGGAGCGGGTCGTCACCGGCGCCGGCGCGGTCGACCCGATCGTTGCCGTCGACAACCCGAACGTGATCGTCGAGGCGGTCAAGCTGGCCGACGACCAGTCGGGCGACGTCGTCGTCCGCCTGTACGAGTCCACCGGCGGCCGCTCCCGCGCGACGGTCACCCCGTCGTTCGCGGCTGCGTCCGCCGCCGAGGTCGACCTCCTCGAACGCACCTTGGCGGACCGGGACCTGCAGGACAACGGAGTCACCTTCGAACTCCGCCCCTTCCAGATCCTCACCTTGCGCTTCAAGCGCGCCTGACACATCCCCACCTCCGCGCCCGACGCCGCCACACGGCGCCGGGCGCGGTTGTTCGTTGGCAGCTCCACCGGCCCAGCTGGACCGACCGAAAGCGTGCTCAGCCTCCCGCAGCACCCCCCGCAGCACCCCCCGCAGCACCCCCCGCAGCACCCCCCGCAGCACCCCCCGCAGCACCCCCCGCAGCACCCCCCGCAGCACC
>NZ_JBHWKR010000018.1:0-154945 GCF_042730855.1 Kribbella sp. NPDC059898
GTACGGCGAGCCGACACCGGCGGCGGCCAGGTCCTGGGACGCGAGCGCCGGCTCGGCGGCGGACGCCGCGGTCTGTCCGGCGGTCACGGCACCCAGGCTAAGCAGGGCGGCCGCCAAGAGCACGGCAAAACCACGGGGGAAGGGACGGGTCATCAGTAGGCCTCCAAGGCGGGGAGTGTCTGACCTCAGATGTCTGATGTTGTCCATGCGTGGGCTCCGGGTCAAGGCCTGACAGCAACTTTCTACGGCGGGGAGCCTCGCCGATCTCGATCCGGTCGTACTCCGCGTAGTCTCAAGCTGTGCCGCGAGTGGCACGCCAGTCTCGAGGCAATGAGCCGGGCGAGTACACCGACTGCACGGCTTCGCATCGTGATCGCTCGCCAGCATCTGGACGAAGTCGAGCGACGCAACTCCAACGGCCTACGCGCCCGGCTCGAGTCTGCGGCCGGCGACCCCAAGCCTCCTCGGGGACCGTTGACGGTCTGGATCAGCGATCGGATCCCTGGCCCTGCATCGTTCACCTAAGGAGTTGCTGGCAATCCCAGTCTTCGAACGCGGCGAGCAGGCGGCGCTCTTGGCCACCAAGTAGTCCGGCGAGGCGCCGTTATCGGCATCCTGGACGAGCACGAGGAGCCACAAACTGTACTGTCCAGGCACGTTGGTTGAGAAAGTGTGAAGACACGCGGTGAGTGTGCCGCTGAGCTGTTCCAGGTCACGTGGCCGACCGCGAAGCGCTGGTCGGAGCGGTACCGCCAGTTGGGTGCTGACGGCATGAAGGACCGGTCGTCACGCCCGCACCGGCAGCCGAACAAGACCCAGCCTGGCGTGGTACGGCAGCTCGTGAGTCTGCGCCGCCGGCATCGACTCGGCCCGGTACAGCTCGCCGACTACACCGGCGTACCTGCCTCGACGGTGTAGGCCGTACTGCGACGTTGCCGGCTCAACCGCCTGTCGTGCGCACGTCGACGTCAAGAAACTCGGCAACATTCCCGACGGCGGCTGGCGCTTCGTCGGCCGGCAGCAAGGTGACAGGAACAGGGCCGCCACACCGAACAAACCCCACAGCCCCTATCACAATCCCAAGCCCGGCACCGCCTTCGTGCACACCGTTCTCGACGACCGCTCCCGGGTCGCCTACGCCGAGATCCACGACGACGAATCCGCCGCGACCGCGACCGCCGTACTCCGCCGCGCCGTCGCCTGGCTGACGGACCGCGGCATCACCACCATCGAACGCGTCCTGTCCGACAACGGATCGGCCTACCGCTCCAACCTATGGCGCGACACCTGCACCGACCTCGGCATCACACCAAGAAGACCCGGCCCTACCGGCCCCAAACCAACGGCAACCACTCTATGGGATGCATCCGCACAATGGCCCGATCATGGCTCCAGCTCCCAGAGTGCGCTGATCGGCATGGCGCGCAGTTTGGGGCCGAACGGGAGAGTGTGCTGACCTGTGTGCAGAACCAGACCGGCGATGAAGTCGTCGCCGAGTCGATCTTGGAGATGCCGCAGGCCGCGGAAGTCGTCGGAGCGTGGGGTCGATGACGCTTTGACCTCGATACCCACCACCTCGCCGCGGCGGTTTTCCAGGACGGCGTCGACCTCGACTTGGTCGCGGGTGCGGTAGTGATACAGGTCGACACGGGTGTCGTTCCAAGTCTGTTGTCTGGCGAGTTCCATCAACACAAAGCCTTCGAGCAGCGGGCCGAACGCGCTCCCCGGTCGCTTGAACTGAGCGGTGTCTGCTCCCACCAGGTTCGCTGCGATCCCCGAATCGGTCACCGCAACCTTCGGAGTACCGGTGACTCTGGTGCTGAGGTTGCGGGACCAGGCAGGGATCAGCTTGATCAGAAAGATCTCCTGCAGCAGGCTCACATAGCGTGCGACTGTGTGATTCGCCAGACCCGCCTTGCCAGCCAGCTCATTGATGACCAACTGTCCACCGGACCGCGCGGCGATCAACCGGACCAGCTTCGCCATCTCGCCGACCTTCTCGATCTCGCCGACCTGACTGACATCGCGCGTGATGAGATTGCTGACGTAGGAGTCGAAGAACCTTTGCCGCCGGCGCGGCTGATCACGCGCAACCGCCTCAGGGAAACCACCCCGCACCACACGATCGGCGTAGTCCGCACGCTCGAGACTGGAAACGTGCCGCAAGTCCGGGCCATGGGTGAAGATCGCGTCGATGAAACGGTCCGGCCTTCCGTCGATCTCCCCTTGCGCGAACGGCCACAACTCGATCGTCTCCATCCGCCCCGGAAGCGCATCCGGCAACGTGCGCAGCCCGAGGACCCGCGCCGACCCGGTCAGCAGAAACTGACCAGGCCTCGCCCGCTCGTCGACCCGTGCCTTGATCGACAGGAGAAGTTCCGGAAGTCGCTGGATCTCGTCGATGATCATCGGCCTCGAGCCCGCCACGAACTCCCTGGGATCCTCGCCGGCCGCCTCACGAACATCGGTGTCGTCGAGGGTGTACCACTCCGCGTCCACGGCGGCCCCGACCAACCGCACGAGCGTGCTCTTGCCGCTCTGCCGCGCACCGTTCACCAGAACAACCCTCGTATCGGCCATCGCCTCATCGACCTGCGTACGGGCATGGCGTGGCACTACGCGCCCCAACGGTGACTCAGGCTCAGCTCGAGGTTCCGATCCATCGCTCATCCCGCGATTATGCACCAGACTGCAAATCTGCCGCCGCAGTGTCTGCAAACCTGCCAGATCGCTGACTGCAAACCTGACGCCGTGCGACTGCAGATCTGCCGCGCAGCGACAAGTCCTAGCCTCCGGGCTGGACAGCACTTGCGCTGCCGCCACCACGAGGAGATTGGCGCCATAATCAGCTTCGGCTTGGCATCCTCGCGTGCCCCGGGTGTGATTTAGAGTTGGCTGAGAGTGATCGGCCGCGTGAACGGCCGTGGACCGGCTTCGAGGGGTGCGCGTGCGAGCTGACGACAACGAGGATGTCGGAAGGCGTCTGCATCAGGCGTTTAGCGACTCCGGGCAGATTCTCGCCGGGTTACGTCTCCCCGCCAGGGTCGATGTCTGGCCGGTCGAGCCCCCGGTATCGCCGTTCGTCGATCGCACCGACATCGTCGCCGCGATCACCGAGCTCGCCGAGTCGGATCGACCAGGACCGGCCGTGATGGCGATCTTCGCACCGCCCGCAACCGGTAAGACGCAACTGCTCAGGCGCTGCGCCGGCGTGCTCCGCGAGCTCTTCGACGTGGCCGTCGACCAGGATCTGGACGAGTTCGTCGTCGACGGTCAGGTCGCGGTCGAGGACGCCCTCAGGGCGGCCCTCCGTGACCTCCACGTCGAGGAAGCTGACATCCCTCCAGATCTGCGGGGCCGCCGGCGTCGATTCCTGAGCGAGACCGAAGGCCGGAGACTTCTCGTCCTCCTGGACGGCGTGTCCGAGGCAGCCCAGGTTCAGCAGTTCATTCCGAACTCCCCACACGCGGTGGTCATCGCGGCCGGAGAGGTGTCGCTGGACGAACTGGCCGTGGACGGCGCCACCGTGCATCAACTCGGCGGCCTGGACGACGATCACGGTGTGGAACTCCTGGCTGCCACTGTTGATCCGCGACGCATCGCCGCAGAGGACGACGCAGCGCGAAGACTGGTCCGTCTCTGTTCCGGATCACCACACGTGCTCAAGGTTGCGGCGCGCCGTCTCCGTGCCCAGCCCGGACTGCGGATCAGGGAACTCGCCGACGAACTGGAAACCCGCCAACCGGATGCGGCGATTGCAGACGAGCGACAACAGTACTGGAACCAGGTCATGACGGTCTTCGATTCCGCCTACAACAGATTGAGTGACGCGGCCGCTGATCTCTACTGCTCGCTGGGATCAGCGCCCGGCACTCATTGGCCGGTCGAGGTCGTCACCGAGATGATGTCGGGCAGTGACGTCAACCCACACCTCTCGCTGGATGAACTGGCCCGCTCGTTTCTGGTGGAGCGGCACGGTGACGGGTACACGATGCAGCTCATGGTCCGTCAACACGCGGCGGCCAAGGCTATGGGCAGCATTTCCCAGGGAATCCTCGACGAACGTCGAGCGCGCGCGACGCAGGGCTGGCTTACGTTGGCATCCGCAGCCGACCGTCGTGTCACGGAGGATCGATTCCGGGTCATGCCACACCGGGTCGCCGGGTCACGACAGCACTTCGCGACGGCCGAGGAGGCAATGACCTGGTTCCGGACATGGCATATGTCGCTCACCGAGGCCATGAACCAAGCCTCAGCGCAAGGCCTCCACGAGGAGGTGTGGCAGCTGTTCGAGGCCATGTGGCCGTACTTCAACAGCCACAGCCAGTACCTCGAATGGATTCGGGCCGGCGATCTCGCCGTGGAATCCGCCCAGCATTGCGGAGACCTGCGCGCGGAAGCACGGACACGGTGTCAGCGTGCACGCGCATTCATCGAGCAGGCCAGCTTCTCCCGAGCAGGGGACGATTTGACCACTGCGCTGGAGCTCGCCGAGCGATCGGCGGACCCGGCGCTCCTGGCATCGGTCCACGACTTCACAGGCCACCTGCACTATCACCAGGGAGACTTCACCAAGGCGCTCGCGTTCTTCGACCATGCACTCGCGCTGAGCGAACAGATCAACGATCGCCGCGGCATCGCGCTGCAGTCGCAGTTCCGGGGTCGCTGCTTGAACCGTCTAGGCAGGTACGACGACGCATTGGCCGCGTTCGACCGGTCCGCCGAGCTGATCGCGCCGTTCGCGGATCACCGTGCCGAGTCCCGCATCCTCTCCAGCCGGGCTGAGGTCCTCCGCGTTGTCGGACGGCTCGACGACGCGGCCGCGACTCTGAACCTCGCGCTTGAGCGATGCCTGGCTCTCGGGAACACCGATCTCGCGATCCTGCCACTCGAGCAGTTGGCCGACCTTGCGCGGGAGGTAGCTGTTCCGAGCGCCGAATCGCAGTACCTGAACCGACTGCAGACGATCGTGCGAGGCCGCGCACGAGCACGCGAGGCACAGATCAGGGCGCGTCTCGAGGGCCTGGCCGGCTGAAGCGGACTCGACTCCGCGTGCGGGCCAGCACCACCTCGGCCGAGTCCCGCAGGTCGCTCGTGAGGAGATACAACCAGATCGCGGCGACAACCTCCGCATCGGTGGTCGTCGCCGACTCGGCCGTCTGCCGCTTGTCGCGCTCCGTCAGAACGAACCCGTCGGCGCCGCGGTCGCTGACGACCACACGACAGCCCGGGTAGCGTTCCAGGAGGTTCTGTACCGAGGCATCGTCTGGGCTGCTCGCGATGATCGCCGAGGAGTTCTGGAGGACCACTTCGCCCGCACCCTCTTGAGCGATCAGGTGCCGCGATCCCCTCGGCCGGGAGAACTCGGCCAACGCCGCCGGGAAACGCTCGACGAGGATCGCTCCGTCGTGCTGGCTGGTCTCGACGTGAAATGCCTTGATCTCCACTGCCCGCTGCTTCCAGGTCGGCAATGGCCGGGGTACTGGTCTTCGTAGCGGGACCAGTCCGAGTACGTCGTACAACTCCCGTTGGAGGATCGGCAGCGACTCACCCCGGTAAGCGAACAGGTCTGTGGTGGCCGCGGTCAGCGTCTGTACGTCGGCTTCCGTGATCGTCCGCCGTACCTGATCGGCGAGTGACGCGCTTGTCTGCAACCGCGGGACAACGGCAGCGAGCCGTGACACCGCGGAGCCAGGTGCGACCTCTTCGGCACCGAAAGCCCCGAGCGCCAGCGGTATCGAAAGGCCGGCACCGTAGGCGGAGAGCGAGCCGTGATCGCCGATGATGCCGTCTGCGGCTGCGATTCCGATCGGCCAGGGACCTGTCGGCGGGAGGAGGATCAGTCCGCTGCTCGTGCTGGTCCGTAGCCAGTGATGAATCTGCCAGGAACTGTGCGCCGCCCAGACGTTCGGGTGCAGGACCGCGGCCACGCGGAACTCGTCCAACGGAAGCTCTGCCAGGAGCTGCGCGGGGAGCGTCGGCCAGCGAGCGAGCAACGACCGCGGACCCCACGTGGAGGTGACAGTGATGAGCTTCTGGCCGGGCAGTACGCCGAGATCGGCACGCAGCCCCTCGCGTCGCTCCGCCAGAGCGCTCATCAGGTCGAGGGTGGGATCGCCGACGACGACGGTCCGATCGCGCAGCCCGGGAACCAGGTCACGTTGGCTCTCGTGGGAGAGGGCCAACACGTCAGGTACGGCGGTCCCCTCATGCCACAGCGCCGCCCGGGTCAAGCCCGCCAGCTCCTGCGGATCGTGCGGCGAGAATTTCTGGAATCCCGCGCCGTGCGGAAGCAGCATCAACGGACCGCGAAGCTGATGCAGGTCCGCGTGGTCGCTCGCCGAGATGATCAGGTCGAACTCGTTCTCGATCGCCTGGTTCCAGTCGATCGTGCGCACACCGAGATCGTCGAGTAACGATGGTACCTCGGCACCGAATTTCGAGCCGCGGCTGACGGCGAACTCGATCTGGACTCGCACGTCGTCGGCGAAGACCGCCAACACGTCCAGGATTCTGTTCAGCGAGGTCATCGTCCGCGTAACAGCCAGCACCCGCCGTCGCACGCCGACCGTCTCCCACCGCTCACTCATGAGCAAGCCAACGAGCCAACGAGCCAACGAGCCAACGAGCCAACGAGCCAACGAGCCAACGTAGACCCTGGTGGGGACGCAGGCACGGCGCCACACGCCAGGTGCCGCAGTCGATCGGAACCCGCAACAGCGGCAGGCATGCGATCACAACGACCCCACCGCGTCATCGCCGGCCCGAACAGGAACGTAGCGGCCAGAGACCTCGAGCTCGCCCCGCGCCGCCACAACGAATCGGTCCATCCGCGCGGCCAGTGACTTCCGAGACCCGTCGAACGCCTCGCGGAACCGCACATCGACCGCATCCTGTCGCCCCGGCGACGACGTCACCCTGATCTCGGCCACCAAGGCCAGATGTTGCTTGACGGCGCCGGACAGCTGCACCAGGTCCTCGGCGACCTGCGGCGCGACGACGAAAGCCGCGCGATTCACATACAGCCGGAAGCCTGAGTAGAGCTGCTCGAGATCACCGGGTACCGCCGGCCAGACCCGAACCCTCCAGATCTCGGCAGCAGCATCGTGCACCTCGCCGTACACCTCCAGCTTGCGATCCCGATCAAGCCGCCTGCGCACGGTCCGCTCACGCCACACTGCAACTGCGGACCCGAGTAGAACTGTGAAGACCGACGCGAGCAGCGCGATCACACTGCTCCCCCACCAGGGCGCGTTAGCCTCCATGGCCCCATAGGCTAACAACCTCCCGCGCCATTCCCGCCCGACGACACCACGTCTCGAGAATCCCTCGAGCGCCGCCGCGGACTGAGCGGGGCGTCGCTCGGCGCCTCCCATCAAGGCATCGTCCAGAGACAGTCACGGCCCCAGTCCGCGGCGGCGGGCGACCGTCGGCGCATCGGCCGTGTCCATCGCCCAGTCGCAGCCGTAACGTCGTTCAACACGACCTGCCCGTACAGGCCAACGGCTCGTGCGAGGTTGACGATCTGCGCCGTGATGCGAGTAGCTGGCATGCTCGCCACCGACGGCGCGGCAGCCTGAACAGCGTTGACCTGATACTGAGGAGATCGAGGACGTCGACCCACCTCGCCAGCTCGACCTCGATCGCGAAGTCGACCAGCGGAACCGCGGGGCGCAGCGCATCCCGCACGCGCCTTCCACCGGCCGCGTGCAGCGCGGCCGGAGCCCGGTGTCCGGAAGGTGCACTAGCAGCACGTCATCGAACGCCGCGTCAACTCCGGCAGGTGTGAGTTCTACCAACGGCTCACTGGCTATGACGTCACAGGATGCTCGTTCGACGGCCTCCACAACCCGTCTGCTGGCTGCTCATGCCGGTCCATCACGAGTACGACGGTTCGCCAGGCGACCCGTGGCCAAGGTGGAATGCTGACCGCCGCCAACGACGGAACTGCGCTGAGCTATTTGATGAAGCACCGAGCGTGAAGGCGTGAAGCACCCCGCCAGACCTCGCCTCGTCAGGTGAGGTCTGGCGGCTCTGCACTGGATGGGCGTTCGAAGAAGCGCGTCGGATCGCCGGACGCGGAGGCGGCGAGGCTCAACCAGGTGTGCAGAGCGTCGGGGTCGCGCCGCTCGAGCTCGTCCAGGCACCTTTGTCGGCGCATCACAACCCGGAGGCGAGCGGCCGGCGTGCGTGCTTGCTGCAGGTCGACATACGTCTGGCGCCACTCCGAACACAGGTCCTCGGTGGTCTCACCAAGTGACCTTCCGCGCGGGTCGCCGACTGCGGCTCGTCGCAGCGAGCGAACGGCCGGTGGGGACGTGCAGGCGACGATCGACAGTAGCCACAGTTCGTTCACGGCGAGGACGACCGCGAGGCCGATGACAGCGACCAACGTCAGACAGCCCAGCACAGCGTTGAGTGTGCTGCGCAGTCTCCCGTGGGCGGACGGACCATCCTCATGGCCGATATAGGCAGTCAGCGCACAGATCAGTGCGAGGAGACCGAGAACTCCGACCATCAGCGGCGGCAAGAGGAGAATGGCAGCGACCACACCCGTCGCTCCGACCACACCACACAGCAGACGCCATGCCATCCCGTAGGCCACCACGCCGCTCACCGACCCGAGTTCTTCCTCAACCACAACTGACGTATCCCGGTACCCGCTCTCATTCGCCTGGGGTTTCGACGCGGTGACCGCGGGAACCGCGTCGAAGGTCGACTTCGATCGACAAAGGGAGACGCAATGACCGAACTCAAGGTGAACTCGCAGTTCCTCGGCCTCAAAGACGTCAAGCTGCACGTGCATGACTACGGCCCGCCGGGCCGACCGGTCGTGCTCATCCATGGCTGGCCGCTGTCCGGCGCATCATGGGCGCATCAGGTCACCGCGCTCAGCAGCGCAGGGCTCCGTGTGATCACGTATGACCGTCGTGGATTCGGGCGAAGCGACAAGCCTCGGAGCGGCTACGACTACGACACATTGACCGACGATCTCGCCGGGCTGCTGGACAGGCTCGATCTCTGGGAGGTGTCGCTGATCGGCTTCTCGATGGGCGGCGGAGAGGTCGCTCGATACGTCGCGAAGTACGGCGAAAGCCGTCTGCACAGCGTGGTGTTCGCCGCCGCGGTGACACCGATGATGATGAAGAGCCCTGACAATCCCGAGGGTCCGCTGGACGAATCAACCGCGGCGCAGATGAACACCCAATTGAAGGCGAGTCCGAACAAGTTCTACGAGCAGTTCACCAAGGAGTTCTTCTCGGCCAATGCCGACGGCGAGCTTCTTGTGGACAAGGAGGAACAGCTCGAAGCCGTCAGGCTTTGCGGCCAGGCGGACAAGGCGGCGGCGCTGGCTGCGATGCAGTCATTCGGTACGACCGACTTTCGCGACGACCTGACCCGGATCACCGTTCCGACGCTCGTTATCCACGGCGATGCCGACGGCATCGTCCCGCTGGACGGATCCGGCCGCCGTACGCACGAAGCCGTGCGGCACAGCGAGCTCGCGGTCGTCCAGGGTGCGCCGCACGGGCTGAACGTCAGCCACGCCGGCGAGTTCAACCGCGAACTGGTCGACTTCCTCGCCCGAGCAGAACAGAAGGTGTGACATGCCAGTCCTGAAATTGCTCACCGCCGGAATGGCCGCCGGTGCCGCCGGAACCACTGCCCTGAACGCGGCGACCTATCTCGACATGGCTGCCCGCGGCCGTCCAGCCAGCAACACCCCCGAGGCTGCGGTCGACGAACTGTCCGGCAAGACCCACATCCCGATTCCCGGCGACGACGAGACGCGACCGAACCGGCTCAGCGGCCTCGGCGCGCTCATGGGTATCGCGACCGGGGTCGGCGTCGCGGCAGCCCTCGGCCTGGCATGATCACTGGGAGCACGGACTCCGGCTCCAGTCACCTCGATGGTGGCCGGAGTCGGAGCGATGGCGGGAACCGATATCTCGATGACAGCCCTGGGCATCACCAACCCGCGCCGGCTCCCCCGGTTGAGGCGTTCGTTCAGGTTATTGCGAGTGCAGCTGCGCAGATCAGCAGGCCCACTGCCGAGTAGGCGGCGTAGTCGTTCACCGAGCCGGTCTGCAGGAGTCGTAGGAGTGTCAGCGCCCGCGGCTCGGCGGGACGTCGTACGAACCAGGCGCAGAGCAGAAGACCGGCCAGGACGCAGCCACCCGCGATGACGAGTTCCGCCGGGGCGAAGTACTCGAAGGCCGGAGGGATCACCCGCACCTGGGCCTGGCTTGCCAGTGCCGCCGTGGCGTACGCACCGTGATCGAGAAGTACGGCGGCTGCCGGAGCTGCGATGTGCTCGATGACAAAGCGCGGCAGTACGCCGAACGTGACGCAGCCGCCGGCCAGGACACCGAAGGCGACCAACATGCCGGGACGCATCCGCTCCAACGGGTCGTACTCGTCGTCCCGACGCCGGAAGAACGCAAGGTACGCCGCCCGGCGACGGTCAGCACCTGTGCGACAAGGACCGCGGCGAACGCCGCCGGATGGTCCACCCGCAGCGCGTCGTGGATCAGCCCCAGCGAGGCGTACCCATTCAAGGGCGGCAGCCCGGCGATCGACGCCATACCCAGCAGGAAGGCCGCCGTGACCACCGGCCGGTGCCGGGCCAGACCGCCCATCTGCGACAGCCGCGTCATACCGGTCGCATGGACGATCGCTCCCGCACACAAGAACAGCAGCGTCTTGAACAGCGCGTGATCGATCAGGTGGTAGGTCAGCCCGGTGACTGCCTTGAGTGTGCCCGCCCCAGTGGCGGTCAGCAGGATGGCCATCTGCGAGATCGTGTCGTACGCGAGCAGCCGCTTCAGTTCGTCCTGTCCAAGGGCGAGGGCGGCGCCGAGGATCGCCGACGTCGCGCCGAAGACCATGAGGCGGGTCGGCAACGCGGTGCGATGTACGGCGTACCCGTCGAGGGCGACCCGTGCGATCGCGATGACTCCGAGGTTGACCATCAACCCGGAGAACATCGCCGAGACCGGTCCGGGCGCCGCGGAATGTGCGTCGGCCAGCCAGCCGTGGAAAGGCATCAGGCCGGCTTTGATCCCGAATCCGGCGAGCAGCGGGGCGAGCGCCACCAGGTCCGCCGTACGGACGTTCGCGGCCAGCGCGTGCTGAGGGCTCCGTGCCCGGAGTAGCGCAGCGCCGTTGCGAGGAACACCAGGAAGCCGGCGAGGTTGGTCAGCACCATCATCTTGAACGTCGCCTCGAGCGCCCACGGCCGCTCGAGGAAGAACCCGGTCAGCCCGTAGCTCGACAGGGCCGCCACCTCGAACCAGACGAAGAGGTTCAGCAGGTCGGCCGTGAGCGCCGTACCGATCATGGCTGCCAGCAACAGCTGCGCAAGACACGCGTACCACCCTGCTTCGTGTGCGCCCAGGCCGCCCAGGTCCGACAGACTGTAGAGCAGGAGCAGCGTGCCGATCATTGCTGTGAGCAACGCATGCGTGAGTCTGAACGGCTCGGCGGTGACGGTGATACCCAGCTGTTGTCCACGGACCGGGCCCACATGTCCCAGTGCGTGACCGATCAGCTGACCGCCGTACACCTGTGGAGCGAAGAGCAACAGGAGAGCACTCGAACCACCGAGAGCAAGCAGCGAGACCACCAGGGGTGCACGAGCGGAGACCCTGCTGAGCAGCGGGGCCAGGACCGCGCCGGCTATCGGCGGCACCACCGGCAGTGGTAGCGGTGCGGGATTCATGCTCATCCGCGGAGGTCGCGGACCTGATCGGCGTCAAGGGTCCGGTAGTGCTGGGCGATCCGTACGACGGTGACGAGGAGTACGGCGGTGACTGCGACGCCGATGACGATCGCGGTCAGGCAGATGTTCTGCAGTACCGGGTCCGCGACGTTGCTGTGCGCCAGCGACTCCTCCGACTGGCCGCTCAGCGGGTCCAGCAGCACGGGGGCGGTCGATCCGCGGCGGTACGCCGTCGAGAGGATCAACAGGTAGCTGGACGACTCAATCAGCGACAGGCCCATGACGATCTTGATCAGATTGCGCCGGGTCACGATCGTGGCGACACCGAGCGCGAACAGGGCCGCCGCGACGAGGGTAGTTGACGAGGATCATCGGTCGTCCTCCCCCGCGTCGTCGGGGTTGGCGGGCGTCCAGTCGTGCCGGATCGCCAGGATCGAGAAGACGACGATCGTCAGCCCGGTACCGACCTCGATCAGCTCGGCCAATGAGAACGCCCGCAGGGTGCCGCCGCTGCGCAGCGTGCGTTCCGGTGCCAGCGGCAACCAGTTGGCTCCGAACGATCCTTCGAGGATCAGTCCGAGGGCGAGTACGACGACAACCAGCAGGGCGCCGGCGAGTTCTAGGACCTCGAGCGGACCCGGCCGAACGATCCGGGCGATCCGCCGGTACCCGAAGCCCGCATAGATGAGGAGTACGAGCCCGACCAGCACGACACCGGCCGGAAATCCGCCGCCCGGCGAATAGCCCTGGAGAACGAGGTAAAATCCGGCGACCGCAAGGAGTGGGAGCACTGTCCGCACCGCGACCCGGACCACGGCCGTCATCGCCACCGCTCGCTCCGACGCCGGCGAACCGATCGGCCCGGCATCCGGCGTTTCCGGCCCAGGCTCGCGCTCTTCACGGTCGTCGGCGGCACGGGCTTGGCATTCGGCCGGACCGATTGGCTCGTTGCCTGCGTTCTCGTACTGCTGTTCCTCCAGGCCTGCTTCCTCCTCGCCGAAGAAGTCCCGGCGCCGGGCCAGGAGCAGCACGCTCACGACGGCCGCCAGCAACAGGAACGTCTCGCCGAACGTGTCGAACGCCCTCGTCCCGTAGACCACCTCGCTGACCGGTTCCGTCGTACGCCATTGCGGCAGCGCGACCGTCATCGCCTGCCGCGCGATCGGCGGGAGAGGCACACCTTCGCGCAGCAGGCCGACAAGGGCCAGACCGAGGACCACCGCCGTGGCAACACCGAGCAGCCATCCGACGACTGGCCGGTGCACGGATCCAGGGTGGGCGGGCCGACGCCTCATTGTCGCTCTTCGGGATCGTCGGCGGGTTCGCCGAGCTCGATCTCGTCCTCGACGTCGGTCCGGGTCTTGCCGATCGCGATCAGGTACAAGGTCGGCAGGGCGATCGCGCCGACCACGATCTGCGCGTGCGCGTCGTCCGGGGCACCGAGTACGACGAACAGCAGACCGAGCACGGTCCCCATCATGGACAACGCCATTGCGGCGCCGACCAGACTGCGCAGGCGGACCACAAGCACCGCGCCGGCGAGGACGACCGCCAGGCACAGGTAGTCGAGCACCCAGAACATCACTGGCCTCCACGATCATGCGGCTCGTCCGCGACCGCGCCGCGCCACTGGCGGATGCCGGTTTTGTACGCCGCCCTGGCGAGGGCGTGGGATGCGGCGGGGTTGAGGACCAGGATCAGAAACGCCACCATCAGGACGCGTACGCCGCCGTACGGCGAGAAGATCCCCTTGCTCACGGCAACGGCCAGCAGCGCCGGCAGTGCACCCATGGTGATCACCTTGGACGTGCACCCCCGCTCCAGGAACCGCGCCCACACGAGGGTCCCGAGATGGCCGAACGACGCCATCCAGAGCGCGACGTCGAGGTACGGCGTCCGGTCGGCGTACGCGGCGAAGAACATCAGCGCCAGGGTCGTCTGGTGGACACCGCGTTCAGCGCGACCACGCGATCCGTGACGGACGGCCCGACCCCCAGACGCCGGACCAGCAGGCCGCCACGACCAGCTCCGCGATCGCGAACAGCCCGAGGACCTCAACCATCGTCAGAACCCGTCAGTGCGGCGATCCGACGTTCCAACGGCCCGTTGATCGCGTCGTACCGCTTCCCGGCGGGCGGTACGACGATGCAGTGGTAGGCGAGTTCACGCCGGGAGAGATCAATGTCAACGATCTGATTGTCGACAATCAGCGAGCTGACGATGCCGACCGCACCGACCCGGCCCTCGTCACCGAACCGGGTCGGCACTGCGACGATTCCGGTGGCCAGCGGCAGCGACGGGGTCCAGATCCGCCGCGCCAGGACCAGGTTCGCGCGAACGACCTGGAGAACGGTTGCGCCGGTCAGTCGCAGGATCGCCGTGAACCACCGGGGCTCCGGAGCCGCCACGGGCGAAGCGCCGGTCCGAGCGGTGCCAGCGACCAGGCGATCAGGACGGCAATCACTGCGCCGACGATTGCCGATTCAGCCGTCATGGTCCAGAACAACGCTGCCCAGGCAAGGAACGACCAGATCACCAGTGCCGCGAAACTGCTCCAGCGTCGCGTCATCCGCACTCCTTCCGCCACCCAGCGGCTACGTGATCTCCGCTCGGCTCACCAGACCCGGGCCCTGCGGCACACACTGCATTCCTGGTCACCCGGATTCCTGGTCACCGGCAAACGGACGGTGCACCGATGACAACGACGGCCCGCTTGACGACACGCCGAAGGCTGGAGTCTGATGGATCCGAATCCTCCAACAGCGCGGGGATCCCGATGCTCGTCACGCGTCGGTCTTTGCCCACGGCAAGCGGCACGCGTCGGCGCGAGCAGCGCACCGGACCACCGTCCGGTATCAGGAGGCACGATCGGCATGCACGGTCAGCTCGCGCGGGAGTTCGCGGAAACTGCGGCACTACTACAGGACCGGGCGGACCTGGCCGAAGTTCTCGACGCGATCGTGGAGCTTGCCGCCCCGATAGTCGGTTGTCGCCACGTCGGCCTGCTGCTCTGCGGCCGCGGTCGGACGTTGCGCCGCGGACGGTCGACGGACGCCGAGGCGGCGGAGGCAGACCAGGTACAGATCGCCGTACGGCAAGGCCCGTGCTGGTCGTGCCTCGCACGCCCCGACGGACCACCCGAGCTCCTCGTCGACGACACCGCCGACGAGCCCCGCTGGCCCGCCTGGAACCGCCCGGTCACCGAACTCGGCGTACGGAGCGTCCTGACCACGCGCCTGGACACTGTCGGCAGGACCATTGGATTCCTCACCTGGTACGCCGACACGCCGCACGGCTTCGCCCCGGACACTGTCACCGTCGCCCACGTACTCGCACTCCACGCCGCGACCCCACTCGCGCGAGCCCTCGAGAGCCGGCCAGCTCGCCGCCGCATGCCCGCGCCGGCGAGATAGGCCAGGGGCGGGCCCGTGAAGGTGTCCCCAAGGCCCGCCCAACCAGGCTGCTACGACCGAGCGCACCACCCTCCCCGGTGCGCTCGGCCAGCGCCGCCGACGGCTCCCGTACGCGCGCGTCTCCCCGTCCTCCAGGTCGTCGCCGATCCGTCGTACGGCGCCGGCGATCGTGCGCGTACTCCTCGACGACCCGCGGACGACGTACGCCGAGCCGCCACCGCCGGAGTGTTGCCGCGATGCACAGGGAGTCTTCGCGCCCCTCACCCCAGGGTGCAGCTTGCTGCTCGCAACGACGATGCCGGTTCCCTGCAATCGTTGGTTTGACAACGATTGCAGGGGTTGACCCGGCATCCGCACAGCTGTCAGATGGAGGCGGAGCCCTCCAACAGCGTGGGGCCGCTGTCCAGTCCGTGAGGACAGTTGATGGACGAACTTCTTGCCGGCCGACCGCGACTCGCCGCCGAGTCGTCGTATGCCTTTGCGGTCGGCCACGTCCATCTGGGCGATGGTTACGTTCTCCGCGCAACCGATCGGTCGCGACCGATCGCAGCTCGGTCGAGCCGGGACACGTCGAGTGCGGTTGGCACGAGAACTGGGTCTCCCGCGTCCCGGCCCTGCCGAGCGGCATGATTACCCGCGCGACCGACCGGCGCCGGACGTCACGTCCGTCGACCAGGAGGCCGCCATGAGCACGATTCCGTCACCTCAGGGCCCGGTCCCGCGCTGGACGACCCGACCGATCCCGACCGGATGCCCGGTCGCACCCGGCCGGCGGACGATCCGGACGCCACGCCGTACGCGGAGCCCGACCCGGACGAACAGCTCCCCCGCCGTGACGATCCGGCCGGCGCGGTAGCCCGTCCCTGGTCATTTCTTGGCGAAATGCTCTACGAGGGACTCGCAGAACACCGGTAGATCCCCCGGGTCGCGGCTGGTGAGCAGGTTGCCGTCGATGACGACCTCCTCGTCGACCACCTCGGCGCCGGCGTTGCGGAGATCGGTCCGGATGCTCGGGTACGACGTAACGCGGCGCCCTGGAAGCACTCCTGCCTCGGCCAGTGTCCACGGGCCGTGGCAGATCGCCGCTACCGGCTTGCCCGACGCCACGAACGACCGGACGAACTCCACCGCGTCCGGGTCTGCGCGGAGCCGATCCGGGTTGATCGTGCCGCCCGGCAGGATCAACGCGTCGAAATCGTCGGTCCTGACCTCCGATACCGCGCGGTCCACCTCGAATCGATCGCCTTTGTCGATGTCGCCGTGCATCGCCTGGACCTGACGGCCCTCGATCGACACCAGCTGCACGTGGCCACCGGCCGCGACCACTGCGGCCTTCGGCTCCTCGTACTCGATCTGCTCCAGACCGTTCGCGGCCAGGATCGCAACCCGCCGCCCATTGAGCTGCCCGAACAACACGATCACCCCATCCGTCGACATCACCGAACGCGGTGCCCCGCGCTGCGAGGAACCAAACGGATCGTCAGTCGGCGTGCGCATCGAAGTACTTCGCCGGATCGGCGGAACCTCGAGGTTCGGTCTCGAGCCATTTGGCGAACGTCAACGGATGCCGGCGTTCGAACTCGTCCAGATACGTCGGCCGCAGGAGCGCCAGCCGAGCGCGCTCCGCGGATAAGGTCACCCGCTCGAGCAGCACAGAGCTCCTGCACCAGGCAGCACACAACTCCCGGTCACTCAGTCCAGCACCGTCGACAGGCACGCCGTCGACCTCCCCCTGACCTCGGGCGGCACGGTGAGAGCCGACTGCCGCAGTCTGCGGACCAGCCGACCAGCGCAAAGCCCGAGCCCAACCAGGGCGATCGCCCATAGGGCGTGACCGGCCGCCTCTCCATAAGCAACGGTTGCGATGACGACCATCCCCGCCGCGCCGGAGTACGCGGCGATCTCTCCGAACCGTGCGTTCCCATCCGTGTAGGCATAACGAAATGTGCCCACGACCGCTCCGGAGAGGACGAAGAGGAGGAGCATCTCGGTGGGCGAGAAGAACAGCGCCGACAGCAACACACCGGCGACCACGAGCGGTCGCGGACCGCCGCCCAACCGCTCCCATCGCTCTCAGCCTCCTAACACCTCATTCCCCCTGGTGCCCACTGACATGCCCGGCGACCTACCGCCGGAGTAGCGGGATGACGCCGCCGGCCAGGACGGTGTCGACTTGGCGACTGGAGAGCCGGTGGCGGAGCTGGATCCTCCGGTCGCCGACGCGGGCCTCCAGCATCTCCGAGGTCCGCAGTACGTCGCGCAGCCGTTCGAGGACGATCACGTCGCCGACGGCGATCCAGTCGTAGTCCGCGTCGTCGGCGAACTCACAGGCGAGTACGCCGAAGTTCGCCAGGTTCTGCCAATGGATCCGGGCGAACGAGCGGGCGACGACCAGGCGCAGGCCGAGGTACCTCGGCGTGATCGCGGCGTGCTCCCGCGACGACCCCTGCCCGTAGTTGACGCCACCAACGACCGCGTGGTCACCCGTGTCACGCGCCCGTGCAGCGTAGTCCGGATCGACCGGGCGGAACGTGAACTCGGACAGCTTGGCGATGTTCGACCGGTACGGCAGCGCGGCCGCGCCGGCCGGGGAGATCTCGTCCGTCGACACGTTGTCACCGACCTTCAACGCCACCGGTACCTCGAGCCGATCCGGCAGGCCGTCGAAGTCCGGCAGCGTTCCGATGTTGGGGCCCTTCCGCAACTCACCCGCCTCCGCCGGCGGAGGATCGAGCATCGCCAGGTTGACGCTGTGCCGCACCGGCAGCTCGAGCTCCGGGTACGGGACCTCGTGCTCCCGCGCCCAGTCGCGCGGATCGACGATCACACCGCTCAACGCGCTCGCGGCCGCCGTCTCGGGCGAACACAGGTACACCGCGTCGTCCGCACTACCACTGCGCCCGGGGAAATTCCGCGGCACCGTGCGGAGACTGTTCGTACCGCCGGCCGGAGCCTGTCCCATCCCGATGCAGCCCAGGCACCCCGCCTGGTGGATGCGCGCCCCGGCCCGGACGAGGTCCAGCGTCACCCCCATCCGGGTCAGGTCCTCCAGGATGCTGCGCGATGTCGGGTTGACGTCGAAGCTCACAGCCGAACCGGTCTGCCGTCCACGTACCATCGCGCCCGCGATCGCGAAGTCCCGCAGCCCCGGGTTCGCACTGGACCCGATCACCACCTGGCCGATCGCGGTCCCGGCAATCTCCCGTGCCGGTACGACGTTGCCGGGCGACGACGGTGTCGCGACCAGGGGTTCCAGGCCCGCTAGGTCGATTCTGTCTGCGACGTCGTACGTCGCGTCGCCGTCCGCGACCAGCTCGGAGAAGTCGTCCTCCCGGCCCTCCGCACGGAGGAACTCCAGCACCGCATCGTCGGCCGGGAACACGGTCGTGGTCGCACCGAGTTCGGCGCCCATGTTCGCGATCACGTGCCGGTCCATCGCGGTCAACGAGGCCAGTCCCGGGCCGTGGTACTCGACGATCCGGCCGACCCCGCCGCTGACGCCGTACCGGCGCAGCAGTTCCAGGATCACGTCCTTGGCCGACACCCACGGCCGCAGCTCGCCGGTCAGCTCGACGCCCCAGATCTCCGGCATCCGGAACCGGAACGGCTCCCCCGCCATCGCCTGGGCGACATCGATGCCGCCGGCACCGATCGCCAGCATGCCGAGCGAACCGGCCGCGCAGGTGTGCGAGTCCGACCCGAGCAGCGTCGCGCCCGGGCGACCGAACCGCTGCATGTGCGTCGGGTGCGAGACTCCGTTGCCCGGCTTGGAGTACCACAGGCCAAACCGCTCGCAGGCGCTGCGCAGGAACGCGTGGTCCTCCGCGTTCCGCTCGTCGGCCTGCAGGAGGTTGTGGTCGACGTACTGCACACTCAGCTCGGTCCGGACGCGGTCCAGGTCCATCGCCTCGAGCTCGAGCATCACCATCGTGCCGGTCGCGTCCTGTGTCAGCGTCTGATCGATCCGCACCTCGATCTCGGAGCCCGGTACCAGCTCGCCGGCGACCAGGTGCGAGGCGATCAGCTTCTGGGCGACGTTCATGGTCCTCGCCTACGGATCAGGTCTCCGGTTGCAGCATGGCCTGGAACATCCAGCTCTGTTCCTCGAGGTCGTGCAGGGCGTCGTTCAGGAGGTCCTGGCTGACCGGGTCGGGGGCCTCGGTGGCCCGCATGTCCTCGCGCATCCCTGAGATCACGACGGCCAGGCGGTCGACGATCGCCTCCACGGCTTTCACGCCGGGCAGGTAGCCGGGCTGGAGTTCGCCGGTCGAGCGGTGCCGGGCCACGGTCTCCGCGCGCCCGTCCGGGTTGCCTCCGAGGGCGACGATCCGCTCGGCCACCACGTCGGTGTGTTTGCGGGCGGCCGCGACGAGTTCGTCGAGTTGGAGATGGATGCTGCGGAAGTGCGGGCCGACCACGTTCCAGTGCGCCTGCTTGCCCGTCAGTGTGAAGTCGACCAGGTCGACGAGTGCCGACTGCAGCGCCTCGACGGTCTGCTTCTGCTCGTCCACCGACAGGTCACTCCGGATCTCGATCATGCAAGCCTCCCAACGCTCGTTCGTCCTTACCGCTCGGGTGCCCGTCGCCAACGTCGGCAAACAGTCATCTCAGTCGGTACGGCGGTACCGGTGCGCCCGCATCCGCTGACGCTGCCAGGGCAGCGAACGAGCAGCCAACGCCATGGCCCTCGCCCGGCAGGTCGACCGGTACGGCGTCAAACGGCGTACCGCAGGGTCTCGTGGTCCGCGAGATCTCCCTCGCTCGGCAAGCTGGTCGTAGCCGTCCGCCATGATCTGTGCCACCTTCTCCTTGGTCCGTCCGGTGCCCACAGCCATTAGCTCGCGACTCGCCGGGGTTCGGACGTATAGCGCCGGGTACTCCGACGGGGTCCGGCGGCGGTATAAGAACCTGCCGCATCGGCCGGAACGCATCCGGACAAAGGACAACCCCGCCATGGCAGGTCGCACTGTCCCAGTCGCGCGCCAAAGGGTCCGCCCGGCTGGAGCCCTACGATCCGCACACGCATCCCGCGGAAGTCGACGACGAGGCCTGGAGCAGATCGCCTGCGAGAACCTCGTCATTGCTGTCCGCAACTACCGCCCGAGTGCCGGCGCCGACTTCCGGTCGTACGCCGTACCCACCATCCGCGGCGGCATCCGGCACCACTTCCGCGACTGCGCCTGGGCGATCCGGCAGCCACGCCTGCGCGCGATCATCAACCAGCTGCAACTCGCCCTCGCCCGTGGGCGGCGCTGGATACGCCGACTGTCCTTTTCCGGACCGGAGCGCAACACTCGATACCGGGTGACCAGCCGCTTTCGTCGGGCGCAGAGCCTACGAACACCCCCTCCTGCGGCTGGTCGCTCCCTCGTCCACAGCTGGTTAACGCCCCACCGCCTTGGCCAGCTGAGCCTTGCTCATACTCGAACGGCCCTTGATGTTCTTCTGCCTGGCCTCGTTGTAGAGCTGCTCTTTGGTCCGGCCCTTCGACCCGCTGTGAGACCGCTGCCCGCCCCGCTTGCTGGACGACATGTCGTGCGTAGACGTCCGGCTCTTCTGCTCGGACTCACCGGCACGGGCGCGCTCCTTGTTCACGGTCCGCGCGGCGATCTCCTCCGCGGTTCCCTCAGTACGACCACGCTTCTTGAGCCCGGCCTTGATGTGCTCGTACTGCCGCTCACGCATGGAATTCGAACCAACGGGCATCGTGCTCCCCTTCCGTTGCCCGCCCGGTACCCGAACACTCCTCATCTCAACGCGGCGGGAACGGTCCCAGGAACGGCGGCTATCCGCAATAGCTGTAGACGTCCTCGTGGTATGTGCGTTCGACGACGGTCTCCGGGTCGAACGGGCGGCCACCGGCCGGCGGCAACGTGCGAGCAACCACCGGTCGGTGACTCCATCCCGGTACCCCACCAGGCGGGCTTTACGCCGCGTGGTGGCGTGGTCAGTAGCCGCCACCTCCACCGCCGCCACCGCCGACCAGGGTCAGCAGTACGACGACCACGATCACGATCGCCACCACGACGGCAATCCACAACGCCCTACGCTGCGCCTGCGTAGCCATTTCATCTCGCCTCCCTTTCGCAATCCGCTTGCCGGACGCAGACACGCGTCCATTCTTCTGTGTCACGTACCCGGCCGCTCCGCGGTTCACTTCCCGGTCCGACCACAAGTTGCTCCGGGCAACCGACCGAGTCCACCAGCGCCCAACAACGACCAGTTCGAGGTCATCGCGTACCTACGGCTGCTGCACTGAGACGACGCACACCGCATTGCTCGCCTCCTCGCAGAACAAGGCGACGTACGGCACCCACCCATCGAGCAGGACGTAGTCGACGCGGTGGTCCTCGAGCCAATCGCCCTTGCCGAGATACGGTTTGCGGAAGCTGTAGGTGACGCCGTCGTGCACCTGCGGCACCAGCCCGGCCAGCGATGTCGCCTGCTCGAACCGCTCCTGCTGGTAGTCCTCCTCGCAGTCCAGGCAACTGGTGATGAGGTGAAGCCTGTCGCTTCGAGCCGGATCCCGGCCCGCAGCGCCACGGTTTCGGTCGACAATACGTGTTGTTCGACAGCGAACCGTCCTCAGACGTTCCACGTCATGAACCTCACTGCTGTCTCACCGTCCTCGAATCGCGCCCTACCGGTACCTCGCGACATGAGCGGCAAGACAACCCGTGCGGAGGAATCACGGGGCGCCTGGATCCGGCAGAGAGCTGTGGGTGCGGGGTCAGGTGAAGATGCTGACGCCGCCCGGCCCGATCACGAGGCCGATCACGATCAGAGCGATGCCCCACAGCACCGCGCCACGGAAGATCGTCACGATTCCGGATATCACCAGGATCACCGCGATGATCCACAGAATGAAGCCCATGGTCCTTTTCCCTTGGCTGGGCCGGGGATCCCCGGCGCGGACGAATCCCCGTACGGACCTCTCCGGTGCCCGTGCCGTTGCCCGGCAAACTGGAGGTTTTGCGGCGGACACCGGGAGAGCATGTCGACTCTTCTGCCATTCGCGTCCGTGCTGGACAGTGGCCGGATTCTGCGGGACGTTCTCGGCCCCGTCGTCGCCCAAGGACCGATCCTTCGGCGGCCCGGGCTCGGCGCGGTCGTCGAGCGACTGCGCACGGACGACCGCGCGCTGCGCTGCGTACGGCAGTTGCGGCGCAGGTACGGCGACGGCCCGGTGTTGCTGCGTCTTCCCGATCGCACGATCGCGCTCGTACTAGAGGCCGAGGACGTGCATCGGCTACTCGCGGAGACGCCCGAGCCGTTCGCGGCCGCGACCAGCGAGAAGATCGCCGCGCTGACGCATTTCCAGCCGCACGCGGTCCTGGTCACCAATTCGTCGCTGCGTACCCCGCGCCGGGAGCTCAATGAGCGCGCGCTCGACAGCCATCAGCCGGTCCACCGTCACGGTCATCGGTTCGTCGAGGTGGTGCAGGAGGAACTCGGCGCCCTGCACGCGACGTTCGGTTGGAACGACTTCCGGGCGATCTGGTCGCGCGTCGTTCGCCGGATCGTTCTCGGCGACGCAGCGCGCCACGACGTCGTACTCAGCACCCAGCTCGACCAGCTCCGCGGCGACGCGAACTGGGCCCAGGTCGGCCCGAGCCACGACGAGCTCCGCAGCCGTTTCCTCGCCTCGATCAAGCAGTACGTCGACACGGCCGAGCCCGGGAGCCTCGTCGAATCGCTCGCCCAGCAGCCTGATGAGCTGGATCCGGCCGGGCAGGTGCCGCACTGGCTGTTCGCGTTCGACGCCGCCGGCATCGCGCTCTGGCGGCTCTTCGCCCTGCTCGGCACCCGTCCGGCGCTGCTCGAGCCGATCGTCGCAGAGGCGCGCCATCCGGAGGCTTCACCACTGCTCGCGCAGGCAGGTGCCGCCGTGCAGGAGTCGCTGCGGCTCTGGCCGACCACACTCGTCGTACTGCGCCAGGCCGACGAGCCGACCGTCTGGCGGGACCGGATCGCGCCGGCCGGGACCGAGTTCGCGATCGTCAGCTCGGTGTTCCACCGCGACGACGAGGCGCTCGCCTTCGCCGACGACTTCGAGCCCGCGGTCTGGCTGGACGGTCGCGCCGACGGTGCGTGGCCGATCATCCCGTTCAGCGAAGGCCCGGCCGCCTGCCCGGGGCGGAACGTCGTACTCCTCACCACCAGCACAGTGGTCAGCCACGTCGCCACCCAGTACGACCTCGACGTCGATCCCACCACGCGCGCCCGGCTGGCCGGCCCGATGCCCGGAACGTTCAATCACGCGAGCATCCGGATCGGGTTCTGGCCGCAGCGATCATGATTTTCCGGGCAGGAACTCCTGCATCTTGGACTTCACGCCCTCCTTGATGATCGCGCCCCGGTCGCTGTCACCGCGCACGATCGACTCCAGCGCCTTCTCGATCTGGTCCCAGGTCGCGTGCGGCGGGATCGGCGGTACGGCGGGATCGGTCCGGAACTCCACGACACACGGCCGGTCGACCGCCAAGGCCTCCTCCCAGGCCGGTACGACGTCCTCGGGCTTCTCGGCCGTCACCCCGTGTAAGCCGAGCAGGCGCGCGTACCCGGCGTACGGGAACTCTGGCAGTTCCTGCGACGGCAGGAACTGCGGCGACCCGCCCATCGCGCGGAGCTCCCACGTCACCTGGTTCAGGTCGTTGTTGTGCCGGACGGCGATCACCAGCCGCGGGTCCGCCCAGTCCTGCCAGTAGTTCGCGATCGTGATCAGCTCGTTGACCCCGTTCATCTGCATCGCGCCGTCGCCGACCAGCGCGTACGCCGGCCGGTCCGGCAGTCCGAACTTCGCGCCGATCACGTACGGCACGCCGGGGCCCATCGTCGCGAGCGTCCCGGACAGCGAGCCGCGCATGTCGCCGCGGATCTTGATGTGCCGTGCGTACCAGTTCGCCGCCGACCCCGAGTCCGACGCCAGGATCGCGTCCGCCGGCAACCGGTCGGACAGCTCGTGGAACACCAGCTCCGGGTTGATCGGATCCGCGGACGTGTGCGCGCGCCGGTCCATGACCTCCCACCAGCGTCGGAGGTTGCTCTCGATCCCCGACCGCCACGACCGGTCTTCCTTGCACCGCACCAGCGGGATCAGCGCGCCCAGCGTCCCGGCGGCGTCCCCGACCAGGTTCACCTCGAACGGGTACCGCATCCCGATCATGGTCGGATCCAGGTCGATCTGGATCGCTCGGGCGATCCCGAACTTCGGCAGGAACTGCGTGTACGGGAAGTTCGACCCGACCATCAGCAGCGTGTCGCAGTCCATCATCAGCTCGTACGACGGCCGCGTGCCGAGCAGCCCGATCGACCCGGTCACCCACGGCAACGCATCGGGCAGCTCGTCCACCCAGGCCACTTTCGGAGCGTTCTTCTACAACCTCGTCTTGCCCAGCAGCGCCTTCGCCACCCCGGCACCGGTCAGCTCCGCCAGCTCTGTCACCTCGTCGACCGCGCCGCGCGCGCCCTGCCCGACAAGGATTGCGACCCGCGAGCCGTCGTTCAGGATCTCCGCCGCCCGATCGATCTGCTCGGCCACCGGCACTGGCGCCGACCCGCTCAGGTCGGTGCTTGACGGCACCATCTTGAACGCGTACGACGGCGGCGTGTACTCGAACTCCTGCAGGTCCGACGGGATGATCAGCGCTGTCACGGTACGGCGGGCCACCGCGATCCGGATCGCCCGGTCGACCACGTTCGGCAGCTGCTCCGCGACCATCACGGTCTCGCAGTAGTCGGACGCGACGTCTTGTAGAGCGACTGGAGGTCGACCTCCTGCTGGTAGCTGCCGCCCATCGCGCTCCGGGCCGTCTGCCCGACGATCGCCACCATCGGGACGTGATCGAGCTTCGCGTCGTACAACCCGTTCAGCAGGTGGATCGCGCCCGGGCCGCTGGTCGCCGTACAGACGCCGACCCGGCCGGTGAACTTGGCGTAGCCGACCGCTTCGAAAGCGGCCATCTCCTCGTGCCGGGCCTGGACGAACCGCGGCTCGTTCGCCGCCTTCTGCCAGGCGGAGAGCAGCCCGTTGATTCCGTCCCCGGCGTACCCGAAGACGTGGTCGACGTCCCACTCGCGCAGCCGCTGGAGTACGAAATCGGCGACTGTCGTGCTCATTGCAACCCTCCTGCCAGGAATCCGGCGAGCTGTACGGCGTGCGCCACCAGCGGCAGCCAGCCATCGGGCATGCCCAGGCTGTCGACCTCGACGTGTGCCATCACTGGCGACCTCCAGACCTCGTGGCCGGGACCCGGGGCACTTTGCAGCAAACACGTTTCGAGCGGCCCGCTCCGGTCAACCGGGGGATGGGATATCGGATCGATCAAGGAGGCGTGTTCAGCATGGCGCCGCAGCATGAATCGGCCACCGGGGTGCTGGATCATCTCGACGCCCAGGTGCCGACATCGTTCTACTGGTCGCTGACCCTGCTCGCAACCGTCGGCGGATTCCTGTTCGGGTACGACACCGCGAACATCGGGTCCGTCGTCAACTTCCTGCCCTGGAACCTCGGCTCACTCGCGCTCGGATACCTGGTGGCCGGCGCGTCATCGGCGCCGCCGTCGGCGCGCTCGCCGCCGGTCCGACTTCGGACCGGCTCGGCCGCAAGTCGCTGCTGATCGCCGACGCCGCGATCTACGCGATCGGCGCGTTGCTGTCCGCGTTCGCGTGGGACGCGTGGGTGCTGCTGTTCGCACGGACGCTGATCGGTCTCGCGATCGGTGCCGACTCCGCGATCGCGACCGCGTACATCGCCGAATACGCACCGAAGGCACGGCGTGGTGCGCTCGGCATCCTCCAGCAGTGGATGATCACGGTCTCGTACCTGATCGCGCTCGCGGTCCTGGTGCCGCTCCCCCAGCACGCGCACTCGTTCGACTGGCGCCTGCTGCTCGGACTGGGCGCCGTACCGGCCCTCTTCGCGCTGGTACTGCGGACCCGGATGCCCGAGTCACCCCGCTGGCTGATGCGGCAGGGGCGGTACGACGACACGCATGACGCGCTCGCCAAACTCGACATCGACGTCAGCGCGGAACAGATCGAACGCAGCGCCCACGAGGTCGAGGAACAGGAGGCCCGGGCGGGCCGCAACCAGCGGAACTGGACACGCGGCGTGAAGCGGGCGCTGATCGTGGTCTGTGTATTCTTCGCGTTCCAGCAGATCACCGGGATCAACCTGACCTTCTACTACGGGCCGAAGGTGCTGCAGCCCTATCTGCAGAGCGGCAGCGACAAGGTGCAGGCCGCCATCGCGGCCGTCGCGGTCACGGCGTTGATGAGCGTCGTCAACGTGGTCGCGACGTTCTTCGCGTTCAAGTTCGTCGACCGGGTCGGCCGCCGCAAGCTCGCCCTTGGCGGATACGCCGTGATGGCGGTTGCGATGCTGATCGGCGCGGCCGGCGTCGCGTTCACCGGCGGGCTCGCCCGGATCATTCTGATCATGGTCGGCCTGAACGTCTTCATCGCCGCGTTCGCGATCGGCGTCGGCGGCACCGGCTGGCTGATCCAGGGCGAGTATTTCCCGACCGCCGTCCGCGGCCGCGCCGCAGCGCTCGGCGCCGCGGCGGACTGGATCGCGAACTTCGCGTTGATCCTGCTGGTGCCGACGATGCTGAACGGCTTCGGGCTGGCCTGGCTGATGGTGATGTTCGCCGTCCTGTCGGCAGTCGCGCTGCTGTTCGTGAACTCGTTCATCCCGGAGACCAAGGAACTGTCGGTCGAGGAGATCACCGAGATCTTCGAGCGCCAGGCAGCGCACTGAGAAGGAGCCCGTGGGACGGGTAGTTGTGGCGACCGGAGTCATCATCCCCGCCGGGTGCCCGCCGCCCTGGTCTGCATTCCGGCGAATGCAGGGCGTCGCTGCGGGCACCGGAAGGTAGGCGACTGATCGGAGGGTTGCAGCGTGAAGTTCGGATACTTCCTGTCCAGTGAGGAGTACACGCCCGCCCAGCTGATCGAGCAGGCGCGGCTGGCCGAAGAGGCCGGGTTCGACGGGTTGTGGATCAGCGACCACTTCCATCCGTGGAACGACGAGCAGGGCCAGAGCGCGTTCGTCTGGTCAACGATCGGCGCGATCTCACAGGTCTGCGAGCTGCCGGTAACGACCGCGGTCACCTGTCCGACGGTACGGATCCATCCGGCCGTGATCGCACAGGCGGCCGCGACCAGCGCGGTACTGCTGAACGGACGGTTCCGGCTCGGCGTCGGCACCGGCGAGGCGTTGAACGAGCACGTCCTCGGCTCCGTCTGGCCGAGCGTCGACGTACGGCTGGAGATGCTCGAGGAGGCGGTCGAGATCATGCGGCGGCTGTGGACCGAAGACGGGTTCGTCAACCACCACGGGAAGCATTACATGGTCGACACCGCGCGGATCTACACCCGGCCGGACGAGCCGCTGCCGATCTACCTGTCCGGATTCGGGCCGGAGGCAACAGATGTCGCGGCACGGATCGCGGACGGGTATCTGACCACGACGTCGGATCCCGAGCTGTTGCGGCGGTTTCGCGACCACGGCGGCGGCGACAGACCGGCCCAGGCCGGGTTCAAGGTCAGCTACGCACCGACCGCGGACGAGGGCGTCGAACAGGCCCACCGGATCTGGCCCAACGCCGGTCTCCCCGGGGAGCTCGCTCAAGTGCTCCCGTCACCGCGGCACTTCGAGCAGGCTTCACAACTGGTGACCGAAGAGTCCACGGCGCAGTCAGTTGCCTGCGGCCCCGACGCGAAGGCGCACCTCGAGGCGTTCACGCCGTACGCCGAAGCCGGGTTCGACGAGGTGTACGTCGCGAACATCGGGCCGCACAGCGTCGACATGATGAACCTCTACCGAACCGAGGTACTGCCCCAACTCCGGAAGGAGTACTCCCATGGGTGAACACGAAGCATCGACCACGGTCGACGTCGCGCCGAACATCGTGTTCGAGAGGCTCTCCGACCTCAGCAAACTCCCCGGATACATCCCCTGGCTGACGTCGCTGCACCCGACCCCCGAGGTTCCGGCCACCGCGCAAGGGGCTGAGACGCGGCGGCCGCACCAGGCCGTGCACGAGCATGTCGATGTCACGGTCGGCGGCGGACACCGCGACGGCTGGATCGAGGTGCTCGACGAGGAGCGGACGCTGCGCTGGGGCATGGACGGTGAGCATCGGTACGGCGGTGAGCTGATCGTCGGCTTCGTTGCCGACGGAACCTCGACACTGACCGTCCGGCTGCACACCACCGAGTCCACCGGCGTGGACGAGGAACTCGACCGGACCCTGACCGCCATCAAAACGATCCTCGAGAGCGAGCCCTCATGACCGTGGACCCCGGTTTCGACACTGTTCTCCAGAACCTTGTCGAAGCGGTGACACACCATGTCGAGGAAGAGGAGACCAAGGTCCTCCCCGGCATGCGCTCGAACCTCTCCGTGCAGCGCCGCAACGAACTCGGCGACGCCTTCGCCGCGGCCCGCAAGCAGCACCTCGGCGAGCAACCCGGCGTCCTGACCCGCGACGAACTGTCCCAGCAGGCATGGCAGTGACCGACACCACCTGATCGTTCTCCCGCAGTCAAGTCGTTTGACCCCCGGGGCTCGGCAGCGAAGTACTCGGGGCTGCCTCGCCAACGGTTTCACCGTCCCGGTTGGGGTCAGTCGACCATGAAGACGACGTTGTGCAGGCCGCTTGAGCCGTTCGGGCGTGGTGGTGCCTGGTCGGCTGTTTGCAGCCGGCCGGTCGCGTCCGTCGCGCGTACGGTGAGTTTGTGTGTGCCGGGGGTGGCGTTCCAGTGGAAGGTCCACTGGCGCCAGGTGTCGATGGTGTCCTGCGCAGCCAACTGCGCCGGCTGCCATGGACCGTCGTCGACCTGGACCTCCACCTTCCGGATGCCGCGCCGTTGAGCCCAGGCGACGCCGGCGGCCACGGCCGGACGCTGGCCGATCGCACCGGCGTTCCGGTCGACCGGCTGCAGGCGATGACACGTCCGGCTGGGACCGTGCCTGACCGACGAACTGCCGCCCCTGAACGCCCGCCGCGTGATGCAGACGTTCTCCAACTACGTGCGCGGCAACCCGGTGCTGTTCCCACTCGGTGAAGCTGGCGTGCAAGACCCCGACGGGCACTTGCGCCGCTGGATGGGACCCCGGCAGCCACCGGAGCCGCTGACCCGCGCCTGCCCGGTCTGCCTGACCGAGCCCGGCCGAGGCCGTGACCTCATGTGGCGGTTGCCAGCGCTGCTCGGCTGCGGCGTGCACGGCTGCTACCTCGAGGACTTCTACACCGCCACCTGCCACAGCACTGCTGAACAACGGGCGGCCAATGCCGCCGCGACCGATCCCCGAACCGCTGGCCACGCTCGAGCGATACACCTACAGCGCCCTGGACGCCCGGCCGGGTCGATCTCCCCAGCCGGGCAGTGCCCGCCGCGGTGTGGTTCCGGCTCCTCCGCTCGCTGCTTGAGGAGGTCAGCCTCGCGGCAACCTCCCGGCACACCCGGCCCCGGGCGACCCTGGAGAAAGTATGGGACACGACCGGGCTGCCACTGCGCGGCCTGAACGTCTGGACGCCATACGAGGTACTCCCGAGCTGGACCGGCTCGGCCGGTCGCAGACCGAGATGATCCAGCTGTTCACCGAGCTGACCGCGATGGGCGTGCACGTGAACGTCCTCGGCGGACCGATCCCGCTCGACACCCGGGTCCCCGGGCCGGCCACCGAGATGGCCAAGGCACTGCTGATCTTCCTCGGCCAGGTCGAGGCGTCCTATCCTCTGGCTACTCGGGGAACCGCCCACCCGAAGGGCGAACCGTCCATGACCCGCAAACCTGTCGCAGCCGTCGCTGTCGGATTGGTCGTCGCCGCGCAGTTGGCCGTCGCCCCGGCGTAGCCTCCGACATCAACTGCGCAACACCACCAAGGACCCCAAGAATGGCATCGGTCCGAACGACCGCGGAGCGCACGAGATCCGCCTTAGCGCTAGCGGCTAGTCTGTTGTTCCCCGAGGCCGAAGGGTTCCGCACCCGAACGGCCCTCGCTCGACGGGGCGAGGTCGCGCCACCGTCCCGTGGCTCGACCCGGCGCCACGCGTCCAGGACGACGGGAAGCACCACATGTTCGTCCAGTGCGACGACAGGGCCGAACGACTCGGCGTTCATGTGTCGAGCAGGTCGGGGGCGAACAGCTCGTCGACCGTCCAGCGACGCGCCGACAACCCCTGCTCGTGGTGATACCGCAGGTAGGTGTCGAGAGCGTGCCGGTTGGCCTCGATGCCGTAGGGCCACCAGTCACGGCCCATCAGCGCGACGTCCTGTTCGTAGAGCGCGTTGGTCCACGGCAGCATCGACGTGACGCCGTAGACGTAGCGGCCGCGCTCGACCTCGTCGACGGCCGACTGCTTGGCGGCGCTGAACGCGTCGTAGACGGCGCGGGGCAGGTCGGGGTGGCGCTCGACGAGCCCGCGTCGTACGGCGACGGTGTGCATCATCGGGAAGATGCCGGTCCGGGCGTACCAGTCGCGCTCGCGCTCCTGGTAATCCGGGAACAGCCGTTTGATCCGCGGATCGCCGTCCAGCTCGAGCCACGGGACGTTGGCGGTGAACAAGGCGTCCAGCTCACCCTCGGCGAGCATCTCGACCAGTGAGCGGTCGGGGACGGCCTTGACGTCGACGTCGTCGGGGGCCGGGTGGGTGGTGAAGTCGAACGGCGCCATCGGGTACTCGAGGCCGCCGATCACCCAGCGGTTGGCCTCGGGCCGGAAGGCGTACTCGTCCATGAGGATCCCTTTGGCCCAGACACCGGAGTCCTGGCCGTAGATGCCGAACTCGCCGATGCTGCGGTCAACAAGCTACTCGGGGGAGGTGATGCCACTGGCGGCGCTGACGAAGACGCAGGAGTGCCGGAAGACCCGGTTGGGGAAGACCGGCACCGCGACGTACTCCTCGCCCGCCTCGAGCGCGCGGAGCAGGAATGTCAGGCCGAACTCGGAGACGTCGGTGTCGCCGTATGCGAAGGCTTTGAACACCTCGGGCAGCGTGGCGCCGGTCGAGGTCCGGGTCTCCCGGGCGCCGGGCAGGGTGATGGTGCCGTCCAGAAGGGGTTTGGTGGTGGCGTAGCGGTAGGCGCCGAGCCGCACGCTCAGATTGTCGAGTGTGGATGTGGTGGTCATGTGATCCACGCTGCGCCGGATCCGGACCGGCGTCCACGACCCTTCGGGACACGGGCATACCGTCGCGGTATCACCGCAGGTCAGCGGCTACCGTGAGCGCGTAGACCTGCAGGTGCTGCGCTACTTCGTCGTGGTCGCCGAGGAGCGCCATCTTGGGCGGGCGGCGGCGCGATTGCACATGACCCAGCCGCCACTCAGCCGGGCGATGCGGCGGCTCGAAGAGGAGCTGGGCGTGACTCTGCTCAACCGGGTTCGCAGCGGCGTCGAGCCGACGGCGGCCGGCCGGGCGCTGCAGGAGCACGCGGCGGCGTTGCTGGAGCAGGCCGACGCCATCCGGGCCCACGTACGCCGTGCCGCCGGCGAACCACGGCTCGCGGTCGGCTCACTCGCGGACACCCTCGACCTGGTCGGTGGGCGCCTGGTGACTGCGTTCCGCGAACTGCACGCCCGCGCAGACGTGGTGCTGCACGAATTCGACCTCGGCGACCCCACCGCCGGGCTGCGCACCGGCGCGTGCGACGTGGCACTGACCCGGATGCCCTTCGACACCAGCGGGCTGCGAACCCAGCTACTGGCCCGCCAGCCAGTCGGGCTCGTGATGCGCGACGACGACCCGCTCGCCGATGCCACCTCCGTGCGGGTCGACGAGCTGACCGCCCGCAACTGGATCCAACTGCCGCCGGACACCGACGCCGCCTGGGTCACCTACTGGACCGGGGCGGGCGCCAGGCACGCCGACGCGGGGCGCGCCATGCACACGATCCAGGAGTGCCTGCACGCAGTCCTCTGGAACGGCCAATCGGCCCTCGCACCGGTCGACCAACTGCTTCCGGCCAGGCTGATCGTCGTACCGGCCGAGGACCGGAAACCCAACGAACTGGTACTCGCCTGGCGCGACACCGAAACCAGCCCCCTGATCCGCTCGTTCGTCGACGTCGCGTGCCATGTCTTCGCCCGCGCGCTGCCCGGCTGACGAGCATTGCCGATCATGTAGTTGGGGGCCGGCTGGAGTACGCCGGAAACCCGCAACAGACGATCCCGGTTGTCTCAGCCGCCGCCCTGCACGAGTTCAGATAAGCAGGGAAGCCCCATCTCACTTCAGATAACAAGCTCCAGGCTGGTGGTAGCTGGCCAAGACCGGCTTCAGATAACAGGCCCGGAGTTCTACGGTGTCCGGTGTGAACCGGCCTGAGGCTGTCTCCGTTCGTGCCTTGTCCGATGCGTTGGCCGCGTTGGGTGCCTACGCCGAGCCACCCACTGACGCCGACCTGGCGGCGGCGATTGAGGCCGAAGGCAAGGCATCGTTGACGGCCAGGTCTGGCCGGCGGGTCAGCAGGTGGCCCACACTTGGCCGTCATAGCGCGGAACAGAATTATCCGGTCTGACGGCCGACTCAGTCTGGCCGATCCGCCCTGCGTCAGGTAACGACCGATACCACCGGAGCCCAGCTGCGCACCTGCAGTCGCAGATGCGCGGGCTGTCTGGCCGTAACTTGCAGTACATGATGGCTACGATCGCGTGAGGTGGTGCCGGACCAGCTGCGCAACAAGTTCTCGCTCAGTTGCTGTGGAGGCAAGTCACGGTGCTGCTGGACCGGCCGCCGCGACCAGGCCGAGCGGGACTTGTACGCCGCCGCGAGCGTCGAGAAACGGGTCCTGGGCGTCGGTCGGACGGCCTTCGCCCGGCGCGGCCGCCGGGTCGGCTGCGGGTCTGAGTCGGCCACTTCTGACACAACCAGCGGGACACGAGCCGGATCCGCCGACCGGTCCGATCACTGCTGACCTTTGGCGGCAGATTGGCGAGTCAAGACCCCAAACTTCAGCCCCCTGTGTGGGCGGTAGTGAGGTGCATGATGGTGGGGTCGAGCAGGGCGAAACGACTGGCAACGAGTGCATATTCGAAGTGTGCGGTATTCCCTGGAGTGGATGAGCGTCATCCCTCCGTTCATCGGCGACCGCCAAGATGCTGCGCGATGAGCGGGTGACCGAAGCGATTCTTCGTGTGGGAGACGCGATCCTGGCCATGTTCGGTGTCGGGCTCGCGGTCGAGCGCCCCGCTGTAGAACCGCAAATGTCATGTCTGTGCCTGGGCAGAGGGGCGTGGCAGTCGTTCACGAGATGTTTCGCCTGCTCGTGCAAGTGCGGTGTAGACGAGGACGTGTCCGGACCATTTCAGCTAGGTCACATGCCAGGCTCCCGGATCGCAGTCTCGGCACCCACGGTGGTGTGGTCGGCGGTCCCGGCGCAATGGTCAAGGGTCGGGACCGTCCGATAGCCAGCTCGTCTTTTGGGGTGTGCTCATCGCCGTTCCTGGGAGGCCAGGGCCGTGCGGCGCCCGGCATCAAGGTGCCGTGTTTGCAGCCCAGCTCATCGATGCAGAGCAGGTCGACGCGGCCGTAGCGCGCGATGGTCTTGGTCAGGACCTTCTCGTCGGCGGCCTGGACGAACGGGTGGATCGCGTAGGCCTTGGTGAACTGTCAAAGCCACGGATGAACAGTTTGTCGAATATGTTCCCTATCACCTGAGATTCGGGGCGCGGCCGTGTAGCCGCGCCTGGTACGGCGGTACTCCGGCAGACCGGAGGACGCCCGGGTATCAGCTCAGGCCGGGTGGCCGCACCGTTGGAGAGGCTTCCCCGGGCCCCATTGGCTATCAGGTCCGGCCACGCAATCACCTGTCAGGGAACGATGGTCCCGACATCGGAACCTGCCAGGCGCGCTCGGACCGGAGGCCCGGGGAAGCAGTCGTTGCCATGTCGTCACGCCTTTGAACGCACTCAGGAGCGCCGAGGCGCGCCGACGGGACAACGTGACCGGCCGGACGGACAACCACCACCGCTACTCAGCCGGTGGGGCTGTCAGCTCGCCCAGCCGGTCGATCAGTGGAACAGGCCGAGGAGGCTGTGGCCCCAGTGGCCGCCGCCGCTCCAGCGGGAGCTGATCTCGACGTACAGCCCGATGACGATATTGAGACCCGAGTGGTAGTCCATGTCATATCTCCTAGGTGTCGTTGGGCAACAAAGGTTGCTTCCAGCTACCAGTTCGGAGCATGGAACGATCCAGATGGGTACGACGACGAGAAAGACGAACTGCGACGAAATGGCGGATGCGGCACGAAGTCAGGCGACCTCGTTCCCGATGTCGAACTACCCGACCAATTCTTGTACCCGCCTTTCGGCCTCACATCTTCGGACCTGTGACCCATCCGGTAGCATCGCCGGTCCGAAGCAAGCGCATGAACAGGCTGTGGGCCCCACGGACGCAGGGCGTCGAGAGTCAGACCCGGATTCGTCCTCTCGGCGCTCTGCCCGGCCTCTGCGCCCACCTGCACCCGATGGGTGACAGTCGTCCACCCATCCGCCGCGCCGGCGGCCCCGAAGTAGTCGGCGGTACTCCGTGATCCGGGCCGGGCACAAAGGGATGGGCTGAAATGGCGAGAGAGACTCTGGAGGTGGCGCAGGAACTGGCCGACATCCGGCGGCTGGTGGACGACGACGACCTCACCACCGCGTTCGACTGGTTCGTCTGCCGCGTTTGTCAAACGATCGCCGAGTGCGAAGAAGCTGCGATCGCCGTTCTGACGGACGAGACTCCAGAGATCCTCGCTCGCCGGCAGAGGACCGCGGATCACGTCGGCAGATCGTCCCGTGAGGCGCTCGACGCACAACTGAGCAGCTCGGTTGGCCCGTTGCAGCAGGTCCTGACGTACGGCGAACCGCGCCGCATCGGCAACCTGGCCGCCGAGGGCCGATGGCCCGTCTTCGGCAAAGCCGGGATCAACGCCGGCTACAACAGCTGTCTGTTCCTGGCGCTCCCGGACTCCGACAGCACCCCGTCGGCGCTCAGTCTCTTCTCCACCAAACCCGACGCGTTCCTAAGTACGCCGTACGACGTCGTGTTGCTGCTCGCTCGACATGCCGGCTACGACAAGGGCCGGCAACTGGTGGAGTACCTGCAGACCGCGCTCGGCAACCGACGTGTGATCGGGCAGGCGAAGGGCATCCTGATGCACCGCTACGACATCAGCTCAGACGTCGCTGCAGACCTCCTGGTGCGCTGCTCACAAACCGCCACGGTAAGGCTCAGCACAGTGGCGCTCGAGCTGGTCGACGCACGGGCCACCGGCAAGCTCCTGCAAGCACTCCAGACGTACGGCCTCGCCGACTGACCGTCGCTTGCAGATGCTGCGCGTCGCGCTTCTTGATCCCGCCGACGGCGGTGTGGATACTCTGCCTATGGCGACCAAAGCCATGGCGCGCCGGATCGGCCGGTTGCAGCCAGACACCGCGTGCATCCGGGTCAAACGCGGTGCGGCTGTTGGTCTTGCCATCGTCTTCCTGTGCGCCCTCCTCTCGGCCTGCGGGACCGAAGCCGCCCGAGCTTCAGGGGCTAGCGGCGCAACGGCAGTCTCCCGGGGCGCGGTGCGGACGACGGTCCCGTCTAGCCCTGCCAGTCCGGCGTTTCGCGCCCGAGCAGACGCAGTGCAGCGCGCCGTCCGGGCGGCCGGCGTTCCGGCTCCACCGTCGGGCATTTTCCTGTACTCGTCCCGCACTCCTGGCCTCGCCTTCGACACGACCGAGCAGAAGCTGGCGTGGTCGGCCGGACAGGTCGTTCTCGCTCCTGGCATTCAACTCGAAGCAGCCGGTGATTCGCACCTCGACTTCGCGGACGGGTCAAGCCTGCCGGTGAACGTCCTCGGTGCCCGGACCGCCCTTGCCGGACAGGTCGGAAGCACTCCGAGCAACTGCAGGGGACTCGCGGCAGCGGCTTACACGCTCACCGTCACCAGCGCGTCGCTCCGGACCGCCGACGTTGTCACGAGTCGCGGACCGGCGACCGTTCCCGCCTGGTCGTTCACCGCGAAGGGTCTCTCGCGGTCGATCGTCGTCATCGCCGTCTCCAACGAGGTGCTCAAACCCAGATTCGCGCCTGTCCCACCACCCGGCCTCGCAGAACTGCCACTTGGCCTGCTCGGAGTCGACGACCTCACCAGGGTTGAAGGAAACACCCTCATCTTCAACGTGCTCTACGGCGGTTGTGAGACCGACCTGCATGCCCACGTCGTCGAATTCGATGACATGGTCGTCGTCGGTGGGAGTTACGGTCCGAGGCGAGCCGACACCTGCGGACTTGACGTCGAGCATCGTTCGGCTGCCAGCGTCACCCTGGCGACGCCACTTGGCGACCGCGCCGTGATCAGCGCGGCCACTGGCGTCAGGCTGATACCTCTCTAACCGATGCGTCCCTTCACAGCAGGTGTCGGGTCTTGATCAACCAGCGGGCGATCTCGCTGACGGGCAACTGGCGTCCTGTCGCGTGGCGGCGGAGGATCTCCAGCGCGTCCCGGGAGGTCACGTCGTGGCGCTCCATGAGGATTCCTTCGGCGATGTCGATCGCGCTGCTGGCATCGGCAAATCCGCGACTGGCCGGGGTCCCGCCGGAATCAGGCATCGGCAATCCGATCTCTCAGAGGGCGGCACCAACTGCGTGGCGATTCCTCCGTGCACCTTCAGTGCCCGATACCACGTACTCCATGCGTGGCGTCAGGATGTAACGAGGCCGCGGCCGGCCACCACCTCAGCGCTGCCGTCGGACAGGCGGTAGCACAGGCCGACGACGGCGGCCTGGCCACTCTCGACGCGCTCGGCGAGTGCACGGGAGCGGTCCAGGAGTAGGTCGACGGTGAGCTTGATGTGTTCGGCCAGGATCTCGTCCGGTTCCACACGGCCTGCTGCTCGTGCCGTCAGCACGCTCGGCGTCACACGTTCGACGACGTCGCGGACATACCCGGACGGCGGCACCCCATCCGCCAGCGCGGCGATGGCCGCACCCACCGCGCCACACGAGTCGTGGCCGAGGACAACGACCAGCGGGCAGTTCAGCACGTCCACGCCGAACTCGACGCTGCCCAGCACTTCCGGGCCCATCACATGCCCCGCGGTTCGTACGACGAACAGGTCCCCGAGTCCGCGGTCGAAGATGATCTCCGCGGCCAGTCGCGAGTCCGAGCAGCCGAACAGAACGGCGAACGGGCGCTGGCCCGGCGCGATCTCGGTACGGCGCGCGGCATCCTGGTTCGGGTGCTCCGGCAGGCCGGCGACGAAACGCTGGTTGCCGTCCAGGAGCAGTTCGAAAGCTTCCTGGGGTGTCGGAGAGAAGGTCATGACCGCAGCTTAGGTCACACCTCAGCTGGACCGATTTCTGAGGCGACGGACTGCTGCCGCGGCTTCCGGTGCCACCAGCACTGCTACGAGCAGGGAGATGGCGGCCGAGCCCAGGCAGAGCGTGCAGAAGGCCTTGACGATGAAGATCTGGGCCGCGACGAGGCCGATTGCGGCGGCTGCGAGGCCGGCTGCGACGACGCCGGGTAGGACGACCAGCCATGGACGATCGCGCCAGCGGTACGGGCTGCCGATGAGTTCGAGGACGGCCTCGATCAGGTAGGCCGCGGCCCCGAGCGAGGCGTCGGGGATCGGGATCGCCTGCGCTACCGATGAGGTCAGTACCTGCCGGCTGCCGTCACCGAAGAAGGGCTCCCATACGCTGTCCAGTACGCCGGCCTGGAACAGCGTTAACGTCATCGCGATCGCAAACCCAGCGAGCGATAGCAGTACGACGGGAAGGCGACGACCCAAGGCGGACGGGCCTGTCACCTTTCACGACTCCTACCGGAACGGCGCTGGCTGGAGCCGCGATCCGACTCCAGGTCGAGGGCGGTGTTGACCACGCCCAGATGAGTCAGCGCCTGCGGGAAGTTGCCGATCAGGCGATGATTGCCGACGTCGTACTCCTCTGAGAGCAGACCGAGGTCGTTCGCGACGCCGGTGACCCGTTCGAAGATCTCGCGCGCCTTGTCCCTGCGACCCGAGAGTACGTACGCGTCAGCGAGCCACAGCGTGCAGGGCAGGAACGTCCCCCTCCCCCGGCGGCAAGCCGTCGAGATGTTTCGCGCTCGAGTACCGGTTGAGGAAGCCATCGTGGTTCAGCTCCTTTTCGACGGCCGCGATCGTGCCCCGGAACCGCTGGTCGTTGCCGGGCAGGAAGCCAACCGAGCGGATCAGCAACAGGGAGGCGTCGAGGGTCCGGGACCCGTAGTACTGGGTGAAGGTGTTCCGCTCGCTGTCATAACCGCGTTCACAGACCTCTTCGAAGATCTCTCCGCGGAGTCGTTTCCACCGGTCGCCCGGACCGTCGAGGCCGAAGTCGTCGACGGCCCGTACGGCGCGGTCGACGCCGGCCCATGCCATCACCTTCGAGTGCACGAACTGGCGTCGATCGCCGCGAAACTCCCAGATCCCTTCGTCCGGGTCACGCCAGTGCCCTTCGAGAAAGTCGAGCAGCGTCGTCTGGACGTCCCACGCGGCCTCCTCCGGCGGAATCCCGTGGGTCCGGGTCTGGTGCAGGGCATCCATCAGCTCGCCGTACACATCCAACTGGAACTGCTCGGAGGCAGCGTTGCCGCTCGCACCGGCCGCGAGTCCGCGTAGCCGGGCAGCCAGTCGAGTTCGTACTCCGTCAGCCGTCGCTCACCGTTGACGCCGTACATCAACTGCATCTGATCGGGCCGCCCTGCGAGCGCCCGCAACAACCACTCACGCCATTCCGCGGCTTCCGCCTCGTAGCCGGCGCCTAGGAAGGCGAGCAGCGTGAACGTCGCGTCGCGGATCCAGCAGAAGCGGTAGTCCCAGTTCCGGACGCCGCCGAGTTGCTCGGGCAACGACGTGGTCGGCGCGGCGACGATTCCACCGCTAGGACCGTAGGTCATTGCCTTCAGGGTGATCAGCGAGCGAACCACGAACTCCCGATACCCGCCGTTGTAGCTGCAGCGCGAGGCCCACTCGCGCCACCACCGCTCCGTCTCCTTGATCGACCGGGCCGCGTGGAGCGTCTCCGGAGGCTTCTCGTTCGGCATCGACCACGACAGCCGGAAGTCAGCGTGCTCCCCCGCGGCCAGCCGGAACTCGGCGACGACATCGCCGTCCTCGTGGCGGTGCTCGACATCGGAGTCCAGCGTCAGCCGGTCGGGTCCGGCAAAGGCCGACGTCCGGCGGCCCGTCTCCTTCACCCACGGGGTGATGAGGCCGTACTCCGTACGCATCACCACCTCGCTGCGCATCGGTACGCTGCCCGACAGACACTCGACCCGACGTACCAGGTCGGGCCGCCGGTGCCGGATCGGCATGCAGTCGATCACGCGGACTGTGCCGTCCGCAGTGGTGAAGTCCGTCTCCAGGATCAGAGTGTTCTCCCGGTAGCGACGGCCGGTCGCGCGATGATCGCCCGCTGGTGCGAGCAGCCAGCGCCCATGTCCTGGGTCACCGAGGAGGGCCGCGAAGCACGCGCCGGAATCGAATCTCGGCACGCACAGCCAGTCGATGGATCCGTCGTACCCGACCAGAGCGGCGGTCTCCGTATCGCCTATCAGGCCGTAGTCCTCGAGTTGCAGCGGCATCGCCCGGCCTCAGTTCTTACGGCTCGCGACGACCACTCCGGCCGCCGTTGCAGCACCGGCCAGGGCGAGAAGTCCGCGGTGCTGGGAGGCCCACAGCTGGTAGCTGCGAGAGGTCGCCTTCTCGTCGAAGACACCGTGTGCTCCGTAGTCGTGGCCGCCTTCACGATCAGCAGGCGCCCACAGATTGGCGGCTCGATTGGGATCGTCCGGCATGTCGATCTGCTGGGAGCGATATCCGGTCCGCGCGAGATAGCGGTCCAGCAGTCCCGCGACGAACTTGTTCGCGATGATCGTCGCCATGGTCGGGGCGCCGACCCAATACTCACGTCGGCGCGGGTGGTCCGCGGCGTACAGGACCCCTTCTGCCGCTACCTCTGGCTGATAAATCGGCGGCACTGGTTGCGGGTGCTTGGAGAGTCGAGACAGCACCCAGGAGAACTGCGGCGTGTTCACCGCGGGCATCTGCACCATGGTCACGCGGACCTTGCTCTTGTCGTGCATCAACTCACAGCGCAACGAGTCGTGGAATCCCTGGATCGCGTGCTTGGCCCCGCAGTACGCCGATTGCAAGGGAATGCCCCGGTAGGCCAGCGCGGATCCGACCTGAACGATCGTTCCGTGGTTGCGCGGCACCATACGGTCCAACGCTGCCCGCGTGCCCCAGATGTAGCCGAGGTACGACACCTCGGTCGCGCGCTTGAACTCGTCGGGATCGATCTCGGTAAAGGGGGCGAACACCGACGTGAACGCCACGTTCACCCAGGTGTCGATCGGGCCGAGCTCGTCCTCGATCCAGGCCGCGGCCCGCTCGACCTGGTCGTACTCGGCCACGTCCACGGACACCTGCAGCGCCGTACCGCCGGCTGCTTCCACCTCCTTTGCCGCACCCTCCAGGCCCGCCTCTCCCCGGGCCAGCAACGCCACCTTGGCGCCACGTCGGCCGAACGCGATCGCGGTCGCCCGACCGATACCGCCGCTGGCCCCGGTCACCACGACAACCTTCGACCTGTCCATCTCGATGTTCACCCTTTCCTGCTGTCCGTCAGATCCGACTGGATCCATTCCTTTCAGCTCACCCGGTACGGCGCGGCAACGTCCTGGCGCCAGGCCAAGCCGTGTCCAGGTTCGTTGCTCGGGGCCACCGTCCCGTCCTGCGGATCCGCGGTACCGTCGAACAGCATTTGCTCGATCCGCACATGGTCGTGAAACCACTCCAGATGGCGCAGGTTCGGTACTGCGGCGAGAGCTGCGATGTGCAGGTGGGGTGCGCAATGGCCGGATACGTCGAGCCCACGCGCCGCGGCCACGGCGGCGATCCGGAGCAGCTCGGTCACACCACCGCAGCGCGTGACGTCGACCTGCAAGCAGTCCACCGCACCGGCTCGGCACATCCGCTCGAAGTACACGAGGTCGTACCCGTACTCACCGGCCGTGATGTCGCAACCGAGACGCGAACGGACGTATCGCAAGCCGTCAAGGTCGTCGCTGGACACCGGCTCCTCGAACCAGCGCACACCCGACTCGTCGAGCCCATGACCGACGCGAACCGCCTGTCCGGGTGTGTACGCCCCGTTCGCGTCGACGTACAACTCCGCGGACGATCCCACGATGCGGCGCGCCTCGCGAACCCGCTCGAGGTCGCGCCGGCGACACGTTCCACCGCTCTCACCGATCTTGATCTTCACCCGCGGTATCCGCTGATCGAAGACCCACCCGTTGAGCTGATCGTTCAACTGCTGTCTGCCGTATGTCGTGAATCCCCCGCTGCCGTAGACCGGAACGCTCTCGTGGACTCGGCCGAGCAGGCGATGCAACGGCACACCGAGGATCCGCGCCTTGAGATCCCACAGGGCGCAGTCCACGGCGGACAACGCCATGCCCGCCACCCCGGGACGGCCGATGTTCCGGATCGCCGCGACCATCGCCGACCAGGCACCGCCGACATCCATCGGATCGCGCCCGTCCAGCACCGGCCGCAGGTCCCGCTCGATCACGGTGCCGCACGCAACCGAGCCGTACGTCCAGCCGGTGCCGGTCTGGCCTTCGGCGCTGACCTGCACCAGCACCAACGTCGTACTGTCCCAGGCAAAGGTCCCGTCCGCCTCCGGCGCATCCGTCGGAACGATGTACGCCGACACGGAGATGTCGCCGACGCTCATCAGGAAGGCCGGTCCTTCGTACCGGGCAGGAACTCCTGGATCTTCGACTTGACGCCCTCCTTGATGACGTCGACGCGGTCGGAGTCACCGCGGACGACGGACTCGATCGCCTTCTCGAGCTGGTCCCAGGTGGCGTGCGGAGGGATCGGCGGTACGGCGGGATCGGTCAGGAACTCGACCACACAGGGCCGGTCCGCCGCCCACGCCTGCTCCCAGGCCGGCCCGACGTCCTCGGGTTTCTCGACCAGTACGCCGTCCAGGCCCAGGCTGCGCGCGAATCCGGCGTACGGGAAGTCTGGCAGCTCCTGCGACGGCAGGAACTGCGGCGAACCGCTCATCGCCCGTAGCTCCCACGTCACCTGGTTCAGGTCGTTGTTGTGCAGGACCGCGATGATCATCCGCGGGTCGTCCCAGTCCCGCCAGTACTTCGCGATGGTGATCAGCTCGTTGATGCCGTTCATCTGCATCGCTCCGTCACCGACGACGGCCACACACGGCCGCGACGGATTGCCGAACTTCGCGCCGATCACGTACGGAACCCCCGGTCCCATCGTGGCCAACGTGCCGGAGAGCGAACCGCGCATACCGTCGCGGAACCGCAGGTGCCGCGCGTACCAGTTGGCGGCGGAGCCGGAGTCCGACGCGACGATGACGTCGTCGGGCAACCGTGGCGACAGCTCGTGCAGCACGAGCTCGGGGTTGATCGGGTCGGCCGAGGTGTACGCGCGGCGCTGCATGACCTCCCACCAGCGCCGCACCTTCGACTCGATGCCGTCTCGCCAGGATCGGTCCGTGTGCTCGTGGAGCAGCGGGAGCAGGCGGCGCAAGGTCTCGCCCGCGTCGCCGACGAGATTGACCTCGAACGGGTACCGCATACCGATCATCGTGGGATCGACGTCGATCTGGACCGCGCGCGCCTGGTCGAAGGCCGGCAGGAACTGCGAGTACGGGAAGTTCGACCCGACGACCAGCAACGTGTCACAGCCCATCATCATCTCGTACGACGGCCGGGTGCCGAGCAACCCGATCGAACCGGTCACCCACGGCAGTTCGTCCGGCAACACGTCCTTGCCGAGCAGCGCCTTCGCGACGCCCGCGCCAAGGGCGTCCGCCACCTCGGTCACCTCGGCGGCCGCGGTCCGGGCGCCCTGCCCGATCAAGATCGCGACCTTCTCCCCCGCATTCAGTACGTCTGCAGCTCGCTGAAGGTCGTTCTCTGACGGAACCGGCTTGGACCATCCCAGGTCCAGACTCGACGGCACCATCTTGAAGGCATGCCCCGGAGCGGTGTACTCGAGCTCCTGGACGTCGGCCGGGATGATGACGGCGGTCACCGTACGACGAGATGACGCGATCCGGATCGCCCGGTCGAGCACGTTTGGCAACTGCTCGGGGACCATCACCTGCTGGCAGTACTCCGAGGCGACGTCCTTGTACAACGACAGCAGGTCGATCTCCTGCTGGTAGTTGCCTCCCATCGCGGTACGCGCGGTCTGGCCCACGATCGCCACGACTGGAACATGGTCGAGCTTGGCGTCGTACAACCCGTTCAGCAGGTGCACCGCGCCGGGTCCGCTGGTCGCCGTACAGATGCCGGCCCTGCCGGTGAACTTGGCGTACCCGACCGCCTCGAAGGCCGCCATTTCCTCGTGGCGGGCCTGGATGAACTGCGGTTCGTTGCCGGCCCGTTGCCAGGCGGCGAGCAGTCCGTTGATGCCGTCACCAGCGTACCCGAAGACGTGCTCGACACCCCACTGGCGCAGTCGATCAAGGACCTCGTCAGCAACCTTGCTGGTCATGATTCCTCCTGTCGGTGATGCGCGATCGTGCGTTCCGGATAGCGACCGAGCTCTTGCCGGGCGAGGCCGGCCGCAAGTAGCTCCGCGAGGTGTACTGCGGACCGCCCGGTCGAGCCCTGCTCGATTTGCGTGCGGCAACTGAAACCGTCAGCAAGTACGACGGTCTCCGCCTCGGCATCTCGCACCCGCGGCAGCAGAACCCGCTCACCGGCGGCCATGGACAGGCTGTAGTGCTCTTGCTCGAAGCCGAAGTTTCCGGCCAGTCCGCAGCAGCCTGACTGCAGCTGTTCGGCCTCCACCCCGGCGCGGCGCATCAGATCGGCATCGGCGTCGGCGCCCATGACCGCATGTTGATGGCAGTGGGTCTGGACGATCGCCGCGGCGCTCATGGCTGGTGGTTGCCAATCTGCCGCGCGCTGCTCGAGCAACTCCGCCAGCGTGAAGGTCTGCCTGGACAATCTGCGGATGTCGTCATCGCCCGGCAGGAGCTCGCCGGCGTCGGATCGCAGGACCGCCGTACACGACGGCTCCAGCCCGACGATCGGGACGCCTTGACGCAGTGGCTGCCGCACGACCTTGACCGTACGACGCAGGATCCGTTCGGCGATCCCCAGTTGGCCGGTCGAGATCCAGGTCAGGCCACAGCAGAGCGGTTTCTCCGGCACCAGCACCTCGAAACCCGCAGCCTCCAGTACCTCGACCGCGGCCCGGCCGATAGCGGGATGGAAGAAGTTGCTGAATGTGTCTGGCCAGATCATCACCGGTCCTCTCGGCGCATCCCCCTGCGGTCGTCGAGATCGCCACCATTCGGTGAACGGCTGCTGGGCGAACGGCGGGATGTCCCGCTGCTGCGCCACTCCACCGAGACGTTTGATGCCCCTGGCAAGGAACGGTTGCTGAGCGACCGCGTTGGCCGCTCGAGGTGATCGGCTCGCGAGCTGGGCCCAGAGCGGCAGCCAGCCCATCGAGTAGTGCGACATCGGCCTCAAGCGATGCGCGTAGTGATGCGACAGGAACTCGGCCTTGTAGGTAGCGACGTCGACGTTGACCGGGCAGTCGACCTTGCAGCCCTTACACGCCAGACAGAGGTCCAGAGCGTCCCGTACCTCGGTCGATCGCCAGCCGTCCGGAATGACCTCACCCCGGATCATCTCGAACAACAGCCGCGAGCGGCCGCGAGGAGAATGCTCCTCCTCGCGCGTCACCATGTACGACGGGCACATTACCTGCCCGTCGTCTTCCGAGGTCGACTTGCGGCACTTCCCGACCCCGACGCACCTCATCGCAGCCTTGCTGAACCGCCCGCCGTCCTCCGGATACGAGAAGTGTGTGCGAAAGGGCCCCGGCGCGAACTGCGTCCCCAGGCGCAGGTGTGAGTCGAGCGGATTAGGATCCACCACCTTGCCGGGATTCATCCGGTTACCGGGATCGAAGATCGCCTTCAACTGGCCGAAGGCGGCCACCAGTTCAGCCCCGAACATCACCTTCAGCAGCTCGCCGCGCGATTGCCCGTCACCGTGCTCTCCCGACAGCGAACCGCCGTATCGGACGACCAACTGTGCCGCTCGCTCCACGAACCGCCGGTAGTGCGCGATGCCGTCCGCGGTACGGAGCTCGAACGGGATCCTGGTATGGACACAGCCCTGACCGAAATGCCCGTACAAGGCGGTCTCCGACTCGTCATAGCCGAACTCGGTGAGTAGGTCGCGAAGGTCCCGCAGATACTCACCCAGATCGGCCGGATCAACCGCCGAGTCCTCCCAGCCTTCCCAGGTCTCGTGCTTGGCCGCTGGGTGCGCCGTCGCACCAAGTCCCGCTTCTCGAACCTCGATCAGCTCCGCCTCACGATGTGGGTCGTCGAGGTACTCCACCGCAGGCGGCTCCTGGTCCTCCTGGAGATCCTCGATCAGCTTGTGCGCCGCATCGCGTGGCTCCTCGGCGTTCTCGCCGGCGAACTGCACCATCAGCCACCCGCGGCTGCGCGGTAGCTGCCTGATCGCCTTCCCGGCCCGGCCTTGGGCCTGCTCGAGTTGGATCAGTACGTCGTCCATCCCCTCCAACTGCCAGGGATGATGCGGGAGGATCCGCTTGACGGCACGGCCGGCGGACTGGATGTCGGGGTAACCGAGCACGACCATCGTCTTGTGGCCCGGAACCTTCTCGAGGCGCAGCTCGGCATGCAGCACGGTCACCAACGTGCCCTCGCTGCCGACAAGCGCCTTCGCGATGTCGAAGCCCGCCTCGGGCAGGAGCGAATCGAGGTTGTAGCCCGAGACCCGGCGCGGAATCTTGGGGTAACCGGTCCGGATGTCGGCCAGGTACCGGTCGCACAGTTCCCGCATGGCCCGGTAGATCTCCGCGCGGCGGCCACCCGCGGTCACGATCTCGGCGTACTCGTCCTCCGTCGTTGGACCGACCCACAGACGTTCCCCGTCATAGGTGAGAACTTCCAGCCGGATGACGTTGTCGACTGTCTTGCCGTAGGCCTGTGCGGTCGCGCCGCACGAGTTGTTGCCGACCATGCCGCCGATCGTGCAGCTCTGGTGCGTCGAGGGCCGAGGACCGAACATGAGCCCGTCTCCGGCCAGGACAGCGTTGAGGTCGTCGAGAGCGACGCCCGGCTCGACGACACACGTCGCAGCCTGAGTGTCGACTGAGACAACTTGGTGGCAGTACTTCGTCCAGTCGATGACCACGGCCGTGTTGGTTGTCTGGCCGGCCAGACTCGTGCCGCCGCCACGGGACAGTACGGGTACCTCGAACCGGCGACATACCGCGACTGCCGACACCGCTGCGTCGACAGAGTGCGGGATCACAACGCCGAGGGGGATCTGGCGGTAGTTCGACGAGTCACACGAGTACGCCGCCAGCGAGCCGGTGTCGAAGCGCACTTCGCCGTCGACCGACTCCCGCAGGCCGGCTTCCAGGTCGTCCAACGACATCACGCCCATGCCGGTCTCGCTGCCCGAGTTCATGGACACTCCTCTCAGGATCCGATGAAGGGCAAACGCACGCGCGTCGTCCGAATCCGCCGGTACCCGGGAAGTTCCACCGGAAACCCGGCACTCTGGGACTTGATTGCCGATTCTCAACTGTTGCTGATCAGCAACTATCTGGTCGGCGACGGTACAGTTGGGGATGTGAAAGACGAAGGAGTCCCGGCAGCAAGCATCGAGGCTGCGTCGTTGGCAATGGTCGAACTGACGCTGCAAGCGCTATCCACCGCGAGCCAGCTGTCGGTGCTGCAGGTCCGCGTCCTGCTGAGCGTGGACCGGAACGAGCGGCTGAACCTGAGCGACCTCGCGGCTGACCTTCAGCTCTCCAAGCCATTCGCAAGCCGCCTGGTAACGCGCCTCGTTGACGACGGCCTACTACTCAGGCGACCCCATCCCCACGACCGCCGCCAACTCCTACTGACCCTCTCAGCCCGCGGCCGCCGCGCGTTGGACCGCTTACGCGGCGCCCGCCAAAGCGGCCTCAGCGACGTACTGGCCGCAATGCCCCCCGAAGCCCGCGACGCCCTCAGCACCGGCATGGCAAGCTTCGCCGAAGCAGCCCAACGCATCAGCGGCGCCCAAGCCACTGAGCCGCGTGCATAGGTGGCCGGCAGGCGGGTACCGATCGCATGGCTCCGGCCGAAGACGGGAGGTGGCGGATGAAGTGGAGTGTGCTCGAAGATCGGCACGAGGTGCTGACTTACGCGGTCGTTGGGGACGAAGGCGACGACGCGATTGAGATCATCAATCAGTTCGCGCGCGAGCAGGAAGTGACGGCGGCGCAGGTTACCGCGGTCGGGGCGTTCAGCAAGGCGACGGTTGGCTGGTTCGATCGAGCGGCCAAGGACTACCGGCGGATCGAGATCGGCCAGCAATGTGAGGTTCTCTCACTGCTCGGCGACATCGCGGCCTCGAAGAACGGACCTGTGGCGCACCTGCACGTCGTACTCGGCCTGTCCGACGGGCAGGTGCGTGGCGGACACCTGCTCGCCGGCTCCGTGTGGCCGACTCTGGAAGTCCTCGTGCGGGAAACGCGAAGCCGTCTGCGCAAGACTGAACGACCCGACATCGGACTGGCGCTGATCGACCTATCAGCTTCCGACACGGTCGGTTAGTGCAGAGTGCGGTTGTCGATCAGTTGCTGGGCGACATCGCGGAGTTTGGTGTTGGTCTCCTGCGAGTAGGTTCGCAGTACGGCGAACGCGCGATCGGAGTCCAGGTCGTAGCGCTCCATCAAGATCCCCATCGCCTGTCCGACCAGCTTGCGAGCATCGACCGCGGCGGTCATCGTCTCGCCGTCCCGCGCGTTCGCGACAGCGACCGAGGCGTGCCGCGCCAGGATGTGGGCGATCGCCTCGTCATCCACGTCGAAGGCGTTCGGCTTGAGGTTGAACAGCGAGAGCACACCGAGCAACTGGACGTCGAGCCACAGTGGTACGTGTAGCGCCGAACCGATACCATAACTGCCTACCCGCTCGGTGATTCCCGGCCATCGCGTCTCGGCGGTTATGTCGGGAACGCTCACGGCGGCGCCCTCGGCCAGTGCCGACAGAATCGGCCCTTCGCCACGGTCCAGCTGGAACTGGATGATCTCGGCAACCACCGGATCGGTCACCGCGCCGACCTCGCGAATACCACGGGCGATCAGCATCACACCGGCGTACGTGCACGCCTCCGCCTGCAGCGCGAAGTCGACAACGGCTTCGACGGTCTCTTCGAGACCCTTCGCGTCATGCAACTCGAGCGCCAACTGTGCGAAAACCTCTGCAGCGGACAGCTCCTCGCTGCTCGAGTCCACCTGCCGCTGATCAGTCGGCTGTGGATCCGGTTCAGACCGTGTCATGTCTCACCATCCGTTTGTCGGTCGGCCCGAAGGAGTGCGGCGACGGCGGTGCCGTGGCCGCTGCTGTAGATGCGCACAAGGTCTGCCAACTGGTTCACCAGCAGGAGCCCGCGGCCGTGGCCGTCGTTCGCAGGTCGACGGCCGGCCAGTGGATCAGCGAGATTCCCGCCGCCCTCGACTTCACACACGACGTATTCGTCGGTACACCACATCCGCACTCGAGAGTCACCGGACGCATACCGAAGACAGTTGCTCAACAGCTCAGTGGCAATCAGCTGCAGATCGGCCGTCCGCGATCCCACGCCACACCGGGCGGCCTGCTCCGCCACGAACGTGCGCGCCGCGCGAAGATCCCTCTGCACCTTCACAACGAACTGCGCCACGCGGGAATCTCGCGGGAGAGGCAGGTTGAAACGGCGTACGGCGGTCTGCGGTGCGTACTGCGGGCTCTGATGACGCTCCCCTGCCTCCCAGACCAGCGGATGCGTCTGCCGGGCGTCAGCGATCTGGCGAGGCTCGAGTGCGGTGACGTCGTACGGACAGACAATCGTGATATCCCGACCGGCGAATGCGCTGTTGATCAACGCTTCGTGCTGAACGCAGGCGGGATACTCGTCGGCGCCCCGGCCCGGCCAGACCGGCTCGCCGACGATGCGGACGTACCGGCCGAGGTACGCATCGGCGAACCGGCGCAGCACCGTGGGAATGATCGTGCCGGGATTACGTCCAGCCTCGGCCATGTCGATCCACTCGACATCATGGGCGAGATCTCCGAGGCTGTCCCGCACCAGGTCCAGCCTTCGGCCTGGGACCGCAACGGCGACAGCATGAGCGGCCGCCAGACCTTCGGTCACGAACGGCCGCAGCATCGCAAGGTACTCCTCGTCCGACCTGTAGAAGACCGCTGGGTGGACGAATCCAGCCGTCATGGTGCCGGCTCCACCCGTACGCCCGATACATCGAGAAGCCTGGCGAGCTGGGCCGCACCCGGCCAACTGGTACGGAGGACGAGGACAGACCTCAAGGACTGCGCGTACTCAGCCAGCCGCAACAAAGTGTTGTGATCCAGAAAGGTCAGCGCCGACGCGTCTACTACCAGCTCACCGTTCTGCGGCTCGAGGGCCGCTCTGCGCAACGTCAGCGCGAGCAGGTCGGCGCTGAACAGATCGAGTTGGCCGCTGAGTACGAGCGTTCGACAATCACCTGCATGAAGGCGAAAACCGGGACCGTCCACGTTGCTGTCCGAGTGCAAACAGACCACCTGAGCGGTCCGCTCGCCATCCAGGCGTGAGCGGTTGTAGCCGCACAGGGCGGACAGCGGATGAGTAGCCACGTACTCACCAAGCAGGTACTCGAAGCGCGCTAAGGACTCGAGCGCATCGAGAGCGAGTGTCGTGCAGTCGACAGCCACGGACAGTCCAGCGAACCCCTCGGCCATTGCCTTCTCGGTCGCGAGGTTGAATGCTCCAAGCGCTTTCTCAGGATCGAACTGCGGCCCGGACGGCAGGAAGTCCTCGCAGCCGGCGACCTGGATCATGCTATCGGCCTGCAACTGTTCGGGGTTGTCTGCGACATAGAGAGCGCGGTATGTGCGAGACAATCCCTCCGCGAGGAACGCGCGCGCCTTGGCCTGGAACTCGTCGGGGCTGTCGTACTGCCAGCAGACGTGACGGGGCGCGCCGGTCTCAGGTGCTCGCTCACGCTGCATACCGAACACTCTAGGCGCGTCATCGCGCTCCTGACCGCTGGTTGGCACGATCGGTTTCGCGTCAGGGAGGACGCCGGTCATCCTGCAGCCACCGGCCTTTCCAGGGTCGCTGAGACGGCGCTGAGCTCCGCCCAGACGACCTTGCCGCGCCGGGTCATCCGTGTCCCCCAGCGACTGGCGAACGCGTCGACGAGGAACAGCCCGCGATGCCCCTCACCGTCGATTGCCGCGTGATACAGCTGCGGCATCGCCGGGCCGCGATCGGCAACCTCGATCGTCAGCGAGCGGCCGTCGTAGTGCAGTCGCAATTCGCCTGGCTGCTTCGAATGCTGGACGGCATTGGCAACCAGCTCGCTACTGATCGTCAGCGCGGTGTCCGTGAGCGCGGTCAGCCTCCAGTCGCCGAGGATTCCGGCGACGAAGGCTCTCGCGTCCGCGGCGGCCGAGGGATCGGTCGCCACCGGCCTCGACGCCACTCTGCGCTGACCACCGACGTGATGCACGTGCAACAGAGCCACGTCGTCGTCATGGCGGCCTTGCGTCATCTCCTCGATCAACCGGTCACAGGCGGCGGGCAAGCTAGGGTCGTGCGACAAGGTGTTCAGGGCGCCGAGCAGCTCGGCGAGGCCGTCATCGATGGCTCGTTCCCGGCTCTCCATCAGACCGTCCGTATACAGCGTGAGCCGTGCACCCACCGGGAACTCGACATCGTCCTGCGGGAAAATCTCACCGACCCCCAGTGGCATCCCTTGGCCTTCCCCGATCAGCCGCGGTCCATCCGACGGGGATTCGAGGACTGCCGGTGGATGGCCGGCGTTGGCAAAGATCAGAGTGCGGTCGACCGGGTCATGTACGGCGTAGAAGCAGGTCACGAATTCGGCTCCTGGCGTAGTCCGCGCCAGCTCCGACGAGTGGCGCAGGACTTCTGCCGGCGGCAGGTCGAGAGATGCGTAGGAGCGGACGGCGGTCCGCATCTGACCCATCACTGCCGCAGCCTTGACGCCCCGGCCCGCGACATCGCCGATGACGAAGGCGGTGCGGCCGGCCGGTAGCTCGATCACGTCGAACCAGTCGCCACCGACCTCGGAGCCGACCGCCGCCGGCAGGTACCTGGAGGCTATTTCCAGGTCGACGACCGACGGCACGACCGGGAGCATGCTCCGGGTGAGCTCAGCGGCCGTACTCCGGTGCGCCGCGAACAGGCGGGCGTTGTCCAGAGCGATCGCCGTGTACCCGGCGATGCCCTCGGCCAACTGCTGATGGCGGGCGCTGAACCGGGCCGGCTCCGGATGGCCGAAGAAGAAGCCGCCCAGCACCTCATGGGACGACGGCGACACGACGGGCACGGCGAGATAGCTGCACACCGGGAGGTGCCCGAGCGGGCTTCCGCCGTGCGGTGTGTTGCAGTCGTAGCGGGGATCCTGAGTGATGTCGTCCAGGCGGACCGTAGAGGTTTCACTGAAGGCCGGCGTACCGAAGCCGTCGAACGCCGCCCTGGGTACGCCGGACAGGGCGTGGAGCGTGTACGACTCGCCGTACTCATCGACGAGGTTGTAGAAGAACGCTCCGAAAGCGGCCTGGGTGGCGCCCGTCACCGCATCGGTGGCGTCCTGGACCAGCTCGCCGAGATCCAGCTGAGCAGTCAGCCTCCGTCCGATCACTTGCAGGGTATCGACCAGCCGAGCCTCCGCCCGCAAGGCCGACACCTGGGTCTCGAGGTCAGACGTAGGCGTGTCTGCCGGAGGGAACGGCGGTCCAATTTCGGTCATGGCGCATCGGCTCTCCGAGCGTTCGGCTCGTCGACTCCCGCCGCACCGGCCCCAGCTGGAGCCTCGGGCACCTCGGGGCAGATTTCGAGCAAGCGGTCCAGCATCGTTACGACGATGGGCCCCTCGACCTGCGTGCGCAGCCGCGCGAGTCGCAGCTCGCCGCCGGCGGCTTCGGCCTGCCGATGCAGTCGCACGAGCGCGCTGAGGCCGGTCGAGTCACAAAAGGTGAGATCGACCAGATCGAGAACGATCGAGCGGCCCGCCCTGGCCAGCGGCTCCGCGACGGCCAGGAGTTCACGGGTCGACCCGAAATCGAGCTCCCCCGCGACGGCCACGACAACGTCGGTCGCCCGGTCCCGGACCCCGATTGCCAGCATCCGCCCGTCATCCATCGTGATACCTCCGGCACCGCATCGCCGTACTCTCCCACCCAGGCTAATCACCTGCACGGCCGACTTGCGGGTACCCCATCAACGCCTAACCATGCGTCCACGTCCCCGAACAGGTAACTTCGACTTACGGCGGATTTTGCCGCGCTGAGAGGAGCGAGGATGGGCGGTGTTGATCAGACTCGCGGGATCGTGGCACGCTTCGCCGAACTCGCGGTCGAGCTGCACGAATCCGAGGGTGTGCAGGAAACCGTCGACGTAGTCGTCGAGTTCGCGCTGCAGGCACTGAGTTGCTCCTACGCAGGGATCGCTCTCGCTGTCCGCGGTCGTGATTTCGAGGTGCCGGCAGCGACCGATCCGGTGGTCACGAAGATCTACGAATTCCAGGTGAGCGGCGGAGAAGGTCCGCTGGTGGAGTCGATGCGAGACCACGTCACTGTGGTGGTCCGGGACACCGCGATCGACCAGCGCTGGCCCGAATGGGCCGATCGCGTCCGCGAACTGGGGGTACGGAGCGTCCTCGACGTGCCGCTGACGACGGGTAGCGGCGTCGTCGGCGTTCTCGGTCTCTACAGCGCCGAGGTTGATGCCTTCGGGGCAGACGACGAGGCGGTGGCGCACATTCTTGCGCGGCACGCGTCGGTGGCACTCGCCACGGCGCGTAACGCAGAGAACCTGGCCAGCGCCGTCGATGCCCGCAAGCTCGTCGGCGAAGCTATGGGCATCCTGATGGAGCGCTACGACCTCGACGCCGACCGCGCCTTCCAGGTCCTGAAACGCTACTCCCAGCAGAACAACCGCAAGCTCCGCAACGTCGCCCAAGACCTGGTCGACACCCGCAACCTGCCACAGTCTGAACATCCGCGGTAGAGGATCCAGAGCTCTTCTCGGCAGCTAGCAGGTCCCGCGTTCAGCCGTTCGTGTCGGACAAGAAGCGGCGTGGATCGCCGGCGGCGGTCGCTGCCGACGCCAGCCAGGCGTGCAAGCCCTCCGGGTCACGTCGTTCGAGCTCATCGAGGCATCGCTCGCGTGCCATCACAACGCGAAGGCGTGCCACGGGCGAAGGCGCGCGATTCAGCTCCACATAGCTGTCGAGCCATTCCCGGCACAGCTCGCTGGTACTGCGGGCGGTCGGCTCGTGCCCCGACGAGCGGTCCGAGCCGAGCCGACCGGCGTACCAGCGGATCGCGCGCGGCGAACTCCCGAGCACGAGGGCAAGCACGACCGCCGCTCCGAAGTCGATGAGCACTGCGGATCCGAGCGTTGCGATGGTCGCGAGATAGACCGTGAACGCCACCCGAACCATCCGCCGACGTAACCCCCGGCGGTCATCGGCGGTGTCCCCCGCCGTCGAAAGTGCCAGCCAGAGCAGGGCCGCCGGCAACCCCAGGATGAGCCAAATCTGGAGCGACAACGTGACGACCCCAGCGGCAAGAGCAGCAGGACCGCACCGGCTCCGGCTCTCCAGAACAGACGGTATGTCTGCATGGCTGCCTCCCTCGTCAACACACCGCCGGTACCCGCAAAAGACGACGAAATTCACGGCCGAGCGCAGCTGGTACCAATCCGTCGACGACGCTGCTCACAGCGCAGGCACAGGCGCGTCGTCGGGATCGCCTCCAGTTGGTCCGCGGGGATCGTCGCCCAGCACAGTTCGCACCGCCCGAAGGCGCCCCTGGACATGCGGAACAGCGCCGCGTCGATTTCCCCCAGAGCTTGCCTCGGCCCGTGCCGTCAGCTCGGCTCGTACCTCCACCAGAACCGCGTCGCACGGCGCCGTGGCTTCGTAGGACAGCCTGATGAGTTGCTCGAGCCGGAACTGCCGCTGCTGCGACAGCTCTTTGCGGAACCGCTCGACATCAATCGCGGGCTGCTCCGGAGCCTTGCCGCCCGCCCGCTCCAGGTTCATGACAACTTCCTGCCAAGGCCAGAACGATCTCTGCTCTGGACCACACAGTCAGGTACCCGATTGGGCTCAAGCCCAACTCACGCTCACCTGGCCGTTTCCGCTGTGGGCACTTTCAGGGTGTGAGTACCGCGGAAAAAGTGCAACACAGCCGGACGTACGACGTCGCGATCACACTGGGCCTGATCGCGTACGGCGTCGTGCATCTACTGGTGGCCTGGATCGCCCTGCAACTCGCATTGGGAAAATCCTCGCAGGAGGCGTCGCAACAGGGTGCCTTGCAGGAGCTCGCCGGCCAACCGTTCGGCGGTGTGCTGCTGTGGATCGTCGCGATCGGGCTGTTCGCGTTGGTCGTGTGGCGAGTTCTGGAGCTCGGCTGGGGGCACCTGGACCTGCGCAAGAAGCTGTCGTCGATCGGGCGCGCAGTCGTGTACCTCGTGCTCGGTGTCAGTGCGGTGAAGATCTCCGCCGGCTCAGGCAGTTCGAGCACCGGCCAGCAGCAGTCGGGCTCCGGGCGGCTGATGGCGCACGGCGGCGGCCGGGCCCTGGTCGTTGCCATCGGGGTCGCAATCGTCGCGATCGGGTGTTACCAGGTCTACAAGGCGATCACGAAGAAATTCACTGAGGACCTGGTCGGCGGTGTCTCGCACACGACCGTTGTGCTGGGCCGAGTCGGGTACGCCGCGAAGGGGGTCGCCTTCGTGGTTGTCGGCGTCCTGTTCGGCTGGGCGGCGATCGTCTACGACCCGCAGAAAGCCGGCGGACTCGACACTGCACTACACACGATCAAAGGCCAGCCCTTCGGTTCGGTACTACTGACCGTGCTCGCGGTCGGGATCGCGGCCTTCGGAGCGTACTGCTTCAGCTGGTCCCGGAACGCCCGCCACTGAGGCCGCCCGAGCTGTGGGCATGCCCACAGTGCTTGTTGGGTCGCCGATCGTCTCCAGGGCGGTCACATGGCTGCCGGCGGCGGCCCTGAGGATCCGAGTGACTTCGTGGCGGTCCACCGGTTGGCTTTGACCGTGAAATCGGGTGTCGTTTGTTCGCGAGTTCGCACGAAGGCGGGATGACGTGCACGGCCCGCTCACCCCCCCAGCGCTTGGCCTGTCTGCATCATCCCGACTTCGGACGCTAGTTACATCGGCCGGTGGCGCCATGCGTTACAGGCAAACATGAGGTCAGCAAGGCCTTCGGCCGCGCGGCTCGGTCCCGCGGTCCTGCGCCGCATCGCTCCGCAGACCAGATCGCCACGGTTGCTCTGGCCGCGGCGGCCGACGTCAGCCATCCTTCGCGCAGGCCTGTCAGGATTTCCACGTCTTTGCGGCGAGCGGCAGTTCCTTGCCGCGGGCCGGGAGGAGTCCCGCGGTGATCAGCCGCCATACCCCGGTCTGTCCGAGACCGACACGATGGGTCATGTCCCGATCGGACGACGTCGGAGAGGAGAAGACGCCGGTGCGACGGTGACCTGGCCGGCAGGTGCCCGGCCCGCACCAGGCCCGCGCCCCGTTGCGGCGGGACGACTGCGCTTGGCCTTCGGACGGCGGCTCGGAATCATCAGCTGTACGCCGTACGCATACAGCCGGATCCCGAGCGCCATGAGCGGCAGTCCCAGCGGCAGCAGGATCACTGTGACGCACAGCAACGCCGCCACGATCATCAAACCGGTGGCCAGTAGCCAGATCACTGCGGCGCCGATTCCTCGAAGAACGATCATTGTCACCACCTCCAACCAGCTAGTCGGGCAAGAGTGACCCGAGCGGCCCGAGGTCGATGTTCAAGTCGGACGGGGCCAGGTCGAATCGGTCGCGCAGCGCAGTCATCGCCTCCTCGAGTCGCATCAATCCCAGCCCAAGTTCCTCAATTTGCGCTGTGCTCAGATCGCCCTCGTCCATCCGGCGAATCGCCTGACGCTCCATCAGCTGACGGACCAGCTCGACGATGGTGAGCACCAGCTTCAGCAGTTCGCGTTCGACGGTGTCCGCATTGGCCTCTATCCGCTCGGTGAGCGGCAACAGCGGTTCGGTCACGACGTACCCCACTCCTCCCGCACCGATCGAATGACGGCCGACAGCTGGATCCGTACCAGATCGACGTCCGCCAACGAGATGACGACGTCGCCGGAGATCACGACCCCTTTCCCGAGCAGCCTGTCCAGCAGGTCCACCAGGCTCGGCTCGGTGCGCACTGCTTCGACGGTCATGGCTTGTCCAGTACGGCGAACGAGTACGGCGGCCAGGGCCCGTCCACCTCGATGTCGAGCGCTGGATATCCACCCCGCAGCCTGTTGACCAACCCGCAGAACTCGGCACACCGGGCGTCATCGATCAGGAACGTCAGGTTCAGCAGCATCGGCGCGCGACGGCCGGTGAGACGCTGGTCCTGGGGCGCGAGGCGTCGTGTTGCCACCGATGCCGGCACCAGTTCCCAGAAGAGCTGGTCGGCGAGAACGAGTTGGTCCGCGGCTGTGTCGTGCTGCTTCCGGAGCTCGGCCCGCCGCCGCTCCAGGTACGCGGCACCTGATCCAGCGGGCTCGGCGGAAGTAGGTGCCGACGGCATCGACCCAGACCGGCCGAAGACCTTCACACTCCATTCGCTGCGCCGGTCGACTCGCTCGAGCGCGAGGGCGAGCTCGTCGTACGACTCCTCGATCCGATCGCGAGCCGCGTCGTCCGAACGGTAGATCGTCACCAGACGGAACGGTGCCAGCGCGGTGGTGCCGGCCGCCGCCCGTCGAACGATCTCATCGTGGCGCCGCGCAGTCTTCTCCACCCAAGCGAGGTCTTCAAGGTTCCCCCGCAACGCCGACTCACCGAACTCGGCCAGTTCGACGGTGCTCACCACGACCTGCACGTCGCGATGCGCGAGCAGCCGGACCGGCGCATCGCCCACGCCCTCCTGCGCCGAGCAGGCGTGCTCGTCGAGTTGCCGACCGACTGCATAGACATACGTCCCAGTCTCACCCATCGCCGCGCTCCAACTGCTCGACGCGCTCGCGGAGCGTGCGGTTCTCGTCCGCCAGTTCCTGAGCGTCGGAGGAGAGCATCGGATCCCGGGTCCACCAGTCGATTCCCATCTCCATCGCCTTGTCGACCGACACCACGAGGAGCCGGATCTTCACGGTCAGGAGCTCGATGTCGAGCAGGTTCACCCGAATGTCTCCGGCGATGATGATGCCCTTGTCGAGCACCCGCTCGAGGATGTCGGCAAGTCCTTCCGGACGTGGCGTCGGGGAACCGATGCCATAGCGGTCCATGGACGCCCGGTGGGGCACGATCGTTGGTTCGGCCATCACTGCCTCCTCAATCCTGGATCCGGCCGCGGACGTAGCGGTCTGTTCGCCGGTAGCTGAGGACCGTGCCGGCGTCGTCCACATCCACCTCGTAGACCGCGAGGATGTCCGTCGTCTCCGGGATCCGATGGGATTCGACCACCTCCACCCGCACACACCAACCGTCTTCTTGCTTCTCCACGCCGACAATGCCTTCCGGCGCTCGGCCGATCAGCTCGGCCAGCTCCTTGGCTGCTGTCACGGCAACGGTGCGCAGCGACGTCTTCACGGTTCCTGACGTCTGACGGCCGTTCGACGTACGACGCTGTGCGCTCTTGGGCGGCGGAGGACGCTGGGTGGACTTTCGTGGCGTGGTCACCGCGCCTCCCCGCGCTGCCTGTCGTTGGACGCCATCAGCCGAGCAAGCAGTTCGTCCTCGAGCGCGGCGGCCTCATCCGGATCGAGCTCGCCGCCGGCCCGAAGTACGTCGATCTGCTCCAGTTGCCGGCGAATCAGGGCCGGATCGTAGTACTCGCGCTCGGCCTGTTGGCGAATCTGCTCCGCGAGGGCCACCGTGGCACGCACCGGCGCCAGCGGCAGGGTGAGGAGCCCCGTGATCAGGCCCATTGCTCCTCCACGAAGTCGTACGGCGCGGTCGGTCCGATCAGCTTCATTCGAACCCGGCCGGCGTGGCTTTCCGCCAGCGCTTCCACCGCCTGCTCGAACTCGTTGCGCCAATTGTTGTCGACGAGCAGAGCAAGATCGAGCAGCCGGTCCAGTCCGGCGCTGTCGTGGATCTGTGCCGCGGCTGCATGACGCTCGAGTTCGGTCAGCAAGGCTCGGGCATCTGCGGCGCTCTTCGCCTCGAGCGCGTGCGCGACCAACTCGCCCAGCCGGACACGTTCGCCGTACGACGAGTCGTCCGGCCGGTTGCGGGTCGCAGCACGCAACTGTGCGATCTCGGGGTTCTCCGCGATGATCTCGGTCAGCACCTGACGTTCGTCGTACCGGGCGCGGACGGTGAACTGGGAATAGCCCTCGAGGTCGCCCAAGATCGCCCGGAACCGATCGTGTCCGGGCTCCAGAACCTCACTCCTGACCGTGTCGCGATCCTGCATGATCGATCCGAAGCGAACCGGAATGACCGGTCCGCCGGCCGCGATCGCATCGAGGACCTGGCTGTGCGCCAGCAAGTCTGCTCGGCCCGCCAGCGGTTGCTCGCTGTCGAAGAGGCTGACAAGCGCCGCCACGTCGCCGTGCGGGGCCAGGCTGACGAGCTGATTCTGGACGCCGGTGAGGTTCGCCGGTACGACGAGGTCGGCTGCCACGATGCCGTACAGGTAGCAGTCGAGGCCGACGTCGTTCGGCGTCGTCATCGTCACTCCTCAGTCCTCCGGCGGCGAGTTGCCTTCTTGGCGGGCCGTCGACGCGGACGGGCTTCCTCGTACTGGTCCTCGTCTTCGCCCTCTTCCTCGTCCCCGCCTTTGTCGTCGTTCGAGGAGCCGAGGAGGGCTTCCTTCGCGCCGCTGAGAATGCCGCGGGACTTGCCTTCCGCTCCGCCCTCGGACATCTCCTCGATCACTTCCGGCAGGTCCTTGCTCTTCTCGGCCAGGTCGAGCCGGTTCGTGGCCTCCGCGAAGCGCAGGTAGGTGTCGACGCTCGCGATGACGATTCGGGCGTCGATGGTCAGCAGTTCGATGCCGACCAGGGAGACCCGGACGTACGCGTCGATCACGAGGCCCTTGTCGAGGATGCTGTCGATGACGTCCGCGAGACTGCTCGGCGCCGGCCGTTCCAGATAGCCACCTGAGCGGCGGGAGCCTGAGGCAGCGATGGTCATGGGTCTACCTTCCAGTTGACTGATCAGCTCGCCCGGCGACGCGGCCGCTCGGGTTCTTCGTCGTACTCCTCGTCGTACTCCTCGTCGTCGCCTTCGCCCTCGTCGTCCTCGTACTCGTCTTCATCGTCGTAGTCTTCGTCGTCCTCGTACTCTTCGTCTTCGTCTTCGTCTTCGTCGTACTCGTCGGCCGGCTCTTCGTCGTCGTACTCGTCCTCGTCCTCGTCGGACTCGTCGTCGTAGTCGTCGTCTTCGTCGTACTCGTCCTCGGCGAGGTCGTCCTGGTCTTCCTCCCCGTCACCGCCCTCGACTTCGTCCTCGTCGCCCTCGTCGTATTCGTCCTCGTCGTACTCCTCGTCGCCGCCGTCCTCGTCGACCTCGTCGGCATCCTCACCGTTGCCCTGGTCGACGCGGCCGCCGTGGATCTCGCCGTGCCAGCCCTCGACCTCGTCGGGGTGCTGAATCACGTTCACCATCACGTGCCGCTGGAAGTGCTTCAGTTCGACGCGCGCCCGCCGGCCCTGAGCGCGCCAGATGTTCCCGACCCGCTCGAACAGTCCCTGCGGGTAGTACTCGAGGACGATCAGCACCCGCGTCAGGTTCGGCGCGAGCTCGTGGAACGTCACCGTGCCGTCGACGTGCCCCTTCTTCCCCTTGGAGCGCCAGACGATCCGGTCCTCCGGCACCTGCTCGAGGATGGTCGCCTCCCAGGTCCGGTGCGACCACAGGATCTTCGCCTTGAAGTCGAGCTTCTCGTCCGACTTCTGCTCCACCCGTTCGACCTTCTTCATGAACCCTGAGAAGTCCTGGAACTGGGTCCACTGGTCATAGACGATGTCGATCGGTACGCCGACGTCGACCGACTCGATGATCGTCGTCGCCTTGAGCGGGTTGGCCTTCCCTCCGGAGCCGCCTGACCCACCACCCAGCGCCTCCATCGCCTTGTCCTTGGCCCCCATGACTCCGCCTTTCAACGCGCCCAGCAGAGGTGACCCGCCGGTCGCCGCGGCCTTGCCGCCCTCTAGCATCGCCTTCCCCGCGACGCCGCCGTTCGCCGCGACGTCTGTCAGCCGCCCGGTCAGGTCGGAGATCTTCTCGGCGGCAAGATCTGCGGCGTGTGCGGCGGCGGCCGACAGCGCCTCCTGGAGTTCGTCCTTCAACCGGTCAACCGGAAGCTCGTCCAGAATCTCCCTGAAGACGCTCTCGACGCCCTTGCCCGATTGCTCGGTACGCGATCCTTGGGCCATCGCCGATCACCCACGTCCCCGCGACGACGATCCGCCTCTCGACCTGCTCGCCGTCTTCTTGGCCGTGGCCTTCTTCGTGGCAGTCTTGCTGGCCGCACCCTTCCGCGGCCGGGAGGACTTCTTTGCAGCGGTCTTCTTCGCTGTGGACTTCTTCGACGTCGCCTTCTTCGCAGGCGAGGCGCTCGACCTGGCAGTTGTCGACTTCCGAGTACCCGAGCTCGTCTCGTTTCCGCTCTCAGCCCGCGCCGCCGTCTTCTTCGCTGCGGCGCCAGTACGACGGGGTCGCCCGGACGAACTGCGTTCGGACTCGTCGTGCGCCGAGTCACGGTCCTCGCTTATCGACTCAGGTCGGTCGCTGGACGATTCGGCATAATCGTCCCTCCCACCCCGGCGGGACCCCTGGCTACGGCTTCCACGCCGGCTCGGCCTCCGGCGGCGCCGCGGGCGCTGTTCGTCCTCGTCGTTGTCATCTTCGCCGGCGTCGTGACCGCTTCCCGCGGACAGCATCCGTTCGGTGCGGTCTCTGATCGAGTCGCTGACGCGGTTCAGCCGGTGGCTCGCGGCGGACACAGCGGCGTCCCGGCCGGCGGTGACGAGCTTTCCTCGCACCTGGTCGGACAACTTCGACAGCTCGGGGTTCTGCTCGACCAGGGTCGAGAGCTGTTGCACGATGGCTCGTGGATCGGTGGCTATGCGTTTACCGGCCAGAAGTCCGCCGACGGTGATCGCCAGCTTCAGCTTCTTGGTGCGGCCGAGCAGGTAGCCGCTGGCGATGGCAGCAGCCACCTTTGCGCTGGTGTTCATGACTCTCCTACGAAGTGGTAATGCCGCCTCGGAGGATCCTCCAAGAAGGCGTTGAGTGCGCGCCGGATCAATCGGCCAACGCGGCGATCCGCCGGAGCATCGGCAGGCTGGGATAGCTCTCACGACGGATCTTGTGCACCAGGACCTCGGCGTAGATCTCGACCTCGTCCGGCCAGAGCAACGTCTCGATCAGATCGAGCATGGAGATCGACGGAAAACGCTCCTCGGCCACCTTGTCCAGCAGTGCGTCGAGCAGCAGTTCACGGGCAGTGGGCTGCTCACGTTTGTCAGGCATCTCGGCTCCCGACTCAGCTCACTCGTCGAAGTCGCGGCGCTCTTGGACGACCGTGTGCGCGGTCCGCCGGCGCTGGTTCGCGAACATGAGCGCCACGCCGAGCCCGATCGCACCCGCGGCGATCAGCACGTACCCGACCACGGTCAGGTCGACGCCGCTGACCCGGTCGGTGACGGCAAAGGCGAGAATTCCACCCACCGCAAGCAGGAATACGGACACTCCGATTCCCATGGGTCCTCCTAACGACCTTCCCCGTTCCGGAAATTGCAATAGTGACGCGGTACCCCCGCCAAATGCCACGAAACGCAGCTACTTTCCGCACATTCATGTACCCACTGCGCATAATTCAACCAAACGATTAATTCACTTGAGATGCCGGATCAATCGCTTTCTGCATCAGCACCAGGCTCGTCAACCGTTCGCCGGGATCGGGTGGGCCTCAAGGGCGCGGGCGACCGCTGCGAGGTTGGACGCCATCGCCAGGCCGGTCCGTGCCGACCAGTCGTGGCCTTCGGCGGTCTCGCTGTAGCTTGGACCGGGGCCCGGGCCCCTGTTCCAGTACGTCCAGGCCTGGCCGGGGATCGTGTACCCGATGTCGCCGAGCGCACCGCTGATCTCCGAGATCACGTGGTGCGCGCCGTCTTCGTTGCCGGTGACAACGACACCCGCAACTCTGTTGTACGCGACCGGACGCCCGTTGTCGGTCTCGGAGAGCATCGCGTTCATCCGCTCGAGCATCCGCTGCGCGACCGAAGACGGCCGCCCCACCCATGTCGGAGTGGCGACCACCAGGATCTCGCTCTCCAGGAGCTTCTCGTGGACCGACGGCCATTCGTCACCCACGCCCTCGTCGCTGGTGACCCCGGGCTTGATCGTCAGTTCGACCAGCCGGACCCGCTCGACCTCGACCTTCTCGCGCTGCAGCCCGTCGACCACGACCGCGGCCAGTTCGTCGGTGTTCGACCGCTCCGGCGACGCCTTCAACGTGCAGTTCAGTACCAGTGCCCGCATGTGGTGCCTCCTTCGAGATGGACAGCTCCGGTGCCCAGTCGCTCACGGTGCATTCACGTGTCGGGAGCGTCCCGCCGGGTACTGGCAGGGACGACGAAAGGCAGGCAGCATGGACCCGATCGGCTACGAGCGGAATGGGGAGACGTCCGGCGAGCGGCTCGATCGGCACTGGAGCGAGTTGCTGCAGGAACTCCGGCTGGTGCAGACCGGTACGCAGATCCTGTTCGCCTTCCTGCTCGGGATCGCGTTCCAAAACCAGTTCCACACCACAGACGGGTTCACGCACGCTGTCTACGCGTGCACGATCGTCGCGGCCGCCCTCGCGGTCGGCTTGTTCCTCGCGCCGGTCGCGTTCCACCGGTTCCTCTACCGGCAAGGGCGACGTGACCAGCTCGTCACGATCGCCGACCACCTGGCCCGTGGCGGCATGGCGTGTCTCGTCGTCTCGATCTGCGGCGGGCTGCTGATCGCGTTGGACGTCGTACTCCCCCGCCTCGCTGCCGCGGCGGTCGTCGGCGGCGTACTGCTCTGGTTCCTGGCGTTCTGGCTGATACTCCCGGCCTACGTCCGGCAGAAACGCTGACGATTCAGCCGCGCACCAGCGGGTACCCGTGGGTGGTCCCGGTTGTGGTTCAAACCATGCGCCGCACTCGACCGGGACGGGCACAGGCAGGACAACCCGCGATGGCAACGAGTAGTCCGTTCCAAGCGTCCCATGCCGAACAGTCCGCCCGGACCGAGCGCCTCCTCCGGGCCGCGTACGACAGCCACGGCCCACGCCGTGAAGGGTTCCTCGCCGAGGCGATCGTCAGCGGCGTACCGCTCGCCTGTACGCTCGCCCGGCGGTACCGTGGCCGCGGCGTGGAGGACGAGGATCTCGAGCAGATCGCCCTCGAACACCTGATCCGGGCGTTGCGCAACTACCGCCCGACGCCCGGCTCGGACTTCCGGTCGTACGCCGTACCGATGATCCGCGGCGGGATCCGGCACCACTTTCGCGACAACGCGTGGGCGATCAGGCTCCCCCGCCGGCTACAAGAGATCCAGTCCCGGGTGAACGCCGTACAGCCCACACTCGCGGCCACCCTCGGCCACTGGCCCGACCACACCGAACTCGCCGCGGCCACCGGCATCGCCGTCGCTGAGATCGCCCAGGCGGAACAGGCCCGCGGATGCTTCCAACCTCTCTCCCTGGACGCCGAGCTGGGCACAGACGCCGACGGCACGATCCCAGCGCGTGAGGTCGCCCAACCAGGCAACACCTACGAATTCGTCGATCAGGTCCATTCGTTGCGACCGGTCGTCGACAACCTTCCAGAGCGCGACCGGCTGATCCTGCGCCGGCGCTTTGTCGACCACCGCACCCAGGCCGAGATCGGCGCCGAGATCGGTGTCAGCCAGATGCAGGTGTCCCGGCTGCTCCGCAAGATCATCGGCCACCTCCAACTCGCACTGTCGGCCTGAGGAGCGTGCGATGTCGATCTTGCAGCGGTTCAAGCGGCGGCGCCTGAGCCACACGATCAACGAGGCCGATGCACCGGCCGACAACACCACGGCGATGACATGGGCCATGGGCGGCAACCCCGACCGTGGTACGCCGACCGCCACCGGGACCGGTACCAGCGAGGAGTTCGTCGGGCGGGTCGCCGGTGAAGACACCGACGCCGGGGAGACCGGTGCCGAGGAGCGCGCACGGAACGACGAGTGATCAGCGCATGGCCAGTAGTACTGCGGCGCAGCTGATCAGGCCGGTGACCGAGTAGGCAGCGTAGTCATTCACCGAGCCGGTGTGCAGGCGTCTGAGTAATGCGATGACCCTTGGCTCGGAGGAGCGACGTACGTACCAGACGCAGACGAGAACGCCCGCCACGATGCAGCCGACTGCGATCAGGAGCTCTCCGGGCGCGAGGTACTCGAATGACGGTGTCGTCGCATGGATCCTTGCCGTGCCGGCGAGCGCTGCGGCGGCGTATGCGTTCTGGTCGAGCAGTACGGCGGCGGCCGGGGCGGCGATGCGGTCGATGACGAAGCGCGGCAGTACGCCGAACGCCACACAACCGGCCGCCAGCACACCGAACGCGACCAGCGCGCCCGGACGCCTCCGCTCCAACGGGTCGTAGTCGTCGTCCCGCCGCCGGAAGAACGCCAGGTATGTCGCCCGGCCGAGCGCGGCGACTGTGAGGACTTGGGCCAGGAGTACCGCGACGAACGCGGCCGGATGGTCCGCCCGGAGCCCATCATGGATGAGCCCCAACGACGCGTAGCCGTTCAGCGGCGGCACGCCGGCGATGGACGCCGTACCGAGCAGAAATGCCGCCGTCGCCAGCGGCCGGTGGCGGGCCAGGCCGCCCATCTGCGAGAGCCTGGTCATCCCCGTGGCATGCACGATCGCTCCGGCGCACAGGAACAGCAGCGTCTTGAACAGCGCGTGATCGATCAGGTGATAGACGAACCCGGTGACGGCCGTCAGCGAGCCCGCGCCGACGGCGGTCAGCAGCACGCCCATCTGCGAGACGGTGTCGTAGGCGAGCAGCCGCTTCAGGTCATCCTGTCCCAGCGCGAGCGCCGCACCAGCGATCGCCGAGACCGGACCCAGGACGAGCAGGATGCCGGGCAACGCGGTCCCGTGTACGGCGTACACGTCGAGCGCAACACGGGCAATCGCCACCACTCCGAGGTTGACCATCAGGCCGGAGAACATCGCCGAGACCGGACCCGGCGCCGCGGAATGCGCGTCAGCCAGCCAGCCGTGGAACGGCATCAGCCCGGCCTTGGTCCCGAAACCGGCCAGCAGCAGAGCGAGCGCCACGAGATCCGCGGTACGGAGGTTGCCGGCCAGGGCATGCTGCAACTGGCCCAGGTTCAGGGCACCGTGGCGGGAGTAGAGCAGCGCCGTACCGACAAACACGAAGAAGCCGGCCAGATTCGTCAGCACCATCATCTTGAACGTCGCCTCAAGCGCCCACGGCCGCTCGAGGAAGAACCCGCTGAGCCCGTAGCTGGCCAGCGCCGCCACCTCGAACCAGACGAACAGGTTGAGCAGGTCGGCGGTGAGCGCCGTACCGATCACTGCTGCCAGCAACAATTGCGCCAGGCAGGCGTACCAGCCCGCCTCATGCGCGCCGAGACCTCCGAGCTCGGACAGGCTGTAGAGCAGCAGCAGGGTCCCGATCAACGCGGTGAGCAACGCGTAGGTCAGGCCGAACGGCTCGACGGTGACGGTGATGCCGAGCTGCCGGCCGGCGATCGGGCCGACCTTGCCGACCGCATGACCGACCAGGTGTCCGCCGTACACACCCGGAGCGAACAGCAGGAGGATGCCGGATGCTCCTCCGAGGGCGAGCAACGAGACGAGCAGTGGCGCGCGGGACGACCATCTGCTGAGCAGCGGAGCCAGCACAGCACCGACGATCGGCAGCACGATCGGCAGCGGGAGCAGCGCGGGATTCATTCTCAGCCGCGCAGGTCGCGGACCCGGTCGGCGTCCATGGTCCGGTAGTGCTGGGCGATCCGCACGACGGTAACGAGCAGTACGGCGGTGACCGCGACACCGATCACGATCGCGGTCAGGCAGATGTTCTGCAGCACCGGGTCCGCGACGTTGCCGTGGGCAAGCTCCTGCTCCGGCTGGCCTCCGGGTGGCTTCAGCAGCATCGGCGCGGTGGACCCTCGCCGGTACGCCATCGACAGGAGCAGCAGGTAGCTTGAGGACTCGATCAGCGACAGACCCATGACGATCTTGATCAAGGTCCGTCTGGTCACGATCGTGGCGACGCCGAGGGCGAACAGCGCGACGGCGACGAGGTAGTTGGCGACGATCATCGGTGGTCCTCGCCGGCGTCGCCGGTCCCGTCTGGGTTGGCCGGAATCCAGTCGTGCCGGATCGCGAGGATCGAGAAGATCACGATCGTCAGGCCGGTGCCGACCTCGATCAGTTCGGCCAATGAGAACGCCTGCATGGTGCCGCCGCTGCGGAGCGTCTGTTCCGGTGCCAGCGGCAGCCAGTTCGCGCCGAACGAACCCTCGAGTACGAGACCGAGCGCCAGTACGACGAGCACCAGCAACGCGCCGATCAGCTCGAGGACCTCCAGCGGGCCGGGCCGGACCAGTGCGGCGATGCGCCGGTACCCGAAGGCTGCGTAGACGAGCACCACGAGCCCGACTAGGACGACTCCGGCTGGGAAGCCGCCACCCGGCGAGTACCCCTCCAGCACCAGGTAGAAGCCGGCGACCGCGAGGAGCGGCAGCACGCATCTGACCGCGACCCGGACCACAACCGTCATCGCCTGCGCCGGCTCGGGCACAGACACACCAACGGGCTCGGCATCCGGGGTGCGCGGCGCAGGGCCTGGTCCCCCGCGCCCGCCCTCCGCAGATCCGCCGGCTTCACGAGCACCAGCCTGAGGCACGCCGTCCGCGCCCCCGGCCCCCTCACGAGCGCCTTCCTCGGCCCCGGAGGCTTCGTCATTCTCACGGGCGTCGGCGGCGCGGGCGACCCGTTCGGTCGGGCCGACGGGTTTGTCGCCCGGGTGCTCGTACTGCTGCTCCTCCTGCCCGGCCTCCTCTTCACCGAAGTACTCGCGCCGCCGTTCGCGATGCCGGGCGAGCAGGAGCACACTGACCACCGCGGCGAGCAGCAGGAACGTCTCACCGAATGTGTCGAACGCCCTCGTCCCGTACACAACCTCGCTGACCGGTTCCGTCGTACGCCACTGCGGCAGCGCGACCGTCATCGCCTGCCGCGCGATGTCCGGGAGCGCCGCGCCTTCGCGCGGCACGTCGACCACGCCCAGGCCGAGCACCCCCGCCGTCGCAGCGGCGAGGATCCATCCGGTCACCGTCCTTCTCATGACCGGTCGTCCGGGTCTTCGCCCAGCTCGCTGCGGTCCTCGACGTCAGTACGGGTCTTGCCGATCGCGATCAGATACAGCGTCGGCAGCGCGATCGCGCCGACCACGATCTGCGCGTGCGCATCGTCCGGCGCGCCCAGTACGACGAACAGCAGGCCGAGGACGGTGCCAACCAGGGACAACGCCATCGTGGCACCAGGCAGGTTGCGCAGCCTGACGACCAGCACCGCGCCGGTAAGGACGACGGCCAGGCACAGATAGTCGAGCACCCAGAACATCACGACCTCCCCCGGTCCCGCGGTTCGTCGGCAACCGCACCTGACCACTGGCGGATGCCGGTCTTGTACGCCGCCCTGCTAAGAGCATGCGACGCGGCCGGGTTGAGGACGAGGATCAGGAACGCCACCATCAGGGCGTGTACGCCGTACTGCGACAGCAACCCCTTGCCAACGGCAACCGCGAGCAGGGCAGGTACCGCGCCCATCGTGATCACCTTCGAAGTGCACTGAATTCGCGAATACACGTCAGGCATCCGCAGGACGCCGACCGCTCCCGACAGCGAGAAGAACAGGCCGGTCAGCGACAGCAGAATCACGATTGCCGTTCTCACAACAGACCACGCTCCAGGAAGCGCGCCCAGACGAGCGCGCCGAGGTAGCTGAACGACGCCATCCACAGTGCGACGTCGAGATAGATGGCGCGGTCGGCGAACGCGGCGAAGAACAGCAGCGAGAGCGTCGCCTGGGTTGAGACAGCGTTGAGAGCGACCACGCGGTCGGTGACCGACGGCCCGAGCGCGAGCCGGACCACGAGCAATCCGGCCACGGCGAGCTCGACGATTGCCGACAATCCGAAGATCTCAGCCATCTCCGCCTGCCAACGCGGTGATCCGGCGCTCCAACGGGCCGTTGATCTCGTCGTACCGGTGCCCCTCCGCCGGTACGGCGATGCAGTGGTACACCAGCTGGTGCCGCGACCGGTCCAAGTCGACAATCTGATTGTCGACAATCAGCGAGCTGACAATGCCCACCGCGGCGACACGGCTCTCGTCGCCGAATCGGGTCGGCACGATGACCATGCCCGTCTCCAGCGGCAAGGACGGCGTCCAGATCCGGCGGGCCAGCGAGATGTTGGCCAGCAGCACCTGATACGCGACGAAGGCGGTGAGGCGGACCATCGACACCACCCGCCAGGGCCGGACAACCGGGCCGAGCCGTACGAGCGACCACGCGACCAGCAGACTGACGCCGAGCCCTGCCAAGACTGATTCAACGGTCAACAGCGCGGTCAGCGCCAACCAGGCGACAAAGCACCAGAATGTCAGCGCCCCGACCGTTCTCCAGTTCACGGCCATCAGCAGCACTCCTTCCGCCCTTCGAGCGGTACCCGCGAACCGGCCGGCGCATTCGTTGCCTTCTGACAACGATGCCGGGTTGACGCGGGCCGCTCCCGGGGGTGGTATGGAGGTGATCAGAGCCCTCCAACGGTGCGGGGCCGCCCGGACAGTCCGGCATCGACCGTGGCATGGCTGACCGCGATCCCGCCGAAGCTTTCAGGTGCCCGCGCCTCGTGGTCCGGTCGCGGTCAGCAGTCAGCGGTCACCGGCCGATAGCTCGGTCGAGCCGGGATACGTCGAGTGCGGTTGGCACGAAAACTGGGTCTCGCGCATCCCGGCCCGCCGGGTCACACAAGTTGCCGTACGCACGCATGTGAGCCTCGGATACGGGCACCGATGCTGCACCAGTTCCGTTGGCGAGGAGGCTGACATGTCCACGATTCCCAGCCCGCAAGGCCCGGTGCCACCGCTCGGCGATCCGGACCGCGTCGACCCGACCGCGCCGCCGGACGACCCGGACATATCGCCTTACCCCGATCCAGAACCCGATCCGGACGAGGATCCCGACGAGCAACTCCCCCGCCGCACGTAGCACCGTCCAAGGCCGCGGAGCGGTCGCCGACTGGTCACGGATCGACGACCGCTCCCGCTCTGTCGCCCCCGCCGTTCATCGCGCCCGGCTCGCCCGCGTCGGGCAAGGCAGACCCGCCGGCTCAGCGCCCGTCAGACAGATGATGCTCGGTAGTTGCCCGGCCTTCGTCTGGCGCGGGTCGCTCAGTGCCTGCCTGGCGCTCGGCGGAGCTGGCTTGGTCCGCGGCTGTCCAGCGGTCTTCCGGTGTGCTGAGGGGGTTCAGGCTCATGCGGCGGCTGCGTGACAGGTACAGCGTCCCGCCCCCGACGATGGCGGCGACCACCAGGACGGCCGCCACGATCCAGACCGCTCCGTTGTAGTCGCGCGGGCTCGAGTCCGCTGACCCCGGCGGGTCGGGCGCGGGCGAGTTCGACCCCAGCGTCGGAGACGGCGCCGGCGCCGCTTGTGCACTTGCCAAGCCGACCACAGCGGGCGCCAGTGCAAACACCAACAGAGCCGCTGCAGCAACCATTCGCCATGCTCTGCTCATCATTGCTTTCCGGTACCCGCGACACACAGTGCCAAACGACTCGAGCGCCGCCGCTGGGCGGCGCACCTGGGCGGCGCAGCTGGACGCGACAGGGACCGCACAGCGCCACGTGAACTGTGTTGGCCAGCACGACGGCCAGTGCCGGTCATGTTCCGGCGTCAGACCTAGCTCTTCGCGAACTGCTGGACGAGCGTTTCGCAGAACACCGTCAAGTCGCCGGGATTGCGGCTGGTGATCAGGTTGCCGTCGACAACGACCTCCTCGTCGACGACCTCGGCGCCGGCGTTGCGCAGGTCGGTCCGGATACTCGGGTACGACGTCAGCCGCCGCCCCGGAAGCACACCGGGTTCGGCCAGCGTCCAAGGTCCGTGGCAGATCGCCGCCACCGGCTTGCCGGACGCAACGAACGACCGGACGAACTCCACCGCGTCCGGGTCGGCACGGAGCCGGTCCGGGTTGATCGTGCCGCCCGGCAGGATCAACGCGTCGAACTCCTCGACCCGGACCTGCGACACCGGCCGGTCCACGGCGAACGTGTCACCCTTCTCGATGTCGTGGTGCATCGCCTGCACCTTGCCGTCCTCGATGGACACCAAATGGACGGTACCGCCGGCCTCTTCGACCGCAGTGCGTGGCTGCTCGTACTCGACCTGTTCGAGGCCGTTCGCCGCCAGGATCGCGACCTTCCGGTCACGCAACTGCTCGGACACACCCATCACCTCTCATGCTGTCGGAAGTTGAAGAACCCATGGGATCGGGCCTGCATTGATGGCGTCCTTTCAAGGTCCTGGACCGGTGCCCGGCGGCGAGCTGACCGGCAGCACTGTCGCCGATACCTCGTCCGGGAATTGCGGCGTCTGTCCGGTCGCAACGGCGAGATCCCAGCTGTGCAAGACGATCTCCTGCATCAGGTGCGCGATCAGGCTGCGTACGTCGTACTCCGGGCAAGGGGTCGAGTCGCCGAGCCGATCCGGATCAACCGCGCCGGCCAAGCGGTCGGCTTCTCGCGCGGCAACCGCAAGCTGCTCGTGAATCTCCGTCATTCCGCGCCCTTCGCACTGGTCATCCAGCATCTCGATGTTCGCACGCATCGGCGTCCGTCCATCGCGACAGCAAGTGTCTGGCGACGTGGCCGTCGGCCGTCAGCGCACAGCGCGCGCCGAACAGGACGTCACCGACCGCCTCGGGATGTTCCTGGACGTAACTGCCACACAGGTCGTGAGCGGCGATCTGCTCGTGGACCGCGTCGGCCTCGACGTGTTCGGTGAAGTAGCGAGCCTGGTCCGCTGAGGCGCCCAGCCGGATGGCGCCGGTCGCGTACTGCCGGTTCGGTAGCGTGGATGTCATCTCGAGCGCCGCGAGATGACCGACGAGCGCCCCCGTCCAACGATGATGCATGGCGAACAGTGACATCACGTTCGACACGGCGAGCGTCACAGCCGGTACCTCAGGAACGTAGTGGCCGTAGGTGTCGTCGAGCCTCAGCCAGCGCATCGTCGTACGGAACAACTCCGAATGCATCCGCTCGACGCGGCCGCCACCGTACTCGTCGGCCTGGATCTCGACCAGCGCCGCCTTGGCCGCGCCGGCGAGCCGGGCGATGCCGAAGCTGTGCGGGTCGGCTTCCTTGAGCTGGTACACGGAACGGTTCAGCACGAACTCACGGAACTGGTCACGGGTCGCGTGCCGACGCAGGTACGGCGCCAGTCGCAGGTCCTCTTTGTCGTCGATCAAGGCGCGCAGTTGCACCGCTACCGGTTGTGCCTCCGGTGCGATCCGGTAGTTCGCCTCCAGCCATTCGATCCACGGCTGCTCCAGCAGGGTGCGGAAGACGATGACGTCCGGATCCCATTGCCGGCCCGGATCGACCTCGTCGAAACCGCGATACTGCAGTTCGTACGCGATCCACAACGCCAACTGGAGGTCGCCGTCGGCCTGGGGCCGATCGGACACGACAGCTGGCACGTAGGCCTCACCGGCTCGCACGAGCCGACTGCTAATCCAAGCGCTGAGCGGCCCGCGGGCCGGTGGTAGCTGCATCTCCGACCGGTACCCGCCGGAATCTCGTAGACTCCCCCGCAGCGGGTACCGCACGGATATGACAGAGATCCGCGCGTACCCGGACGGGCCGCTCCTGGTCCGCGGCGAGTTCGAACTCCTCGACGAGAACGGCGACCCGATCCCGGCGACCCGCCGTACCGTCGCCCTGTGCCGCTGTGGCCGAACCGCGATCCCACCGCACTGCGACGGCACCCACACCCTCTCGCTCAAACGCGAAGAATCGCATTCCAGCCGGTGACGGGACAACTGCCAATCGGCTCTGCGTGCTTGAGGTTTGCAAATGCCAAGGAGGGGTGAACCACTCAGCCGTTGAACACTTCCGCCAGCCACGGCGCGACCCGTCGTGGCCCGAGCCTTCGGAGATGGTCGACCGGAGGATGCTCGACCAGGGCCCGTACGTCGTCCAACCCGCCGAGCGCGTACGCCTCAGCAGCGTCGATCAGGTCGTAGAGGCGGCGCCGCGTCGGACGTGCCGCGCCAGTGCGGAGGTCGAGCAGCTGACCCCGAACACCGTCTCGCAGCGCGGCCCAGCGGTTCTCCGCGATCCGCCAGGACGGCGCCGGCGGCGGGAGCTCGCCGAGCTGATGCAGGTCGGCAAGCCGGGCGGCGAGCGCGTACACGAACCGCACGATCGCACCGGCCCGCTCAGTCGTCGCCGGTACGTCGAGGACGCGCAGCTCGAGCGTACCGAACTGGATGTGCGGGCGGAGCTCCCACCACCACTCCGACGGATCCGTCACCGCACCCCCGCCGACCGCCCATTCCAGATCCTCGGCGAACTGTTCCCACGACGGGATGATCGGTGGCACACCTTGGCGCGGCAGCTGACCGGAGATCACCGGACGCACCGAGCACAGCCCGGTGTCCCGCCCGGCGGCGAACGGTGCCCCGGCTGCCAGCGCAGCGAGCTCCGGAAGAACGTCTCGCAGCGCGTGGTAGACGGCCAGCGTGCAGTCGGCGTCCCCGAAGGCGAGGTGAACCTGGAGCGACGACACCAGTTGCCGCTGGATGATCTCGCGGTACCGGCGGTCCAGGCCCGCTGAACGCGCCGTCCCGGACAGCTCGACCGGCCCGTCGACCAGTGGATGCACCGGCGCGGCGATCATGGCCACGCCGGGACCGCACGCGGCCGCGATCAGTCCCCGGCACCGGTGTAGTTCCTCGACGGCGACGGACGGGTCGGTGTGCACGGTGGTCGCGATCTCGACCTGGCACGCAGGCAGCTCCTGCTTGATCCGCGGGTCGCGGATGTCTTCCAGTACGTCGGCGGCGGCGACCGGCAGCCACGTCCCGCGGTCCACGAGCAGCAACTCCTCCTCCAGCCCGACGGTTCCGGCAACCGTGCCGGAGAACACCGCGGCGATCGGCATCCCGTTGCCCATCGCAATCACCTACTCCCGGGCGTCCTCGTCCGAGAACGGTCGTCTGCGGATCAGCGGCGGAACGGCGGATACACGTAGCCAGGGCCCCAGAACGGCGGAACCCCCCAGTATCCGTAGACTTCCTCGTAGTAGTGAGGCTCCGGAACGACTTCCGGGTCATACACCGGTCCGCCGGCCACGTGTGTTCGTTCGGTGGAGATGCGAACCGTGTCGTCGCCTACGCTCGTGATGGCATCGATCGGGATGAGTTGCTTCTTCTCGCCGAGTCCGAGGAATCCACCGGATCCGACCAGCATGAACCGAACCCGACGTTGGTGTTCGTCGATGATCAGTCCGTCGATGGTGCCGACCTCGTCACCGTTCCGGTCGACCACTTTTCTGCCACGTACGTCGTCAGCAGGCTCGGCCAACGCCAGAGCGGTTTCGTTCAGGTTGATCAGTGTGCCGGGTGCGTCGTCCATCGCTCCTCCTGAGCAGAGATTGGCGGTGGCCGGGGTTGACTTGACGGCACCCTTCCAGACCATCAGGCAACCAGCCCGGCCACCGCCCTCCCTGTCCCCTGGCCCGAACCGCCCCAAACGACCGAACCGCCCGGCGCGCGCTTCGACCAGTCCCTCGAGAACACGTACGACGAGCCCCACCTGAGCGGGGCTCATGGTTTTGCTGCGGCTACTCCTTGAAGGCGTCCTTGGCCTTCTCACCGACCTGCTTCAAGTCGGCCTTCGTCTGCTCGGTGCGGCCCTCGGCCTCCAAGTCGCGATTTCCGGTCGCCTTGCCGGTCACCTTCTTGACCTTGCCCTTTGCGCCCTTCACTGCATGCTTCGCCTTGCGTCCGACACCCATCGGTCTCCTCCTCGGGTCCGGCATCTCCAACCCCTGTCTGGTGCCCGCCGGCAGCCGATCCATGCGAAACAGGTTCCGGCCGACCGGGGCGTGTCTTCGTGCCGGGCCTGGGTACCGGCGAGGTCCGGAACGAGAGGGTGAGACGGTCGTGAGGTTCATGACATGGAATGTCTGGGGACGATTCGGCGACCGGTGGTTGCGGCGAGAGCGAGCGATCGCACGAACAGTACGGGCGCAACGACCGGATTTCGTTGCACTACAGGAAACCTGGCGCAGCGACGGGCGGACGCAGGCCCGCCTGCTGGGGTTCGAGCTCGGGATGACGCCGGTGTTCGCCCAGTCCCGCATGCCGACGGATCCCGATCCCGATGTGCATCTCGGTCTGGGAATCCTCAGCCGCTTCCCACTCCGCGCCATTGAGCAGCATAAGCTCTCAGCGGACACCGTCGCCCTCAGAGCGGAGGTCCGGGTCGGCGTGCACAGTCTGCACTTCATCACCAGTTGCCTGGATTGGGAGGAGAACCACGAACGCGAGCGCCTCGCGCAAGCCGAGTCCCTTGCAGCGCTCGTGTCCGAGCTCAGAGCGCACGGTGATGAGGTGGTCGTAGCGGGTGACCTGAATACGCCGCCGGACGGGCCCGAACTCGAGCCGCTTTTCGCAGTACTGGCCGACTGCTGGCGGGCGCAGAGGTACGACGGTGCGACGTACAGCTCCCGCAATCCGTACCTGGGCCACGGCGAATGGCTCCAGGACCGCCGTATCGACTACATCCTCGCCGACGATGGTCTGACGTCCAGAGGCTCCCGCCTCGTCGGCTTCGACGAGGACCACGGCTGTCCTCCGTCGCACCACTACGCGGTCGTCGCCGACGTACCGATCACCTGAATGTCTCCAACTGGGACCAAACCCGACTCGCCAGGATTGGTTGCGATCCGATCGGGGAACCGAGAGGGCAGTACGGGACAGGTGTCGGCAAGGGGGACCAGAAGATGCGGAAAATCGGTGCGAAACGTGACAAGACCAGGCGGGTCCCTCGATCCATAGCCCACCGGCTCCAGACTGTGGCTGCCGGAGGCGGGCTCCTGATCTGCTTCACCGCTGCGGTCTTCCTTGCACTGACCGGTTCGTCAAGGCTACTGCTGCTCGGCGTATCCCTCTGCACAGCGATAGCGCTCTTCGAGGTCGCCGTCATCGTCACCACGCGCATCAAACCCTGACCGGCAAGGCGGAACCGTCGCCGCGCTGAACGACGCGGATTCGTTGACAGCTGAGGTTGTCAGAAGCCTCACTGGGGCAGGGTTCGGGGCAGGCCGAAGCGCGCCATCAAGGGGATCTCGAAGCGGATGATCTCGTGGATGCGGTCTCCGGCCAGGGTGAGTACGAAGAAGCCATTGGCGCGCCAGATGCCGGTAGTGGTGTCGAGGGTGTAGGAGCCGTAGGCCGGTTGCCCGTTCGCTCGGGTGGGGACCAGCCGTCGGTGGCCGCCGGGCGACCCGGCCATGGTGTTGAAGAAGCGTTCACACGCCTCGCGGCCCTGGTACTCCCAGGGCAGCGGCGGCATCTTGATCCAGGCGTCGTCGGTGAGCAGGGCGACCAGTCGCTGGATGTCGAACGCCTGGAACGCCTCCATCCAGTCACTCACGAGCTGTTCCTCCTCGGCCGAGAGCGGTAGTGGTGGCGGGGCCGGAGGCCGGTCGGCGCTTGCATCGGTGGCGAGCGTGGCCCGGGCGCGCTTGAGGGCCGAGGTCACGGACTCCTCGGTCGCGTCGAGCAGGTCGGCGACCTCGGCGGCCCGGTACCCCAGAACGTCGCGCAGGATCAGGACGGCCCGTTGCCGGGCCGGCAGTCGTTGCAGGGCGGTGACGAAGGCGAGTGTGGTGGCGTCGCGTGCCTCGATGACGGCCTCGGGGCCAGGCGCCGGATCCGCAACGCCCAGCAGGTCGTCCGGGAACGGCTGGAGCCACGTGATCTCGCCCTGTCGGCTCGGCGGCGGCGGTTCGACTCTCAACGGAGTACCCGGCGGCGTACGACGCCCCGCCCCGCGCAGCAGGTCCAGGCTGCGGTTGGTGGCAATCCGGTACAACCAGGTCCGCACCGAGGACCGCCCCTCGAACGCACCGAGGCTCTGCCAGGCCGAAAGCAACGTCTCCTGCAGCGCCTCCTCGGCATCTTGCAGCGAGCCGAGGAGGCGATAGCAGTGCACCTCGAGCTCGCGGCGGTACGGCGCGACCAATTCGCCGAATGCGTCCGCGTCTCCGTCCCGCGCCCGGGCCAGCAACTCCATGACTCCACCATCCACCTGCTCGTCATCGACGTACACCTCCACAACAGGTAGACGTACGAGCCGGCCGGAACTGGGCGCTCCCACGCCGCCCAGTTCCGCGGCCCCGCGACGCCTACTCCTGTGAATGGCGCGGCGCTCAGGCCACGCTCCCGAAGGAAGGATCTGTCGTGACCGTCATGGCTTCCCCTGTCACCCGGCGAGGGACCCGCGCGCCACTGCTCGCCGTCGCGATCCCGTCGATCGCCTTCTTGATGGTCACCCTCGACGCGCTCGTCGTGGTGACCGCGCTACCGTCCATCCGCGCCGACCTCGGCGGCAGCCCGGCCGGCCTCCAATGGGTCGTCAACGCCTACAACCTCACGTTCGCCGCCGGCATCATCACCGCCGCAGCCCTCGGCGACCGGTTCGGAAGGCGTCGCGTGTTCCTCGGCGGTCTCGCCCTGTTCGCGACGATGAGCGCGCTGTGCGCGACCGCGCCCGACCTCGGCCTGCTCGTCACGTTCCGGGCACTCCAGGGGCTCGGCGGGGCAGTGATCACGCCCCTCGGACTCACCCTCATCACCGTCGCGTTCCCCCCGGACAAGCGCGGCCGCGTGGTAGGGATCTGGGGCGGGATCGCCGGCCTGGGCGTCGCCGCCGGACCGCTGGTCGGCGGCGCCGTCACCCAGGGACTCGACTGGCACTGGATCTTCTGGATCAACATCCCGATCGGCGTCCTCGCCCTGCTCGGCTCGCGCCGGGTCCTCGCCGAAAGTCACGGACCGCGCACCCCCCTCGATCTGCCGGGCATGCTGCTCGGCGGGACCGGCCTGGCCGTCGCGGTGTGGGCGCTCGTCCAGGCGCCCGACACCGGGTGGGGCTCCAGCCGGACCCTCACCGGTCTCGTCGCCGGCATCGCACTGCTCGGCGCGTTCCTGGCACGGGAGGCGACCGCCGCACATCCGATGATCCCACTACGGCTGTTCCGGACCCGGTCGTTCTCCGCGGCGGCGGTCGCGAACGTGCTGATGTCCGGATCCACGTTCTCCGCGGCGTACCTGACCAGCGAGTTCTTCCAGATCGGCCGTGGCGACAGCCCACTGACGACTGGGCTGCAACTGCTGCCTTGGACCGTGACCCCACTACTCATCGCACCCATCGCCGGCGCCCTGTTCGACCGAGTCGGTGTGAAGGTCCTCGCCGTCCCAGGACTGCTGATGCAGGCCGCAGGGTTCGTTTGGATCGCACACCTTGCCGGCGTCGGATCGTCATGGAGCGCGTACGTCGTACCGTTCGTGACAGCCGGCGTCGGCGTCTCCCTCGCGCTGCCCAGCCTGCCCGCCGCAGCACTCAACGTGGCCCCGCCCGAGGCGCTTGGGCAAGCCGCTGGCGTGGTCAACACCCTCCAACGACTCGGCACGATCATTGCAGTCGCCACCGGCACCGCGGTCTTCGACGCGAACGGCGCGTTGACCACCCCGGAAACAACCACCGCCGGCTACCAACCGGCACTCCTCCTCTCCGCCGGCTTGTCCACGCTCGGAGCGCTCATCGCCCTCGGCAGCGCGACGCGGAAACACGGCAGCCGGTGACGGTGCCAGAACCGGGTGCACCGGACAGCCAGGCAGCCGGATCGCGGCGGGAGGATCCGGCTGTGGACGGCTCGGCGGCGTGTTCTTTCTCCGCGGGAGGAGCTGCGGGACGCCGCAGGCGTTTGCGCGGGTGTCGCCAGATGAGGAAAACTGCGCGGTGGTGCGCCGGGAAGTCTGGTCGGCAGTTCCCGTCCCCGAACGGGGTGCGGGCAGCTCGACGACCCTGGAGACAGCGTGACGCCGGAGTTCTCGCCTGGGCACCGCATCGACGGTACAGTCCCGAGTACCCGGCGGCTGACCGGAGCCACGTCGAGGCCCGTCCAGCTCGGGGCTTCACCGGCGTCTTGGACATCCTCCTTCCTGCTCGGGAGCGAGGTATCGTGCGAATGTGCATGGAGAGCAGATGGCCGAGGAGTTCCCGACTGTCAGCCTGACCACGGACGCGCTCGAGGCGGTCCGGCTGCTCGCGTCGCACCGGCTGCCAGGCCTCATCGTGGTCGACGACAAAGGACGGCCGCACTCGGTGCTGCCTGCGTCCCAGGTGGTCCGGTTCCTGGTGCCCTCCTACGTCCAGGACGATCCGTCACTGGCGCGGGTGATCGACGAGCCGCTGGCCGACCAGGTGGCGAGCAAGCTGACCGGTCTCACGGTTCGCCAACTGCTGCCGACCGAGCCGGCCGAGCTGCCGGTAGTCAACTTCGACGACACCGTCGTCGAAGTGGCAGCCCTGATGGCCCGGCTACGCTGCCCGTTGGTTGCCGTCGTCAAGGACCAGGAGATCATCGGCGCGATCACCGCGTCACGGCTGCTCGAGCTGGTGACCTCAGCGCGCTGAACGCCGTACCGGTGATCGCATGACCATGATCGCCGTTGCCGTCTTCGTCATCGCGTACGTCCTGATCGCAACCGAGTGGACGCATAAGCTGTTCGCCGCGCTCGGCGGCGCCGCGGTCCTGTTCGTGCTCGGCGTGACCGACACCGAGCACGCGTTCTACTCCCACGACACGGGAATCGACTGGGACGTCATCTTCCTGCTGCTCGGAATGATGATCATCGTCGGCATCCTCCGCCGTACCGGAGTCTTCGAGTACGTCGCCATCTGGGCCACGAAGCGGGCAAAGGGATCTCCGCTACGAGTGTTGATCCTGCTCAGCCTGATCACCGCGACGGCCTCGGCCTTCCTCGACAACGTGACCACCGTGCTGCTGATCGCGCCGGTCACGCTGCTGGTGTGCGAACGCCTCGGGATCAACCCGGTGCCGTTCCTGATCGCCGAGGTGATGGCGTCCAACATCGGCGGTACGGCGACCCTGATCGGTGATCCGCCGAACATCATCATCGCCAGCCGCTCGGGTCTCACCTTCAACGACTTCCTGCTCCACCTGACACCGCTGGTGATCCTTGAGCTGATCGTGTTCTGCCTGGTCCTCCCCCGGCTGTTCAAAGGGTCGTTCACCGCCGACCCGGACAAGGTCCAGAACGTACTGCGGCTGAACGAGCGCGAGGCGATCCACGACAAGCCTCTGCTGATCAAGTGCGGTGTCGTCCTCCTGGTCGTCTTCACAGGGTTTGTTGGACGGGCCGTGTTCCACATCGAGCCGGCGGTTGTCGCACTGCTCGGCGCCGGGATTCTCGTTCTCATCACGCGGGTGCCGACGAAGGACTACATGAGCAGCGTGGAGTGGCAGACGCTGCTGTTCTTCACCGGTCTGTTCGTCATGGTGGGCGCACTGGTCAAGACCGGCGTGATGAGCGACCTGGCGGACTCTGTGGCTGACGCGACCGGCGGCAAACCGCTGCTCGCGGTCATGCTGATCCTCGTGGTGTCGGCGCTGCTGTCCGGCATCGTCGACAACATCCCGTACGTCGCGACCATGAGCCCGGTCGTCTACCAGCTCACCAACAGCGTGACCGACCCGGCGCACGCCCACGCGCTGTGGTGGGCCCTGGCCGCAGGAGCCGACTTCGGCGGCAACGCCACCGCGATCGGCGCGAGCGCGAATGTCGTCGTCATCGGGATCGCGCTCCGCTCAGGTCACCCGATCAGCTTCTGGGAGTTCACCCGCAAGGGCGTGGTGATGACCGTCATCACGATCCTGGTCGCCGCGCCGTACCTGTGGCTGCGCTACTTCGTCCTGACGTGAGTCTGGGGCGCTACTCGCCGACTAACTGGTCGTAGTGCGTGGTGAGCGACACGTGGCTCACACCGTTGAACACCGCCGGGACCTTCCCGTACGACGTGATCGCCGTCGCGGACCCGTTCGCCTTGCTCATCGCGAACTGGTAGCCCGACTGCGTATCGTTGTCGACCGCAACGACCAGCGAACCGCCGCGGGTGCCACAGCTCTGGACGACCAGGGACTCGTACGCCGACCAGCCGGATGAGCGGATCAGCTTCATCACCGGCTTCGCCCCGGCGGCGACCGGGATGTGCGCGGTCCACAGCGCACCGGCGTTCGTCGTCATCAGCAACGTGTCGTACGCCGCCGTCTCGCTGATCACCGTCATCGTCTTGAAGCCCTTGAACCCGGCGATCGCCCCCAGCGACCGGAAACCGGCACCGACCATCTGGTACCGGTACAGGCTGCCATTGGTGTTCAGACCGTACAGGTACGCGTGCCGCGGCGCGGCGACGCTGAAGTTCGACGTCGCGATCGACTTGAAGCTCGTCCAGCCCGGTCCGACCTTCTTGAACGGCGGACGCGGCGCGCTGGTCTCGTTGTTCGGCATGTACGTCGTGTGCCGATACAAGTTCCCGCCCTGCAGGAGGAGCCCGTAGTAGTAGAACTGGGTGCCCGCATTGTTCACGGCTCCGTACCACGTCGCGTCGGCCCGGGTGCCGACGAACTTGTACGGCTCGTACACATCGGCCTGCGGGTGACGGCCAGGCAGGACGTAGATCTCCTGCATCGTGCCGGCGGCAGTCGGCACGCCGACCGCGCTCTCGCAAGGCTCCGCGGTGGCAGCCTTCGCCTTGTTCGGCTGGACGGTCCTGCTCGGGAAGTACGGCTTCGGATCGGCCTGACCTGTGGCGGCGGCCGGAACGGAAGCGGCCGCCGCGGCGAACAGCCCGGCGCCGGCCAATGCGAGCGCGCAGCGCTGCAATTTCATGCGAATTCCCCTCCAGAAATGTCTCGAGACCCCCAGATCGCGCTGACTATAGCCGAGCCTGCCGACAACTGCCGACGGCGCTTCAGAGACCCCAGATCGTCGCCGGTCAACGGCAAGGGCATGCGCCCAGCGAGGGCCCGTCGTTTGGTGTAGGTTTTGCGGTGGTGTGCCGGGAAGCCTGGTCGGCGGTGGGGTGAGGTTTGTCGACCGAAGGGCGTCCGATGGTGGTTCAGATTCTGCTTGCCGTTGTGGGGCTGGGTGTTCTGACCTTCGCGGCAGACCACTTGGTGCTCGGTTCGTCGCGGTTGGCGGAGCGCCTCCGGATCAGCCCGGTGGTCGTCGGGGTTGTGGTGATCGGCCTGGGTACCTCCGGCCTGGTTCGAACCGGTACGCGCGGCCCTAGTCTTGCCGGCGTTCTCGCCGGAGCTCAGTTGCTGGTCTCGAACGCGTCGCAGATAGGTACCCGTCTCGGCGTACCGCAGGTGATCATCGGTGCAGGCGCAGCGTCGCGGCGAGTCCGACCTCGTCGTCGGCAACCTCTTCGGCAGCAACCTCTTCAACAGCCTCATCGGCGGCGCGGTCGTCGGACTCGCCTCCGGTACGGCTGCTCCCGGACGAGCCGCCGTTGCCTTGATCCTCACAGCAGGATTGGCTTGGGCACTCCTTCGCCGCGGCCTCGCCCTGACCCGTAGCGAAGCCCTCGTGCTCCTTGCCGCCTACGCGATAGCCATGCCCCTGCTGCTGTCAACCTGAGCGGGTAGGAAGCGGCACGATCGTTGGTGTGCCTAGCACCTGCGCGGGGACTGCTCCAGTCTCGTACGGCCGTGCCAACCCGGATCGCCACGCAAGCAGCCGAACACGGTTGCCGGCATTGAGCGCGATCGCCAGCCAGTGGCCGTCCGCGCTGAACGCCAGGCCCGGCGAGCTTTTCGCGGGCATCTCGATGCCGGGGACGATCTCGAGGCGGCCGCTATCGAAGTGCATGACCGCGATGTCGCTCGGCGGCAACGGACGGCCCTCGTAGCGCGGGTCCGTCGTGGCCCGTTGGAGGATGAAGGCGGGTCGACTTCCGTCGGGGCTGACAATGCCCGCGCCCGCCGGACGGGGCAGACGGAACCGGTTGATGTTGCCGGTGGCAACCGACAACCGGTGCAGAATGCAGGGCTGGTCGCTGGTCGCGTCGCATCCGCTGGTCCAGACGACCTGGCCGTTGCCCGTGGCGATCGGTGCTGCGTCCCGGCCCAGTCTGGCACGGATGTGACCGGTCGCCGCCTCGACCAGCAGCAGGTCGGCGGGCGGAGCCGACGGGTCAGGTTGCAGCAGGCCGACCAGGGTGGTGCCGACGACGTCGTACGGATAGAACCCCACTGGGAGCCGTACCTGTCGGCCGCCGCCGAGCGGCACAACGGTCCCGTAGGGCTGGCCGGCCTCGTCCGGATACGACACGATCCAAGCTTGACCGCCGGCGGTCAGCACAGACCCGGTCCGCGGCAGCGTACCTGCCGCGCTGACCCGTTGATCGGCGCCTATGCGCAGGATCCGGGAACCGCTGGCCTCGCAGGTGCTCGCGGTGGCATAGGTACCCTTCGGCCCGCCCAGGACAGCGGCGTACTCGCCGGAACGGAGTCCGGCCAACGTCACCACACGGCCCGCGTCGAAGTCGACCGTCCGCAACCGTTCCCCGCCGAGCAGGACCTGGATGCCGGTGCGCGTCGGCGACGGTACGGAGGACACGATCGGCACCTCGGCGTTGGAGTCGCCGGCGCCCGCTACGGTCGGCCAGGACCTGGTCGATGGCGTCGGCAGGCCAACTCCCGGCGGCGTCACTGACGGCACCACCAGGCTCGAGGTCGGCGCCGACCATGGCCGCAACGCAATCACCAGCAGCGCCACCACGGCGAGACCGACCCCGATCCGCACGCCGATCCGCAACCAGCGGGGCGCCGGCGGGCGTCCAAGGTCGACCACGTCCTCCTCGTCATCCTCCACGTCACCATGACACCACCGCCGAGGAAGATGCACAGCTACTCACGTGCAAGCCTTTCAGAAGCCGGCCACGAACAGCCCGCCTGCCGCGAGAAGGCCGAGTTCGACAAGCAGGACGAAGATGCGGTCGCTGATGTGGCCGACGATCTTCTTGCCGGTCCAGGCGCCGAGGAGCGTGGCCGGCGTGAGTACGACGCCGTACAGCAGGACCCGCGTGGTGAGCAGACCTCCAACGCCATACGTCGCGATCTTGGACCCGGCGACCGCGGACAGCAGGGCGAGGCCGAAAGCCGCCATCGGCGCAGCACCCAAGGTCAACCAACTCGGTCATCGCTCAGTGTCGCGCAGTCCGGTGAGGCGGACCACGGCAGCGAATCCGTCGTCGGAACCGGGCCAGTGCGCGCGGACCGCAGCGATGCCTGCATGCCGCACCACACCGCGGAGTACGACTGTGGCGATGATGGCGTCGTCGGCGTACCCGAGAACGGGAATGAAGTCCGGTATCAGATCGATCGGCATCGCGAGGTAGACCATCAGCAGTGCCAGCCTGACCCTGACGCCACGCGGCAATGTCTTGTCGGCGGCCAGCCGACTGAGCAGACGCAGTACGTCGGGAAGCAGCCGCACGGCTTCTCGCAGCAACCCTCCTCGCGGCCGCGCGGCGATCATCACGACGACCAGCGCCACCCAGACCAGTACCAGGGCCGTTGCCGCGCCGACAAGGACGCCAATCAACAGCGATCCCGTCATGACTCGTTCGCAGCGCGCAGCCGCGATTCGGCAGCCGGCAGATCTTCGACGGGGACGTCCGGTGCGAGCGAATCGTCAGCCCAGAGTGCGGCGTCCTCGAAGGAAGCGAGATCGGCGGCTGCCTCCGCGACGGCGTCTCGCGCGGCCTGAGCTCCGAATGCCGCGAAATAGTCGCGTCGAGCGATCTTGTGCAGCCAGGTCCGGAAGCGCTCCAGATCGGCCTCGGACTCCTCGACCTCGGCATAGGTCGCGTTTCCGCGGGCCCGGGCGTCGGCCAACTCCCGGCGTAACTCGGGCAGCCGTTGCAACACCTCGGCGTACTCGGCATCGCGGGCTGCGTTGAAATCCGCGATCGCCGCACGATCGTCACTCGGCTCCGTGAACGTCATACGCAGGATGCGTGCCTTCCGCCAGCCTTGCACTCGCGGCGTGCCGACCCCACCCGCGGTCGACACGCTGACCACCAGGCACGACTCTCCGTCACACCGCGATGGTACATCCGTAACCTCAGCGGCCGGCGGTTGTTCCCGACTGGAGCGGCCAGCCGCGGGAGGGGCTGCGAACGGGTCGCGATATCCGGCCCGGCAGGATGCGGTTGGCCGCCATGTCTCGAGTGTTGCGCGTCCCGCCGCGACACGGCAACCCCAGCAGTCAGCGTCCGGTGGAGTCGGCTGCTCGGTCAGGCCACGGGAGAGGTCGTCAGGCGTTGTTCGTGGTCTTGAGGTCGTCGGGGCCGATGGTGCTTGCGGTTACGTCTATTGCCACTGCACTGAGACGTCGGTGGTTGCGGCGTCCGTAATCGCGCATCAGGGCGTACGCAGCGTCCAACGGGATGTCCGCTCGCGCGGCGAGGATGCCCTTGGCCTGTTCGATGACGACGCGGCTGTTCAATGCGCCCTGAAGTTGTTCGGCCAGGAGTTCACCAGAGCGAATGGCCCTTTCCTGCAGGAGTGCGACAGTGGCGATGTCGCACAGTGCCTGTCCAAGGTCGACGTCCTCCCGGCTGAGGGTCGACCGTTGCTCGCAGAACAGATTGAGCGCTCCGAGCGTCCGCCCACGCAGGCGCAACGGCAACGCATGGGTCGACCGGTAGCCGGCAGCGGCTGCGGCGGCGTTGAACATCGGCCACCGTTGGCTGACCTCTTCGAGATCGATGTTCGCAACCTGCTGTCCGGTTGTATAGCAGTCCAGACAGGGACCTTCGTCGTTCTGCAGCACGAACAGTTCGAGGAGCCGTGCTTCCTCCGTGGTGGATGCCATCACGTGGAGGCGGCCGCGAGGATCCGCCAGGATCAGGCCGGCGGCGTCAGCCTGCAGCAACTCGACGCTGCGATCGCACAGCACGTGCAGGAGGTCGATGACATCGAAGTCGTCGACGAGGCTGTCGGCCAGCTCGACAAAAACGTGTCCGAGGCGTTGCTCCCTGGTCATGACCTCGCTCCTCTCCGGGCCGGGTGGTCCAATCTCCGCATCTCCCTGCCTACTCATCATGATCGTCTTCAGGGTAAAAGTTCAGTCGCCGAGTCAGAACGTCGGTGGCGACCTCAAGCAGCGATCGCTCCGACGCGTACGCGCGGGCCCGCAACAGCAGCAGCGCCTCGGTCAGGCTTACCGCCGCCTGGACCGAGACCATCCCGGTGGCCTGGTGGACCTCACGGTGCTCGTCGGCGGCGACGGCCAGGAACGGATGCAACTCCCCCACCGGCGTACCGTGCTGCAGGTCGAGAAGGATCGTCGTCGCCGCGGCAGCGAAGTCAAGCGCCTCCGCGAGCTGCAGAGAGTCCAGCGACCCGGTGTCGATGCGGTACAGGTCGAGTACTCCGAGTCGGATCGCACCGACCTGCAGCGGGAAAGCGAACACCGCCGCAATGCCGGCCTCGGCCGCCGATGCCGTGAAGCCCGGCCATTGCGTCAGTCCGGTACGGAGCAGATCCGGCTCGAGAACTGGTCGGCCCTGGCGTGACGCGTCCAGGCACGGTCCTTCGCCGGCGGTGTGCTGGAAGTCTTCCAGCGCGGCGGACACGTCGTCTGTGGCCGCCAGCAAGCCGGCATGCCCTGCCGATGTCATCAGCGCCAGGCTGACGCCGTCTACCTCGAGCGCCGTCAGCGTCGCGGTGATCAGCCGGTGCAGCACCTGGTTGGCAGTGCTTGTCCGACCCGGAGGATCGGTGAGGACCTCGAAGAGGATCTGACGCATTCGTGGCGATGCCACCGATCAGCTCACCTCGGACGTCACTGGCGCGCCTTGCCCGCTCGGCCGGGCGATCCCGGTCATGACGTCGCGGCTCCCACTCTGCCCAACGGCCCGGTGCCTGTCCACGGGGCACACCGTGGCGGTCCGGTCATCAGGTCTGGCGACGTACCGGACGGGTGGATTGCGCGGGCCCACGACGTGCTGAAACCAGCTCCGCCGCAACGGCGCTCAACTTGACGTTGTGCTCCTGCGAATGCCGCCGCAACAATGCCAGGGCCTCGTCACTTCCGACATCGAAGCGTTCCATCAGGATCCCGACGGCCTGGCCGACCTCGGTTTGCGCATCGATTGCCCGCTGGCGCGTTTCACACGTTGCCACGGCGACGACAGCGACCGCGGCGTGCACGGCCAGCGCCTTGGTAAGCGCCTGATCCGGCTCCTGGAACGCGTTGCGAGGCGTCGCGTAAAGGTTCAGTACGCCGAGCGTGTTCTCGCGAAGCCGGACGGTAGCGCTCAGCACGCTGTGAAAACCGAACTCCGCGGATATCCACGGGCCCCAACGGGTCCACGGAGGATCGACTGACAGATCATGAACCGCGATCAGGTCAGAGCGATCTGCCGAGTGACTCGGCCCCTCGCCGTACTCCTGTTGACCGCGTTCCGCCGCCATCGCCCGGGTGTCGGACCCGGCGAGCCGCCATCGCTTCAGACCTGATCCCGGCCGCAGCGCGACGGCGGCACAGTCGCAGTCGACGACGGCGGAGGCGAATTCCAGGGTCCGTTCGAGCACGCTGCCGAGATCCGGCGCCAAGTGCAATTCATCGCTGAGAGCAGCGAACGCGGCTGCAGACCCCGCTGCGGCGTCAACACTCATGACGCCTCCCGCATGATCCACGCAGGCATTGAGACATCGCGAACACCCCGAGTTTCACCGATCGGTCGGTGCCGCGTTGTCTGGGGCAGCCTGACACCTGCGTCAGGTACCTCGATGGTACTCCGATCGACGTCAGGTCGGACCTATCCGGGACGCGCACCGCACCGAAGTACCGATGTCAGCCGCGGAGAGAAGCCGCCGGCACCACCTGAAAGTGAGACATCATCATGCACAAGAACCTCACCCGCGCCGGCTTCGCCGCATCCGCTCTGGCGCTCGTCCTCGCGACCGCTGCGTGCAGCAGCAACGACAACAAGTCGAGCAGTTCGCCCTCCACCAGCACCTCGTCCTCGTCGGTTCCTGCCGAGACCCCCAGCACCTCCCCGTCCGCGAGAGCCGCCTCCGGCGGAATGGTCGGTCCCGGGTGCGCGGCGTACGCCAAGGCCAACCCGTCAGGCGCCGGATCCATCGACGGCATGGCGGCCGCCCCCGTAGCCACCGCCGCCTCCGGCAACCCGCTACTCAAGACCCTCGTCGCCGCCGTCTCCGGCAAGCTCAACCCGAAGGTCAACCTGGTCTCCACACTGAACGGCGGCGAATTCACCGTCTTCGCGCCCGTCGACACCGCCTTCGCCAAGATCCCGGCAGCCACCGTCAACACCCTCAAGACCAACAGCGCCCTGCTCACCAAGATCCTCACCTACCACGTGGTCGCCGGCCAACTCGACCCCACCGCAGTCGTCGGCAAACACCCGACCGTCGAAAAGCAAGACCTCACCGTCACCGGCTCCGGCGACACCCTCAAGGTCAACGGCGCCAACGTCATCTGCGGCGGCGTCAAGACCGCCAACGCCACCGTCTACCTCATCGACTCCGTTCTGATGCCGCCGGCCGCCTGATCGGTCACTGCCGCCCCATGGACAGGACCGATGTCATCGACCCCCTTACCAGATGCCGATGGCATCGGTCCCGTCACGGCACATTCTAGGATTGACTCATCCAGCAGAGGACGAACCGTGACCGATCAGGTGGCGCTTCCTTGGCCAGGCTCCAACGGACCACGACCGGGCGCCGAGCTGCACGAACTCATGACTCGGGTTGCCGGTGGAGACGCAGCGGCTTTCAGTTCGCTGTACGACCTGACCATGCCGCGCGTGTTCGGTCTCGTCCGCCGGGTCGTGCGCAACCCGGCGCAGTCCGAGGAAGTTGTCCAGGAGGTGATGATCGACGTGTGGCGTACGGCGAGCCGCTACGACCCGGCCCGCGGGTCGGTCCACTCCTGGATCCTGACGATCGCCCACCGTCGGGCCGTCGACCGGGTGCGCTCCGAACAGTCCGCCGTCGACCGCGAGACGCGGGTGGCGGCCCGATCCGTCGATCCGGCGTTCGATGAGGTGTCCGACACGGTGACCAACCGGCTCGAGGTCGAACAGGTCCGTCGGTGTCTCGGCACCCTCACCGACCTGCAGCGCGAGTCGGTCACTCTGGCCTACTACAACGGCTACACCTATCCCGAGGTCGCCGAGCAGCTCGGCGCCAAGCTACCGACGATCAAAGCGAGAATGCGCGATGGCCTGATCCGGCTCCGCGACTGCCTCGGAACCGCTGGGGGGCAAACGCCATGACCGAACCCGACGTCCACACCCTGGCCGGCCCCTATGCGCTTGACGCACTGCCGGACACCGAACGAGCCACCTTCGAGCAGCACCTCGCGAGCTGCTCGTCCTGCGCGACCGAAGTCGACGAGCTCCGGGAGGCCGCCGTACGGCTCGCCGCCGATGTCTCCACGCGTCCGCCGGCAGCCCTGAAGGCCAAGGTGATGGCCGCGATCGAGGAAGTCCGCCAACTGCCACCCCTGGTTCCTGGTGCCTCGGGCAACGACATCACCGAGAGCCGGACACGGCGCGTGCGCAGGCGGACGATGCTCGCACTGGCCGCCGCGGCCGTGGCGGTGGCCGCCAGCGGCGGCATCGCGATCGACCAGTACCACGAGAAGTCGGTCGTCGCCCAGGCCAACGATCGGCTTACCGCCGTGCTGGCCGAGCCTGACGCCCAGGCTGTCCACAAGGACGTCAACGGCGGTGGCCAGGCCACGGTGGTCACGTCCAACCGCGCGGACGCGGCGGTCGTGGTCCTTCGTGGCCTACGGCAACTGCCGAAGGACCAGACCTGGCAGCTTTGGCTCATCGATCAATCACAGGTCGCGCATTCTGTCGGCCTGGCAAGTGGCGACCTGACCCGTCTCATCAGCGGCGACGTCAAGGGAAAGGTCGCATTCGGTCTCACGGTCGAGCCCGCCGGCGGCTCCGCGAAGCCCACGCTGCCCGCCGCCGCGCTCGTCCCGATGGCCTGACCGATCCGGGGCGTCGTGACGTGATCTCCGTGCACCGACATCACCCTGAGGCTTGATATGGAGGCCGATGGTGTAAGACTGGTGTCGGTCCAACAGCGCCGGCCAGTCCCACGATCACGCCCCCAGGGCGCAGAGAAGTGAGCTACATGCCTGAGGTGCCCGTAGCCGACGCAGCAATCGTCGCGTCTCTCGACCAACTGGATTCTCCCGACCGCCGCGCGGCAGTCGCCGCCCTCTACGACGCGCTGAGCGGTCCCCTGTACGGAGTGGCTCTCGGTATGAGCGCTTGTCCCGAGAAGGCCCAAACCATCTGTCTCCAAGTCTTCAGCTACCTGTGCCGCAACCACAGCGAGTACGACCCCAAGCGCGAATCCCTCGTCCAGTGGGCCACTCAGTTGGCGCACAGGTTTGCGGTCCTGGCGGGCGACGAGCACCGCACCAGCGACCTCCTGCGATCGGAGCGACTGTCGGACGAACAACGTCATGACCTGGCTCAGGCGTACTTCGGCGGTCTCACCTATTACGAGATCGCGCGTCATCGCGGCACCGAACCGCAGCGGGTCGCCGAAACCCTGTCCGCCGGCCTGCGCAGCCTCAGCCGGCCCGCAGCAACTGATCGGTCAGCTCCCATCCACCTGGGAGGTGGCGCCGAACACCCTGTATGAGCTTCGATGTCGCAACGTACGCAACCACAGCACGACGACTGCGGTGGGATGACCTCGACCTCGGCAAGTTCCGCACCCAGCGGCTGTCCTCCGGGGCGCTGCGGTGCCTGCGGTACATGAGCGATGTCGAGACGCACACCGTCTGTTACCTGCGAGACCTTCTGGTCACCCCGTCGCACGCAGATCCCGACGTGACCACGTTCCTCACGATGTGGAACTACGAGGAGTACTGGCACGGCGAGGCACTGGACGCGGTCCTCGACGTGCACGACGTACCGACCGGGCCTGAGCACACGCGCGCGCTCCGCAAGCGCCTCGGGTGGCGGGACCGGGTGTCACCGATCGTGCAATCGCTCCTCGCGAACATTCTCGGACCGGACTTCATCGCCACCCATATGACGTGGGGCGCGATCAACGAGTGGTGCACCCACGCCGGGTACTCGCGGTTCATCGCCGTCGAGGACAACCCGCTGCTGACCGAGATCCTGCGCCGCATCGCCAAGCAGGAGACCCGTCATATCGCGTTCTACAACAGTCAGGCGCGCCGCCGGCTGCAGGGCAACCCGCGGGCCCAGCGCATCACCCGGTTCGCCCTCCGGAACGGCTGGGGAATCGTCGGCTCCGGAGTCATGCCAGAGGACGACGTACGCCACCTGCTGACGTACCTGTTCGGAGGCTCCGACGGTCTCGCCCAGGCACGCAGGATCGACGCCAAGATCGACACCCTCCCGGGGCAGGACGGCCTGCATCTGGTCGAGCGTCAGCTGATCAAGTACAGCATCGCCTGACCACGCGAAGCCGGCTCGATCGAATACCTTGGTCATCAGTCACACGACCGTGACGCGCTTCCGCTCGAGGCGCTGCCGGTCCGGCCATCTGACGTCGTACGCCCAGCCGAGGCGCTCGAATCGCTTGATCAGCCAGGCGTTGATGTCGATCTGTCCCCGGAGGACACCGTGCCGTGCGCAGGTCGGATCGGCGTGGTGAAGGTTGTGCCAGGACTCGCCCTGGCTCAGGATTGCCAGCCACCAGACGATGCCGGACCTGTCACGGGCCTCGAACGGTCTCCGTCCGGTCACATGGCAGATGGAGTTGATCGAGAACGTGACATGGTGCATCAGCGCGACGCGGACCAGGGTGCCCCAGAAGAATCCGGTAGCGGCGCCGTGCCACGACCTGTCCCACAGTGCACCGATCAGTGCAGGTGCCAGCAGCGAGATCGCGGCGAGCTGGCGGAAGCACTTCGAAATCGCCGCCATGTCTCGGTCGTTGACGAGGTCTGGCGCGTAATGCGCCGGGTCGGCACGATCCTGGCCCCACAGCACCCACCCGACATGGGCGAAGACGAACCCCTTGGTCACCGCCCACGCCGTAGTGCCGTAACGCCACGGCGAATGCGGATCGCCGTCTCGGTCGGCGAACTTGTGGTGTTTCCGGTGGTCGGCCACCCAGCGGATCACCGGCCCTTCGAGCGCCATGCTGCCGGCGATCGCAAGGCCGATCTTGAGTCCACGCTTGCACTTGAAGGCGCCGTGCGTGAAGCCTCGCCTAGAGTTCCAGATTCGGAGCCTGCAACTGAAGTCACGATCTCCTGGTCCCCGTAGTTCGTCGCCTCGCACTCACCAGCTTCCCCGCCCCAGGAGGAGTTACTCGTATCGCCGCCTTTGAACGATCAAGTGGCTCAGTGGCCGAGGAGTCCGACGGCGAAGGCGACGACCAGGACCGAGAGCATCAGCGCTGAGACTGATTCGACGGCCATCAGGAGCTTGGCGCGGACAGACAGCGGCATGGTGTCGGTCGGGCTGAAAGCAGAAGAGTTGGTGACCGAGACGTACAGGTAGTCGATGAACCCCGGCGCCCAGCCGGACTTGGCCGAGGACCGCTGTGCCACTTCGCTGATTGCGTCGTGGTCCTCGTCCTGCGGGAACCGGAAGTCGGCCGTCGGCAATCCCGGTCGGTCGACCCGAAAGCGGGTGACCGGCCCACCTCGGTCGAGCTCCCAGAAGGCGAGCGCGAACACCAGAACATTCGTCAGCCACACCTGCCCGGCGGCCGCCAGCAGCTGCCCACCCGCGGTCGCCTGACCCATCACCAGCGAGCGGATCAGCAGGACCAGGGCGGTTGTGTTGGACAAGGCGATCAGCAGTACAAGGCCAATCGAGAGACGTCTCAGCAGCCGGTTCTGCCTGCTCATCCGGCGCGGGTTGGCCAGGACCAACGGGACGAACAGCAGCAGTTCCAGCCCTGGGATCACGTACCGCGGACCGATCTGCAGAGCGCCGGGCAGGATGGCGTACAGCCCGATCGCCACCATCACTCCGACGGCAGCCGGCAACCGCGGCTCGCCCGGGTGGGCCTGCTTCGTCGTTTCATCGACCATGGGGCAACCCTGGCACAAGGACTCACGTCGCCTCGTCGTCGTACGGCGTCGGCTTGCCGGAGGGCTTCGTCGCTGCGGCGACAGGACGAGCTTCGTCGTCCGTGCCGTCGAGGAGTTGCCGGACGAAGGCCCTCGGGTCGAGTTCGCTCAGTTGGTCGAGTTCAGGTCCGAGTTCCGCCCGGACATCCTGTTGTGCCTTGGCGGCCAGGCCGCGGACCTGGTTCAGCAACCGTGCCGCAGTACGAATGAACTCCGGAAGGCGATCGGGGCCGAAGACCAGGAGCGCGACCAAGCCGATCACCAGCAACTCGGGGAATCCGATGTCGAACATCGTCTGACCTCCGTCGATGAGTGCGGGTCAGACTCGCCGACCGTCGCTCGACGGTGCGTCGTCGTCAAGCTCCGCATCGGGCCTCTTAACGTGCGTGGCGACCTCGTCCTCCCAGATCTTCTTCGACTTGCCGAGTTGCTTGACCAGGCCCGGTAGTTTCGCCGACCCGAACAGGAATACGACGATCGCGAGGATGATGAGCCATTCGGCGCCTTGGGGCATACCCAGCAGCGTGATCATGACGATGCCTTCCTTCGGAATGGCCAGCGGCCGGCCAGTCCCCCTTGGAGTGGCCGGCCACCGGCCGTAATGGTTCCGGTCAGAGCGTGATCGCCGCGACCACCTTGGCCGGGTCGACCAGGAACGGGGCGACCGCCTTGAGTACGTCGTTCTTGGCGATCGGCGTCTCGAACGCGCCCATGTAGACACCGCCCTCCGCCTTCAGGCCGAGGAGGTTGCCGACGACGGCGGCGTGCCGGGCCTCGACACCGAAGATGCCGGCCGCGGCCTGCAGGATCATCTTGTTCTTGATGAACCCCGCGGCACCGAGGTAGGCGCCGACGCCCTTGTTTTCGAAGATGTGCGATGTCGTCAGATAGCTCTTGCGGCTGTCGAACGCGCCGCCGAAGTCGACCGCCGGCGCGCCGACCGGCGTACCGCCGAGCTTCTGGATCGTCGCCGTCACGGTCGCCACGTGCGACGCCTCGTCGGCGCCGATCTGCATCAGGTACTGCTTCTCGGTGCCCTTCAGCAGTCCGGCCTTGTTGCCCTGCCGGTAGAACTCTGCCTCGAGGTACTCCAGGGTCAGCGCGTAGTTGAGGACGTCGATGTCGCTGTTGAAGTCCTTCGCGCTCGCCAGCAGGAACCCGTGGTTCAGCGCGCCCAGGGCCACGCCGGCGGAAACGTCGGAGGCGTTGCCATGGACCAGGTCAGCTGTTGTGTCTGCCATCAGGGTCTCCTCCTACTTCGCGATGAACGGCATGGCGGCCTTGAGAACCTGCGCCATCCTGAGATGGGCCTCGATCGGCGCCGGGAACGGGTTCCCGCCGGTGATCTGGGCGATGATGGCCGCATGCCGTGACTCGACACCGGCAATCGACGCGGCCGCGGCGAGGATGGCGCCGTTCTTCACCAGCGGTACCTGCCCGTGGTAGGCCTTGACGCCGAGCTCCTCGAAGGTGCCGGCCGTCTTCAGGAACGCCGCGCGGCTGGTGAATGTCCCGGCGGGGAACTTCACCTTCGGTTGCGCGACCGGCTTCCCGCCCAGATCGATGATCGTGGTCCGGACGGCCTTGACGTGATCGGCCTCGTGCTGCTGGATCGGGTCGACCAACTCCAGCTCGCGTCCCTTCAGCACCTTCGCCTTCAGCCCCATGGTGTAGAACGCCGACTCCAGGTACTCCAAGGTCAGCGCGTAGTTGAGGATGTCCAGATCACTCTTCGCGGCGTCCTTGGTGCGTCCTCGGTCGACGCTGCCCAGCGCGACCGAGTCACCCGGGCGCGTGGCGACGTACGTGAGGCCAACGCCGACCAGAGCGGCGTTGCGCAGGAAGCTGCGCCGGCTGTGTTCGTCGGCGAACTCGAGGACCGGCTTGCCCCCGAAAATCTCTTTGATACCCATGATTCCCCTTCGCGTGTGTCACACCGGACAGTGATGTGCCCGGCTCACTGCTTGGGTTCGGTGGGTGCAGGGGTTATCGACCTCCTCAGGCGGCGCGCGCCTGCACGACGATGCGCTGGATATGGGCTGTGATGGGGTTGCAGGCGAAGAGAGTGATCTCCTTGACGCCTGGATCAGTGGGCTGGCGCAAGACGAACTTCACGTACTGCGCTTGCGGGACGATCGTGGTCTTGAAGACCTTGTACGTCGTGGTTCGTGCGCCGACCGTGACCTTGATCGGGTCACCGGGCCGAAGCTTCTCCAAGTACAGGAAGGGCTTATCGTGCGTACTGCGGTGGCCGCTGATCACGCTGTTCCCAGGGCTGCCCGGCAACGGCGTACCCGGCCAGTGCCCGACACCGTGCTCCAGCGCGGCATCGTCGACACCGTTGTTGAGTTCGTCGTTCAGCGCGAGCCGCGGGATCACGAGCCGACCGAGGCCTAGTTGCTCCCCGGGCTTCGCCTTGATCGCCGCGATCGGGACGCCCGATGCCGGGTTGTCGCCCGCGGGAAACTGCGGTTCCACCGGCTTATCCGCACGAATCTGGTCGAGCATCCGGTTCACCAGCGCCTCGTCGCCGGCTGAGCTGGGCGCGGCCTTCGGTGCTTTGGTAGCGGGCTGCCCGGCCGCCGAGGCGCCCCCGGGCGGTTTCTGATCACTCTTACGGCCGAGTACGACGATGGCGACAGCGATCAGCCCCGCGAACGCCACGCTCGCGGTGAGCCATCGCCATACCGGTTTCCAGGCCTTCACATGACCATCTCCTCAGGGAGGGTGACAAGAAGGCTTCGGAGCTCTGAAGGCCACGGATGGGTCACCTCTTCAGAATCCGCCGGAGTGGCTACGGTTGAGACGCGCAGCTCATCGGATTGCCGCGTACCGGCGGAGCGCCTCGCGACGTGCCTCGGAGTGGTCGACGACGGGCTCCGGATAACCAGATGCTTTCGCGTTCCACGACTCGTGGACGGACGAACCGGGAAGGTGCGCAAGCTCGGGCACCCACCGCCGTACGTAGTCTCCCTGCGGGTCGAACTTCAAGCCCTGGGAGATCGGATTGAAGATCCGGAAGTACGGTGCCGCATCGGCCCCACAGCCAGCGACCCACTGCCAGTTCAAGGAGTTCGAGGCCAGGTCGCCGTCAACGAGGTTCCGCATGAACCACCGGGCACCGTGTTTCCAGTGCACGAACATGTCTTTGACCAGAAAGGAGGCCACCACCATGCGCACTCGATTGTGCATGAAGCCGGTCTGCGCCAACTCTCGCATGCCCGCGTCCACGAAAGGGAAACCGGTCAAGCCGCGACGCCACGCTTCGAAAGCCTCACCGGGTACGCCGTACTCCATCCGCTCGAACTGGGAACGCACCGGCTTCCACGCGGCGTGCGGGTACCGGGCCAAGAGTTCCGCACAGAACTCGCGCCAGGCCAGCTCCCGCCGGTACGCCTCAGCGCCGGCACAGCGCTCCTGAGCGAGATCGGCCAGCATCGTTCGAGGATGGATCTCGCCGTACTTAAGGGGAATCGACATCCTCGACGTGGTGTCCAGATCCGGACGGTCCCTCTCGTCGCCATAAGCCGAGACCGTCTCCAGATAGTTGCCCCAGCGGCTGAGTGCGGGCGCCTCGCCGGCTCCGTCGACAGCGGTGAACTCCGGCAATGCCTCGCTGTCGCCGTCGATCCACTTCACCTCGGCCGGTGCCTCCACAGGTTGCCGCCATCCACGATCCAGTCAAGCCCGGAAGTACGGCGTGAAGACCTGGTACGGCGCGCCGGCATTCGTCACGATTCGACCGGTGGAAACCGCGTACGGCGAACCGGTGCGAACCAGTGGACAACCGAGCCGGCGCTCGACGGCCGCGTCGCGCCGTCGCCCGTACGGACGGTAGTCGGTTGCGATATGCACGCTGCCGGCACCGATCTCGGCTGCGAACCGCGGAACCATTTCAGCGGGATCGCCTCGTCGCACAACGAGACTGCCGCCCATGGCCTCGGACAGGCTCTGCACCGATGAGAGCAAGCGATTGCGCCGCGGCGAACCAGCTGGATCCCACAGTCCGGAGTCCAGGACGAACAACCCCGCCACGTGCCCGCCGCCAGCCTCGACAGCCTCAAGCAACGCCGGATTGTCGGCCAGTCTGAGATCCCGGCGAAACCACATAACAGCTGGAGCCATCGATCCGACCCTCACCTTGACAAACTTTCGTCGTAACTCGTAGTAGCGCAATCTATCAATTGCCGACGAACCTCCGGTTGTCATGCCCTGACGCTGCCCGCGAGGAGCCTCCACCGCCAGAACCGCTGCAAGGCGAGAAAGACCACGCACCTCTGGGATCCACCTGCCACAGGCTTCCCCGATACGGTCACCGATCTTCCTGAGCGAGGCTGCCATGAGCGTCGAGCGAAAGGTCCTGCCAATCGGCCCAGGTCCTGAGGCGTCGGCGTAGGCCCGTGGGCTTGCCGAGCTTGTTGGCCAGGGCCAGCAGCTCGCCGAGCCGAACAGGAGTACGACGATCGCGACGTTGATGAGCCGTTCGGCGCGTTGGGGCATACCCGGCCGGCATGGACGCGGATGGACGTCCGTGTAGAGACCGCCGGAAGTGTCCCGGGCTTCCGGCGGTCGGTATCTGGAGGGCGGCCTACCGCGGCCCAGAGACGATCGGGAACGAGCTTGGCGAACCGCATCAACCAGGCCATCTGCCACGGGAACACGATCCGGGCGTTACGATGTTCGATGCCATCGGCAATCGAACGCGCCGCACTCTCGGCGGAGATGAATGGCATCGGGAATGTGTTCGACTCGGTCATCTCGGTCTCGACGAAGCCGGACAGACGGTCAGCACGTCGATTCCATCGGGACGGAGCCGCGTCCTCAGTGTTCCAGCAGGTTCAGCCGAGCCATCTTGGCGGCGCCGTACGCCCCGCACCCGACTACCGCAGCGCACGGGATCGATACGCCGCGATCGTCAGCGTCGCGAATCCGACCGGTCTAGAGGCTTCGTCAGACGTTCACCTGATGAGTCTCACGCTACTTCCCATCCTTCATCTCGCGTCGATCGGGAACCGCCAGTCGCGGACCTCTGGGAGATCCTCGCCGTACCGCGTGACGTAGGCGTGGTGCCGGGTGCGTTGGTCGGCGAGGTACTGGCGGGTGGTGGCGGCGCGGGTGCCGAGGGACGGGACGCGGTCGATCACGTCCATCGCCAGGTGGTAGCGGTCGAGGTTGTTGCGGACGACCATGTCGAACGGCGTGGTCGTCGTACCTTCCTCGATGTACCCGCGGACATGCAGGTTCGCGTGGCCGCGGCGGCGGTAGGTCAGGCGGTGGATCAGCCACGGGTAGCCGTGGTAGGCGAAGATCACCGGCTTGTCGGTGGTGAACAGCGCGTCGTACTCCGCGTCCGGCAGCCCGTGCGGATGTTCGGTCGCGTCCTGCAACCGCATCAGGTCCACGACGTTCACGACCCGGATCCGCAGCTCCGGGAGATGTTCGCGGAGCAGTGAGACGGCGGCCAGTGTCTCCATCGTCGGTACGTCGCCCGCGCACGCCATGACCACGTCCGGGTCGCCGGCGTCGTTGCTGGCGAAGTCCCAGATCCCGGCGCCGCGCGCGCAGTGCAGCGCGGCCGCGTCCCAATCCAGCCAGTTCGGCTGTGGCTGCTTGCCCGCGACAACGACGTTTATGTAGTTCCGGGTCCGCAGGCAGTGGTCCATCGTGGACAGCAGCGTGTTCGTGTCCGGCGGCAGGTACACCCGGACGACCTCGGCCTTCTTGTTCACCACGTGGTCGATGAATCCCGGGTCCTGGTGCGAGAAACCGTTGTGGTCCTGCCGCCACACGTGCGAGGTGAGCAGGTAGTTCAGCGACGGGATCCGGCGCCGCCAGTCCAGCCGGTTGATCGTCTTCAGCCACTTCGCGTGCTGGTTCACCATCGAGTCGACGATGTGCACGAACGCCTCGTACGACGAGAACACCCCGTGCCGGCCGGTCAGCAGGTACCCCTCGAGCCAGCCCTGGCAGGTGTGCTCGCTGAGGATCTCCAGCACCCGCCCGTCGGCGGCGAGGTGGTTGTCGGTGTCGAGGCGCTCCGCGAGCCAGCGCTTGCCGGTCTCCTCGTACACCGCCGTCAGCCGGTTCGACTCGGTCTCGTCCGGGCCGAACAGCCGCAGGTTGTCCGGGTTCAGCCGGAACACGTCGCGCAGGAACGCACCGAACACCCTGGTCGGCTCCCCGTCCTCGGCGCCCGGCACCTTGACCGGTACGGCGTACTCCTCGACGGCCGGCAACTCCAGGTCCCGGCTCAGTTCGCCGCCGTTCGCGTGCGGGTTCGACCCCATCCGCCGTTCCGGGACGAACTCCAGCAGGTCCGGTACGGGGCGACCGCGGTCGTCGAACAGTTCCTCCGGGCGGTAGCTGCGGAGCCAGGACTCCAGTTGCCGGAGGTGGTCCTCGTTCGTGCGGACCCCGGACAGCGGGACCTGGTGGGCCCGCCAGGTGCCCTCGACCTGCTCGCCGTCGACGGTGTGCGGGCCGGTCCAGCCCTTCGGCGTACGGAACACGATCATCGGCCACGCCGGCCGTACCGCCTCCTGCTTGATCTCGTCGATCCGGTCCAGGCACACGTCAAGCGTCGCCGCCAGCGCCTGGTGCACCTCGGCCGGGTCGGACCCCTCGACCAGGTACGGCTCGTACCCGTACCCGCGCATCAGCGCCGTCAGCTCGTCGTCACCGATCCGCGCGAGCACCGCCGGGTTCGCGATCTTGTACCCGTTCATGTGCAGGATCGGCAGTACGGCGCCGTCGCGCACCGGGTTCAGGAACTTGTTCGAGTGCCAGGACGCGGCCAGCGGCCCGGTCTCGGCCTCCCCGTCCCCCACCACGCACGCCACGAGCAGGTCCGGGTTGTCCGCGGCCGCGCCGTACGCGTGACTCAGCGAGTACCCCAGCTCGCCACCCTCGTTGATCGACCCAGGTACGTCGGCCGCGACATGACTCGGTACGCCGCCCGGGAACGAGAACTGCTTGAACAGCCGCGCCATCCCCACCTCGTCGCGGGTGGTGTTCGGGTACGCCGCCGTCCAGCTGCCCTCGAGCCAGGTGTTCGCCACCAGCGCGGGACCGCCGTGCCCGGGGCCGGTCACGAACAGTACGTCGCGGTCGCGCCGCCGGATCACCCGGTTCAGGTGCGCGTACAGCAGGTTGAGGCCGGGTGTCGTACCCCAGTGCCCGAGCAGCCGCGGCTTGATGTGCTCGGCGCGCAGCGGCTCTCGGAGCAGCGGATTCGCGAGCAGGTAGATCTGCCCTACGGACAGGTAGTTCGCCGCCCGCCAGTACGCGTCGATCCCCCGCAACTCCTGATCGCTCAACGGCCGGCCGTCGACCCGCTGCACGTCAGCGCCCGACGGCCCGAGCGAGCTGAGTCTTCGTCATCTTCGACCGGCCCTTGACGTTCTTCTCCTTGGCCTCGTTGTACAGCTGGTCGCGGGTCCGGCCCTGCGACCCGCTGTGCGAGCGGAGTCCGCCGCGGCGGCTGGACGAGATGTCGTGGGTCGACGTACGGCTCTTCTCCTTGGACTCCCCGGAGCGGGCCCGTTCCTTGTTCACGGTGCGGGCCGCGATCTCCTCCGCGACGTCCTCGCTCCGGCCGCGGTCCTTCAGGCCGGCCTTGATGTGCTCGTACTGGCGTTCGCGCTTCCGACTGGCTCCTGCAGGCATGTCGTTGCTCCTTTCACCCACACACCCGGTACCCGGACGCCGCTGTACACATTCACACGTTGGTACGGCGACAGGTAGGACGGCTCGAACGTCCGCCGCACTCTGGCGAACTGATCCGCGCGAAGGAACCGCTCGCGATTCGCGTGGCCAAGCTCGTCGTCCGTGCCGGAATAGACGCGGACATGGAAGTCGTCCACACCTACGAAGGCACCGACACCATCCAGCCCCTCATCATCGGCCGCGAAATCACCGGCACATCCGCCTTCACTGAACCCGGCGCCTAACAGCACAGCCAACCCGGTGACCCAACTGTCGTCACCCAAGCAGATCGCCACTTGCGCTGTGCCGGAGGATGACTCCGTGGCGATCTGCGAACTCCTACACTGCCCTGCAAGGCTCGTAGGTGTTGTGCGACAGTTCGCTGGTGAAGGCCAAGGCTCCTGAGATCGTCGTCGTCGTGAATCCGACGAAGGTCGACCTCGACGAGGTACGCGACGTTCTTCAGGAAGTAGCCGCTGCGGTGCGTCTCGAGGCGCCTGCGCTGGTCGAGACGACTGAGGCCGATCCCGGGTTCGGTCAGGCGCGTGACGCTGTTCGCAATGGCGCCACGCTGGTGTGCGCGCTCGGCGGGGACGGGACCGTCCGGGCGGTGGCCCAGGAACTCGTCGGCACCGGCGTCGCACTCGGTCTGCTACCAGGCGGCACCGGGAATCTGCTGGCGCGCAATCTCGGACTCCCGATCGACTCCCTCACCGCGGCGGCCGCCACGGCCTTCACCGGACGAGACCGCCAGATCGACGTCGGCTGGATGGTCGTCGATCCCGACGGCGAACAGCGCACCGGGAACGTGCGGGCCGGTGCTGACAACGTCCACTGCTTCGCCGTGATGGCCGGAGTTGGCTTCGACGCCGAAATCATGAACGACGCGCCGGACGGAGCCAAGGACAAGGCCGGCTGGGCGGCGTACGTCGCCAGCGGCGGGAAACATCTGACCGACGACCCGTTCACGCTCGAGCTCGTCGTGGACGGGCGCGCCGCACCCGGCGGCCCGGCCCGCACCGTCGTGGTCGGAAACTGCGGCGAACTCACCGGCGGGATGGCGCTCTTGCCGGATGCCGAGCTCGACGACGCGCTGCTGGACGTGGCGACGGTCAGCGCCGAGAGCCTGACCGACTGGATCGGGGTGGCCTCACGGGTCCTGCTGGATCGAGGCGACGGACCGTCACTCCAACGCGACCGAGGTCGCGAACTCACAGTCCGGGTCGACCCACCACAGCTTTGCGAGGTCGACGGCGACGTACTGACCGAGGCATCGGAACTGCGCTTCACGGTGCAGCCGACCTGCCTCCTGGTCCGCGTCGAACGAACCAGCGCCTGACAGCTCGACATGGAGCAGGTTGGCCGACATGCCCGCCGAACACTGGGCCTCGGGACAGGGGATGGTCGTGTCCGGCAGTGCGCTCGGTACGGCGGGGCTGACCAGGATACGAGCATCGGGGTCTCGCTCAAGGCCGACCTTTCGTAGGTTGAACACCAGCTTCGACGGCCGCACGACGACTGGGTCCATGATCGTCAGCGCCGGGCCGGCGCGGATGCCACGATTGAAATCGATTTCAAATCTGACGTAGGATGGTCAGGTCGGGAATCGGAGGACGTGTGGCAACCATCAGTGATGTGGCTCGGCTGGCTGGGGTGTCGCCGAGTACGGTGTCGCGCGTGCTCAATCAGCCTGAGGCCGTCATCGAGGCGAAGCGGGATCGGGTCCTGACGGCTATCGCCGAGCTCGACTACCGGCCGAGCTCGGCGGCGCGGAATCTTCGGCGTGGGTCGTTCGACACATTGGCTTTGCTTGTGGGCGATATCGCGCAGCCGTTTCACGGCGCGTTGGCGAAGGCAGTGCAGCGGGCCGCGGACGAGCAGGGGTACAGCGTGCTGCTTTGCGATCTCGACCACAGCCGCGAACGGCTGGTCGCTCTGCTGCACTCGCTGCCCAAGCGTGGCGTCGACGGCATCATCATCGCCACGGCCGACAACATGAATGTCCCGCCGGTACAGGCCGCACTGGGTGAACTATTAACTCAAGGTGTTGCCGCCATCTGTGGGTCGCAGAGCATCCGATCGCTGAACGTTCCTGCGCTGCTCACGGATCGCGTTGCTGTTGCTCGCGACGCAACGGCGCACCTGCTTGAGCAACGCCGCTGGCCGATCGTCTTCCTCGGCGGTGGACCGAGTACGGCGCTCACGCGTGAGGCACGGAAGGGCTATGAGAAGGCCTGCCGTGCCGCAGGTCGCGAGTCCGCTGAGCTGCTCGTGGCCGACGGCGATTACCGGGCAGAAGCCGCCGAGCTGAGCATCGCTGAGCTGCTCCGCGCCGGTGTTCGGCCCCAGGGTATTGTCGCCGACAACACACCCATGGCTCTGGGTGCGGCTCGCGCACTGGCGAGCCACGGACTCGCCGTTCCTTCTGACGTGGGCATCGTGTCCTGTGAGGACGTTCCGCTCGGTGAGTACATGCAACCGTCGCTGAGTTCGATCCGTACCGATATGGACGACTACGGCAGGCGACTCGTCGACGTGCTCGTCACGGCCATCGCCGGCGGCGAGGTACCGGCGCGGACGCTGATTCCACACAAGCTGGTCGTGCGCGGCTCATCGAGCTGACCCCCAGCCCTGGGCTCCGAGGTGCTCGCAGGCAGCGGCACCCGCCACAATCGCGGCGCGCAGCGATTCCTCCGGTCCCGCCGACATCGCGAGCCGGGCCGCGAGCGTTCCGGCGAACGCATCGCCGGCCCCGGTCGTGTCGACCACCTCGACCTTGGGTGCCGGTACTTCGATCCCGTTCCAGCGAGCACCGCGTGAACCCAGGGTCACGCAGACCGAGCTTCGCACCTTGCCGAGTTCCACTTCCTCGTGCTCGTTGACGATGACAACATCGGCCAGTTCGACCAAGTCGATCGCCGCCGCTGACCACGGCGATGCATTGAGCACAACCTGAGTTCCCACCGACCGTGCTGCCTCAGCGGCATGACGGACGACAACGCCTGGCAGCTCGAGCTGGAGAAGCAGTACGTCGGCGCTCGCTACGACGCCTTTGTCGATGTCGGCGGGCGTGATCGCCCCGTTGGCCCCCGCGCAGACGACGATGCTGTTCTCGCCGTGCTCGTCGACTGTTACGAGGGCGCGGCCGGTCGACTCGCCCGGCATCACCAGTACGGCGTCGCAGTCCACCCCCGTGCGCGCGGAGTTCCGCGAGGTACGCCGTACCGTCGGTACCGACTGCGCCGACGAGGCGCGTCCACGCGCCGGCCCGGGCGGCCGCCAGGGCCTGGTTGGCGCCCTTTCCGCCGGGGAACGTCCGGGTCCGGTCCCCGGCTACTGTCTCGCCGGGACGCGGATGGCGCTGGACGCGGGTCACGAGATCGAGGTTGAGCGACCCGACCACACAGACGGTGCCGTGCACTCACACCACTCCTTGGCATGCGACGTCGAGGAACATCCTCCGGTATCGAGCGGCATCGACTTCGAGAGCCACGTCGATCCGAGGTGCGGCAACCCGTCCGAGCAGGTCGGACTCGCCGGCACGGCTGCGACGATCCACGATCGTCTGCCCGCGAGTCTCCTCCCCTTCCAGGCTGACGCGGACAGGCAACGACTCGGTGACGAGCCCAGCCGGGTCAGCAACCGCACAGACCGCGCCGGCGTCTCCGAGCGTTGCGGTGCCGGGCAGGAGCCGATCCTCGGAGCGAGAATTGTCAACCTGCCCGGAGAGCAGCCGTCCGATCAGGCTTGTTCCTGCGTCAGCGCTGACCGCGAGCTTCGCGGCATCGTCACCGTCGACAGCGACTTGGTAGAAGACGTCCAAACCGTACATCGTCACCGGCAGATCTGCGCTGAACACGATCGCGGCAGCCTCGGGATCATGCCAGACGTTGAACTCGGCGACAGGCGTCGCATTCCCCACCGATGCCGAACCGCCCATCACAACGATGCGCTCGATCATCGCGGCGGCTTCCGGGTAGGTACGCAGCAGCAAGGCGAGGTTGGTGAGCGGTGCCAGCCCGATCACGGTCACCGGCGTGCTGCTGACCAGCAGTTGCTGACGCATCAGCTCGACCGCATGCACATCCACAGGCTGCCTGGTCGAGTACGGCAGTCCCAGATCGCCGAGGCCATCCTGTCCGTGCACGTGACTCGCGTCCCTGCTCGCGGCGAGCAGCGGGCGTTCGGCGCCTCGGGCAACAGGTACGTGCACGGCGCCGGCCGCGTCGAGCACGGTGAGCGTGTTGCGGACAACCTGGTCGACGGACGTGTTGCCCGCCACGCAGGTCACCCCACGGACATCCAGGTCGGGATGACGGACGGCGAGCATCAGAGCAAGGGCGTCGTCGATGCCTGTGTCGACATCGAGCAGCACAGGCCGCGTCATTCGGTCGCCTGGATCGCGTTGGCAACGGCGGCCGGTGAGTGTTCCTCGAGGAACTCGATCACGACCTCGCTCAGCGCTCCGGCCGGCAGTGGGAACTCCCCGTCGTACGCCGTGGACACCTGGGTCACGGGATCACGCCCGATATCGAGTCCCCAGAAGGACAACAATGTCGTTGCCATCGGCAGTTCCTCCTTCGAGACGATCTCACCCGCGACGATCAGGTCGAGACGTGCGGTCCGGTCGGCCCTACGATCCACGTCGAATCCGACCTCAACCTCGCCGGCGGGCAGCGGCGCGGATGCGGCCTGTGATCGCCAGTCGAGGAAGTGGTACTCGAACACGAGAACTCCGTCCTTCACGTACAGGACATAACCGCCGTACGAACTGCCGCTCGACAGCACGACCCCGTCAGCCGGCTGGACGAGCCGCGCCCGTACTCGCATTGAGCGATCCAGCCCACACAGTGTGCTCGTCGTCGCGAGGTGACTCTGCCCTGCGTGAAGCTTGAGGGAGCGCCGCGCGGCGATACCGAGCGGAGGCCGCAATCTGAGCAGATCCTTCAACCGACGGTCGTCCAACGGCAGCACGTCGTTCGCCTTCGCCTCGCGCCACCACAGTTCCTGAAGGTCCGCAAGTAGGCCAGCCTGCTGCGATGCCAGGTCTCTGCACTCGCTGAAATCGGTCGTTGTGTCGTACAGGCGCCACCTGTCGGCCTCGAATGGTTCGCCAGATTCGTGGCAGGTAACTGCCTTCCAGCCACGGTGCCAGATCGCTCGGTGCCCGAGCATCTCCCAGTACTGCGTGTCGCGCCCTTCACCGCGATCGTCGAACGTCGCCGCGATCGAAGATCCGTCGAACTCCAGACCCTCCGGACCGCCTGCGAGATCCAGCAGGGTCGGCGCGAGATCCACCGCGTGGGCGAACTGCCTCCGGATCTCGCCGTGGCTCAAGACGCCGCGCGGCCAATGCACCACCAGTGGCGACCGCACCCCACCGAGATCGACGAACTGCTTGTAGAGCTGGAACGGTGTGTTCCCCGCGTTTGCCCAGCCCTCTGGGTAGAAGGCCGGTCCTTCGGGTCCGGCGAGCCGGTCGAGCTCAGCCAGTTCGGTCGCGACCGAACGAGTCAGGCCGTTGTACGGCGCCGCGACGTTGACGGCTCCTTGCGACCCTCCTTCACGGCTCGCACCGTTGTCAGAACAGACGACGATGATTGTGTCCTCGAACAGACCGAGGCGCCGCAGAGCCGCAACGAACAGCCCCAACTGCGCGTCAGTGTGCTCCAGGAAGCCGGCGAACGCAGCCTGCAGGTGCGCGAAGAGCTCGCGCTGGTCGTCATCAAGCTCATCCCACGCCGGCACGCCGGGCGCCCGCTCGGACAACTCCGTCCCCGGCGGTACCAGTCCGAGCGCCACCTGCCGCGAGAACCGATCGGCCCGCGTCTGATCCCAGCCCTTGGCAAAGGTTTCGACGTACTTGTCGACGTACTCACGCGGCGCCTGGAACGGGGCATGTGTCGCGCCGAACGCGAGTTGCAGGTAGAAAGGCTGCTCAGGCCTGAACGCCACATGGTCGGACACGAAGCGGATCGCTTGATCAACAAGGTCCTCACTCAGGTGGTATCCACTCCCAGCCGGCGGCTCGACCGGTGCATTGTCCTGGAAGAGCTCCGGCGCGTACTGGTCTGTGCATCCGCCCAGGAATCCGTAGAAGCGGTCGAATCCCTTGCCCAGCGGCCAATTGTGGAAAGGCCCGGCCGGCGTGATCTCGTGCAGCGGCGCAAGGTGCCACTTCCCCGCCAGGTAGGTGCCATAGCCCTGCTCACGCAGTAGCTGAGGCAAGGTCGGCACGTCGGCGTTGATCCTTCCGCGCGCGTTGGGGAAGCCGGTGTCCGTGTCGGCGAGGAACCGCATCCCCACTCGGTGGTGGTTGCGGCCGGTCAGCAGGCTGGCCCGGGTCGGAGAGCACAGCGGCGTGACGTGGAAGTTGGTGTATCGCAGCCCACCAGCGGCGAGCCGGTCGATCGTCGGGGTTGCGATCTCGGATCCGTAGCAGCTGAAGTCGGACCACCCGGTGTCGTCAAGGATCACCGTCACGATGTTCGGTCGGCGGCCTGCGCCGGCCTCGGTGTCCGGCCACCACGGTTCGGACTCGGCGATGGTGGTCCCGATCCGTCCGCGGAAGCCCGTTTCAGGGCGTGACATAGCAATCTCCCAGTCTCTGGAGGTCTGTTCGGGTGGGAAGGTCAGCGCGTGATCCACGGCGGATGGGCGACGATGTCGTGCGGCCCGTGGTCCCGCCAGGCCTCCCGTTTGTTGTGCCGCGGCAACTCGGCGACCCGGAGGCCACTGGTGCCCGGTCCGTCGTACCGTGCGAACCACTCGTCGAGCCGCTTGGACAGCTCGGCAACCGACGCAGGTCGGTCTGCTGCCACGTCGACCGACTCGCGGGGATCGCTGGCCAGGTCGAAAAGCAATGTCCGATCGACTCCGGGTTGCCACACAAGCTTCTCGTTCCGGGTGCGGATCATCCGTGTGTCGCCGTACTCGGCGCACACCTCGTCGGGCCAATCACCCAGATAGCCGCCGCGGCACAGTTCGCGGAACGAACGGCCCGGGTGTCGATGGCGCCGGTCGGGTACGTCGACGCCTGCGTGTTCGAGCAGCAGCTCGAACAGATCGCAGTGGTTGACGAACTCGTCCCTCTCCTGCCCACCGAGCAGGACACCGGGATGCCGCACTATCATCGGGACCCGGATCGACTCGTCGAGCATGTTGTACGGCACCGTCGCGTTTCCCTTGCCCCACAGCCCATGGTGGCCGGTCATCAATCCATGGTCCGAGGTGTAGGCGACCAGGGTGTCGCCGGTCAGCCCCTGCGCCTCGAGCTCGTCGAGAACGCGTCCAACGCCTTCGTCGATTTCGCTGACGGCGGCGTAGTACTGCGCGAGCGCCTCCCGCGGATCGTCCCTGGTCGTGAACAGCGCCTCTCCGGCCAACTGGCCGTAGCGATACGAGGCATCGTCCGGGATGTCGGTAAAGGTCGCCGTCCGGAACTGATCAACGAGACGCTCCGGCGCGCCCTCCCAAGGACTGTGCGTCGCGAAATGACCGACGTACAGGAAGAACGGACGCTCGGTGTCGCGCCCCCGCAGAAACCGTACGGCGTCATCGGTGACGACTTGGCGGTCGGGTGCCGGATCCAGGTAGTCGTGGGGCGCCCAGTAGTCGAAGCCTGCCGATGGTTCGTCCGTCCGGCCGACGTGCCACTTGCCGACCATCGCGGTCTCGTAGCCGCCGCGCTGGAACAGCTCGCCGAGCAACCGTTCGGTTGCGAGCCACGGTGTCGCCGCCACTTCCGGATCCTGCTGGGCGAGGAAGTCGTGGATCCCGTGCTGAGATGGGTACAGACCTGTCCAGAACGACGCTCGTGCCGGTGAGCAAACCGGACTCGGTGTGAACGCGTTCCGCATCCGGACTCCGGTGCGTGCAAGATGATCGAGCGTCGGAGTCCGGATCTCGGAGTTGCCCGAGCACCCGAGCGCCCACTCGGCATGGTCGTCGCTCAGGAACACGACGATGTTCGGCTGGCTCATCGGGCGGTCATCAGCTGGGTCGCTTGCGCCTGCAACTGGGACTGCGCCGCGTCCGGCGTCAGCGCACCGCTCAGCACGCCTCCCTCCAGGTCTTCCATCGAATTCCGCAACTTCTGCGGCAGGAAGGCGACGATCCCCCGATCGCCCAGCGCACCTTCCCACTGCGCATCAGCGACCAGACCGGCTGACACCGCCGTCGCCGCGTGCTGCTTCTGATAGGCGACGTACGCCGGCGCGGTCAGCACGCTGTGCCGAATCGGCAGGTTGCCGGTGCTCTCCGCCCATGCAGCCTGCGCGTCGGCCGAAGCCAGGAACTTGATCAGCTGCCACGAGGCGAGCTGCCGATCGGCGTCAGAGGTGAAAGCGGTCAGCCCAGGGCCGTAGAGCGCTGTCGTCGGCCGACCGGTGGAAGTTGCCTGCGGCAATGAGGCAGCGCTCCACTTGAACCTGCCAGCCACGGCCTTGTTCAGGAACGGTGCCGATCTGCTCGATCTGATGATGAACGCGGCCTGCCCGGACACGAACTCGTTCTGATCGACTGTCTGGGCGTCTCCGGTGCTTGCGAGGCGCGTTGTTCCGGAGGAAGCGAGCCGACCCAGCATTCCGAAGGCTTCCTTCCACTGTGGGGTGTCGAACGACGCCTTCCCGTCCGTGGTGACCGGCGTCGTCCCGTAGGAGTAGCCGATCGCGTTCAGAGTCGAGGCGTTCGCGTTGGCCGAATAGCAGGTTTTGCCGATCGCCTTCACCGCACTGCACACCCGCTCGAAGTCTGCCCACGTCTTCGGCGGCCCGGGCGAGCCTGCCTGGGCCAGCAGGTCGGCGTTGTAGTAGAGGACAGCCACGTTGACTGCGAAGGGGAAGCTCAGGTACGCGCCCTTCTGCGTGCTGTACCGGTTCCGCTTCAGTTCGCTCGGCTGAATGTCTGCCAGATCCTCGTTCGACAGCCCGACACCTGCCTTGTCGGCGTACGGAATCAGGTCGAGCACGCGCTTCGACTTCCCGTACTCCAAGACGTTCGCTGGGTAGGCGATCGCGACGTCCGGTGGCGAGCCTGCTTGCAGAGCTGACACGACCTTCTTGTTCAGGTCGTTGAATCCGCCGACGTACTGCGCCTGGACCTGGATGTTCGGGTTCGCTGCCTCGAACTTCTTCACCAGAAGGTCGAGTGCTGCCCCGTCGCCGCCGGTGTAGACGTGCCAGAACGAGATCGTGGTCGGTTTGCTCACCTTCTCCGGAACGCCGGCGTTGTTGCCTGCCACCGAACTGGTGGTGCTGAAGCCGCAGGCACCGGCCAGCAACACGGTGCCGGCCACGAGCAGTCCACCCAGGGTTTGGCGGCGCGGGAGTGCGTTCATTTGAGGGCTCCTTCTCCGATGCCGCTGATGACCAGGCGCTGAGTGGTCGCGAACAGCACGAGCACCGGCACCACCGACAGCACTGTCGCCGCCATCAGCAGGTTGACGTACACACCGCCCTCGGTCTGGAAGGCGGTCAATCCCAACTGAAGGACACGCAACTCCGGGCGGGAGGTGACCAGCAGCGGCCACAGGAACGCGTTCCAGGTCCAGACGAAACTCAGCACGAACACCGTCAGCGAAGTCGCTCGGACCAGCGGAAAGGCCACCGCCCGGAACAGCCGCAACTCCGAACGTCCATCCAGCCGAGCAGCCTCGAACAACGACTCCGGTAGCGAACGGAACGCCTGCCGGTAAAGGAAAACACTGAATGCTCCCACCAGCCACGGCGCAACTAGCGCAAGATAGCTGTCGTACCAACCAAGGTTCCGGATCGTCACGTAGTTCGGGATGAACGTGGCTTCCCCCGGCACCATCACGCTCGCCAGGACGAACCCGAGTAATGCGCCGCGCCCGCGGAACCGGCCGCGCGCCAGGGCGTACCCCGCAAGCGAGCCGATCACCACGTTGCCGATCGCGGTCAGGCCGGCGGTCAACACCGTGTTCGCGATGTAGCGCGCGAACGGGGCTTGCCGGAGCGCCTCCGCGAAGTTCGAGAAGGCAAGGTGATGCGGCCAGAGGGTCGGCGGTGATGCAAGAGCCTCCTGCAACGGCTTAACCGCTGTGATCACCATCCAGTACAGCGGCACCATGAGGAGAACGCACACGACGATCAGGCCGAGGTGCGCAGGCATTGCCCTCAGACGGGCTCTGGGCTCACTCATAGTGGACTCGCCTCCGGGAGATCCAGAACTGCAGCAGCGTCAGTACGGCAACTGTTACGGCGAGGAACGTGCCGGTGGTCGCGCCCCGCCCGAGCTCGTTGTCCTGGTAGAACTGGCGCACCATCAGCATGGACAACGTCTCCGAGCTGCCCAACGGGCCGCCACCCGTGAGTACGTAGATGAGGTTGAACTCGCGCACCGCGAAGATCAGCGAAATCACCGCCAGGAACAGGATCGTCGGCGACAGCAACGGCACGACGACGCTGCGGAGTACCCGGAACTCGCCCGCGCCGTCGACCCGCGCCGCCTCGCGGACGTCCTCTCCGATTCCGGTCAGCCCGGACAGCAGCACGATCACCGTGAACCCGAGCATGTGCCAGATCTGGGCGACCATCGTCACTGTCAGCGCGACGCTCGGTCCGGCGAGCACGCCGGGCAACTGGACACCGATCGGGTGCAACACCACGTTGATCACGCCGGTCCCGTCGACCAGCCACTGTCGGGGGCCGGCGCCGAACCACGACAGGATCCAGTTCGCCAAGCTGCCCGGGTTGGATCCGAAGATGACGCTCCAGATCATCGCCGACGCCACCGTCGGTACGACGTACGGCGTGAACACGAGGACCCGATACAGATGGAAGCGAGCCAGCCGGTACTGCAACGCGTAGGCGATCGGCAGCCCGATCAGGATCGTCACCGGCACCGTGCCGACCACGAAGAACAACGTCACCATCAGTGAGTTGCGGAACTCGCTTCCGGTCAGCAGAGCGGCATAGTTGCGCAGCCCAACGAACGACGCTCCGCCGAGTGACCAGTCGGTCAGCGACATCGCGATGTTGAACAGGCTCGCCCAGATGTGGAACACCCCGAGTAGCACCAATGCAGGCAAGGCGAACAGCAGACCGGCCACACTCCGGCGACATCGGCGGCGCGACCGGTCCCGAGGCTGCTCGACGGCTGCCGCCGGTGGCGAGATCTTGGGCGGGGACGTGATCGACACCCTGGCCTCCCTGGCTTTGAAATCGATACCAAATCGACCGTAGGGCCATCACAACCGCCGGGTCAAGGGATCAGCCGGCTTCCTTGACTTTCCTTCTCCAGCGAGTTGAAATCGATACCAAACCTCACGACGAAGGGTCACCACATGTCACCTCGCCATGTCGTTCTGCTCATCGCTGACCAGTTCCAGTTCCAGTTCCAGCGGCTCGGCACGAACGACCCGATCGCACGGACGCCGCATCTCGATCAACTGGCGGGCGAGGGCGTCAACTACACGAACATGTTCTGTTCCAACCCGCAGTGCACTCCGTCCCGGGTGTCGATGCAGACCGGGATCTATCCGCACGAGGCCGGCGTCATGGCGATCTACGGGTTCGGCGGACACACCGGCCATCTCAGCCCGGACCGGCTGACGGTCGGCAAGGTGTTCCGCGACGCCGGCTGGACCACCGCGTACTTCGGCAAGAGCCATCCGCTTGACGCGCTCGGCTACGACCACTTCCGAGAGCACGGCGTCGGCTCGCCGCTGTCCGGGGTCGATCGGGCTGTCACCACTGATGCGGTCCGTTTTGTCTCGGGGCACGATCCGCAGCAGCCACTGTTCCTGACCGTGTCCTGGCACGAACCGCATCCGGCCTTCGAACACGTCGCGCCGTTCGACCAGCACTTCCCGCCGGAGCAGATGCCGATTCCGACGACGTACGAGGACGACCTCGCCGGCAAACCGCCGTACCAGGCAGAGCGCCGGGCGATGCCGCACGGTGGCGTCGATCTGGATCGTCTCCGCGACGAGCTGAGTTGTTACTACAGCATGATCAGCCACGTCGACGCCCTCGTCGGACAAATCCGCGCCGCGTTGGAGGCGCGCGGCATGTGGGACGACACCGTCGTCCTGTTCACCTCCGACCACGGCGACATGATGGGCGCGCACGGCTTTCGGCTGAAAGGCGTCCTTCCGTACGACGAGCTGTACCGGATCCCGTTCATCCTCAGGGTTCCCGGGCTACAGCTCGAACGCTCGGTGGTGGACGATCTGTGCGTGAACGTCGCCCAGCCCGGCACGCTGCTGACCGCCGCCGGTCTCCCAGTGCCCACTGAAATGTCCGGCGGATCCGTGCTGGAACGCGCACTGCGGACCAGTCCACCACAGGACGAATGCGTATTCCTCGAGCACTACGCGGCGTACTGGGGCCTCCACCCCTTCCGCATCGCCCGCACCCGGGACTGGAAATACGTACGCCACTACGGCGAGGCTCCGTGGGAGGAGCTGTACAACCTCGTCACGGACCCAGGCGAACTGCACAACCTCGCCGATCGCTCGGACCTCACCCCAACGCGTGCCGAACTGCGCCGACGAGTCGACGAGTGGTGGCAGTCGACCTACGGCCAGGACCTCGAGTACTACGAATCCGCCGCATTCCGAAACTGGGGACACACCACACTGGTCAGCGACAACGCCCTCTGGACCGATGCATCCGCCTCACAGTGATCTGCATTCACCCCCAGGCAGATCAGCTTGCTGAGCGTGCGAGGCTCCGAGGCAGTCCGATAGTCCGGGCTTCGCCGCAGGCCAGGTACGGCTCACGACACAGTCGAGGTCGCTGGAGTGGTCTCTCGCCTCCTCGGCGCCAGAGTCCGCGACGATGCGGTCCTCGACGGCGCCCTGGCCCAGGCCACCCGCCGCCTCCGCGCCCTAGCCCTCGCCCCGCCGAGTCTCACATCACCGCGTCGACGCTGAATTCGGCGGCTGACGCCCAGGGGTTGCCGTTCTGTTCCGACAGGGCGACGAAGCGGACGTACCGCGTGCTTGTGAGGGCGAACGGGGCGAACTTCTCGGCGGCCCCGGGCGGGAACGTGCCGGTCGCGACCGGCGTCCCCCACGTCTGCCCGTCCGAGCTGAGGTACACCTGGTAACCGGCTACGGTTCCGTTGCCGCCGCCGGCCCGCGGGAGGTACCGCAGGGCCGAGACGCTCAACGGCTTGCCGAGATCGAGCTGAATCTCGTGCGGGTACGGCGCGTTGCCGGCGGACCAGACCGTGTGCCAGATCGTCGCCGGATCACCGTCGATCGCGTTGACGGCCCGGCCGTCCTCCCCCGCGGTCTCCTCGCTGTCGACGTACGCGACGCCGGTCGGGCGAGTCGGTGTGGCGGCGCTGGTGACTTGCACCGCGGCCTCGGCCGTTGTCGACGACCGTACTCCGCCTGCCGTCCAGCTCACCGTCGCAGCCACGTCGGCGATGCGGCCGGCGACGGGTCCGGGCCAGGTCGCGGTGAAGGACGCATCGGCGCTCTGCCCGTTGGCGAGCGAACCGAGATCCAGCACGGTCGGCGTCGCCGTCCCGCCACCCGGCAACTCGATCCGCACCGAGACGTCGGACGCGTTCCCGGCGATCCCGTTCGCCACCTGTACGGCGAGCTTCGCCGAGCCGTCGGCTGCGAACACCACCTTCGCCGACAACCGCACCGCGATCGGGTGGCTCGCCAGGTCCAGCGCCTGATCGATGAACGTGTCGAGTACGCCGTCCCCGACCTTCGGCGGCACCGCACCCCAGGTGTTGCGCGGCGGGTCGACCCGAACGGCTCGCGCCTGGGTCCGCAGGCCGTCGGCCTCACCGGCAAGGGCGGAGCCGGCAGCGTTGTCTCCGGCGAGCCGTGCCGACAGGGAGTCGAGCGTCTTCGTCATGGCCTGGCCCCAGAGCGCCGTGGCATCGAGCCAGGGCTTGGCGTCGGCGATGAACCCCGGCTGCACCCGCCCAGCCCGGATGGTGGCGGGAGCCGCCGCGATCCGATCGGCGTAGTCGTGCAACTGCTGCACCGCGTCGGCCGGCTTGCCGCTGTCCCAGGTCCGCCAGAACTCCGCGACCCGGCGCGCCAACTCCGGCGCCTGCGGCTGCCAGGGGTTCGGTCCGAAGGTCGGCGCCAGATGTTCCAGGTCGCCGAACACCTGCAGCGCTGCCGTCGCCGCCGGGTCCTGTCCGGCCAGATAGTCCATCGCTCGGTGCCAGTTCCGGGTTGCGTCGTAGGCGGCGTCGTTCCAGGTGAAGTCCGCGACCCCGAACAGCGCTACCTTGCTTGCGAACGGCTGGTTCATCGGGTTCGCGACGATCCCGCTGAGATGGTCGGACAGCCCGGCTTCACGCTTGTCGTACGGCGCCAGCAGCAACCGGCCGCTCGTCGCACCGTAGTCGTTGACCGGGTAGTTGTCCCAGACAAACACCTTGCGCCCGAACAGCGCGGCCGCCTTCGAGGCCTGGTCGTTGGTGATCGCCGGCGGCACTACGTCCGTGCCGGTCCACATCACCTCCACCGCCGGGTCGAGCGTCGCGCGCATCGTCTGCTTGTACGCCGTGTCGGTCAGGTCGCCGTACTCCGTCGGCACCATCTGCAGCGGCCGGGCACCGTTGTGGGTGGCAATGAACGTTTGCTGCACCGTGTTCAGAAGGTCCACCTGCGCTCGCGCCGCCGCAGCGCGACCGGGTGCGCCGTACTTCGTCTGGTCGCCCGCGCAGTTCCATCGCGTGTAGCTGATGTCGTCCAGCGGGATCGAGAAGGCTCGGCCACCGAGATCGTAGATCGCCTGCAGTTTCGCGATCAGCTTCGCGGTGTCGCCGGGGTCGGAGTAACAGATCGACCCGCCGGGCGAGACCGCGAAGGTGAAGCGCACGTGGTTCCCGGTGGCTCGCTCGACCAGCTGGCCGAGCTCGGCCAGCTTGCCGGCCGGGTACGGATCGCGCCAGCGGTCGCGGTGATACGGATCGTCCTTGGGCGCGTACACATAGGTGTTGGCCTTCTGGTCGCCCAGGAAGTCCATGTGGTCGAGGCGCTCGGCCTGTGTCCACGGAGTTCCGTAGAAGCCCTCGATGCTTCCGCGCAGCGGCATCGACGGGAAGTCGCTGACGCTCGCACCGGCAATCTTCCCGTCCCGGATCAGCTGCCGCAGCGTCTGGACGGCGTAGAACTGGCCCGCCGGGTCGACACCGCCGATCGCCACCACCGCATGCGGCATCGCGCTCACGCGCAATGCGTACCCTTCCGGATGCGCCGGAACCGTCGTCGCGCCGAGTCCTTCCTTGACGTCGGTCCGGTTCGAGCCGCCGAGCAACACGGTCAGCGGAGCAGCAGGTCCTCCGGGGTCGCCGGACACCGTTTCGACCTCCTCCGCGCCGGCGGCTCCGAGCTCCTGCTGAAGGCGGCTCAGCGCCGCCGCGTCGGTGTCGGGTCCCGTGACGATCCTGACCCGATCAGGGACAGGCGTGTCCTTGCCAGCCCGTTCGATCGCCTGCGGCGTCGGCGACACCACAGGTAGAGCCGCATCTGTCGCCGGAGCGGCATCGGCAGATGGCAGGGGTGTCAGCAGTGCTGCCCCCAGCGCGAGCACCAATAACGTGCGAGTCACGATGAAGTACCTCCAGCATGAGGTGAGGTGGGCGGGAAGAGCGCGGCCCAGTCGGGGGCTGGGTTGGATCGGCCACCGACACCGCCGCGCACGGTTCCGCGGACGACGAGGCGTACACCGTCGGGACCGACGCCAGGCTGCTCCGCGGTGACCGCGAGGGCGATCGTGTTCGGGCCGTGCCGGTTGAGGAAGCCGGATGGAATGACGAACTCGTTCTGTGGTCCCACGTTGTTGACGTACTGTCCGGTGTTCCAGCCGTTGACGAAGATCAGCATCCGGTACTTCGCACTCCGGCCGGTGCTGTCGTCAACGTGCAACGCGATGGCGGGATCGGTGCCCGGGGCAACGTTGAGCATCGCGGTGGTCCGGTACCACCGGACGACCGGGGCGTCGCTCTTCAGCGAGGCCGTGGTCGACCAGCGGCTGTCCGGCGCGCCGGGCAAATGCCATCCGTGGCGCTCACCGAAGAGGCCACCATTGTTGTAGAGGCCTCGCGCCTCGTCGGCCGGGGTGTCTCTGCCGAGCGCACCCTGCAGCCGCCAGTTGATCCTGCCGGAGCCGGGTACGTCGACGTCGTACAGGCCGCGGCCGCCCTTGGAGCGGCCGTCTGACGACCAGTCCAGATACTGCCCCATGTTCCGCACCAGGATGGCAAGCACGGCAGGCTTGCCGGCCGGGGCGAGGCCGGCGGGGACGTCGTACGACGATGTGCCGTCGCTCTGCGAGCCGAGGTAGTGGCCGTTCAGCCAGACCAGCGCTTGGCCGGCCGTTCCCGTCTTCACGCTGACCTTGACGGCCGAACCGTCGGCGGTCGGTGTGTACCGGCCGCGGTACCAGGTGTCGCCTTCGTGGAAGCCGTACTCTTCGGTGTCGAGCACGACGCCTTGTACCGGACCAGGTCCGTGCTTCGGGTTGGCCGCGGTCGTTCGGTCAGCCGCCGTCCACGTCGAGTCGTCGAAGCTCGGTTCGCGCTCCGGAGCCTCCGCCGCGGTGCGCCAACTCGTCAACGCTGGGAGCACGGTCGGCCGGGGTCCGGAGAGCGCGCCGACCAGGGCTCCGGCGGCATCTCGGGTGACGTGCACGTCCTCGCCGTTCCAGCTCAGATCGGTCACGCCGTTCGGGACGAAGACCCGGATCGGGCGATCGGCCGCCGTGTCGCTCGTGAGATCGAGGCGATGGCCGGACACTGCGGCGCTGCGGACCAGGTCAGGGCCGGTGGCCAGTATCTCGGACTGCCCGGCGTCAACCTGCCAGGTGCTGGTCACCGCTGCGTGGTCAGTCAGGACTACGACGAGGTCGGGTCGACCGCCGCCGCTGATCCGCACGGTGCTGGTGCCGCCATGCACATAGTTCAGTCGCAGGTCGCCCCGGTTCTGGTCCCAGCTGACCTGCACCGGCGACCCGTCGAGCGTCATGACGTCCGGGCGGCTCGGATACCGGAACACGGTCTCGCCGGCCTCCCCCGCTGTACCGACCAGGCTGATCAGGTCGGTGCCGTGGGTGAGGATCTCCGAGGTCGAGTACACCAACTGGTGCGGCCCGAAGGCATAATCGGCGACCAGCGTCTTGGCGTCCCGGCCGGCGATCGTGACGGCAGTGCCTGGCTGCTGCGGGATTCGCGGATAGGCCGTCGACGATGGGGGCGGTGGCGGGATTGTCGTCGGGCTGGTGTCGATCGCGTCGACCGAGACGAACGTGCCCTGGGACGCGGCATTCCCCTTCTGCCCGGTCACCACGATCTTCAAAGTGTGCGGGCCGGCACCGAGGTCGGTCGCCTCGTACTTGACCTGCTGGAAGACCGGGCCGGCCGAATAGCCGTCGACGGTGGCCTTCTTGACGCCGTCGACATAGACATCGGCGGTGCCGTGGTTGCTCGAGTCAGGGCCGACCCAGCGCACCACGGGCCCGTCGAAGGCGACCTCCAGACTGTCGCCTGTCCGGTTCGAGAAGGTCTCGTCGTCTCTGTAGTCGCCGCTGGTCCACGATTGCCCGGCAGCGTGCGTCCACTGCCCGGTGTAGTGCAGGCCGGTGTCGGAGTTGTTCCACCGATAGCTGACCGGCTTCGGCGGCGTGGGCGGCCGCTCGAGGTCGAGCGGGAACGCCACCTGGCTCGTGGAGGTGTCGTTGGAGTCCGGATGTCGGAGGTTGATGATCCGGGTGCCGTTCCCGGAGACGGAGCTCGCGACATCCTCGGTCGACAGCCGTTGATCGGCGACGACCGGTCCGCCGTCGGCGCTCACGGACACCGGGGTGACGGCGTACGACGAGGCGATCGGCGTCACCGCCTGCTGCAGGTAGCCGAACTCCTTCTGTACCGCAGCCTTGTCCCGCAACTGCCGGTCCTCGCCGATGGCGGCCCCGTAGTCGTACGACGTGAAGCCGGAGCCCGGATCGCCGGTCCAGCCCCAGTTGGTGCCGCCGTACTGCATGTAGTAGTTGAACATCGTGACGCCGTTCGCGAGATTGTTCACCGCGAACTGCCGGGTGAACGCCGCGTCGACGAAGTCCGCGCACTTCGAGGTCTGGAAGTCCCGGCCCCAGGCCGTGAACGCACCTCCCTGTCCCTCGGCGATGAACAACGGCGTGGCCGGCGAGTAGCTGCGGATCCGGGACTCGAAGTTGCTCAGCCTGCCGCGCGGCCCAGTGCAGTTGAACCCGAGCGGATAGGTGTCGAAGGCGTACAGATCGAGCTGCGAGCCACCCGGTTGCCCGGGCACGTTCCAGCCGTGCCCGTCGCCCCAGTCGTTGTGGAACAGCGGCACGGTGATGCCGTCCTTGCGGACCGCGTCCTGCAGCTTCTCGATGTACGCGATGTGCTTCGCGGAATGGTCGACCTGCTCGTTCTCCACCTGATAGGCGATGACGCTGCCGCCGCCGTCGGTGAGCTGGTGCCGGCCGATGATCCCGTTCACGGCGTGCAGCCACTCGAGGTCGGCGGCCAGGTTCTGCGGGTCGGCCGTGCGTTGCTCCCCTGCGTACGTCGACATGTACGCGGGCAGGCCGCCCATGCTGACCTCGGCGTTGATGTACGGCCCGGGGCGGGCGATGACGTACAGCCCTTCCTGCTCGGCCATGGTGAGCAGCCGCTCGATGTCGCGTACGCCGGTGAAGTCGTACGAACCGGGTTTGCTGGAGTGGAAGCCCCAGAAGAAGTACAACGACACGGCGTTGAACCCGTTCGCCTTCAGCTTCTGCAGCACATCGCGCCATTGGTCGGGGCTCGGCAGCCGCCAGTAGTGGAACTCGCCGGACCACACCACCAATCGGCGTCCGTCGACCGTGAGGGACTTGTCGTCCCAGGCGACGCGGTGGGGCCGCCCATCGTTTCCGGGGAAGGGGTGGAGGCTCGACTTCCCCGCAGTGACGGCGGGCACGGCTGGCGCCGCCTGGGTACCGGCCGAGGCCAGACTCGCGCTGCCGAGGACGAGGGCGAGCACGCCGGCGGTGACTGCGGCAAGCCTTCGTCCTCCGAGGCGCCGCGTGACCGTGCTGTCGCGGGTCATGCGGGAGCCTGCCAGACCGTGAGTTCCGCGGCGCCGGCGAACGGCTTGCCGTTCGCCGCGCTGGTCGCGTCGAAGCGTACGTACCGTGCCCTGGTCACCGGGAAGGTGACCTTCTTCTCGGTGGCGTCGTCACGGAAGTTGCCAGCGGCAACCTGATGCCAGGTGGTTCCGTCTGCGCTGACGCTCACGCCGTACGTCGCGATCCGGCCGTTGACGCCCCCGTCCTGCCGCGGCTGGTAGCTGATCGCCCTGACCGGGTACGACGTACCCAGGTCCATCGTCAACTGGTGTGGCATCGGTACCTCCGTGGGCGTGTAGGCGGTATGCCAGGTGGTGTACGGGTTGGAGTCCAGCACGTTGACCGCCGCGCCGTTCTCCTGCGAGGTCTCCTGGCTGTCGGTCGTCACGCGCACCGCGTTCGTGGGTACGGCGGTCAGCTCACCGCCGGCCGTGCCGGGCGGTCCACCGATCGCGTCGGCACGGGCGAAGAACTCCCAGACACTGTTCGACCGCGGCCCGCCCCAGGTGCGCTCGGCGAGGACCTGCAGCGGCCGCTTGGCGTAGAAGTCGAACCACTCGGGGCTTTGCTCCTCGGCCTTGTCGGACCAACGAGAAACCCGGTAGCCCAGAACCCCGCCGGGCGCCGGGAACGAATAGTCCTCATACACCTTGCGTACGTCCACATAGCCGTACTGACCGAGCCGCTGCCCGAAGCCCGCGCTGACGTAGAGCAGATTCTCCGGCGTCGCCACGACCCGGTAGCCCTGAGCGGCGAGCGCGGACGGGTCGGAGCTCACCCACGAGTCGACGATGATGTTCTTGTCCGGGCTGATGCTCGACTTCTGGCCGTAGACGTTCCACCATTCCCACATCTCGGTGGTCTTGCCGTGGGACCGCACCGTCGCGTTCAGCTCGTTCGCGAAATCGACGAAGACGTCGCCCGTGTAGGTGAAGCCGCGGTCTTTCGCGTACTGCACCAGTTCGGGACAGGCGTTCTTCTTGTCGTCGTACCCGATCTCGTCGCCGCCGATGTGAAAGGTCTTGGAGTCGAACAGCGGCACGATCTCGTCGAGCAGCCGTTTCACGAACTCCCGGGTGTGCGGCTTCGTGATATCCAGCGTCCAGCCGCCCAGCTCACCGCCGGGCCAGATCGCCTCGTCCATCGAGGGGCAGGAGAATCGGAGGCTCGGGTCGTAGCTCGTGATCGGCGTGGCATGACCCGGGAGGTCCACCTCGGGGACGATCTCGACGTGGTACTTCGCCGCGTAGTCCTGCAGCGCGCGCAGGTCGGCCTTGGAGTACGCACCGTCCTTCGGGGTCAAACCGGGAAACGTGTCGCTCTGGATCCGGAAGCCACGCCAGTCGGTGAAGTGGAGGTGGAACACGTTGAGCTTCTGCCAGGCCATCTGCCGGATCTGCTGCTTGAGGTAGCTCACCGGGAAGAACTTGCGCCCGACGTCGAGCATCTGCGCACGCGTCGCGAGCTTCGGAGCATCCTGCGCGGTTCCCCGCGGCAGGCTCCGCCGCAGCGGATCGGCCTTCAGCATCTGCAACACGGTCTGCGTGCCGTAGAAGGCGCCGGTGTCCGTCTGCGCGTCGATCCGGACCGTGTCGCCGATGCTGAGCCGGTACTCCTCGGCACCCAGCGCCGGGTCCGGACTCTCCGCGGACAGGACGATGTCGCCCGGGCGGGCAGGCTCGTCGACGACCGGCAGGCGACGGCCGGTCATCGTCTCGAGGTCCTCGACGAAGGTACGAGCCGTCGCTGCGGAACGCGGCCCCGAGACGACCCGCGTGCCCGCTGCGATGCTCCACGGACGACCGTGCCCGGCGTCCCACTGCCGCAGGCTCGGCACCACAGCAGGCCGGCTGTCGGCACGTGGTGCCGCGACCGGGACCGGCGTACCGCTCCCCTCGGCGCCGACCGTCGTACCGCTCGGTGTTGTCGCAGAGACCTTCAGGTTCGGCACGTACTCGCCGCGCTGCTGGTCGTCGAGCGTGACCGTGTGCTTCCCGAAGCGGCAGACGTACGACGCTCCGGGAGCGAGACTCGAGTAGCGGCAGGCATCGAGGTTGTCCTGGTTGCCGGTCACCGTGACGTTCGTGAGGACGGTGTTCCCGGTGTTCGTGATCCGGGTCCGTACGTGAGTACGTCGTCCAGCAGCCCCGGCCTGCCGCCGACCGCAATGTTGTCCAGGACGGGCAGCACCGACAGCCCGGAGTGCTCCGGAGCCACCGGATCGGCAGTCACCGCAATAGTGGTCGTCCCGACGGACCTGGTGCCGGAGACCTGGTACGACGCGGTCACCGGAACGTTGCCCACCGCAACGTCGGATGACGTGAAGGCAACCTTGACATCGACCGCCTCGCCGGCAGGAATCGCCGGGACCTCCACGGGAGTCGTCTGCCAGCCTTCGGGCACCTCGAGCGCGAGTTTCCCGGCGTCGGTTGCCTTCATCCCCTGGTTGACGATGTGTACGGCAAGCTCGCCCGCTGTCCCCGCCCGGTACGCCGTCGGCGGGGCGATACTCAGCGGCGCGCACACCCCACCCAACCACTTCAGATCGAAGTGCGCGAAGGTCATGTGCTGGTATCCGAAGCGCTCGTACAGCATCCCGATCGAGCCGTCGGGCAACCGGCTCATTGTGGAGTAGCCGGCCGAACCGGGATCGACCACGCGCTGGATCGGCCAGGTCTCGCCGTTGTCGCACGACATCTTGACGGTCAGGTTGCGCCGGATACCCGTGTCCGGGGTGTTGCTGAACAGCAGCATCTTCGAGTGCGGGTCGTCCTGCGCGACATCGGGGAAGGCCCGCAGGATCGAGCCGTTGTTGCCTTGGTCAACCAACTCCGGATCCGGTTGCAGCGGCGAGTACGTCGCACCGCCGTCGCTGGAGGTGGCCACCCTGCGGTACGGGTTCGCGCGGACGTTCAGCATCACCGTCCCGTCGGACAGCTCGACGGTCTTGTTCTCGTCGGCGCCCGGCCCGGCCAGCGCACCCATCCGCCATGTCGCACCGTGATCGTCGCTGTAAGCGCTCGCCGCGTAGTTGCCGCCGTTGTAGCGGACGGTGTACTGCTGCACCAGCCGCCCGGCGTACCGCCCGTGCTGCAACTGGATGCCTTCGCCGGAGGCCGCGAAGAGTCCGCCCCAGGCGGGGTCCTTGATCATCGAGGTGATCCGTCGATGCTGCCAGGTGACGCCGTCGTCGTCGGACCAGCTGTAGTCGGCGTGCAGGATGTTCGGGTCGGTGTCGCTGTTCCCGGTCCGTGAGCCGGCGTACCCCTGGTTGACCGAGGACGCGTAGAACAAGAAGATCCGGCCGGTCTTACGGTCGACCAGCAGGCTCGGATCGCCGTACCCGTTCGGCGCCGGATCGCTCCGGATCACTTGCTGGGTCGACCACGTCCGTCCGCCGTCTGTGCTCCGGCGGACCAGCATGGCGATGTGGCTCGGCAGATCGGCCATCGTCGGGCGGCCGTCGTACGCCGCGATCAGGGTTCCTCTGGTGCTCGTGGTCAGCGCCGGAATCCGGTACTGGGGATACCCGCCCTCCCCACGGAAGGCCAGGTCGGTGCTGGAGAACAGGCCGTTGCGAGGCGGCACGTCAACTCCTTCGGCGGACGAGACAGCCGCGGTGGCCGGCACCAATGCCACCACGAGAGCGAGGAATCGGCAGAGCAGTCGTTTCATGGCGAGGACCGCTTTCAGTCGGGCGGATGCATGACGTCAGATCTCCCCAAGAGTGCTTGGAACCATAGAGATACGAGCAGAAAACGTCAATGACTCGGAGCGACCCGAATTACCAGATGCGTCACGAGATATGCCCATTTGGGACTACTGCAGCCCCTTGACGCAAGACTCAGTGCTGGACGACAGTATGCCCAGTTGGCTATTTTGATCTCGAGGATCGGAGCGGGCATGGCCCCGGACTACGCACTACTCGGCCTGCTGGCGCGGCGGCCGGCGACCGGGTACGACCTCGGCCGCTGGCTGCGCAAGGACGGGATCTTCCTCGGGCGCCGCGCGAACATGTCGCCCATCTACCGGGCGCTCGCGGACCTGACCGAACGGGGCTGGATCGAGGCGACCGTGGACCGGCGTGACACCGGCCCGGACGGCAAGGTGTACAGCCTCACGGAGGCCGGTGAGGAGGCGTTGATCGACTGGGCCCGTGAGCCGTTCGTGCCGGCGCCGCGGCCGATGGATCCGGCGTTCGTGGTCCGGCTCAACTTCGCCGGGCAACTCGGTGTCGACTACGCGCTGGACATCGTCCGAACCGAACTCGACTACCGCATCAAGCAGCGCGCGGATGAGGGCGGACCGTTCAGCGGCTCGACGGACGTCGACCCCGTGCCGTCCATCGAGCCCGACTGGCTCGCGTACATCGACTGGCTCACGCACTCCCGGGGCTGGGCCTCGACCTCGCTGTACATCTCGTGGCTCGAACTGACCGAGCGCGAACTGACCCTGATCAAGCAGAACGGCGGCCGTCCGGCCCAGCTCAGGTCGCCCTTCGACGGGACCCCGTCGTGAGTCCGGTCAGCACCAGCGCGGAGCCGGTCACGACGGCCGCGAGCGATACCGGAGTGCGGCGCCGGGCGAGCCGCTCAGGCCTGATCAGCCTTGCCTCCGTCTGTGCAGGTGTCGCTCTGTGGTGGCTGGCCGCCGCGCTCAATCCCGCGACGATGCCCAGCCCGCTCGACGTAGCAGTGCGCTTCGGTCAACTCGTCGCGGACGGGACCTTGCCCGGGGACATCGCCGCCAGTCTCCGGCGCGTGCTGATCGGGTTCGTGATCGGCTGTGGGCTGGCCGTCCCGGTGGGCTTCCTGATGGGCTGGTACCGGACCGGCCGGGCGATCGCCGAGCCATGGATCCAGTTCTTCCGCACGATTCCACCGCTGGCGATCATCCCGCTCGCGATCGTGCTGATGGGCATCGGCGAGGTACCGAAGATCTTCGTGATCACCCTCGCCAGTTTCCTCGTCTGCGTCATCGCGACGTTCCAGGGAGTTGTGACCGTCGACCGCACGCTGATCAACGCCGGCCGGGTGCGCGGCGCGAGCGACTGGGTCATCTTCCGGCGGATCGCCGTACCGGCCTCGGTCCCGTTCATCCTGGTCGGGATGCGACAAGGGCTCGGCGCCTCCTGGGCGACGCTCGTCGCCGCGGAACTCATCGCGGCCCAGCAGGGCCTCGGCTACCGCATGCAGCAAGCGCAGGTCTACTACGACATCGCGACCATCTTCGTCGGACTCGTCACCATCGGCGTTCTCGGGCTGCTGATGGACCGCTGCCTGTTGTGGGCCGACCGCAGACTCACCTCGTGGCAGGAGCGCCGATGAATGCCCAACCCAAGATCGCCTTCGACTCGATCTCCAGCGTGTTCGAGCTGAACGGCGCGCCGTTCACTGCGGTCGACCGGGTCAGCCTCGACATCGCCGCCAACGAGTTCGTCACGGTCGTCGGACCGTCGGGCTGCGGCAAGTCCACCATGCTCAACCTGGCGGCCGGACTGCTGACACCTACGTACGGCGAGGTCCGGGTCGACGGCACGCGCGTCACGGGTCCGGGTCCGGAACGCGGCGTGATCTTCCAGCAGTACGCCCTGTTCCCATGGCTGACCGTCCGGAAGAACGTCGAGTTCGGACTTGAGCTCGCCAGGATGCCCGCTGCCGAACGACGCCGCCGCGTGGACGAGATCCTCGGTCTGGTCGGCCTGTCCGACTTCTCCGACGCGTTGCCGAAGAACCTGTCCGGCGGCATGAAACAACGCTGCGCCATCGCCCGCGCCTACGCGGTGAATCCGAGCGTACTGCTGATGGACGAGCCGTTCGGTGCGCTCGACGCGCTCACCCGGGTTCGCATGCAGGACCAGTTGCTCGCGACCTGGACCGAGGAGAAGCGCACCGTCCTGTTCATCACCCACGACGTCGACGAGGCGGTCTACCTCGCCAACCGGGTCGTCGTGATGGCCGCCCGGCCCGGCCGGATCCACTCGATCATCCCCGTCGACCTGCCGTATCCCAGAACCGAGACGATTCGGCTCTCGGACGATTTTGCGCAGCTGCGCAACCACGTCTGGAACTCCGTGTACCACCAGGAAACCAAGGACATCGCATGAACACGTCGCTCTCCCGCCGGACCCTGCTGGGCAGCATCGCCGGCCTGGCCGCCGCCCCACTCGTCACCAGTTGCTCCGGCGCGGCCGGCGACAGCAAGCTGACCGACGTCAAGGTCGGTTACATCGCCGACGGCAACGGCGCCTCGACGGTCGCCGTGGCCGACAAGCTCAAGCTCTGGGACAAGCACGGTCTCCGCGCGAAAACAAGCGTCTTCACCAGCGGCCCGCTGGCCATCCAGGCGCTCGGCACCGGCAACGTCGACTTCGCCTACATCGGTCCCGGCGCGCTCTGGTTGCCGATGTCCGGCAAGGCCAAGGTCGTCGCCCTGGTGTCCCTTGGACAGGCCGACCGGGTCATCGCACAGCCCGGGACCGCGAGTCTCAAGGATCTCGCCGGTAAACCCGTCGGCGTCCCGGAGGGAACCAGTGGCGACATGCTGCTCAACCTCGCGCTGGAGAAGGAGGGAATGACGATGAGCGACATCAAACGCGTCGTCATGGACCCGCCGACCGCCATCTCGGCCTTCATCTCCGGACAGATCCAGGGCGCCGCGATCTGGTACCCGCACGTCGCCACGGTCACCGCCCGCAAACCGGACCTGGTCGAGCTGGTCAAGTCCACGGACTTCCCCGAGCTAGCCTTCCCGTCCGCACTCGTCGCCGGACCGGACATCACCCAACGCGCCGACCTGCTCAAGCGGTTCCAGGGCGTCGCCAAGGACGCCAACCAGTGGAACCACGACCACCGTACCGACGCCGTCGATCTGCTCGCCGGCTTCCTCAAGGCACCGAAGGCAGGGCTGGAGTCCGAGGCCAAGTTCGTCAAGGTGCTGCCGACCGAAGAGTTGGTTGCCAAGAGCGCCGACGGGACGATCGACGGCTGGCTCGACACCCTGGGCAAGCTGTTCACCCGGATCGGCAAGGTGAAGACTCCGGCGCCCGCCAAGGAGTTCTACCTCGGCGCCGAGTTCGCGAAGGCGTGATCGCGTGCCCAACCTCGTCTTCATCCTCACCGACGACCACGCCGCGCACGCGATCTCGGCGTACGGCAGCAGGATCAACAACACACCGCACATCGACCGGATCGCCGCCGACGGCGTACGCCTCGACGCCATGTACTGCACCAATTCCATCTGTTCACCGTCCCGGGCATCACTGCTGACCGGCACCTACAGCCACGTCAACGGAGTACCGTCGATCTACTCGGAGTTCGACCACCGCACGCCGACGTACCCCGCGGTGCTGCGCCGGCACGGGTACAAGACAGCCCTGTTCGGCAAGTGGCATCTGGGCGAGTCGGAGGAATCGCTGCCGCGGGACTTCGACGACTGGCGGATCTTTCCCGGCCAGGGCGAGTACGTCGACCCGCTGATGATCAGCCCGACCGGCGCCGAGGTCACACCGGGGTACGCCACGGACATCGTGACAGACCTCAGCCTGGACTGGCTGTCGGGGCTGGAACCTGAACAACCGTTCTGCCTGATGATCCACCACAAGGCCCCGCACCGCCCGTGGATCCCGGACCCCAAGCACAAGGACCTCTACCCGATCGGCTCCATTCCCGAGCCGGACACCTTGTTCGACGACTACGCGACCCGGAGCTCAGCGGCCCGCGCCGCCGCGATGACACTCGCCGACGACCTGCAGCCCGGCGACGTCAAGGAAGAACTGCCCGACGAGCTCAAGGGCGACGACCGCCGCACCGACCGGACCCGCTGGATGTACCAGCGTTATTTGCGCGACTACCTCCAATGCGTCCAATCGGTCGACGACAACGTCGGCCGCGTCCTCGACTACCTCGACGAGCACGGCCTGCGCGACGACACGATCGTCGTCTACACCTCCGACCAAGGCTTCTTCCTCGGCGACCACGGCTGGTACGACAAGCGGTTCATGTACGACGAATCGCTCCAGATGCCGTTCCTGGTCAGCCGGCCCGGCACCATCCCCGCGAGTACGACGCCGGCGACATCGTCACCAACGTCGACGTGGCCGCGACCCTCCTGGACCTGTGCGGCATCGACCCCGACCAGGAACTCCCTACCTCGCAGGGTCGCAGCTTCCGTCAGGTACTGACCGGCACTACGCCGTCCGACTGGCCGCAGTCGATGTACTACCGCTACTGGGAGCACGACGACCCCAACCACCACGCCTGGGCGCACTACGGCGTACGCACCCCGACCCACAAACTCGTCTACTTCTACGCCGACGGCCTCGGCGTCGACGGCGCCGCCGACACGAGCTACCCGCCCGAGTGGGAGATGTACGACCTGCGGGCGGATCCGCACGAGCTCCACAACATCGCCGACGATCCCGCGCACGCCGTCGTCCGCGCCCAGCTCGAGACAGAGCTGCGACGGCTCCAGCATCAGTACGCCGACACACCGTATGAGGACCACCGCCCGACCGGGAAGGACTGACATGTCCGCTCTCTCGACCTCACCCCGACGACGCCTGCTCGCCCTCGCCGGCCTTGTCATCGCAGCAACCCTCACAGCAGCGACGCCGACTGCCGGAGCGACTACACAACCAGTGAACCTTGCGCTCAACGGCACTGCGACCGCGTCCAGCGTGGAACTCAACGACTCCAGCAGATTCGGGACCGCCTTCGCCAAGGACGGCCGGACCGACACCAGATGGTCGTCCGGCTACCAGGACGACAACTGGGTGCAGGTGAAACTCGCGAGCCCCGCACACGTCGATCACGTCGTACTGCGCTGGCCCAACGCCTGCGCCCGTGACTACGTGCTGCAGACCTCGACCGACGGCACCGCCTGGCACGACGTCACCCGTGTCCAACGGGATGCGTGCCCACGGACCGATGTGGTCGACGTGCAGTCCGAAACACCAATCAGCTTCGTCCGGATGCAGGGCAAGCAACGGTTCTCCCAGTACGGCTACTCGCTGTCGGAGTTCGAGATCTACGACCAGCCCGAGCCGGCCGTGGCGCCCGGACTCGGGCTGGTCCCGAAGCCGGTCTCGGTCACCGAGCCCGGCGGCGCGCCGTTCGGCCTCGGCGCCGGGACCCGGATCCTCGCGGCCGGCCCGGCTGCCGTCGCCCCGGCGAGGTATCTCGCCTCGGCGCTGCGTCCTGCGACCGGCTTCGACCTTCCGGTCACACCGGTATCCGACGCCGCGATCCCCGACGGACCGAGAGGCAACAGCCCGGCTCCGATCATCGTCCGAGTACGCCCTGGCGGTGGACCCGCGGGCCATGAGGCAGAGGGCTATCACCTCACCGTGTCGGATCAGCGGGTCGACCTAGTCGCTAGTACGACGAACGGCGCGCTCAACGGGGTTCAGACTCTGCGTCAGTTGTTACCACAATGGATCGAGTCGCGGACCCCTGTGAGCTATTCGTGGACGGTGCCGGCGGTGTCGATCACCGACTACCCACGCTTCGCGCACCGCGGTGTAATGCTCGATGTCGCACGGAGCTTCTACCCGGTGCCCGAGGTGAAGCGGTACATCGACGACGCGGCGCGGTTCAAGATCAACCGGCTGCACCTGCACCTGACCGACGACCAGGGCTGGCGAATCGCCGTCGGTAACCCGGCCGTCAACCCGTCGGGTATCGACTACGGCCTGCTCACCAAGGTCAGCGGCGCGACCGCGATGACCTACAACTCCAGTGGCCAACTGATGGGCACCGAACTCGGCGTCACCGGTTACTACACCAAGGCCGACTACGCCGAGATCGTCCGGTACGCCGGCGTGAACGGGATGACGGTGATCCCGGAGATCGACGTACCGTCCCACATCAACGCTGCTCTGCACGCAATCCCCCAACTCAACACCGCCGGCTCGCAACCACGACCGGCCGCCGGCCAGGAAACCGTGCCGAGCAACGGCACCCCGAACGTGGGGTACTCCTCCCTCGACGCGAACAGCGAGGTCACGTACGAGTTCGTCCAGCACGTCCTCACCGAGATCGCGCGCCTGACTCCCGGACCGTACCTGCACATCGGCGGCGACGAGGCGCACGTAACCAGCCACGCCGACTACGTCACCATGGTCGACCGCTTCGCCGCCCAGGCCGCCGCCCTCGGCAAGACCGTCGTGGGATGGAACGAGTACGCCGGCACCGCACTCCCCCGGGACAACGCGGTCATCCAGTACTGGAACGGCGACCGGACAGCCGTCGCGAACGCCGTACGGGACCGCGGAGCGAAGGTCGTGCTGTCGCCCGCCTCGAACACCTACGTGCCACAGAAGCAGGACGCACGCCAGCCCGTCGGCGGAACGTGGGCCTGCGGTGGCCCCTGCGGCCTCGACCGCCACTACAACTGGGATCCAGGAACCTACATCCCAGGCATCGGCCAGTCCGACGTCCTCGGCGTCGAGTCCGCGCTCTGGGGCGAGTTCATCCGCCACATCGACCAGGCCGAGTACTACGCCTACCCCCGCATCGCCGCAACCGCCGAGGTCGGCTGGACACCACAGAACCTTCGCAACTACGGCGACTTCACCACCCGCCTCGCCAAGCTCGGCGGCCGCCTGACACTCAGCGGAACGAACTTCTTCCCGACCGCCGACGTCCCCTGGACGATCGCTGCCCACGGCAACGATCTCACCACCCCCGCAGGCACTCCGGCAACCGTCGAGTGGATCGTCACCGCCCCCGGCGAAACCACAGCCGGACTCACCGCGACCGTCACCTGGAACGACGGAACCACCGAGCCGATCACCTTGACCCAGCCCAAGGAAGGAAGCATCTCCCTGATGCGCCTGAACGGCCCGCTCCAGGCGTCAGCCACCCGAACCTTCAACACCCCCGCGACGTACGTCGCAACCCTGTCCATCAAGCGCCCCGGCCAGACCCCAACCGAGAGTTCGGTGACCGTGACCACCAACTAGCGCAGGGCGGCGCATGGCAGGCGACTGCCATGCGCCGCCCGGTCAGATCGTGGCCCTTGCCTCCCTCAGAGCGTGGGCGCTGCGCTCCAGCGCTTCGTGTTCTTCATCGGTCATGATCGGCAGATGCATATGGTGTACGCCGTCGGCGCCGAGATCCGACGGCAACGAGAGCGTCACTCGGTAGTCATGCTGGTACGCCGCCACCGTGAACAACGCCCGCTCGTCCCGCAGAACCGCCTCGGCCAAGCGTCCCACGACGACCCCGATCCCGTACTGGCTCGCACCGATGCCCTCGATGATGCTGATGTTCGCATAGCGGATCTCGGACTCCACCTGCTCCCGCACCGTCGCGACGGGCTCACCCCGTTGGGTCAAGATGTCGAGTACGGGCACGCCGGCCACGACCGCTGAGGACCACAGCAGCACCTCACTTGTGCCGTGCTCGCCCACGACCATCGCGCGCACATCCGCCGGTAGCACCTGCAGTATCTCGCCCAGGTGCACGCGGAAGCGCCGGCTGTCCAGCACGGTGCCGGTGGAGAACACCCGATCATGCCCCGCCAAGGTGCGGGTCAGGTCAGCGAGGGGATCCGGAGGGTCGGCCACTACCATGATGGTAGCCTGCGGCGCAGCCTCGACCAGCTCCGGGATCAGTTCCCGGTAGATCGCCGCGTTACGGTCCAGCAGGCGCAGCCGCCCGGACGCATCGCTGCGGTCGGTCGCACCGCCGGCCGCCTCGTTCACCCCCGCCGTGACGGTCAGCAAGGACGCATCGGCCAGGTCACCGGCGTCCCCGGCCATCAGATCCACCGCAGGAAGCAGCGGTATGCCGTAGGCCATGTCCAACGCCACGCCCTTGGCCCGAGCAGCGTTGCTGTCGACGAGGACAATCTCGCGAGCACACCCACGAGCCAGCAAAGCCATCGTGGCGGCCGCACCGACGGCCCCGACCCCAACCACACCAACCTTCACCGCTCCTCCTCGGTAGACCACCTTCCCAGCAATACCCGTCAGTGCCCCGATCATGAGCCTCGCCTCCACGATCGGTCCAGCCTCCGGGAGTTCAACTGCCGGTACGCCGTACATGTGTAGCCGGTGGGTCACCGCGACGACCAGTGCGGCCGCCAGCGCGGGGATCGCGTACAGCTCGCTGCGCCATACCAACGGGATCCAGCTGATCAGCATGCCGCGGATCGTCCCGCCGCCCACCGCGGTGACCGCAGCGAGGATGACCGCCTGCCCGACGCCTACCCCGAACTCCATCCCCTTGCTGGCGCCGCTCACCGCGAACAGGCTGAGGCCGGCCGCGTCCAGGACGACGATCGTCCCCGCCCAGCGATCGAGCCGTCCTCCGAAACCGCACGCGATCAGGCTCCCGGCCCATCCCACATGTCTACCGCATCTCGGCCGACACCGGTACGGCCACGGGTCAACGCCCGATCCCCACGGCGGAACCGGCGATGATCAACAGGATCACCAGTGCGGTCACGACGGCCAGCGATGCATTCGCGCGTCCTACGAAGTGACCGAACATCATCACCAGTCTTGCCACCGGCAACAAAATGAGAGCACCGCACCCTGACATCAGCAGCACAACGGACGCCCGGGTCGCACCAAGGCAGCGGGACAACACGCCTGCGACGAGAAGCGCTGCGGCCAGGGTCACGCCTGCCCGCATCATGGCTGCGATGCGGTCGGCAAGGGAGCTATCAGGTTCCTGGGGCTGAGTCACGAGTCAGCCAAGCCCGACGGCGTTCATCGTCATCGGCACAGCCAGTCCCAGCAGCACGATCATGAAGACGACACGCAGCCCCGGTCCGGCCGCGCGCACCAGGATGCGCGCTCCCACGACCGAGCCGGCAAGCGAGCCGAGAACAACGGGACCAGTCAGCGCCAGGTCGAGCGTGCCGCCCACGAGATACGCGGCCGCGGCACCGCAGGCGGTGACCCCGATCATGAGGTTCGCCGTGGCGGCGGAGGCTTTGATCGGCAATCTCATCGCGGCGTCCATCGCCGGAATCTTGAGCACGCCGCTGCCGATCCCCAGCAGCGCGGAGAGCGCGCCCGCACCGAACATCAACATCAGCCCCAATGGCAGGCGCGTCACTCGGTAGGCGACCGGGCTTCCGTCATGGTCGACGTACGTCGCATCCAGCGCCTGGTGGCGCCCGGACGCCGCTGGCGAACGACGTGGACGCCGGCCCGTCATTAGCTGAATCGCCGACGCGACGAGCACTGCGGCGAAGATGCCGTACAGAAGCCCGTTCGGGACTGCGCCGATCATCAGCACCCCGACTATCGCCCCGAGCGTCGTCGCGACCTCCAGCACCACCGCCAGCCGGAGATTCGCCAGACCGGCGCTCAGGAACCCAGGCGCACTGGCACACGAGCAGGCGATGACGGAAACCAGGCTCACCCCGACTGCTGTGGAGAACGAGGTGTCTGCAACCAGTGTCAGGAGTGGTACGACGAAGATGCCGCCAGCCATCCCGAGCGCGCTGCCCAGCGCACCCGCGGCCAGTGCACCGAAAAACAACACCGCGAACAGAGCAACCGTCACAGGTCAGCCGCCGGGCGGGACAGGCGGGTGGTGAAGGTGATCGTGTCGCCCCGGTAGTGCAGGACCTCGTAGTCCACCGGCCTGTGACCGGTCGTGTAGGAAGTCCTCTCGATCCGGAATACGGCGCTCCCTTCCTCGACTCCGAGCGCGGCCGCCACCGCCGAGTCGGCGGTGCTGGCCTGGAGACCGTAGTCGGCCTCTACCAAGGGCGTGCCGTGCCGTTCCTCCAGCAAGGTGAAGATCGGCTCGCTCTCCAGATCCCCCTTGGCGACAAGCCCTCCGAGCTCGGGAACCAGATAGGTACGGTCGAAGGAGATCGGGTGCCCGGCCGCGAGCCGCACACGCTCGATGTGGGTCACGGTGGCACCCAGCGGCAACTGCAGCGCGGCACGGGCAGCAGGAGGCGCGGCGATCTCGTCGACCAGCAACACCCGCGCGCGAGTGTGCAGACCCTGCGCCTCCATGTCCTCGACGAATCCGGTCAGCGCGGTCAGCGGCTGAGTGATCTTCGGCGCGGCAACAAAGCTCCCCCGCCCCTGCCGAGTGACAACCAGATTCCGCGACACCAGATTCTGAATCGCCCGCCGCACCGTGATCCGGCTGACCCCGAACTGCTCGATCAACTCGTCCTCGGTCGGCAACCGGTCCCCCGGATGCAGATCCACCCCGAACCGACTGACCAGGGCCGTCTCCACCTGCACGTACAACGGAGAACCTACGATCATTGAGTCATCATATCATTATAATATCTACAGCTATCCAATTGACGATGTGCGTCGTATTTCGGCCTATCCCCTCGATCGGGAGCGTGACTGTCGTGTCTGACTCGCGTGTTGTCACCGATGCCGAACAACTTCAGGCCGCCGCACAAGACGGAGCGCAGACCATCGAGGCGTCCGGCTGGGGTCCCTCGATGAGGGGCCGATGCCTAGATCGGCCTCATGCTCCGGACCGAGAGCGCCAGCGAGGTCGACCAATGTCAGACGAACCTGCCGACGCTGTCATCGGAGTGCCGAACGGAGTTGGCGAACCAGGTGGTGATGGTGGTCGGGTGGGTGATGGCGGTGCCTACGACGACCGTGTGGGCGCCGGCGTCGAGGGCCGCCCGGGCCTGGCTGGGAGTGTGGATGCGGCCTTCGGCGACGATAGGGCGGTCGAGTTCGCGGGCGAAGATAGTAACGAGGGCCAGGTCGGGGCCGTCGGTCTTGGCTGTGTCGTCGGTGTAGCCGGACAGCGTCGTACCGATCAGGTCCGCGCCGGCCGCGGCCGCGGCGAGGCCGTCGGTGAGGCTGGAGCAGTCTGCCATCGCGAGGGCGCCGGCGGCGTGGATCGCGGCGATCGAGTCGGCGACGGACGAGCCGTCGGGCCGGGGGCGGAGCGTGCCGTCGATGGCGACGATCTCGCAGCCGGTGCGGGCCACGGCGATCGCGTGCTCGATGGTCGGCGTGATGACCACGCCCGTCGTACCGTCCTTCCAGAGGCCGATGAGAGGCTGGTCGATCACCGGGCGGATCGCCACCAGGTCGGCGATCCCCTGGGCGCGGATCCCGACGGCGCCACCGAGCATGCAGGCCTGGGCGATTCGGCGCATCGTGTCCGGGTCACGCATCGGCTCTCCCGGATAGGCCTGGACGGACACGACCAGCCCACCCTTCAACGCCTCGACGACACTCATCCGAGCTCCTTCCATGCCAGCCTGGCCGCACCGATCAGCGCGGCTTCCGAGCCGAGGGCAGCGGGTACGACGGGAATATCCCGCAGTGGCGGCAAGAGCTCCGCGCGCAGTGACTGCTCCATGGGAGCCCACCAGCGTTCACCGGCACCGACGACCCCGCCGCCGATGACGACGATCGATGGATCCAGCAGATTCACCGCTCCTCCGACCGCACAGCCGAGAGCGCGCGCTCCGGAGTCGAGGGCCACGATCGCCGACTCCGAGCCGGCTTCGGCGAGTACGGCGACCTCTGCCAGCGAGCTCAGGCCCATGCCGGTACGGCGGTTGTGCGCCGAGACCATCGCGGGACCCGCAGCGACCGCCTCGACGTGACCTGATCCGCCGCACACGCACCGCAGAACGCCGGCGTGCGGGACCGGCAGGTGGCCGAAGTGCCCCGCGACACTGCGTTCACCGTGCCAGATCTCGCCGTCGATGACGATCGAGGCTCCGATGCCGGTGCCGACAGCAACAAAGAAGGCACTGCTCGCCTTCGATGCCGCCCCAAGCCAAGCCTCACCGAGAGCATGCGCGTGGACATCGTTGTCGACAGCAACGACAGCGATGCCGGTCCGCTCACTCAAGGCTGCGCGTAGCGGCACGCCGGCCCAATCCCGCAGGACCTCCGTCGACGCGAGCACACATCCGGTGTCCGGGTCGATGATCCCGGCGCTGCCGATGCCGAGTCCCGCCACCTCGAGTCCGCGTTCGGCGCACAGCGCGGTGAGATCCGCGACCAGCCCCGACACCGTCCGGAGAATCGCGTCCGGTCCGTCCTGTCCGGGTGTCGGCGCCGATCGTACGTCGGAGATCTCACCGGTACGGCCGACGATCGCGGCCGCGCATTTCGTGCCGCCGATGTCGGCGGCGATGACGACGCGTGTCATCGGTCAGATCAGGCCGACCGAGTCGAGGATCGCGTGGATCCGTGCGGTCTCGGCGGCGTCCAGCGGCCGTAGCGGGAGTGAGATGGCGTTCGTCGAGATGACCCCTAGTACCTGGAGCGCGGTCTTGAACGCGCCGGCGCCACGGGTCATGCCGGCCGCGGTCGCGGGGTCGGCGGCGTCCACGATCTTGAACAGCCGGGTCAGTCGCTCCTGCTCGGCGCGGGCGCCGGCGATGTCGCCGGAGACGACCGCGCGATGCAGCCGGACGAAGCCCTCCGGGTCCACGTTCGCGAGGCCGGGCACCGAGCCGGCCGCGCCGGCGAGCAGCATCGCGTCGACCATCACCTCGTGGCCGGTGAAGGCCGCGAAATCGTCCACACCGGCGTCGCGCAGGTCGACCAGCAGTTGCCGGAAGGCGACGTCGTCGCCACTGGAGTCCTTGACGCCCGCGATCACGCCGTCGCGGGCGAGCCGGAGCAGCAACTCGTTCGACAGTTTCTGCCTGACACAGACCGGGATGTCATACGCGAGGAGCGGTAACTCGACAGCCTCGGCGACCGTCCGGAAGTGGCGCTCGATCTCGTGCGGGCCGACCAGGACGTAGAACGGTGCGGTCGTCACGATCGCGTGTGCCCCGAGCCGTTCGGCTTGTCTCGCCCGCTCGAAGACGCGCGCGGTGGCGGGCTCGATCGCACCGGCGATGACGGGAACCCGCCCGTCGGCGGTCTTGATCACGACCTCGAGCACGAGGTCGCGGGCCGCGTCCGGCAGCAGCACCGTCTCACCGCTCGAGCCGAGCGCGAACAGGCCGTCCACACCGGCCGTGATCAGCCGGTCGACGAGCCGCTCCAACGATGCGGTGTCGACCTGCCGGTCGGTGGTCAGTGGCGTGATGACCGGCGGGACCAGCCCGCGAAAGGTCGTGGTATTCACCTGATGTCCTTCGAGTTCGTCGTTCATGGCTTCTCCACCCGGGCGGGCTGACCGGTGTGGCAGGACTCGTACGCCGCGTCGACGACAGCGAGCGTGCTGCGCGCCTCGGCGAGCCCGTACGCCGGCGCCCGGCCGGCCAGTACGTCGTCCACCCAGCTACGCAGGCAGAGTTCGATGATCGCGTCCGAGCTCGGACCGCCGATCGGATGTACGCGCAGACCGCCCTCCGTCGTGTACCGGCGTACCTGCGGCCGGTCGTCGTCCGCGACCGCGTGCCCGTGCGAGCCCAGGACCCGGACTGTGCTGGTGACCGGTCCGATCCCCGGCGCGGCAGGGATGCGTCCGAGCGTGACGGTGGCGGTCACTCCGCGTTCGAGGAGCAGTGACACGACGGCGCAGTCCTCTACACCGGACTTCCGGTGCTCGGCGCCGAACAGTGTCGCGGCTTCGCAGTACACCTCGACGATCTCGAGCCCGGTGAGCTGACGGATGTAGTCGACGGGGTAGAGCAGGAAGTTCAGGAGTTCGCCGCCACCGGACAGGGCCGGGTCGACGACGAGTTCGGGACGCTCGACCGAGGTGGCGAGGTGCGCGCCGCTGGCGAACCACTCGGCGTCGACGTGCAGCGGCAGCCCGAGATGTCCGGCATCGATCCATCTCTGCAGGCGTCGTACCGCGGGTGACATCCGCCGGTTGACCACGCTCACCGTGCCGCGCGATCCGGCGGCAACGGCGGCCAGCTTGTCCGCCTCGGCAGCGGCCACGCCGACCGGCTTGTCGACCAGAACATGCAAGCCCGCTTCGACGACACGTTCTGCCAGGCGCGCGTGCCTCGTCGGCTCCGAACACACCACGACGGCATCGGCCGACGCCAGGAACGCATCGACATCCTCGACGTACGGTATCCCGACAACCTGAGCCGCCGCCCGCGAGTCGGCCCTGATCCAGTCCGCTGCTGCGGGTTCTTCGGCCGCACCGACGAGTTCGACCCGCCCGTCAGCGGCGAGCGCAGCGGCGTACGGCTGCATGTGTCGGACGGCGGACAGGAACCCGACGCGCAATCGTTCGCGGCTCATGCGGTCACACTCCCCACCGAGACGGCCCGCCCGGTGTCGAGCGATTCCTGGGCAGCCAGTGCTGCGGCCAGTGCGCGTCGTACCTCGTCGATCTTGACAATCGGTTCGGCCGTGCCGCGGACGACATCGATCCAGTGCCTCAGTTGTGCGTCGAGCGCACCTTCGGTCGAACTGGGCGCCGGCCGCGCGCCGTCACTCACCAGCCCCGGATCGTCCTCGGTCGAGTGCGTCAGCGTGCCGGCGTCGCCCGAGACGACGATCCGGCGGAGCGAGTCGGCGTGCCGGCGGAGCGCGTACGAGATCTCCAGCATGGCCAGCGAGTCGTCGTCGAAACGCACCGTGAGGTGGAAGCTGTCGTGCACCGGCATACCCGAGGCGTAGCTCGGGAACGAGCGAGCGAACACACGGACAGGTTCCCGGCCGAGCAGCCAGACCGCGAGATCGAGACAGTGGGTGCCGTTGTGGACGGGATGCCCGCCGGACTTTTCGCGATCCAGTTGCCAGCCGCGCCATCCACCCGGCCAGACATAGCCGGTGTACCAGCTGACGTGCGTGAGCCTCGGGCGTCCGATCTCACCGGCTTGCACTGCTTGTGCCAGCGTCGCGATCGACGGCTGGAACCGTACGGTCTGCCCGACCATCAGGCTCGAATCGACGGTGGCCTCGACCATCCGATCGAGATCCGCCAACGACAGGGCGACGGGCTTCTCGACGTGCACGTGCTTGCCGGATTGGCCCGCGGCGATCGTCGCGCGGGCGTGGTCCGGGCTCGCGTTCGCGACGTCCACTCCGTCTACGGTCGGGTCGGCGAGGACCTGCGCAAGGTCGGTCGTGGCTACCGCGCCGGGGCAGAGCGCGGCGACGGACTGTGCCCGGGCGAGGTCCGATCCGTGGACCCACATCACCTCGACGCCGGGAATCGCGGTCAAGGCCCGGATATGCTCGCGGGCGATGTTCCCCGACCCGACAAGGGCCACCCGAGTCATCGCGCGTCCGTCGCGACTCGCCTCGGCGAGGTCGGGCGTCCACCGGCGGCTGCCGATTCCAAGGCAGCGAGGCCGACGCGTACGGCGAGGTCGGGGGCATCGACGAGCAGGCTGTGACCACCACGGAGCTGCCGCAGGACGTCGTGCAGCTCGTGGGTCACGGCAGTTGCCATCCACAACGGACTCGGAGCGGTGGACTCGTTGTGGGAGTGGTACGCCTGCCGTCCCGCTGCGCCTGCCCGCAACGACTCGTTCGCCTCGGTGTCGTCGAGCACGCCCCACGATTCCGTGACCGTGCCGTCGACGTACCGCCGTACCTCAGCGGCCCGGAAGTCCACCTCGAGTGCGGCCTCGGACCCGGTCACCCGGAAGCCCCAGGCCGCGGCATGCCCGGTGGTCGACAGTTCGTGATGCGCGACCGCGCCTGACGCGAAGCTCATCGTCGTACGGTGCACGGAGTCGCCTCCCAGCGTGACGACGGTCTCTGGCTCGCCGAGGAACCAGGCGATGAGGTCCAGTTCGTGCAGCTCGTGCAGCATCTCACCACCGCTGCGGGCCTGATCGAGCTTCCACCAGTCGGCAGAGTCGGCCGGAACGTGCACGACCCGTGAGCGGACGCCGTACGCCTCCCGGACCTCACCGATGCCTCCGGCAACCACTTCGGCGTGGACCCGGGCGACGCCGGGCAGCGTGCGGAGGATGTGGCCGACGAGCAGGCTCCGGTGGTTCGCGCGCGCCGCGTCGAGCATCGCCTCCGCGGCGGCCGCGCTGATCGCGATCGGCTTCTCGACGAAGACGTGCTTCCCCGCTGCGAGCAGGGGGATCACATGATCGGCGTGCAGGTGGTTCGGGGTGGCAACGAACACCAGATCGAGTACGTCGTCCTGCGCAAGCATCGTGAGGTCGTCGACGGCCTTGGCGCCGACCGTGTCCGCCAGCCGGCCGGCGGCCGCGAGATCACGGTCGCAGACAGCGAGGACTTCGAAGTCGGGGTGGTCGAACGCCGCCCGTGCGAGCATTCCGCCGAAGAAGCCGGCGCCGAGAACGGCAACCCGGACAGGTGTGGTCACAAGGTTCTCCAAGGAGCGGTTCAGGCGGACGCGTCGGTGATCGCGGACGCGTCCGGCAGGGTGGCTGGGTCTTCGGGATCGAGCCGGTGATGACAGCGCACCGTGTGCGCCGGCCCGATGGCGGTGAACTCGGGCATCTCGTCCGCGCAGAGTGCGGTCGCCTTCCAGCACCGCGGGTGGAAGGGACAGCCGCTCGGCGGACGCACCGCCGACGGCACCGGTCCGGTCAGCGGGATCGGATGGATCTCCTCGAGGATGCTGGGCGTCGCGGAGAACAGTGCCGACGTGTACGGGTGCCGAACACCGTCAGGTGTTTCCTCGGACGGAACCGTCTCGACGATGCGCCCCAGGTACATCGTCACGATCCGGTCGCTCATCCGCCGTACCGTCTGGATGTCGTGCGAGATGAACACCAGCGACAGGCCGAGGTCGTCCTTGAGCCGGAGCAGGAGGTTCAGCACCTGGGCGCGGACCGAGACATCGAGGGCGGACGTCGGCTCGTCGGCGACGAGGAGCGACGGCTTGAGTGCGAGAGCGCGAGCGATCGCCACCCGCTGGCGCTGGCCGCCGGACAGCTGCGTCGGCAACGCGTCCGCCGCGCTGCTGGGCAGACCCACCATCGCCATCAGTTCGCGAACCCACGCCTCACGTGCGGCGTCGGAACCGACGTGGTGGACATCGAGCGGGTCGCGCAGGATCTTCCGGACCGGCAGCCGGCGGTTGAGTGCGGTCGACGGGTCCTGGAAGATCATGCCGACGTTGCGCCCGAACTCGATCCGCCGCTGCGACACCGACATCTCCCACAGCGAGCGGCCGCGGAACACGACCTCGCCCTCGGTCGGTCGCCGCAGGCCGACGATCGCCTGGGCCAGCGTCGACTTCCCGCAACCCGACTCCCCCACGATCCCGACCGTCTCGCCGGCCCCTACGGCCAGGTCGGCGCCGGTCAACGCGTAGACGGTGTCTTTCGCGAACAGCCGCGAACCAGCGATGCGGTGACGCACGTGTACGCCGCGCAACTCAAGGACCGGTGTGCTCATACGATCGCCTCCTTCCGTGGCTTGCCGAGAGTCAGCGCGCTTCCGGCGGGGTGGTGACAGGCCGCCGCATGGCTGGCAAGGTCACCGACGACAGGCGGCTCGGTAGTTCGGCAGACGTCTGTCGCGGCTGGACAGCGGTCCGAGAACCGGCAGCCGCTCGGGAAGTCCGCCGGCGACGGCACCACGCCCGGGATCTGGGTCAGGTCCTCGTCTCCCGATTCCAGGGAAACGACCGCGGACAGGAGACCACGGGTGTAGTGGTGGGTCGGGGCGCCGACAACCGCGTCGACCGGACCGGCCTCCGCGACCTGGCCGCCGTACATGACCACGACCCGGTCGGCGATGTCGGACATCAGCGCGAGGTCGTGCGAGACAAGGATCAGCGCGAAGCCCAGTTCCTCCTTGAGCCTCAGCAGCAGCTTCATCACCTGCGCCTGCACTGTGACGTCGAGTGCGGTGGTCGGTTCGTCGGCGATGATCAGCTTCGGGTCCCGGGACAGCGCCATCGCGATCAGGACCCGCTGCCGCTGACCGCCCGACAACTCGTGCGGGTAGGCCTTCAGCGTCCTGGCCGGGTCGAGGTTGACCAGTTCGAGGAGTTCGGTCGCCGTACGACGGCCGCCGCGGCGGACGAACTGGCCGAGCTGCTGCTTGATCGTCATCGCCGGGTTGAGCGACGACAGCGCGTCCTGATACACCATCGAGATCTGGTGTCCCATCACCGCTCGCCGATGCCGCGCCTTCAGGGACAGCAGGTCCCTGTCCTCGAAGAGAATTTTCCCGCCGACCTCCGCGCCGCGGGGCTCGAGCCCGATAGTCGCCAGCGAGGTCAGCGACTTGCCACAGCCCGACTCGCCGATCAGACCGACGACCTCGCCCGGACGTACGTCGAACGACACCCCGTCGACGACGTTCACGCCGTCGTGCCGCTTCGGGAACGAGATGGTCAGATCCTGCACGCGCAGGATCGGTTCCTGGCCGGAGAAGTCCCGCAGCCGCCGCCGGATCCGCCCTGCCGCCGCTCCGAGATCCGGCAGCCACAGTTGCGTCGTGCCGACCGAGGTTGCCCCCGGCTCGGACGTCGTGCCGGTCACCGCGGGGTCTTGCTCAGCCGCAGGCCGCGCCGATGGTGCGGCGAGTGTGTCGGAGAAGCCTTCCGACAGGATGTTCAACGACACCACGGTCAGGAAGATCAACAGCCCGGGGAAGGTGGTCGCCCACCAGCCGCCGAGCAACAGCAGATCCTTGCCTTCGGCAATGACACTGCCCCACGACGCGAACGGCTGGCGGACGCCCGCGCCGATGAACGACAGCGAGGCCTCGAACACGATCGCATCGGCAACGAGCACCGTGCAGAACACCAGCACCGGTGCGGCACAGTTGACCGCCACGTGCTTCCAGACGATGTACGGCGACCGCGCCCCGATGATCCGCTCCGCGGCGACGTAGTCCTCGCGGTACTGCGCCATCACGTTCGCACGCACGATCCGCGCGACCATCGGTGTGTACAGGAAACCGATCGCCGCGACCAGGACCGGCAGCGCGCGGCCGAAGACGGCGACCAGTACCGCGGCCAGCGCGATCCCGGGAAACGCCATCACGACGTCGAGCACCCGCATGATGACCTCGTCGACGACCCGTCGGCTCGTCGCGGCCACGGCACCGATCACGGACCCCACGACCAGCGCGATCACCGTCGCACCGATCCCGATGGCCAGCGACCACCGGCCGCCGTACGCGAGCCGGGCGAGGATGTCGCGTCCCTGCGCGTCCAGGCCGAGCCACTGCCCCGGCCCGGGCGCCTTGTCCGCGGTCACGTGCTGCAGATTCGGATCCGTGCCGACCAGAATCGGGCCCAGTACGACGAACAGGACCACGAGCACGATCAGCGCCAGCGCGATCCGGCCCGGCACGCTCAGCCGGCCGAGACGGAGGCCCGGAAGAGACAGCCGTTCCGCCAGTTGCTTCCTCATGCGGTGTGACTCCTCAGACGCGGGTTGGCCAGCATCGACAACACGTCGACGACCAGGTTGATGGCGACGAACCCCAGCGCGATCGTCAGTACGGCGCCCTGCACGATCGCGGGCTCGCCGTTCTTGACGCCCTCGATCATGATCTGGCCCATCCCGGGCAGGTTGAACATCTGCTCGATGACCACGGCCCCGCCCATCAGATAGCCGACCCGGAGCCCGATCACGTTGAGCGGGTTGATCAGCGCGTTGCGCAGGACGTTGCGGCCCACGACGACGATCGGCGGCAGGCCACCGCCGCGCGCGGTGCGGACGTAGTCCCGGTCGAGCTCCTCGACCATCGACGTACGGATGATCCTGGTCAGCTGGGCGGCGATCGGGAACGCCAGCGAGAGGCTGGGCAGCGTCATCGTCAGCACCCAGCCGGAGATCGAGTCCGCCGGATTCACGTAGCGGCTCGCCGGGAAGACCGGGTGGTCGATCGCCAGCCACTGCACGAGCAGCAACGCGACCCAGAACGACGGCGCCGCGACGCCGAGCAGCGTCACCACCCGGATCGCTTGGTCCGGCCAACGGTCGCGGAAGATCGCGGACGTCACACCGAGTACGCCGGCGACGATCAGCGCGATGACCAGGCCGAGGAACGTGAGCTGCAGGGTGAGCGGCAGCGCCGTCGTGATGAGATCCGTGACCGGCTGCCCGGTGGCGAGACTCTTCCCGAGCTGACCGTGGATCAGCAGCCCCAGGAACGACACGTAGCGGACGACGAACGGAGCGTCCAACCCGTGCGCATGCCGGAACTGCTCGACCTGGTCGGGCGGGATCGGCGCATCCGAGAGTACGGCGATCGCCGGGTCGGTCGGCGAGAACTGCATCACGGCGAAGACGAACAGCACGATCCCCAGCACCAGCGGAATCAGCGACAGCAGCCGCCGGCCGAGCAATCTCAGGACGAGAACCACAGGAACCTCCGGCTCAGGACGTGCGCTTGGCCGCGAGCAGGTTGACGCCCGGGATGTCGAGCGGCGTCACGCCGTCGAGCTTCTTCGGGTCCCAGGCGGTGAAGAGCTTCATGTGCATCACCGGGTAGATCACCCCCAGATCGGCGATCGTGTCCATGGCCTGGTCGATCAGCTGCTTGTGCTTGGCCGGGTCGAGTTCCTTCAGCGCAGCGTCCAGTTGCGCCGACAACGCCTTCCACTCGGGCGTCTTGTCCCAGCCGTTCCACGGCAGGAAGACGTTGCTGGTCGAGTAGAACCAGCGGATGTTGAGATCGGCGTCGGTACCGAACTGGTTCGGGTTGCCCGAGAACGTGAGCACGTCCGCCGGGTCCTTGGCCGCCACCTTGGTGTTGAACGTCGCCGTCTCCTGAACGTCGAGCGTCGCCTTGACGCCGATCGCGTCCCAGCATTCCTTGATCGTGTTGACCGCGGTCTTCGTCCACGAGATGTTCGTCGACAACAGCCGGATGTTCAGCGGCGTGGTGACGCCGGCCTCCTTGAGGAGTGCCTTCGCCTTGTCCACGTCGTACGTGTACTGCACGGAGGCCTTGTTGTAGTCCGGGCTCTGCTCGTGCAGGAAGGCGGTGGCAGGCGTGCCCTGGCCCGCGATCGCGACGTCGATCAGCTTCTTGGTGTCGATCGCGTACCGCAAGGCCTGCCGCACGCGCTTGTCGGCGAACGGCGCCTTGCCGGTGTTGAACACCAGGCCGAGCAGGTTCATGCTGTCGACGCCTTCGACCGTCAGCCCCTTGCCCTTGAGGCTGTCGATCGAGTCCTGCGGGATGTTGTCGGAGATCTGTACGGCGCTCGCGCCCGAAGTCAGCAGCCCTACCCGGGCCGCCGAGTCGACCGACACGTTCCACTGCATGCTCTTGACGTTCGGCTTGAGCGGACCGTTGTACGCCTCGTGCCGCTCGAACTTCGTGAACGACGTGTCTTGGTGCGCGGCGACCTTGAACGGGCCGGACCCGACACTGTTCGCGCCGCCCTTGAAGTAGTTGTCGTCCTTCCCGTCGAACACGTGCTTCGGGATGATCTTCACGATCGCGAACCGCTGCAACGCGGCGATGAACGGGAACTTCAGCTTCACCTTCACGGTGCTGTCGTCCACCTTGGTGACCGAGTCCAGCCACAGCGCGAAGAACGCGTTGGTCAGCACCTTCGGGTTGTCGCCCAGCACCCGGCCGAACGAGTACACGACGTCATCGGCGGTCACCGGCTTGCCGTCGTGCCACGTCGCACCCTGGCGGAGCTTGACCGTCCACTCGGTCGCGTTCTTGTCGGCCGGCAACTCCGTAGCCAGCGTGGCGAACGGCTCGCGCGTCCGCGGCCGGGCATCCCACAGCGGCTCGTAGATGTGGTTGTGCGCGGCCATGGCGAACGCCGAACCCGTGTTGTGCGGATCCCAGGAGCTGTTGTTGTTGTAGCCGATGGCGACGTCGATGTGGCTCGCCTGCGCACCACCGGACTGCCCGACCGAACTGCTCGAGGCCGGTCCGCCGCAGGCGCCGATCGACGCACTGAGCGCGGCGGCCAGCGACAGGCCACCGCCAACCTGCAGAAACCTGCGGCGACTGACAGCTCCGGCCGCAGCTGAGGCGCCGGCACGGTTGATCGGGTTCATCAGGGGACCTCCACGTGAGTCGAGGACTTCATCCTCGAGGGACATGAGACATCTGACGTCGTATGCCTGTCGAGCAGAGTGCCACAGCGTACGAGCGGTGGCAAGGCCCTGGTTTTCAGTAAGCTTCCGCTGCCCCGACTCGACCGTTCTCGTTTCGAAATCGGAGAAAGTCTGACATCATATGTCTGATGCCGCAGACGAACCAAGAGGTGACGTGATGGTCGACAGGGAGCTCGAACCGCCGATGCCGGTACCCATGGGGACCTGGCGGGAGCGGCCGACCCGCCGCCAGGAGCAGGTGGCCGAGGACATCAAACGGTTCATCCTGGACCACCGGCTCCGCCCGGGCGACCCGCTGCCCACGGAGGGCGAGATCGGCGAAGCCGTCGCCGCGAGCCGGTCGAGCGTGCGCGAAGCCATCAAGGTGCTCTCGACCCTGGACATCGTCGAGGTCCGCCACGGCCACGGCACGTACGTCGGCCGGATGTCGATGAACGCCCTCGTCGAAAGCCTCGCGTTCCGCGGCATCCTGAGCCGGGCCGACGACCACAAGGTCCTGCTCGAACTGATCGACGTACGGCAACTGATCGAGCAGGGCATCGCCGCGGACATCATCACGGCCATGGACGACGACCTGCGGGCCGCACTGACGGCACTCGCCGCGAAGATGCAGAAGCGGGCGGCAGCGGGCGAGGACTTCCTGGAGGAAGACCGCGAGTTCCACCTGATGCTCATGCGCCCGCTCGGCAACGACCTGGTCCTGCAACTGACCGGCGCGTTCTGGGAGGTGCACCGGATCGTCGCCCCGACCCTGAACGTCCGCCCGCAGGACGGCATCACCACCGCCGAACTCCACACCGCGATCGTCGAGGCAGCCGCCGGCGGCGACGTCGACGAACTCCGCGCCGCGATCGCAGCCCACTACGAACCGGTCCGCGAACGCATCCGCGCCTTGGCCGGCGACTCGACGGCACCGGGCACGCCTGGTGCCGACCAGGTGTGACGCACCGACCGTGGGACTTCGGTCAGGTCGGTAGGGCTTCGCCGTGGGCCAGGAGGAGGGAGGCTGCGCCTCTCGCGTGCTCTATTTCGCGCCAGGGTTTGACCCGGACCTCGAGATCGTGCAGCGGTGGGAGCAGTGAGGCATTGGTGGCGCTCGTGAACCCGGGCTCCAAATAGGGCCACAGAATGTGGGACTCGCCGATCACTTTGACGGCGCGGACAGCCAGGACGGTGACGACACCGGCCACGGCACGACCGAGGCGCTCCCCTGCTTCGTGGAGCAGGTCGACTGCTCCCGGCGTACCTTCCGCTGCGGAGCGCCGCAACCCGCCCAGCCCCGCACGAGGGCCGATCAAGTGGTCCGCGCGGGCCTGAGCGATCAGCGCGTCGGACGAGACGAAGGCCTGTAGACATCCCCTGTTGCCGCAGTTGCAGAGCGGACCGGCCGGGTCGATGGTGGTGTGTCCGAGTTCGCCGGCCGTGCCGTCGGGGCCGCGGTGCACCCGACGGTCGAGAACCATGCCGAGGGCCACACCGTCGCCGATACCGAGGACCAGGAAGTCGTCGTGATCGCGGCCCATGCCGAACAACAGTTCGGCCGTGGTGCTCGCGTGCAGGTCGTTGTCCACCAGCACCGGTACGTCGATCCGCCGGGCAAGCGTCGCGCCCAGGTCGGCGTCACGCCAGCCGAGGGTCGCCGACATCCGGACCGCGCCGGTACCGAGGTCGACAACACCCGGCAGGGCGACACCGACTCCGTGCAGCGGGTACGACGACCGGGCCGCGAACTCCTCCTCGACGATCTCGACCAGCCCGTCGACTCCGGCGGACCGCACCGGTGCCTCGCGGACGAACTCCTCGACGATCTCGCCGTCGAGCCGGATCACCGCGCCGACCACCCGGTCCACGGTGACGCGCAGCCCGAGCACGTGGCCGGCGTCGGGCACCAACTCGAGCGGGACCCGTGGGCGGCCGGCCGAGCCGGCCTGAGCGGGCAGCTCGCGGACCATGCCGGCGGCGAGCAACCGGCGGGCGTGCTCGGTCACGGTCGCTCTCCCCCGCCCGAGACGGGTCGCGATCTCCGCACGGCTCAGCGGACCGGCGGAGCCGAGCAGCAACAGGATCTCGGCCCGGGTCAGGTCGTCGCGACCACGTGCCTCGCTTCGGTGAACCATGCCCGGAATCCTGCCTCCTCAGCGGGTGCGTTGACGACCGGCCTGCCGTCTGCGTAGTCTCCGCATAATAAATTCGGCTCCGAATTAATGCTACCTGCGGCCGCCGCGGGACGCACGGAGCCGCCGGACAGTGTGGAGGAACCGACCGATGAGAGTGCGGAAGAAGGCGTTCGGCGCGATCGCCGCCGGCCTGGCCGGGCTGCTGGCCCTCGGCGCCTGCGGCGGTGGCCAGGGCACGAACGCGGGCGGCTCGGAGGCCAACGGCAAGGTCAAGCTCGAGTGGACGCTGTGGGCGGCCGGTGCGGACGAGCAGGCGCAGTGGAAACACATCGCCGACCTGGTCACCAAGGAGCACCCGGACATCACGGTCGAACTGCGGACCGGACCGTTCGCCGACTACTTCACCAAGCTGAAGACCCAGCTCGCCGGCGGCCAGGCGCCGTGCCTGGTGACGATGCAGAGCCTCCGGCTGCCGACCTTCGCCAGCGCCCTCGAACCACTGGACTCGGCGATCCCCGACTTCAAGCCGGCCGACTGGGACAAGGGCTCGCTCGAGGCGATGAAGTCCGACGGCAAGCAGCTCGGCCTGCCGTACGGGTTCGCGACGATGCTCATGTACTACAACCGCGACGCCTTCGACAAGGCCGGTGTACCGCTGCCGAAACCAGGCTGGACGACGGCCGACTTCGAGGCGGCCGCCAAGAAGCTGACCACCCCCGGGAAGCCCGGGTTCGGTCTGTCCTTCTCCGACCTCCACATGTTCTCGATGCTCCAGGCCTACAACGGTGCGCGGCCGGTCGACGACTCCGGCAAGGTGCAGCTCACCACGCCGGAGATGAAGGACGCGTTCACGTGGTACTCCGGTCTGGCCACGAAGCAGAAGGTGGCCAACGTACCGGCGAGCTCCAGCGACGTTCCGTGGGGTGAGCAGCAGTTCGTCGCGGGCAACGCCGCGATGGCGGTCGACGGCACCTGGAACCTCGGCAGCAACACGAAGGCCGCCAAGTTCCGGCTGGGCGTCGCACCGTTGCCGGCCGGGCCCGCGGGCTTGACGTCGTACGTCGCGGACTCCGGGTTCGCGATCTCGAAGGCCTGCAAGTACAAGGACGCCGCCGCGAAGGCTCTCGCGGTGATGACCGGCCCCGAGGCGCAGACGTACCTGGCCGGCCAAGGACGTTCGTACCCGGCCCGGACCGCGGTGGTCGACACCTACAAGACGTTCCTGTCGAGCCAGGTCGGGGCAAAGAACCCGGACCTGGCGGCGGCCGCGATCTCGTCGCTGCAGGCGTCGTTCACCAAGACCACGCCGTTCATTGCCAGCGGCAACTGGGACCAGGTGACCAAGAAGATCGCGCAGAACTTCCTGCCCGCCTACACCGGCGCCACGCCTCCCGACCAGGCGCTGCAAACCGTTCAGCAGCAGAGCCAAGGCAGCTGACCGACCTCTCGACGAACCGGAGTGACGATGTCGACCGTGGCCACCAGACCTACTGGTCCACCCAGCGGCGCCCAGGCGGCCGCACCGGCGCCGCGGCGACGTCGTCGCCCGGTGCGGGAAGGCGGGCACGCACTGGCGTTCCTGACCCCCAGCCTGCTCGGGCTCGGCCTGTTCACGCTGCTGCCCTGTGCGCTCGCCGTCGCCATGAGCTTCTTCGACTGGCCTGCTCTCGGTACGCCGAGATTCGTCGGTCTGGCGAACTACGCGAAGATGTTCGGCGAGAGCGGTCAGTTCGGCGCCGCGCTGCGCAACACCGTCCTGTATGCGGTGGTGATCGTGCCGCTCAACCTCGTGTTCACCCTCGGTGCCGCGCTCTGGATCGCCCGCAGCCGCTTCCGGAACGTGTACCGCGTGCTGTTCTTCCTGCCGGTCGTGACGCCCGTGGTGGCGACCACCGTGGTGTGGAAGCTGCTGTACCAACCGCACGGGATCATCGACCAGGTCCTCGCCGGGATCGGTGTCGACGCACCGAACTTCCTCGGTGATCCGCACACGGCGATGGGATCGGTGATCCTGGCCAGCCTCTGGCAGGGGTTCGGGTACAACATGCTGATCTTCTCGGCCGCGATCGACCAGCTCCCGGACGCCGTCCTCGAGGCGGCCGAGGTGGACGGCTGCACGGGACTGCGCCGGGTGCTCCGGATCACCGTCCCGCTGCTCTCACCGTCGATCTTCTTCGCCACCACGGTCACGATGATCCAGGCCCTGCAGGTCTTCGCCGAACCACTCATCCTGACCGCCGGCGGGCCCGGCAGCTCCACCGTCACGGTGGTGATGAACGTGTACCAGACAGCCTTCCTGGACGGCAATCTCGGCCTCGCCGCAGCCGTAGCCTGGGTGCTGTTCGCCCTGATCATGATCGTGACCGGCGTCCAGTGGCGCGGTCAGAAGCGGTGGGTCCACTATGAGCACTGAGCAGACTCTCCCGCGCCGTGTCCCGGCCGGCCGGATCGCTGCCGAGATCGGGCTCGCGGTCTGCGCGCTGCTGTTCCTCGCACCTGTTCTCTTCACACTGGCGACGTCGCTGAAGGATCCCGGCGAGGTGTTCCAGCCGAAGTTGTTCGGCGCCACGCTGCACTGGCACAACTACGTCGAGGTCTTCACCTACAACCCGTTCCAGATCTACATCCGCAACGGGTTGATCGTGGCCGGGCTGGGCACTCTGCTGGTCGTCGCGACCGCCGCACTGAGCGGCTACGCGTTCGCGAGCCTGCGGTGGCGCGGCCGGGACCGGCTGTTCCTGCTCTACCTGGCGACGCTGATGATTCCGCAGGAGGTGCTCGTCGTACCGATGTACCTCCTGATGCAACGACTCGGCTGGATCAACACGTTCCAGGCGCTCATCGTGCCCTGGGCGTTCACCGCCTTCGGTACGTTCCTGCTCCGCCAGTTCTACCGCGGCATCCCGTACGAGTTGCAGGAGGCGGCGCGCATCGACGGCTGCGGCCCGTTCCGGACGTTCTGGAACATCATGGTGCCGATCGCACGACCGGCTCTGGCCGTACTGGCGGTCTGGACGTTCATCACGTACTGGAACAGCTTCCTGTGGCCGTTGGTGGTGATCAACGACGTGAACGCGCTGGGCACCGTTCCGATCGGGCTGCAGTTGTTCTTCGGCGAGCACGGCAACGCCTGGCACCTGGTGATGGCCGCCTCGGTCGTCTCCATGGCGCCGACTCTTCTGCTGGTGCTGGCACTGCAGAAGCATCTCGTGAAGGGCATCGCCACCGCGGGACTCGGGGGCCGGTGACCGTGCCCAACATCGTGGTGATCGTCGCCGACGACCTGGGCTGGGGCGATCTCGGCTGCTACGGCGCAGAACGAATCCCGACCCCGAACATCGACGCGTTGGCCGCACGCGGCGCGAGGTTCACCGACTGCCACGCGTCCAGTGCGGTCTGCTCCCCCAGCCGCTACAGCCTGATCACGGGACGGTACGCATGGCGCAGCCCGCTGCGCCGCGGCGTCCTCGGTGGCCTTGACCCGAGCATCGTCGAACCCCATCGCCCGACCATCGGGTCCATCCTGCAATCGACCGGCTACGCGACCGCCGCGTTCGGCAAGTGGCACCTGGGCCTCAACTGGCAACCGCTGGCGGGTACCACGCCCGACCCGTTCGCCACCGTCGAGTACCACGGCCAGATGGAGAATCCCGGGCGGGACGTCGACTACCGCGCACCGTTCACCGGCGGACCGCTCGAGCTCGGGTTCGACCGGTTCTTCGGCATCTCCGGCTCGCTCGACATGCCGCCGTACTGCTTCCTCGACGGCGACCGGACGGTCGGCGTACCCGATCAGGAGAAGGAATCCCGGGTCGGCGGTCAGCGGCCAGGGCTCCAGGTCGGGGGTTGGCAGGACGACCAGGTCGACGTACGGGTGACGGAGGAGGCCTGCGGATGGATCCGCGATCAGGCGGCGAGCAGCCGGCCGTTCCTCGCCTACATCGCACCGGCCGCGCCGCACCGGCCTTGCGTACCTCCGGATTTCGTCCGTGGCGCTTCCGGAGCCGGACCACGGGGTGACGCGGTCTGCCTGGTCGACTGGATCGTCGGCGAAGTCGTCTCCACCTTGAGCAGTACGGGCGTTCTCGACGACACGCTGCTGATCTTCACCAGCGACAACGGCGCGCCAACCCGCTACCCGGAGGACGGCGACGTCGAGCACCACCGGCCCAACGGACCCTGGCGCGGCCAGAAGGCAGACATCTGGGAGGCCGGGCATCGCGTGCCCCTGATCGTCTCGTGGCCGACCGTTGTTGCCGCCGGCACCGTCCGGCAGACGACCGTCTGCCTCACCGACGTGATCGGCACCATCGCAGCGGCAACCGGAGCCTCGCTGCCGACCGACGACCGGGACGGCAGCGATTGGCGCTGGTTGCTTGAGGCAAGCGACCCACCGGACGAGCCCCGGCTCCTGGTGCATCACAGCTTCGACGGCTTGTTCGCGGTCAGGTACGGCGAGTGGAAGGCCGTGCTGGGTAGCGGCTCGGGAGGCTTCTCCGAGCCGCTCGGCGCTCCTCTGGGCGCAGGTACCGATGCAGGACTGCTGTACCAACTCCTCGACGATCCGGCCGAGACCGTCGACCGGTGGCGAGAGCAGCCCGAGACCGTCGCCGATCTCTTCAAGCGGGGCGCCGACGTCTGCCGTGACCCCGCGACCGGTTATCCGTTCGCCGCCCTCTGACTCCGGGAGTACCGCTGTCGTGATTACCTTCGAGAACCGTGTGGGTCCGGACCTCGGTCCGAGCGCCCCGGCGTACCCGACGAACGGCGTACCAGCGTGGTACCGGGACGCGAAGTTCGGGATCTTCGTACACTGGGGCATCTACTCGGTGCCAGGCTGGGCGACCGCCGACGGCACCAGTGCGATCGAGGAGGCGTACGCCGAGCACCAGTACGCCGAGTGGTACGCGAACACCGTCCGCGTTCCAGGCAGCTCGGCCGGACGACGGCACGAACAGCTGTACGGGACCGGCACGACGTACGAGGATCTCGCCGACCGGTGGTCCGCGCCCGCGTTCGACCCGCGGGAGTGGATCCGGATCTTCCGCGAGGCGGGCGCACAGTACGTCGTACCGACCACGAAGCATCACGACGGGTTCTGCTTGTGGGACACAGCGACTACCGGGTTCAGCTCGGCACGACGCGGTCCCCGGCGCGACGTCGTCGCCGAGATCGCCTCAGCTGTCCGGGACGCGGGTCTGCGGCTCGGGCTGTACTACTCAGGCGCACTCGACTGGCACGCCGGTGACTTCCCGGCGATCACCAGCGATGTCGAACTGTTCCGGCACCGGCGCAACGACGACGAGTTCGCCCGGTACTGCGCCGTGCAACTGCGGGAGCTGATCGCACGGTTCTCCCCCGACGTGCTGTGGAACGACCTCGAATGGCCGGATGCCGGGAAGGCGGCCGGTCCGGACAGCTTGTCGACGCTGCTGGCGGAGTACTTCGAGGCTGTTCCTGACGGCGTGGTCAATGATCGTTGGGGCGTGCCGTACCACGGCTACCTGACGCGGGAGTACCTGCAAGTGGACGAGGTGCTCGACCGGCCCTGGGAGGCATGCCGCGGGATCGGTCGGTCCTTCGGGTACAACTCCAACGAGCCCGCGAAGCATCGGCTCTCCGGGACCGAGCTGGTGCGGCTACTGGTCGACGTAGTGGCGAAGAACGGCAACCTGCTGCTGAACGTCGGCCCGCGGCCGGACGGAACGATCCCCGCCGAACAGCTCGCACCCCTCGCTGAGCTCGGTGCCTGGCTCGCGACGCACGGCGAGGCGATCTGGGCGACCCGCCCGTGGTCGGAAGCCCCGCCGCCCCGCGGGGACCTTCGGCACACCGCCGACGAACACGCCGTCTACGTGCACACTCTCGATCCGGCCTCGGGTTCTCTGACCGTCCCGCGGCAGCTCGCCGGCGCAGAGCTCCGCTGGCTCGACGGGCCGGCAACCTCGGCGGCTGCGGACGGTACCGTCGCCGTACCCGAGGCGCTGCGTGGGCACGCGGTCGCCGTACTCCGTGCTGGACGGTGACAAGAGTGGACACCCGCCCCAACATCCTGTTCCTGATCGCCGACGACCACCGGCACGATCTGCTCGGCGCCGCCGATCACCCGATGGTGCGCACTCCCCACCTCGACCGCCTCGCCGGCCGCGGCACCCGCCTCACCCCGCATCACTGCCAGGGCGGAATGACCGGTGCGATCTGCGCACCGAGCCGCGCGTCCATCCTGACCGGGCGCGAGCTGTTCGGCGCGACCGCCTCCGTCGTCCCGGGTGAGCTCGGCACGACAGAGGCGAACCCGGACGTACCGACGCTGCCAGAGACCCTCGAGGCCCACGGCTACCACGCCCACGCGGTCGGCAAATGGCACAACGGAACCACAGCGTTCCGGCGCTCGTTCCACTCCGGCGACAGCTTGTTCTTCGGCGGCATGAGCGACCACAACTCCGTTCCAGTGCACGATTTCGACGCCTCGGGCAACTATCCGCCGGAGGCCGCGCGGACCGCGGACGGCTTCTCTACCGACATCTTCGCCGCTGCCACGGTCGACTTCCTCACGTCATACGACGACCACCGGCCGTTCTTCTGCTGGACGGCGTTCACGGCACCACACGACCCACGAACTCCGCCCGGTGAGTACGCGACGCTGTACGACCCCGACGAGATCGCGCTACCGAACAATTTCATGGCCCGCCACCCGTTCGACAACGGTGACCTCGCGATCCGCGACGAACTCCTCGCGGCGCTCCCCCGCGAACCGGCCGAGATACGACGGCACCTCGCCGACTACTACGGCATGATCAGCCATCTGGACGAGGGCATCGGCCGGATCCTCGACGTACTCGAATCCACTGGCCTCGCGGAGAACACGATCGTCGTCTACACCGCCGATCACGGACTGGCCGTCGGGCAGCACGGCTTGATGGGCAAGCAGAACCTGTACGACCACAGTCTCCGAGTCCCGCTGATCGTGGCCGGCCCCGGGATCGCCTCCGGTCACACGACAGACGCGCTCACCCTGCACGCCGACCTCTTCCCCACGTTGGCCGCCCGGGCCGGGACGGCAGCGCCCGCGACCGTCCAAGGCGAGGATTTCGGCGTGCTCCTCGACGGTACCGAGCAACCACATCGCCAGACCGTGCACGCCGCCTACCTCGGCCTGCAACGGATGGCTTCCGACGGCCGGCACAAACTGATCCGGTACGAGCGCCGGAACGGCCGCGGCACCGACCGGGTCCAACTGTTCGACCTTGCCGCCGATCCCGCGGAACTCCACGACGTCGCGCGCGACCCGACGTACACGACGGTACTGAACCAGCTGACTGCCTCACTGACCGAGTGGCAGCACCTCGCCGGCGATCTTCACGTCGAGCCGAACGCCTGACCGTGCTCGAGGCCGCCGAGTTGGATGATCATGGCGAGGTCGTCCCGGATGGCCCACCGCTCGGCGATCCGGCCCTCGCGCAGCCGGTACGCTCCCACCCACCGACTTGCTGCCCGCTCCACCGGCCAGTTGTCCCGGTCATGAGGTGATGCGGATCGATTGGATGGTGCCGGTGTAGAGCCAGCGGTTCGTCAGGGCGCCTGGGGGTGTGACGTACGCGC